>JBJXFB010000046.1:0-41795 GCA_046155895.1 Planctomycetota bacterium | reverse complement strand
CCCCCCGTCACGGCCGCTTCGGCGCGGCGGCAGGCCTCGTCGAGGTCTCCCAGCTGCGAGGCCACGACCGCCAGGACCGCATCGACGCGCCAGCCCTTGGCGCCGAGCTTCTCCGCCTCTCGCGCGGCCGCCCGCGCGTCCTCGATCATCACCCGCGCGAATCGTCGGTCGAGGGCCGGGCTCGCGGCGCGGTCGAGGAAGGACTCGGCCAGCTCGACCTGGGCGTCCCCCGTCCTGCGGTCGCGCCTCGGCGGCCTCCGCGCGGCTCTCGAGGCGCGCCTGGGCCTCGTAGGCTCCCCGGGCGGACGCACCTTCCCGCGTGTGGATGGCCTTGGCCCATCCGTCCACGTCGACGGAGGAGGAGCGCGAGGCCAGGCCGTCGTAGACCGCCGCGAGCGTCCGGGCGCGCGGGTACTTCTCTCCCAGGCGCACGACGGCCGCGAGGAGCATCTGCCGTTCCTCGGCTTCCATCGGGTGCTTGAGGGCTTCCGCGATCAGGTCGACTGCGGCCTCGGAGTCGTACTGCGCGAGCGCACGGCGCGCGAGCCTGGCCATCTCGACGTCGAACCCGAAGATCGCCAGCCGCAGGAGATCGATCTCCTCGACTTCCTTGTGGGAGAGTGTCTGCTCGAGGAGCGCGCGGCGGACCTCGCGGTCGCCCTTCTGGTACGCGGTCTCGACCTCGATCCGGTCGAGGACGTCGGCGCTCGTGACGCGCTCGAGCATCGGGCGGTCCCCGCGCGTGTCCGGAGGCGGCTTCTCGCGGTTCGCGATGCCGGTCTTCAGCGCCGTGAAGACCGTGTCCGTGTCCCAGGCGTAGTAGACGTCGTACACCTCCGCGCGGTCGAGCTCGACCATGATGTGGCGCGGAGCGATGCGCCGGCCATCGAAGAACGCGTCGTGGAGGCCCGGCTCGATTGCGATGTGCTCGCCGCAGGTGACCGTGCCGAAGCGGGGGCAGGGGATGCGGCGGCCTTCCTCGTCGTGGTCGCGGGGCGTGTGGCGGTAGACCGATGCGATCACGCACACGTAGGGAGCGTAGAGCGCGGCCGTCTCGGGCCGGCGGTAGCGGATGCCGGCGTAGTGCTCGCTCGCGATCTCGCCGTCCATGTTGACGCAGATCAGGACCGGCTTCTTCGTCTGCTTCGAGACCGTCAAGGCGTCCGCGAAGGTGCGCTGCCAGATGATCAGGCAGGGCAGACCCCAGTCTTCCGCGGTCGGCGCAGGCCACATCTGCTCGCGCGAGACGTCCTGGGGGAGGCTCGGCGGCGAGCCCTGGGCGATCGCGTCGGGCGAGGGCGCGCCGCCACCGGGCGCGCGCGGTGCCGCCGCGGGCTCGCCCTGAGGCCGAGCGGGGTAGGCGAGCAGGGCCAGGAAGATCGCAATTGCGTGGGTGCGAGGGAGCGTGAGCATGCCGGTTCGGTCGTGGAGGCGGCGCCTCGGGGGAGATCGCCCCAGTATGCTCTCGATCGCGGCGGAGCTACAGGTCCGTGCTTCTTGGCCGAGCGGTCCGTAGTACGATCTCCTCCCGCAGGTCGCGTTCTCCATGCTCTCCGGTCAGGGTCGTGAGTCCAAGGCGCCGAAGCGGTCTCCCGCGCGGCTCCGCGGCGGCGCGCTCGCGCTCCTCGCGACCGGTTTCTTCTCGGCCGCGTCGCCGCAGCAGGCTCCCCCCCACGCCCCTCGCGAGTCCGAGGTCCGCGAACTCACGCGCCTCGAGCTCGCTGGCAACCCCTTGGCCGCGTATCCGCACTTCGAGTACGTGCGGACGTTCATGGAAGGCGCGCCGATCTCGGTGGCCGTCGATCCGACTCGCTATCCGGGCATCGTGGGTCGCGCCGGGAACCTGTTCGTCGTGGCGCACAAGGACGCGGCTGCGTGGGCGAGGGACCACGCGTTGCAGGACGTGCGCGGGCAGCCGCAGGCGGTCTTCTTCAACGGAACGGACGTGCAGGGCAACACGGTGCTCCTGCAGCCGTCGGCGGCGCTGACGGGCGACGCCGGCATCGGCCTGGGCGTGCCTTACGACCTCGTTCTCGACTTCAACCAGAACGGAATGCTCGACCGGGGGGACTGGATCGACGGGCTTTCCGGGGAGCCTGGGTTCTTCGTCGCCCGTCCCACGCAGAATGCGGGGCCGCTCGCTGTGACCGAGGTGATCTACAGCGGCGGGTCGTGGCTCGGGCAGGATCTCTACTACCCGACGGAGATCGCGTCGCTCGGGGAGCTCCCTCTCGTGGTCGTCAGCCACGGCAACGGGCACGTCTACACCTGGTACGACCACATCGGGCGCCATCTCGCGTCGTACGGCTGCATCGTGATGAGCCACACGAACAACACGATGCCGGGGATCGAGACCGCCGCGACGACGACCTTGACCAACACGGAATACATCCTGGCCAACGAGGCCACCGTCGCGGGCGGCGTGCTGGCCGGGCACATCGACCGGCAACGCATCGTGTGGATTGGCCACAGCCGCGGGGGCGAGGGAGTGGCGCGCGCCTACGACCGCATCTTCGACGGCGCGTACACGCCCGTGAACTTCGCGCGCTCCGACATCGTGCTCGTGTCGAGCATCGCGCCGACCGACATCCTCGGTCCCAGCGGCGCGGACCCGCACGACGTGAACTACCACCTGTGGGTCGGAGGGGCGGACGCCGACGTGACCGGCTGCGCGGACTGCTCCTTGTGCCAGTCCTTCCACCTGCTCGACCGCGCCACCGGGAACCGGCAGTCGACCTCGTTCCACGGCGTGGGTCACGGTGCGTTCCACGACGGCGGCGGCGGGACCGTGGCGACGGGACCCTGCCAGGTTCACCGGCCGGACACGCACCTCTTGATGAAGGGCTACCTCCTGCCGCTCGTGAAGCACTACACGGAGGGGAATCTGGCCGCGAAGGACTTCCTGTGGAGGCAGTGGGAGCAGTTCCATTCGACCGGCCTGCCCGAGCACGCCTGCGTCGTCGTCGACCTGCAGTACACGCCGGGTCCCTCCGGCGACCGGATGGTCGTGGACGATTTCCAGTCGCAGCCGTCGACCACGACGAGCAGCTCGGGCGGGCGCGTGAGCTTCGACTTCGTCGATCTCTTCGAGGGGCGACTGGACGACCCCGACAACGCGTTCACGGACAACGGCGCTGCGATGAACGGCATGACGATGGGGGGCTTCGGGGACACGACGGCCGGCATCACCTTCGGGTGGGTCGGCGAGGACCTCGGACTCCGGTTCAGCCTCCTGCCGGAGTTCGCGGACGTCCGGGGGTACCGCTACCTCGGCTTCCGCGCTTGTCAGACCACGCGCGATCCGCAGAACGAACCGCTGCTCGGCGACCAGCAGTTCGAAGTGGGCCTCCACGATCGGCACGGAGCTGCGAGTTTCATCGGCATCGGAGCCTACGGCGGCGGGATCGAGGTGCCCTACCTGCGGCCGGCCTGCGGGATCGGCGCCGGGTGGGGGAACGAGTTCGAGACGATCCGGATCCGACTCGAGGACTTCACGCGCAACGGATCGGGGATCGACTTGTCCGCGATCGCGGGGATCGAGATCCGCTGCGGGCCCATGTACGGATCGAAGGAAGGGCACCTCGGGTTCGACGACCTGGTGCTCACGCGCGATTGAGCGAGGGATGAGGCCGTGAACAAGACACTCAAGATCTTTCTCCTGCTCGCGCTCGCGGCGATGTCCACGTTGGGAATGGCTGCCGCCACGCGCGGGCGCGGAGCCGCGCAGAAGCTTCGCTCGACGGCCACGGCCCCCGTCCGCACGGGCCCGGTGCGGAGTCTCGTGCTGGCGCGGCCGTTCAGGCTGGAGAAGCCCTACGAGCACGGCTGGCGGCTCGAGAAGCCGAGCGTGAGCGCGGGGTGGCTGCTGGTCCTCGAGGTCGATCCGAGCTTCGTGGCGCCACGCCAGGTCTTGATGCCGGTGCTCCTCGTCGGCGATCAGACGGCAGAGTGCGTGAACTTCGGGCAGGAGTCGGGACGCGTGATCGCGATCGTCCCCGCGCCGGCGGATGAGCAGGGGATGCCGTCGCTCGATCTCGAGAAGAACCCGGTGTGGTTCGGCTCACCCGATCTGCCCGAGCGCGTCGATGCCTCCTGGATCGCGATCGAGCGCTCCCGTGCGCGGGCGGCGGACGTCGTGACCTTCACTGCAGGAGAGATCGCCTCCGCGCGCGAGCGCGGCGGTCCTCCGCTGCGGCTGGCCGACCGTGTCGCGCTCGAGCACGATGCGGCGCTGCTGATCCTGGAGCACTCGCCGAGGGAACACGAGATCGCGGAACAGATGCTCGTGCCCGTGACGAAGTGATCGGCGACGGCTGACGCGGCCGCGACTTCTCAATACCCCCAGACCACCTCGATCGCGTTCGTGACGTTCCAGGCGTTGCCTGGCGGGTCGGGGCAGAAGGACGCGCTCGGGTCGCGGTGATAGGTCTGGTAGTAGCGCGAGGCTCCGGCCGGGATCAGGCTCCCGAGCGCCGCGGAGCGCGAGGAGACCGACGGGTCCGCGCCTTGAGGAGCGATGACCACCCCTCCGACCGCGTTCTTGACGTACAGGCGCTTCAGGGTGCCTCCGACGCAGCGCAGGCCGTCGCCGTAGTTCACGGCGCTGATCTCGAGGCTTCCCTGCAGCACGATGCTCAACGCGCTCGGCAATTCGCCGGACGCCGTGAGCACGACCGTGTCGCCCGCGAGGCTCGCCGCGCCCGAGGCGGCGAGCATCGCCCCGCCCGTCGAGGCCGAATTCTGGCAGCCGCGTCCCGGCGAGCCGCTGTTCCCGCAGGGGCACGGCGCGCCGCTGCCGTCGCCGAAGCAGAACGAACGGAACACGGGAGCGCCGTCGTAGACGAAGAGCGAGCGCTGACTGGTCGGCGGAGGCGGGACCAGGTTGTCGGCATCGCTCGAGAACGCCACGAAACGGCCGTCGGCCGAGATCGAAGCTCCCACGCTGTGGTCGTCCCCCTGGACTCCAGCGGAGCTCCGGCTCGCGAGCTCCGTCGCTCCGCTGGAGCGGTGGTGTACGAACACATCCAGCGTGCCGTTCGTGTCGCTCGCGATCAGGTTGGAGGCCCAGCTCTCGAACGCGACGTGCTGGCCGTCGGCTGAGATCGAAGCGCCGCCGCTGTGCGAGTTGCCCGGGATGCCGATCGAGTCCCGGCTCGCCTTCTCCGTCGTCCCGGTCAGGCGGTCGCGCACGAAGACGTCGTCGGCGGGCGAGTCTGCTGGGACCAGGTCGCTGGCGGTGCTCTGGAAGGCGACGAACCGCCCGTCGGAGGAAATCGAGGGGAGGGCGCTGCGGGAGTTTCCGGTGCCACCGCCCGAGCTCAAGCTCATTAACTCCGTCGTCCCGATCATGCGGTCGCGGACGAACACGTCCCATATGCCGTTCCCGTCGGGCGTCACCAGGTTCGTGGCGAGGCTGTCGAACGCGACGAACCTGCCGTCGAAGGAGATCGATGGGTGCGAGCTCGAGTTGTTCGAGTGGACGCCGGCCGAGCTCCGGCTCACGAGCTCCGTGGTGCCGGTCTGAAGATTGCGCACGTAGATGTCCGGGAAGCCGGTCGTGTCCTCGGGGACGAAGCTGGACGCGGAGCTGCTAAACGCCACGAACAGGCCATCGCCGGAGATCGCGGGCGCTGTGCTGCTGTTGTTGCCCGGCACGCCGGTCGAGCTCTCGCTGACGCGGGACGTCGTGCCCGTCTGCCGGTCGTGGAGAAAGACGTCCGTGCGCCCGTTCGAATCGACCGAAATGAGGTTGCTGGCGTCGCTTGCGAACGCCACCAAGCGCCCGTCGGCGGAGATCGAGGGTGCGCTGCTCGCGCCGTTCCCCGGAATCCCGCTCGAGCTCCGGCTGACCAGGGTCGTCGACCCGGTCTGGCGATCGTGGACGAACACGTCGCGGACCCCGTTCGTGTCGTTCGGGACCACGTTCGCGGCCGTGCTCGAAAACGCCACGAAGCGCCCGCTGGTCGAGAGCGATGCCCTGAAGTCGGGAGTGATGGTGCCTGCGAGCGTGTTGCGGCTGACGAGCGACGTCGTCTGCGCCTTGCTCGGGCCACTCAGGATCGCAATCGCCGCTCCGACACCGATCGAGAGCTTCTGCATGGCCACCCCGTTTCCCCGGCTCTCCGGACCGGGCGGCCTCATCCTATCGAGCCCTCCCCGAGCCCGCCATCACCCCAACTCCAGCTGCCTGCGCGCGTCGACCACGTCGCGGTTCATCCGCTCCATCGACTCGAGCAGCCGATCGCGCAGGTCCCAGTCGCGATCGATCGCCCGCCGCACTTGCCGCATCAGCTGCACGGCCATCCGCAGGTGCCGCACGATGTCGCCCGCGGTGATCTCCGTCGACTCCGCGATGGTCTCGAAGTCCTCGCCGTCCATCCAGCGCGCCGTGATCTCCGACAAGCCCCAATCCGGCCGCTTGATCGTCGAGTAGAGCTCGTGATCCGCCGCGCGCATCGCCAGCGCGTGGATCTCGCTCTGCACCCGCGACCGCACGTTGCCGAAGATCTTGGCCGGCGCGTAGCCCGAATCCCCGCGCCGCCGCTCCTCGTACACCAGGCCCACGAACACGATCGCCAGGGCCTTCTCGGGCAGGTCCTCCAGCGCGCCCGAGAAGAGGAGCTCCGCCAGCTGGAGTTCGTACCCGTTGATCTGCTTGGCGACCTTCCCGCGCGGCGTCAGCACGCCGCCCTCGATGTATTTCATCTCCTCGAGGAACGCGAGGTGACTGTCCAGGATCCGCCGCTGCTCGCGGCTGTTCTTCTCCTGCTGCTTGGGCGTGCCCTTGCGGCTCTGGAACTGGTTGAACGACTTCTCCCAGGCCTCGTGCACGCGCTCGCGCCCTAGGCGTTCCACCAGGTGCAGCAGCGAGCTGAACGACAGGCTGAAACGGCTCCGCACCGGCTCGGGCTGGCCGAGGATCAGCCGCTTCAGCGGCGCTTCGGCGAGGTCCTTGGGAGAGAGCAGCGAGATCACGAGCCCCTCCGCGTCCTTCCCCTGCCTCCCGGCGCGCCCCGCCATCTGCATGTAGTCGCGCGTCTGCATGTAGTCGAAGGACACGCCGTCGAACTTGCGCAGCGACGCGAACACCGCCGTCCGCGCGGGCATGTTGATCCCGAGCGCGAAGGTCTCCGTCGTGAAGAGGAGCTTCAGGAGCCCCGACGTGAACATGCGCTCGACGAGCTCCTTGTGCACGGGCAGCATCCCCGCGTGGTGGTAGGCGATTCCGCGCCGCGCCATCGCCATCACCTCGCCGCCCAGCTCGCCGGGATCGAGCTGGTACAGGCGCACGAGCTCCGCCTGCAGCTCGTCCATCGCCTTGCGCTCCCGCTCGTCGAGCAGCTCGCGGCCCTCGTTCCAGCGCGCGAGCCTCTCGCAGTCCTTGCGGCTGAACGAGAACACGAGCGCGGGGAGAAGATCCTCCTGCTGCAGGCGATCGAAGAGCGGCATCGGATCCGGCGACTCGGTCAGGGGGTCGCCCCGGCCGCCTCCGCCGCGCCGATCGCGCCGCCCGCCGCGGACCCTGCGCCGGAACTTCGCCGGACCCAGCTTCCCCGCCGCCTCGAGCTCGCGCTTCCTCACGCGTTCGGCGTTCGCGAGCTCGAAGAGCCCCGACCTGGCCGTGTACAGCTCGTGGTGGAGCGGCACCGGCCTCCGCGACGACCGGATCACCACCATGTCCGGTCCGCGGATCTCGCGCAGCCACGCCCCGAGCTCCTCGACGTTCGGGATCGTCGCCGACAAGCAGATGAAGCGCATCGAGTCGGGCGCGAAGATCAGGCTCTCCTCCCACACCGAGCCGCGCTCGAGGTCGTCCATGTAGTGGACCTCGTCGAAGACCACGTACTCGACCTCGGCCAGGTGCTCGGGGTTCTCGAAGATCGAGTTCCGGAGGATCTCCGTCGTCATGATGAGGACCCGCGCGGTCGGGTGGATCGTGACGTCCCCGGTCATGATCCCGACGTCGATCGTCGGGTCGTCCCGGAAGTCGCGGTACTTCTGGTTCGAGAGCGCCTTGATGGGGGAGGTGTAGATGCACCGCCGGCCCTTCTTCACCGCGTCCTCGATCGCGTATTCCGCGACCAGGGTCTTCCCCGCCCCGGTCGGGGCGCTGACGAGGACGTTGTGGCCGCCCCGGATCGCCTCGACCGCCTGCCGCTGGAAGGGATTGAGGACGTAGCCCTTCCAGCGTTCCAGGGAGGCTCCGCCGGGCGGATCGAGGACCCCTTCATCGCCAGGCTGCTGGCCGTCATCGGCCGCTGGGGCCGCGGGCTCTGGCTCCCTCTCTCTCCCGTTCGGGCCGCGGTTCCGGCGTCGCCGACCTCGGGGACGCGGACCCTGCGGATCGCTCGATTCCTGCCTCGAGCTCTCCTGCGTCATCTGGATCCCGAAATGCGGTGTTGAAGCGTCACGACGCGCTTGAGGGGCGACCTCGAGAGAAGTATCTAGGGACCGGCCTTCCCCGCAAACACTCTACGCGACACGCACGCCCTCCGAACATGGACATCCAGAGCCAGAAGCCCCAGAACCCGATCCTCCGTCACCTCGCGAGTCTCAAGATCCTCTCGCGCCTCCTCGCCCACGAAGTGCACGCCCAAGGCACGTCGAAGGCCGTCACCTTGTCCCGCGACGAGGTGAGCGAGATCCAGACGGCCCTCGACCTCTACATCGAGGAGATCTCCCGCCGCTACGGACAGGCGCCCTCCGCCGGAGGCGTCGCCACGGTCGAATCGCCGCTCGCCGGCGTGCGCAACTAGCGCACGATCTCGTGCTCGCCGGGCTTTCCGGAGGGATCGACCACCGGGTGACGCGGAGTGATCCGCGCCGCCCGAGGCTTCGTCGCCGCGCCGGCCAGGTCCCGTTCTGGATACCCTTCGCCCTCATCGCCTCGATCCTGGCCGCGCTCTCCGCGGCGCTCGAAGGCGATCTCGACCTCGTCGGCTTCACCCGGATCGATCCGCGCCGCACCACGATCGCGGACTCGAGCGGGCTCGTCGACGCTCGGTGGCGCGAGACGCTCGCCGCTCGTCTGGCTTCGCTCCCCCCATTCTCTTCGATCGATCCCTCGGCCGGCCCCGCGATCCGCGCGGCCCTGCTCTCCCTGCCCTTCGTCGCCGAGGTCGGGGAGGGCCGGGTCCTGTGGCCGGACGGCTACGACGTCCGCGTGCGTTTTCGCGAGCCCGTCGCGTGCGTGCTGGTCGGGGACGTCTACCTCGCGGTCTCGAAGGAGGGCGTGATCCTCCCGGGCGAGTGGGTGCGCCCGCCTTGGATCGGGGGCGGCTGGCTGCCGCTCCTCGCCGCCGACGAAGGCGCGCTCGATCGCGTGCGATCCGAGGTCCATCGCGGGGCGAGGCTCGTCGCCCCCGAGTTCGCCGATGCGCTCGACGTGGCGACCTCCATGCGCGCCTCGCTCTCCGCCGAGGACTTCGAGACGATGGGGGCGCCCGCGATCGACGCGTCGCACGCCCGACGGGCTTCCGTCGAAGACCCCGGCGTCGTGCTCCACCTCGAGGGAGGCCGGCGCGTCTTCTTCGGGCGCATCCCCGGCTCGGACGAGCCGGGGGAGCTCCCCGCCTCGAAGAAGTGGGACGCGCTGCGGCGGGGACTGAAAGCGATCCGGAACACGAGCGCTGACGCGCGCGACTGGGTGCTGCTCGATGTGCGTTGGGACGTCCCCGACGTGCTCTGGCGCGACGGCGAGCCCGCCGCGGTGCACGAGGACTGACGGTGGCCCGCGGCACGACCGGGCTCGCGGCGGCCTGGGTTCTCTCGTGCGCGCCGCTCGTCCTGCCCGCGCTCTGGCCCGAAATCGCGCTCTCGTTCGGCGAAGCTCCGCGTTGGGCGCTCGCGGCGCTGCCCTGGATCGCCTGGCTCGGCCTGCCCGGACGCTCGGGATCGGGGACCCTCGTGAACGCGGCGCTCGCGGCGCCCCCGATCGCCGCCGGGTTGGGCTCGGAGCTCTCGAGGGGGGGAGATCCGTCGCGGCTCTCGATCCAGGCCTGCGCCGCGATCGGCATGATCCTGGCGCTCGCCGCAGCTGCGGATCTCGCGGCGCGTGTCCCCGCGCGCGCGCGTGCCTACGCTCTCGCGTGGCTCGCACTCGTGCCGGGCGCCCCGCTCCTCGCTCTCTGTCTGGGCCTCGGCGGAGCGCCGACCTACGGCGAGCCCGCTGACTGGCTCGTGCTGGTCGCGCGCGCGAGTCCACTGGGGTGGATCGCCGGTCGAGCATCGCCGTCCGCGGGGGAGGGTCCTGTGCTCGCGGACGCGCTCGTTCCTGTCGGCGCCTGCCTCGTGCTCCTCGCCATCGCGGGGTTCGGCGCCAGTGCGCGGCGGGGAGAAGGATCCTCGTGATCCACTTCCTTCTCATCGCGGGAAGTCTCCTCGGTTCTCGCGGACGCATCGGCGAGGTGGAGGTCGTCGGTCCGGTGCGCGATCTCGTGATCTCGCTCGGGCAGTCGGGGGAAACGCGCCTCGAGGGCGGGCTGCTCGCGGGGGAGCGCGTGCGGCTGCGCGTGCCTCTGCCTGCGCGCGGCGAGGGCGAGCCCGACGTCGTGCCCAGGGTGACCTGGCTGGCCGAAGACCCGGCCGACCCCGCGGGTTCGGCGCGCTTCCTCGGTTGGAGCACCCAAGAGTCGCCGCTCGACCGGCTTCCTCCCGGCCTCCGCTCCCGTCCACGCCCCCCCGTGGGGCCGCCCTCGACGTCGCTGCCCCTGGCCGCGCTCGCCCTCCTGCCGGCCTGCTTCCTCCTCGCGATCCTTGCGCGCGAGCGCCGGGCGGTTTCGATCCTCGTGTCGCTGGCCGGCGCCGCGCTCGTCCTCGTGCTCTCGCGCGCGCGTGATCCCGCGTCGGACAGCGCGACCGTGATCGAGCTCGCGGACGGCAGCGACCTCGTCCTGGAGGTTCGCGCGAGCTTCGCCGCGGCGGAGGTCGACTCGGCCGATCTCCCTTCCACGGCGCTCGAGGTCGATCCCGAAGGAGCCCCGGTCGTCTGGGTGGGATCGCTGGTGCCCGGAGCTCCGTGGCGGGCCCGTGCGCCCGGATCCACGATCTACCTCCTCCAGGCCCGCGACGCGGGCGAGGAGCCGTTCTCCCTGGCCGAGTCCTGGATCCGCGAGGACGGAGAATGGACCGCGAGGGGCGCCTGGAGGACGGGATCGCCCCTTCCGCCGCCGCGAGCGGCCCCAGCGCCCCCCGGATGGCTCTCGAGCGGCCTGCCGCAGGGGATCCCGGTGCTCCTTGGACGCCTCGTGTCCGGCGCGAGGGGTCGTGGTGAGGCCTGGATCCGGTTCACGGGCTTCCGTTGAACGTTCCGCGGTCCGACCGTTGCCGTCGACCGCTCTCCCCGATACCTTCTTCCGCCCGGAACCGAACCATGCCGACCACTCACGTACGATCCGCCGACCTCGCGGAGCGCTGGCTCCTCTACGATGCCTCGAAGCACACGCTGGGGAGGCTCGCCGCGCAGATCGCGATGAACCTGATGGGCAAGGACCAGCCCACCTACACGCCCAGCGAGAAGAACGGCGCGTTCGTCGTGGTCGTGAACGCCGAGAAGGTGCGCACCACGGGCGTGAAGCGGGGCCAGAAGTCCTACGCACACTACACGGGGTATCCGAGCGGCCGCCGGGTGATCGCGTACGAGGACCTCGCGGAGCGCAGGCCCGACGAGATCATCCGCCTCGCGGTGAAGCGCATGCTGCCCAAGACCGCGCTCGGCCACGACCTCCTCTCGCGGCTGAAGATCTACGCCGGCAGCGAACATCCCCACAGCGCCCAGAAGCCCGTCCTCGTCGAGAAGATCCGAGCATGAGTCCCACCGCCGACATCGTTGGCCTCGGTCGCCGCAAGTCCGCGGTCGCGCGCGTCCGCCTGCGTCCCGGCGCGGGCGGCTTCCTCGTCAACGACCGTCCCGTCGACGAGTTCTTCCGGACCATCCAGTCGCAGAAGCGCGTGCGCGAGCCCCTCGTCGTCACCGAGACCGCGCAGAGCTACGACCTCGCCGTGACCGTGCACGGCGGCGGGCCGACCGGCCAGGCCGACGCGGTCCTCCTCGGGATCGCCCGGGCGCTCAAGAAGCTGAACCCCGGATTCGACGACGTGCTGCGCGCCAACGGCCTCCTCACGCGGGACAGCCGCATGAAGGAGCGCAAGAAGTACGGCCGCCGCGGCGCGCGCCGGGGCTTCCAGTTCAGCAAGCGCTAGGCACGCCGGCGCCCCGACCTCCTCATCCCACCGGGGCGCCCGGCCGTTGTACATTCGTCGAGACGCATGGCCGGCCACTCCCACTCGTCGAACATCGCCGCGCGCAAGGGCGCGGTCGACAAGAAGCGCGCGCGCTTCTTCAACAAGTTCGCGCGCGAGATCATGTCCGCCGTCCGCCAGGCCGGCAGCGATCCCGACCACAATCTGAAGCTCAAGTACGCGCTCGAGAAGGCCCGCGCGGGCAACATGCCCAAGGACAACATCGAGCGCGTGATCAAGCGCGCGGCGGGCGAGAAGGGCGGTCCGGGCTTCGAGGAGATCACCTACGAGGGCTACGCCCCCGGCGGCGTCGCCGTGATGGCTGTGTGCCTCACGGACAATCGCGCGCGGACCGCGCCCGACGTGCGCTACGCCTTCGACCGCCACGGCGGCTCCATCGGCTCGCCCGGATCGGTGTCCTTCCTCTTCTCGTTCCATTCGATCCTCGTGGCCGAGAAGGGCGAGCGCGACGAGGACAAGTGGACCGAGCTCGCGCTCGACTGCGGAGCCGAGGACGTCCGCGTCGAGGGCGAGGTGGTCACGCTGCTCGCGCCGCCGACGGACTTCCTGGCCGTCAAGCAGAAGGTCGAGAAGTCGGGCGCCAAGCTCTTCTCGGCCGAGCTCGGCTGGGTTCCCGGCTCGACCGTCGCGCTCGCGGACAAGGAGACGGCGCGCAAGGTCCTCGCTCTGATCGAGGCGCTCGACGAGAACGACGACGTCCAGAGCGTCTACGCGAACTACGACATTCCCGAAGAATGGGCCTCGGAACTGCAGGGTTGAACCGGAAGGTCTTCCGGGGACAATCCTCGCTCGAAGGCCCGGGACGAGAGTGAGAAACAACATGGGCGATGGACTGCGCACGATCCGCGTCGTGACGACCGACGAGTCGCTTCTCGCCAACGTGCGCGCCGCGGCGTCGACGCTCGAGGGCTGGGAGGTCGCCCAGTCGGGCTCGGTGGCCGACATCCTCGAGCACATGCCGCCGGCCGGCGACGTGCTCCTGCTCGACAGCTGGCTGCGCGGGGCGAACGTGTACGAGGAATGCCGGCGCCTCGCGGGGCAAACGCGCTGCCGCACCTTCGTGGTCGCGCAGCACGGGAACCGCTACGCCGAGTCGATCGCGCGTTTCTGCGGAGCGACCGGCGTGCTCGAGAGGCCCATCGCGGCGAGCCGCCTCCGGTCCGCGCTCGAGCACTCGACGGCGTTCCAGCCGGCGCCTCCGCGCGACGCGCGCGGACAAGGGAGCGAGGACGCGGTGCTGCCGGAGAAGCTCCTGACGGACATCGCGGGGAAGCCCGACGAAAGCCTGGTGTCGGCCCTGGTCGACCCGGAAACGAGCCTCTTCAACTTCGCGTTCCTCAACTACAAGATCGACGAGGAGTACAAGCGCGCGCGCCGATTCGGCTCGCCGCTCTCGTGCGTGATGCTCGGCTTCGAGGGGCAGCTTCCGGCGAACGCGCTGCAGGAGCTGGCCTCGATCTTCCTCGACCTCTCGCGCGACACCGACGTGCTCGGGCGCTTCGACGAGAACTCCTTCCTGTTCCTGCTGCCGAACACCGGGCCCGACGGAGCCAAGGTGATGGCCCGCCGCGTTGGCGAGCAGGCCAGCGAGCGGAAGATCCACGACATGGTGGGGGACCCGGTCGTGATCTCGGTCGGCATCGCCTCGTACCCGCATCCCGACGTCCGGCGCCGCGACGATCTGTTCACCCAGGCGCGCCGCGCCTTCCTCGATGCGCAGCAGAAGGGCGGGGGGGTCGTCTGCACGACTTGAGGCTGGGGACGGCCCGGCCGCCCCACCCGACGAGCGGATCCCGCGTAGGATTAGGGACGGGAAGGTCTCGGAGCGCCTTTCCCGCCCTGCCGTGACTCCTCACCCCCGACTCTCCCCGCTCGTCCTCCTGACCCTGTCCGCCGCCTGCAGTGTGGAAGCGGCCGGATCGCCGTCCGTTCCGCGCGCGAACCGCCGCAGCGTGCTCCTGGTCGTGGTCGACACGCTGCGCGCCGACCATCTCGGGTGCTACGGCTACTCGCGCCCGACGTCGCCGACGCTCGACGCGATCGCGCGCGAGGGCGCGGTGTTCGAGCGGGTCGTCTCCTCCTCGAGCTTCACCGGGCCCTCGGTCGCCTCGATCCACACGGGACGCTACCCGAGGTTCAACTCCTTCGGCCTGGCGAACGGCTCCTTCCTCCTCGCGCCGGAAGAGGACACGCTCGCCGAAGCGTTCGCTGGCGCGGGCTACCGGACGGGCGCCGTGATCTGCAACCCGGTCCTGCCCGCGCGTTACGGATTCGGCCAGGGTTTCGAGTCCTACGACGAGCGCACGGGGCAGCGCGAGCGCGTGCGCAGTGCCCCGGAGAGGACCGCCGGCCCGGGGACCGACGCGGCCCTCCAGTGGCTCGAGGGACTGAAGGCCGACGAGGACTTCTTCCTCTGGGTCCACTACATGGATCCGCACGGACCCTACACGCCGCCGGCGGATCTGGAGGCCGCGTTCGCCCCGGAGGATCCGCGTGCTGGCGTCGAGATTCAGCCGCCGGCTGGCAAGGACAAGAACTACGGCCTCGGGTACGTGCCGTGGTACCAGGCGATCGGCGAGCGGCACTACCTCGAGGAGTACATCGGCCGCTACGACGCCGAGATCGCCTCGTTCGACCGCGAGTTCGCCCGGCTCGTGGCCTGGCTGCGCGAGCAGGGCCGCTACGAGGAGACGGTGATCCTGATCACGGCCGACCACGGCGAGGCTCTCGGCGAGGAGGGTTTCTACTTCTGCCACGGCCAGGGCGTGACCCCCGACCAGTCCTTCGTGCCGATGATCCTGAAGCACCCGCTGATCCAGGCAGGAACCCGGACGAAAACGCCCGTTGGGCACGTCGACGTCTTCCCGACTCTCGCCGCGGAGGTCGGCGTGCGCTCGAAAGGGACTGGGTCGGGTCCGGAGCTCGACCTCGTGGCGGCCGCGACCGAGACGGCCGGAGTCCGGCCGCTCTACTGCGAGATCGCGGGATACCTCGGCGTGTATCTGGACCACTCGCTGCTCGTCGTGCAGCCGGGCACCGATCTCTCGCAGCCTTTCGACGCGGTGACCGGGGTCCCGCCGTTGCGCTTCCGGCGTCTCGGGGCGCCAGGTCTCGACGTCGACTTGACCACGCAGGGAACGCTGCTCGGCTACGCCCGCGCGTACCTCGAGGGCTCCGGAACGGCCCCGCAGCCTGTCGAAGGCGACCACGGAGACTTCCACCGCGTGCTGCATGCCCTGGGCTACACCGGCGACTGACCCGCTCGTTCATGAACCCGTGGTGAAGTGCATCTCGACCACGGTCAGATTTCCGTTCTCGGAGCGCGTCGCAATTCCCAGCTGATACTCGGTGTCCCCGATCAGCCATCCAGCGGGGAAGCCGAAGCTCGTCGCGCCGCCGGGGATGTTGCTGTGCACGTCGACGCCCAGGTCGTCCTGCTCGATCTCGAGGAAGAAGCTCGCGGCGTCGGCGCCGGCGGTCCACGTGGTCCCCGAGCCGTTCGTCGGCACCCCGACGGCGCCGTCGAGCGGGAACGTGATCGTCGGCGCGGCGGGGAGCTCGTGGGAGAGCCACACGTCGCTCACGAGGACTTGGCCGTCGACCGACTTGCCTCGGAAGTGGTAGAGGCCTTCCGGGTAGGCCTCGAGCACCTCCTCGAGCGAGGGCTCCGGGGTCTCGAGCCGGATCTTGCGGATGCCGAGCTCCTGGCAGTCCCGTGCGCGAAGGTCGAGGACCTGCCGGCCGTCGGGCGAGATCACCCTGAAACGCTCGAGGCCGACATCGGCGTCGACGTCGAGCACGATCTCGGCGTCCCCGTCGGTCGCGTTGTACTCGAGGATCAACCTCGCCTCGTCGAAGGGGATGGAGGGCGGCGGCGCTGCCGCAGGACCGGGGAAGAAGAGGCCAATGGCCAGGAGGAGCGGGAAGGTCGTGAGGCCGAGGAATCGGGATGCTGCGATCATGGGGGTCTCCGTTCGTTCGTCGTTCCGGGGTTCGGCGTCCGGGATCGGACGCCCACGCCGAAACTACGACCGCAGCGGGAGACGCACCTGACCGCTCGCTGACGGATGCCGAGAATCAGCGACCGAATGCGCGGCCCGCGCTGCCGGAAGCGGTCGCGAAACGACCCTCGACCTCGAGCTCGTTGTCCGTATCCCCTTGGACCGCCAAGCTGTACTCGTAGGTCACGCCCGGCCTCAAGAGCTGGGCCGGCACAGTGAAGCGCGTCTCACCCGGAATCAGCGCGACCTCGAGGGTGAACCCACTCTCCTCCTGCTCGACCTCGAGCACGTAGCGCGCCGCCCCCCGCGAGGAAGTCCACTCGATCGTCACGTCCCCCTCGGGGACGACCTCGCCGTCGATCGGAGCGACCGCGGCGAACAGGCCGGGGAAGCGGTTGCTCAGGCGCGCGATGCCCTCGACGGGCAGCCCCTTGAGCGTCGTCGCCTGCACCCGGTACTCGCCCGGCGGGAACTCGCGCAGGACGTCGCGAAGAGAGTTGCCCTCGCACTCGAGCGAGATCTCCGCGAGCCCCGTGCTCACCGCATCGGGCCGCTCGAGCTCGAAGACGACTCGCCCATGCGGGCTGACCACGCGCAGGTGCGCCAGGGCGAAGGGCGAGGCCACCTCGAGCACGACCTCGGTCGGCATGTCGATCAGCGACCGCACCGGGTACGGGAGGTCCACCTCGAGATGCATCGTCACCTCGTCGAACGCGAGCGTCCTCGAAGGAAGCGAGCTCGGGTCGCGGGGAGCAGACAGGATCACGGCGAAGCCGACGCCGAGGAACAGGTTCGTGTTCATGGGAGATGGTGACGAGTCCGAGGGAGGGTCCGGGTACGATTCTATCCGAGAAGGGGGAACGCGGCGGTCCTCGAGACGGCCGCGTGGAAGACGCCGGCCTCGAGGCCGAGCTCGAGCCGATGGCCGAGCTTGTCGCACGCGGCCTGGACGATCGAGAGGCCGAGCCCGAAGTGGCTCGCGTCGCCCGGCCTCCGGTCCGCCCGCCAGAGCCGCTCCGTGCAGCGCGGGAGGCTCGCCGCGTCGATCGACTGCGTCGGATTCGAGACCGCGAGGCTCGCTCCGTCGCCGTCCCGGCGGACGATCACACGGATCCGGGCGCCGGCGGGCGAGTAGCTGATCGCGTTGTCGAGGAGGTTCCGCGCGGCGACCTCCCAGAGTCTGGGACGCGATTCGATGGAAACGGCTTCCGGCGCGTCGACCTCGATCTCCCGGCTCGCGCCGTGGCTCCGCCGGGCGTGCTCGACGACGCGCAGGACGAGCTCACGGAGGTCGAAGGGCTCGACGGGCTCGCCCGTGCAGTCGGACTCGATGGTCGCGAGCTCGAGGAGACTCTCGACCAGTGATCCCATCTGGAGAGAGATGGCCCGCGCGTCGACGCCGAGCCGGTTCCGCGAGTCCTCGTCGGGCCAGCGCAGTGCGACGTCCGCGGCCGCGCGCCGCTCGGCGATCGGCGTGCGCAGCTCGTGCGCGACGTCCGCGGTGAAGCGCCGCTCTCGCTCGACGAGCGCCCGCAGCGCCTCGCGGGAGCGGTTCAACGAAGCCACGATCGGCCGGATCTCGTCGGGAGCTCGCTCCTCGTCGAGCGGCTTCCCGAGGGTGCCGGGCGAGAGCCCCTCGACCTCCGCGACGACGGTTCGGAGCAGGCGGACGCCCCGGCGCAGCGCGAGGAAGACGAAAACAGCGATCCCCGCGACCGACACGATGCCCGTGATCGCGACCTCGAGCCGTCCCTTCTCGAGGGCCGCCTCGAGCTGCTCGAGCCCCGCGCCGACCGCGATGACGACGGAGGTCCCGCTCGGGCCGTGCGGGGCCTTGCCGAGGCGGGCGGGGAACTCGACCCCGACGCAGCGGAGTCGCGTTCCCGAGCCGAGCGTCGCCTCGAAGACCGCGGGCTCTGCGAGCGGCCCGCGCCGGAAAGGTAGGTCCTGACCGTGGAGGGAATAGGAGCGCTCGAGAGACCTCCCGTCGGGGTACCAGACCTGGAAGACGAAGGGCCGCTCCGCGCGCGAGTACTCCGGCATGAACTCGTCGGCGAAGTCGAGCTGCAGGGACTCCCGGTCGCCGGTGACGAGCGTCGCGAGGACCGTCGCCTTCTCGACGAGCGCGGCATCGAATTGGTCCTCGAGGAGCCGCCTCTGGAAGCACCCGTGCACGGCCATGCCGCCGAGCACGATCGGCAGCACGACCCAGAGGAGCCTGGTCAGGAGGTAGCGATGGAGGGAGGGCCCGCTCGTCATGCTCCCAGGCAGTACCCGATCCCGTGACGCGTCTGCAGAATGTCCTCCGGCGTCCCACCCGCGTCGCGCAGCTTCCGGCGGATCGCGCAGACCGCCGACTCGACCGCGTTGCTCTCGGGAAGGTTCCGCTCGCCGTACACGTGGTCCTCGATCTCGATGCGGGTCACGTTCTCGCCGTGCCGGCGCGCCAGGTACTCAAGGATCCGGTACTCGCGCCGCGTCAGCCGCACCTCGACGCCCGACTTCGTGACGCGGCGGCCGATCGTGTCGACCACGAGGTCCCCGATCGGGATCTCGGGGCTCTTGCTCGCGTACCGGCGCCGGACGAGGGCCTTGACGCGGGCGAGAAGCTCGTCGAACGAGAAGGGCTTGGGGAGGTAGTCGTCGGCGCCCATCTCGAGGCCGCGGACCCGGTCCTCTAGGCCGTGCCGGGCCGTCAGGATCAGCACATGCGCGTCCGAGCCTCCCGCACGGAGCTCGCGGAGGAGGTCGAGCCCGTCGAGCCCCGGCAGCGTCAGGTCGAGTACGACCGCGTCGTAGTGGTCGCGCTTGGCGAACGCGAGCGCCTGCCGGCCCTCCCCGACGACATCGACCGCGAATCCCGCTCGCCCGAAGCCGGCGCGCAGCGATTCCTGCAGACGCAAGGAATCTTCGATTACGAGGAGTCGCACGGTGCTCGTTCCGGCTGGAGCCTACCCTGGACGGCCCAAGAGCGCCTTATGCGGGGCTTATGTCCGGGCCCTCGTGCAATATGTGAGGACAAGAGCCGCACTCGCGGCCTTTTCGCCTCCGCTCCCGTGTCCGATTCCTCCCATTCGAGCTTCCTCCTCGCGGTCGACGACGGGGGGGAGTACTTCGTCGCCTCGAGCGATTCCCTCGTCATCGGGCACCTGAGCTCCTCCTCGGCCGACCTGCCTTTCCTTGCCGACGTGGAAGCGATCCACGCGCGCCTCGCCCTCCGCGAATCCTTCCACTCCGGCCCGCGCTGGACCCTCGCCGCGCTCGGGAGCGCGAGGATCCTCGTCGCCGGACAATTCGTCGGCCCGGAGCCCGCGCTCCTCGGCGACGGCGACCTCGTCCACCTCGCGCCGAACCTCTCGTTCCGCTTCCGCGCTCCCGATCCTTCTTCGTCCGCGGCCGTCCTCGACCTCCTCTCCGGAGCCGACTGCAAGGGCGCGCGTCACGTCCTGCTCTTTCCCAGCGGCCCGGGAGGCCGAGTTCGCATCGGACCCCGCCTCGACCGCCACATCACGGTCTCCGACCTGCTGCGGGAAGTCACCCTCGAGATCGAGGATGCCGCCCTGCTCGTCCGCTGCGCGGGCGGAGTCCGCGTCCAGGGTGGAGCTGGCTCGCAGGGCCCCGATCCGGCCCTCTCCCTGCCTTGCCCTCCGACCCGTTCGATCTCCGTGTCCGTGGCCGCGCGCGCCGCCGACCGCCCGCCGTTCGGCATCACCGTCTGGCCCGCTAGGATGGTCGCTCCGAACCCGGCGCGGCCTCGCCCCGCCTGACCATGGACTGGGAAGCCTTCTACAACCGCTTCCGCGAGCCGGACTTCATCCCGGGCTACGAGATCCAGAACCGTCTGGGCGGCGGGGCGTTCGGGGAGGTCTACAAGGCGCGCAAGCACTCGATCGGCAAGGCCTACGCGATCAAGTTCCTGAAGATCGACGACGACGCGCAGCGCGAAGCCGTCGAGCGCGAGCTGGAGCAGATCCGGCACTTCGCGGCGCTCGACCACCCGAACCTCGTCACGATCGAGGACCTCGGCACCGTCCTGGGCGTCCCGTATCTGATCATGGGCTATGCGGGCGAAGACACGCTGGCGCGCGTGCAGAAGCGTGAGAGGCTGCCGGAGGAGCGCGCGCTCCTCTACTTCATCCAGGCCTGCCGCGGCGTCCTCGCCCTGCACGACCTGCGGCTCGTCCACTTCGACTTGAAGCCGAGCAACATCTTCATCAAGGGAGAGGTCGCGCGTGTCGGCGACTACGGCTTGGCGAAGATGATGACCGACGGACGCCTGACGCTCTCGTTCGGCCGCGGCACGCCGCAGTACATGGCGCCGGAGGTGCTGAAGAACCGCGCCGACCACCGCGCCGACGTGTACTCGCTCGGCGTCATCCTCTACGAGAGTCTGGCGGGGAGACTCCCGTTCCAGGCCGCCGTGCCCGGCACGCTCGCGCTGCGCGAGGACGACCAGCCGCCCGCGTTCCCCGAGGGCTTCCCCGAACGCTGCCGGCCGGTCGTGGTGCGCAGCCTGCGCCTCTCGCCGGAGGAGCGCTACGCGAGCGTCGCCGACATGCTCTCCGACCTCGGAGTGCGAGCGCGCGCCCTCGACTCGGTCTTCCTGGCCGGAGAGCGCGCGCGGGCCGCCGCGCCGCCGGTCCTCGCTCGCGACGTCGGGCCGGCGACCCCGAAGCCTCCCTCCAGCGACGCGCGGCAGACGGCGCGCGAGCTGACGCGCGGCGCCGTCGAGGTCGCGCGCGGTGTGATCGACGGCTTGCGCACGGCGGGGGAGCGACGCGCGCCGGCGCAGTCAGGCGTGCCGAGGACCGCCGACGCGCTGGCGCCCGCGGACGGGTCGTTCGCGATGCAGACGCTTTCCGAGGGCACGGCGGCGCGCGACGTCGTCCCGCGCCCGGCGGCCGCGCTCGCGACCCTGTCGGCCTCCGGCGGCGCTGTCGCCAGTCCGGTCGCGACGATACCCGTTCCTCCTCCGGCCTCCGGGGGAGTGCTCAAGACCGCCTGGGCGACGGTGCTCCTGGCCTTCGAGGTTCTCGTCTCCCTCTTCCGCGGCGTGGCGCGGAGCGCGGGACGGACCATCGCCGGAGCGAACCTCGGCGGAGCCGTGGGCGGTGCGCGCCGCACGACGGGCCGGCTCGTGTCCGCGATGGTGCGCCTGGCGCTCTTCCTCCTCCTCCTCGCGCTGCTCGGCGGGCTGGCGACGCTCGTCGCGGTGTTCTTCGTGTCGCAAGGACGTCCTTGACCGACTGGTCTCCCGACGTTCCGCGCCTCCAGCAAGGCGACGATGCCGAGTGGCTGGCAGTCGAACGCACCTACTGCGGACGCCTGGCCGCGTACGTGGCGCGCCGCATCCCCGACCGCGACGCGAGGGAGGACGTGATCCAGGAGACCTTCCTCGGCGCCGTGCGCGGCATCGGCGACTTCGATCCCGTGTACACGTTCGAGCAGTACCTGTTCGGGATCGCGAAGAACCGCACGATCGACTGGATGAGGCGGCAGCGCGCCATGACGATCGGCCCGCGCGGCGAGGACGACGAGGCGCCGGGCATCGAGACGCTCGCGGCCGAGCGCGAGACGCCCAGTGCGATCGTCCGCAAGAGCGATCTCGCGCGCGCCGGAGCCGATCTCCTGCTCGCCGGGCTCAAGGACTGGGTGCAGGAGACCTGGAAGGAAGGTGAGTTCAAGCGTCTCATGGTCGTCGAGGCGCTCTTCGCCGGCGGGTGGCGCAACCGCGACACGTGGGAGCGCTTCGACCTGCGCGACGAGACTTCCGTGGCGGGGATCAAGTTCCGCGCGCTGAAGCGCATGCGCGACCTGCTCGCCGCGCGCGACGAGAAGGGCGAGGTCCTCCCGCAGCTCGCCGCCGCGCTGGAGGAGGATTCGACGGCCCCTTCGATCGACGTCGGGGCGGTCTGGCGGGAAGGCCGCGCGTCGTGCCCGGCGCGCCACTGGCTGGCGCGGAGCCTCGCGGGCACGCTCGCCCCCGAACCGGGCGCCTACGTCCGTTTCCACGTCGAGGAGATCGGCTGCGAATGGTGCCAGGCGAACCTGGACGACCTCGCTCGGACGGAGGAAGAGGGCACGCTCGCCCAGCTTCTCGAGCGGGTCGAGGCGTCGACGGCGACCTATCTGCGCTCGCGCACGAGGACCTAGCTCCTACGCAATCGAAACCGCTCGAGGGTGCGGACTTCGATGCGCGCGCCGGCGCTGCCACGTACGATGTCCGCCGGCCAGGAGCGAATATCCGTGACCCGACATCCTCCCCTTCGACGCGTCCTTTCGGCGGCTTCCGCCCTCCCGCTCTTCCTCGTCGGCCTCGCGCACGCCTCCGCCCCGGCCGCCTCCGCGGCGATCGCGACGAGCCGCCTCGAGATGGCCCTCGACACGATCCAGACCGAGAAGATCCGCTCGGACGTCTTCTTCATCGCCTCCGACGAGCTCGGGGGCCGCGATACGCCGAGCCCGGGACAACGGATCGCAGCGCGGTACATCCGCGCCAGGCTCGAACGCCTCGGTTGGCAGCCCGGAGCCCGCGACGGGTACTTCTTCGGCTATCCCGACGGGCGGGAGCGCATCGACGAGACGGCGACGAAGCTCGTGTGGGAACGCGGCACCGCGCAGGGCGAGCTGCGCTTCGCGGAGGACTACTTCCTGCGCTCGACCTCCGACTGCAAGCCGCTGCAGGTGTCGGGGCCGGTCGTCTTCTGCGGGGAGGGGGGGAAGGCCGATCTCGGCCAGCTCGGTGTCACGGGCAAATGGGCGCTGTGCTGGGACGACGGGACGGACGCGAACAAGCTCCGCGGGCGTGCGCGGCAGGCCGGCGCGATCGGCCTCCTCCTCGCGCCCGGACCGGCGTACTCGGGCGAGCCCTACGCGCGGCGCTTCGCGAAGGCGGTGGAGAACCAGCGCCGGGGCATCTACCGATCCGGCCGCAGGTCGCGCGACGAGGACGAGGAGAAGGACGGTCCCTACCCGCTGCTGCTGCTCGAGAAGGGCGCTGTCGAGAGCCTGGCGGCCGCGGCCGGAACGGCTCTCGGGACTCTTGCCCCCGGCACGGACCTGGGCCTCACGCTGTCGGATACCCGCAAGATGGCCGGCTCCCCGGAACTCGAGAACGTGTGCGGCTTCTGGCCCGGCTCCGATCCCGCGCTGGGGCGCGAGACGATCGTCATCAGCGCGCACTACGACCACATCGGGGTCCACAATGGCCTCATCAACAACGGGGCGGACGACAACGGATCCGGCACGAGCGGTCTCCTGGCGATCGCCGAATCGCTCGCGAGCTACGGGCCGATGAAGCGCTCCGTGCTCCTCTTGTGGGTGTCCGGTGAGGAGAAGGGCCTGTGGGGCAGCGAGGCGTGGACGAAGGATCCCTGGCTTCCCAACGAGGCGAAGGCGATCTGCAACATCAACATCGACATGATCGGACGGAACGCGCCGGACAAGCTCCTGATCACGCCGACGAGCGCGAGGCCCGAATACAACGGCCTGGTGAAGATCGCCGAGAAGGTCGCGCCGCTGGAAGGATTCCCGAGCCTGGGGAGCTGCGACGAGTACTGGAGCCGGTCCGACCACAAGAACTTCGCGGAGAACCTCAAGATCCCCGTGGCGTTCCTGTTCTCCGACGTCCACGAGGACTACCACAAGCCGACCGACGATCCGGAGAAGGTCGACATGGACAAGGTGCGACGCGTCTCGCGGATGGTCGTGCGGATGCTCGAGGAGCTCCAGGCCGAGGATCTCGCGTTCTGACGAACGGGAGCCTCAGGCTCCGAGCGCGGCCTGCGCCGCCGCGAGCCGCGCGAGCGGAATCCGATAGGGCGAGCACGAGACGTACTCGAGCCCGAGCTCGTGGCAGAACTCGATCGAGCGCGGATCGCCGCCGTGCTCGCCGCAGATCCCGAGCTTCAGCCCGGGGCGGACCTTCAGCCCTTCCGTGCACGCGATGCGCATCAGCCGGCCGACTCCCTCGCGGTCGAGCGTCGCGAACGGATCGTCCGCGAAGACCTTGTGCTCGAGGTACGCCGGCAGGAACTTCCCGCCGTCGTCGCGGCTGATCCCGTAGGTCGTCTGGGTCAGGTCGTTCGTCCCGAACGAGAAGAACTCGGCGCTCCGCGCGATCTCCCCGGCCGTCAGAGCGGCCCGCGGGAGCTCGATCATCGTCCCGACGAGGTAGGGGATCCGCCGGCCCGATTCGGTGAAGACCTCCTCGGCCACCGCGCGCACGATCGCTTCCTGCAGATCGAGCTCCCGCTTCGTCCCGACGAGCGGGATCATGATCTCGACCTTCGGGACGCGGCGCGTCGCCTCCGCGACCTGGCAGGCGGCCTCGAAGATCGCCCGCGCCTGCATCCTCGTGATCTCGGGGTGGCTGATCCCCAGGCGGCAGCCGCGGTGCCCCAGCATCGGATTCTGCTCTTTCATCGACTCCAGCTGGGCGCGGAGCTTCTCCTCGTCGACGCCCATCTGGCGCGCGAGCTCCGCGATCGTCTTCTCGTCGTGCGGGAGGAACTCGTGCAGCGGCGGGTCGAGCGTGCGCACGGTCACCGCGTACCCGCTCATCGCGCGGAAGATCCCGTCGAAGTCGGCGCGCTGGAGCGGAAGGAGCTTCGCCAGGGCCTTCCCGCGCTCCTCGGGCGTCTCGGCCAGGATCATCGCCCGCACGAGGTCGATCCGGCCCTCGCCGAAGAACATGTGCTCGGTCCGGCACAGCCCGACGCCTTCCGCGCCGAAGGCCAGCGCGGTCCGGCACTGATCGGGCTGGTCGGCGTTCGCGCGCACGCGCAGGCGGCGCTTCTGGTCCGCCCAGCGCATCAGGTCGAGGTACGCCTTCACGATGGGGCCCGGCGCCGCGCTCCGCGCGGATCCGTCGAGGTGCGCGACGACCTGCGAGGGCTCCGTCGCGAGGCGTCCTTGGTAGACCTCTCCCGTCGTGCCGTCGAGGGAGAGCCATTCGCCCGCGCCGAAGCGCTTGCCGTCCACGTGCAAGGTGCGCGCGGCCGCGTCGATCTCGAGCTCGCCGGCTCCGACCACGCACACCCGTCCCATCTGCCGCGCGACCAGCGCCGCGTGGCTCGTCATGCCGCCGCGGGCCGTCAGGATGCCCGCCGAGGCCTGCATCCCGAGGATGTCCTCCGGCGAAGTCTCGGTGCGCACGAGGATCACGCTCTCGCCGCGCGCGGCGGCTTCGCGCGCCGCCTTCGAGCCGAACGCGATCCTCCCCGACGCCGCCCCCGGCCCCGCGTTCAGTCCCTTCGTGAGCAGGCGCCGGTCCGCGCGCGCGAGCTCGAGTTCGGAGGGGGAGAAGACGGGCTGGAGCAGCTGGTCGAGCGATTCGGGCGCGACGCGCCGCAGCGCCTCCTCGCGGGAGATCAACCGCTCGCGGACCATGTCGACGGCGATCCGGACGGCTGCCGGACCGGTCCTTTTCCCGGTCCGGCACTGCAGCATCCAGAGGCGCCCGTCCTCGATCGTGAACTCGACGTCCTGCATGTCGCGGAAGTGCCGCTCGAGCAACTTCTGGACGCGCATGAGCTCGCGCCACGCCTTGGGCGCTTCCTCCACGAGCGTGTCGATCGGCAGGGGCGTGCGGATCCCGGCCACGACGTCCTCGCCCTGTGCGTTCATCAGGAATTCGCCGAAGAAGCGCTTCTCCCCGGACGCGGGGTTGCGCGTGAACGCGACGCCGGTGCCCGAGGTCGGGCCGAGGTTGCCGAAGACCATCGCCATGACGTTGACGGCCGTGCCCCAGGTGTCCGGGATCCGGTTCAGGGCGCGGTAGGCGATCGCGCGCTCGTTGCCCCAAGAGCGGAACACGGCTCCGACCGCTCCCCAGAGCTGTGCCATCGGATCCTCGGGGAACGGCTCGCTCGCATGGTCGCGCGCGATGGCCTTGAAATCGGAGACGATCGCGCGCAGGTCCGACGCGTCGAGCTCCACGTCCGAGCGCGCTCCGCGCGCGCGCTTCCTCGAATCCAGGACGGCCTCGAAGGGATCCGCGCCGGTCTCCCGCTCCGACTTGAGGCCCAGGACGACGTCCGTGTACATCTGCACGAATCGGCGGTACGCGTCCCAGGCGAAGCGCGGGTTCCCGCTCCGCCGCGCCAGCCCTTCGACCGTCTCGTCGTTCAAGCCGAGGTTCAGGATCGTGTCCATCATCCCCGGCATCGAAACGCGCGCGCCGGAGCGGACCGAGACGAGCAGGGGGTTCTCCGGATCGCCGAAGCGACGGCCGACCTCGGCCTCGACTCCGCGCAGGGCGCGCGAGACCTCCTGCTCGAGCCCGGCCGGCGGCTTCCCGCCGCGCGCCTCGTACTCGGCGCACACCTCGGTCGAGATCGTGAACCCCGGGGGCACCGGAAGGCCGAGGCGGCACATCTCGGCCAGGTTCGCACCCTTGCCCCCGAGCAGGTTGCGCAGGCTGCGGTCGCCGTCCGCCCGGCCGGGCTGGAAGGAATAGACGCGCCGCCCCGCCTTCCTGGTTCGTCGGACCACCGCGCTCACTCGAGGATCTCGAATCCGTCGATCTTCCACTCGCGCCCGATGCGCAGCTCGCTGATCCGGTCCGTGCTCACGCCTTCGGGGACTGGCATCCGCCCGAACATCCAGCGCATCCCCTCGGGGGTCGTCTGCACGCCGCTGCGGTCCTGGAAGGAGGCGGCCTCGTCGATGCGCCGGGTTCCTCCTTCCCAAGCCTCGCAGAAGTCCTCGCGGACGAAGGTGACGTGGATGCGGCGGCCGTGCGAGGTCGCGTGGAGTCGAGCGAGGTCTCGCCGCACCTCGACGGGCCCCTCGATCTGGGCATCGGCGATCCCACGGCGCAGGAAGGGCTCGTCCTTCTCGAGGCGGTCCCAGAACTCGCGGAAGACCTGCTCGGAGAGCCTGTGCTCGGCGATGAATCCGGCGGAGAGGCAGCGCCGCAGCGCGCCGGGATCATCGGCCCGGACCGCTGTCTGGAAGGTCCGGAAAGCCTGTTCGGGGGTCCTGAAGCCGACGGCCAGGAGATCTCCGGCCTTGGGTGGTGCGACGCAGCAGCCCGAGGCCGCGATCGAGAGACCGAGGACGGCGAGCCCCAAGCGCATCCCGCAGAGGGGGGGGGCGGTCATCGCGGGGAGTCTAGCGGCGCGCGTCTCCATGCCGATCGGTGGCCAAAAAAGAATCCGGGCTACTCCAGGCCAACCCTGAACGTCGAACTTACGTACTCGCGGCCCATCCTGGGGGGTGATACCATCCCCTGATTCCACGGAGATCGATCCCATGCAGCCGTCCGCAGTTCGAGAAACCCGCTCCTGCCGCCCCACACTGGCCTTCACCGTCGCGCTCGTCGGGGTACTCCTCGGAACGGCGTGTTCGGGGGGGGATGGAGAGCAGGCCGCGAAGACGCCCGCCCCCATCACCCAGACCAAGAAAACCGCCCCGGCGCCGGCGGAGACCGCCAAGCCGGCCGCGGCAACCCCGTCCCCGACCGAGCCCGCAGCCAAGGCGCCGGCCGTCGCGGCCGCTCCCGCTCCGGTGGCAGCGACCACTCCCGCCGCCGGCGATCGAGCCGCGGCCGCCCCCGCTCCCAAGCCCGCCACCGCCGAATCCAAGATCAGCTCCGCGCTGACCGCGGCCAACGCCGCCAAGGACCCGGAGGGCGCGCTCGCCAGGGCCGAGGCCCTGGCCGCGAAGAAGCTCGGCGCGGGCATGGAGAGTGAGGTCGACCCCAACTCGAAGGCGAAGCTCACCTACGAGTTCGGCTCGGAGACCAAGGCCTTCGGCAAGTGCATGCAGGGTGACGTGCTGACGCACACCTTCCAGCTGCTCTCGAGCGGCGAGGAGGACCTCGTGATCAAGCAGGCCAAGCCGACCTGCGGCTGCACGCTCGCTCAGGTCGCGGTCCAGCAGGCCGACGGCACGATGGCGCCTTACGTCTTCGGCGAGCCGATCTCGCCCGGGCGCAAGATCGAGCTCGGTGCCACGCTGCACACGCAGAACAAGCGCGGGCACGCGGCCAGCCGCATCAACATCTTCTCGAACGATCCTCGCGGGCAGACGCAGCTCGGTCTCGAGGCCGACGTCGACCCCTTCTTCCAGATCAACCCGCAGAGCCTGAACTTCAACCAGATCTCGGCGCGCGACACGGTGAACGACCGTCTCTCGATCTCGACGACGACCGGCGCGAAGGTGAAGCTCGTCGCTCCGAGCGAGAACCTGCCCCAGGGGATGAAGCTGGAGATGAATGCGATCGAGCCGGACGCCGACGGCAAGTCCGCGCGCTGGGAAGTGCTCGCGAATCTCGGCCCGGGCCTCAACGAGGGCAACCTCGCCTACACCGTGGCCATCAGGTCCGACTTCGAGATCCCCGGCGGCGAGAAGCTGCCGAACGGATCCGCGCCGACCTACGAGGCCAGCATTCCGATCATGGCGCAGGTCACCGGGATGATCTCGTACAACCCGGCGTTCGTCTCCCTCGGCCTCATCCGGCCGGGGCAGGTCGTTTCCCGCAGCGTGCGCATCACCAGCCACGATCCCGAATTCAAGGTGACCGAGCCGAAGATCGTCGTCAGCGGCCGCGCCGGAGCCGAGTGGGAGTTCGCGAGCCGCTTCACCTCGATCGTGCGTCCCGTCGCCGGCGAGAACGCGGTCGACGTCGAGCTCCGCCTCGACGGCATGCCGGAGACCCTCAACGGGTCCTTCAGCGGCGAGCTGACGATCCAGGTCGGGCATCCGGAGAAGCCCGAGATCAAGCTGCCGATCACGGGTGTCTGCCGGGGAGCTCCGGCGGCCCCCGCCGCGGGAGCGGGCGAGACCCCGGCGACTCCGCCCAAGTAGCTTCCAGGAAGAACACCGGAGCCCGCGGGAGCACGGACCCGTCCACTCCGGATTCGAACGGCTCGCCCCGCGCCTCGTGGCGCGGGGCGAGCTCGCTTTCTAGGCTAGTCGCTCCCGCGGCGCGCGACTGGGCAGCGGGGCCCCGACCGACGTGAGCCAATTCCTGGGCGAGATGATGCTCTCTGCCGGCGTGGTGAGCGCCGAGCAGCTCAAGGAGGCGATGGGGCTCCAGCGCAGCTCCTCGATCCACATCGGGCAGGCGCTCCTGAAGCTCGGGCACATCGACGAGACCACATTGGCGCGCTACCTCGCCAAGCAGCAGGGGATGCCCTTCGTCGACCTCGAGAAGGGGCGGATCGCGGACGCCGTCCTCTCCAGGATTTCAGCCGAAATCGCGCTCCAGCAGGAGGTCCTGCCGGTCATGGAGCGGGACAAGCGGCTCTTCGTGGCCGTCGACGATCCCCTGAAGCGCATCGTCGCCGACCAGCTCCACTTCATGCTCGGCATCGACGTCGCCTGCGTGCTCGCGGCGCCCGGAGCCCTCAAGCGCGCGCTGCGGCGCTACTACGGAGGCGCCGGCGAAGACTCGATTGCCAAGTCGATGAAGGCGGACGCCGCGGAGGACGAGGCCGACGCCCCGATCATCCGCCTCGTCACGCGGATGTTCCGCGACGCGCTCGAGATGCGCGCGAGCGACATCCACGTCGAGCCCGGTCACGGCCGCCTGCGCATCCGCTGCCGGGTGGACGGGATGCTCCGGGACGTCGCCGAGCACCCGCCGCACCTCCACGCGCCGCTCGTCTCGCGCCTGAAGATCATGGCCACGATGGACATCGCCGAGAAGCGCAAGCCCCAGGACGGGCGCATCGGACTCACGATCGACGGACGCGAGGTCGACGTCCGCGCCTCGATCCTGCCCGGGAACCACGGCGAGACCATGGTGCTGCGCCTCCTCGACCGCTCGAAGTCCCTCCTGTCGCTCAAGGACCTCGGATTCGAGGACGAGGACTACCGCTGGTTCCGGCGCATCATCAAGCGCCCGAACGGGATCGTTCTCGTCACCGGGCCCACGGGATCGGGCAAGACGACGACGCTCTACGCGGCGCTCTCCGAGCTCAACCGGCCCGACGTGAAGATCATCACGGCCGAGGACCCGGTCGAGTACCACATCGCCGGCATCAACCAGGTCCAGGTCCACCCGCGCATCGGGCTCTCCTTCGGCCGGATCCTGAAGGCCATGCTGCGCTGCGCGCCCAACATCATCCTCGTCGGCGAGATCCGCGACGTCGAGACGGCGGAGATCGCGATCCAGTCCGCGCTCACCGGGCACCTCGTGTTCTCCACGCTGCACACCAACGACGCGCCGTCGGCCCTGACGCGCCTGGTCGACATCGGCGTCAAGCCGTTCCTCGTCTCGGCCGCGGTGCAGGCCGTCATCGCCCAGCGCCTCGTCCGGCGCCTGTGCCCGGAGTGCGCCACGGAGTACCCGCCCTCCCCGAGCGAGGTCGCCTCCCTGACGCTCGACCCCTCGGCCCTCGACGGCCGCAAGTTCCGCCGGGCGCGGGGCTGCCGCGCGTGCGAGAGCACGGGCTACCGCGGCCGGATCGCGCTCTTCGAGCACATGGAGATCGACGCGGAGATCCGCGACCTCGTGTTCCGCGGCAGCAGCCTCACGGCGATCCGCCGCGCGGCAGAGGCCAGCGGGAACCTGCGCTCGCTGCTCGTCGACGGTGCGCGCAAGGTCCTGGCGGGCCAGACGAGCGCCACCGAGGTCATGCGCGTGACGCGGCTCGCGTCGGAAGGGGGTGCGTAGCGTGGGAGAAGCACGCCGTCTGATGGCGGAAGTGATCGCGAAGGGCGCGTCCGATCTCCACTTGAACCCGGGACGCCCGCCGACCTTGCGCGTGAACGGGCACCTCCTGTCGCTCGGGGACCGTCCGCTCAGCGAACCCGAGTCGGAGGCCCTGTGCCGCGAGATGTGCGACGAACGGCACTGGGCCGAGGTCGAGAGGGTCGGGACGACCGACTTCGGCCTCCCGCACCCCGACGGGAACCGCTTCCGTGTCAACGTGATGCGCCAGCGCGGGAGCTACGCCGCGGCGCTGCGCCTGATCCCCAACCGCCTGCTCAGCTTCGAGGAGATCGGCCTGCCCGAGGCCGTCCGGCCCCTCCTGCGAAGGCCGCGCGGGCTCGTCCTCGTCACGGGACCCACGGGATCGGGCAAGACGACGACGCTCGCGACGATGGTCGACTGGATCAACGAGAACCTCGACCGGCACATCGTGACGATCGAGGATCCCGTCGAGTACTACCACGGCCACAAGAAGGGGATCGTCACCCAGCGGGAAGTCGGCGGCGACGTCCCCGACTTCCCCGAGGCGCTGCGGCGCGTGCTGCGGCAGGATCCCGACGTGATCCTGCTGGGGGAGATGCGGGACCTCGCGACGATCTCCGCCGCGATCACGGCCGCGGAGACCGGCCACCTCGTGCTGGCCACGCTCCACACGACCGGGAGCGCGCGGACCGTGAACCGGATCATCGACGCGTTCCCGTCCGAGCAGCAGGAGCAGATCCGCGCCCAGCTCTCGGTCGCGCTCATCGCGGTCGTGTCCCAGGCGCTGCTGCCGAGGAAGGACGGCAAGGGGCGCGTCGCGGCCTTCGAGGTCATGCTGATGACGCCCGCGATCGGCAACCTGGTGCGCAAGAACGAGACGAACAAGATCCAGTCGACGATCCAGACCTCGCGCAAGCTCGGCATGATCACGCTCGACGACGCGCTGCTCGATCTCTTCAAGCGCGACAAGATCACGCGCGAGACGGCCCTCGACGCGGCCCAGGACCCGGCCGATCTGGAGGTCCGGCTGTGAAGCCCGAGGAAACCGCGGTCGCTCCCTCCACGGCGGGCGGGCGTCGCCTGCTCGGGCAGATCCTCAAGGCACAGGGCGTCGTGCGCGAAGGCCAGGTCCAGGAAGCGATCGCGCTCCAGCGCAAGCAGGGCGGCTTGATCGGCCAATGCATGGTCGAGCTCGGCCACTGCACCGCCGGCGACGTGGCGCGCGCGCTCGCCGAGCAGGCCGGGCTCGAGATGGTCGACCTCTCGAAGGTCGAACCCGAGAAGGCCGCCCTCGCGCTCGTCGACGGGACGACGGCGCACGCGTTCGGCGTGCTGCCGCTGCGCCTGGACGGCAAGACGCTCGTCGTCGCGATCGCCGATCCGCTGAACACGGCCGTGATCGAGGACCTGCGCTTCACGACCGGCATCGACGTGCGCGCCGCCCTGGGGGACGCCGGGCTCCTGAAGAAGCTCGTGGGCACCCACTACGGCGCGGAGCCCACGCTCGCCGAGGCGATCGCGCAGGCGGCCAAGGCCGCGCGCGGAACGGACGTCGAGGCCGCCGCGGCGAGCACGCCGGTCGTCCGCCTCCTGAATTCGATCCTGCACCGCGCGATCCGCGACCGCGCGAGCGACGTCCACTTCGAGGTCTTCGACGAGCAGTTCCGCATCCGCTACCGCGTCGACGGATCCCTGTACGAGATCGAGGCGCCTCCGGCGCACCTCGCGCTGCCGCTCGTCGCGCGCGTCAAGGTGATGTCGGACCTCGACATCACCGAAACGCGCATGCCCCAGGACGGCCGGATCGAGCTCTCGATCGACGGCCGGCCGGTCGATCTGCGCGTGGCTACGCTGCCCGGGATCGCGGGAGAGGGCTGCGTCCTGCGCGTCCTCGACCGCAGCGCGGTGAGCCTCGATCTGGCCGCCCTCGGCCTGCGGCCCGAGGAGGAGGCGCGGCTGATGCAGCTCTGCGAGCTGCCGCACGGCATCGTGCTGGTCACGGGGCCGACCGGATCGGGCAAGACGACCACGCTCTACGCGATGCTCTCCCACGCGAATCAGCCCGAGGTGAAGATCATCACGACCGAGGACCCGGTCGAGTACGACATCGAGGGCATCGTGCAGGTCCCGATCCGCGAGGAGATCGGCGTGACCTACGCCAAGGTGCTGCGCACGGTGCTGCGCCAGGACCCCGACAAGATCCTGATCGGCGAGATCCGGGACGGCGAGACGGCTTCCGTCGCGGTCGAGGCGAGCCTGACCGGCCACCTGGTCTTCTCGACGCTGCACACGAACGACGCGCCGAGCACGGTCACGCGCCTGATCGACATGGGCGTCGAGCCGTTCCTGATCGCCGCGACCCTGGAGGCGGTCGTCGCCCAGCGGCTCGTGCGCAAGGTGTGCGACGACTGCCGGGAGACCTACGAGCCCGGGGAGGAGATCCTCCTCGAACTCGGCGAGGACGCCCAGCGCGTCCGGGGCGCGCGGCTCGCCTACGGGCGCGGCTGCGAGCGCTGCCACCAGACCGGCTACCGCGGACGATCCGGGCTCTTCGAGATCCTGATCGTGGACGATCAGGTCCGCCGCGGCGTGTCGGAGCGCGCGTCCTCCCAGGAGATCCGCGCCGCGGCGCGTGCGGGGGGGATGAAGACGCTGCGCGAGAGCGGGATCGACGCGCTGCTGGCGGGGAAGACGACGGTCGAGGAAGTGCTGCGCGAGACCGGGATCTGATGTCCCGGAATACGGTACCAGGTCAATTCTTGCGGGATCGGAGCGGCGACGTCGCGTCACCGCAGTCGCTGCTCCGATCCCGCAAGAATTGACCTGGTCCCGTATTCCGGGACCCGGGCACGGCGCCCGGGTCCCGGTGATCGCGTCGGGCCGGACCGGCTACTTCGCCCGCGTGGAGGTGATCTCCATGCTCTTGAACATCTTGCCGGTCTTCGTGTCGGTCGACCACATCTCGGCCACGTAGGTGTTCGCGTCCGTCATCTTCTCGGTCGATTTCGACGGCTGGTACTTGCCGGAGACGAAGTCGGGGCACTCACCCGTGAAGGTGAACGTCTTCGTGGCTGCGTCGTAGGTTCCTTCGTACATCATCATCCCGGTGCTCATGTTGTCGAGCCAGGTGCTGAAGTACTTCTTCTTCATGTTGTCGAAGCCCATCGCGCACAGGCCTTCGAAGGGCTCGCCCATGAAATCGCCCTTCACCGCGCCGTGGAGGTAGCGACCGCCGTACATGACCTTGTACTCGCTCGTTCCGGTCGACGTCATCGGCTCGCTGTCCGGCGACATCCACATGCTGTACTTGTCCGTCCACTTGCCCGCCCGCGCTTCGAGGAGCTTGTGTTCCGCTCCGGGAGTGCCGTACTCCATCATCTTGGCCATGAACGCGTCGTCCGAGGGGGCGGACGCCGGCTTGGCCTCCTTGCCCTTGTCCTGGGAAGTGAGGGCGTAGGTCGATCCCGCGGCGACGGCCGCGACGGCGAAGAGTGTCAGGAAGCGTGAATTCTTCATCGGTTTTCTCCAGGGGGGGCGAATGGGGTTCTACTTGGGGACGAATCGCCCCGCGTCCGGGAGGGTAGCGTCCGGATTCCCCGATCACCACGAGCGCCGGCAAGGCCTCGAAAAATCGAGAAGACGGCGCGAGTCCCGCATATAGTCACGCCCTCGCATGGCCAAGAGGATCCAGCGCGCCGCTCCGCGCACGGCGGCCGCCGCTCCCGCGAGCGCTTCGCCCTCGACCGAGCCCAGGAAGCGCCGGCGCGGCCGCGTGTCGCGCACGCTCGTCACCGACTTCACGATCCAGCTGGCCACGCTCTCCGAGGCCGGGATCCCCGTGGTGAAGGCGCTCTCGATCCTCGAGGGCCAGACGCGCCCCGGCCCGTTCAAGTCGGTGCTCCAAGCCCTCGCCGAGGACGTCGCCGCGGGCACGCCGCTCTCCGAGTCGATGGGCAAGCACGACCGAGTGTTCGACCGTTTCTACTGGAACATGGTGCGCGCCGGCGAGGCCGGCGGCGTGCTCGACCAGGTCCTGTACCGCCTGGCGCAGTTCCTCGAGCGCGCCGCGTCGATCCAGGGCCGCATCCGGAACGCGACGATCTATCCCGCGGTCGTCGCGGCGGTCGCCGTCGCGGTCGTGAGCGGCGTGATCGTGTGGGTCATCCCCAAGTTCCGCGAGATCTTCACCTCGTTCAACATCGAGCTGCCGGCCATGACGCAGCTCTTGCTCGACGCGAGCAGCTTCACGGTCTCGTACTGGTACCTCGTCTTCGGGCTGCCGGTCGTCGCGTTCTTCGCGCACGGCATCCTGATGCGGCGCAGCCAGCCGTACCGCTACCGCGTCCACTCCCTCCAGCTCCGGCTCCCGATCCTCGGACCGCTGGTCGGCAAGTCCCTCACCGCGACCTTCGCGCGCACCTTCGGCACGCTGATCCAGGCCGGCGTGCCGCACCTCGACGCGCTCGGCATCGTGCGCGACGCGACCTCGAACGAGGTGCTCCTCGAAGGCGTCGAATCGATCCGCAAGACCGTCCGCGAGGGCGAGGGCATCGCCCGGCCGATGGGGGAGACGGGGCTCTTCGACGACCTCGTGACGAACATGGTCGACGTCGGCGAGGCGACGGGCGAGCTCGACAAGATGCTGCTCAAGGTCGCGGATTCCTACGAGACCGGCGTCGAGCGGCGCATCGACGCGCTCTTCAAGCTCCTCGAGCCCGCGCTCCTGATCCTCGTCGCCGGATTCGTCGGCTTCATCGTCGTGGCCCTCTTCCTCCCGCTGATGTCGATCATGAGCCAGGTGGGCAATATCTAGTGTCCCGACTCAGAATGTCGTCGCCAAGGTCGGGTGCCAGCGCGCCGCCGGCTGCGTTGCGCCGGCTCGGAAACCTCACGAGGTTGCCTGCGCCGGCGCAACGCAGCCGGCGGCGATGATGGCACCTGAGGTTGTCGGCGAGATTCTGAGTCGGGACACTGGGAGGCCGCGGTAGGCCCTCCATGCGGTTTCCCCTGCGTCTGCGCGTCCTGGGTCTCGTCTTCCTGATCAATGCGCTCGTGTTCGGCGCGGGCCTCGGCTACCTGGCCGGGCGGCTCGCCGAAGCGCGCATCCAGGAGGTCCCGCTGATCCTGGACGACGTGCTCTCGACGACGATCGTGCCCGGCGGCGACCTCAAGGTGGCCGAGATCCTCTCGTCGCGGCAGTGGAGACACTTCGCCGACGCGATCGTCGTCGACAAGAACCTCGAGCGCGCGCGCGGAACGATCCAGCCGCTGGGAGTCTTCCTGAACCCGCTCGGATCGGCCGGGCGCAGCGCGACCTTCGACCGCGAAGCGGTGCTGGCGGACATCGCCTCCGCCATCGACTCGCGCGGCCGCGTCGAAGGGCCCCTCGGAACCGCGGTGCCGGTGTACGATCCGACGGGGAGCCTCTGGGGCGGCTGCTGGTACCGCCTCGAGCCTTCGGTCGACGCGCGCGAGCTCGTCGCGAGCCTGCTGCCCTGGTTCGTCCTCTCGACGTTGCTGCTCACGCTCGGCACCTTCTTCATCATGCGCCGCTTCGTCCTCGATCCGGTCGAGGTCCTCGCGCGCGGATCGGAGCGCCTGTCGGCCGGCGATCTGTCCGTGCGTCTGCCCGAGCCCGAGCGCCGCGACGAGCTCTCCGACCTGATCCGGCGCTGGAACGCGATGGCGGCGACGGTCCAGGAGTTCAATGCGACCCTCGCGCGCGAGGTCGCGCGGGCGACCGAGCAGGCGCGCACGGCGGAGGCGGCCGCCATGACGCAGCGCCGGCTCGCGGCCACCGGCGAGCTCGCCGCGGGCGTCGCGCACGAGATCAACAATCCCCTCGGCGGGCTCCTGAACGCGGCCGAGGCGCTGTCGCGCGAGAACTTGCCGCCCGACAAGCGCGCGCAGTACCTCGGACTGCTCTCGAGCGGCCTCGAGCGCATCCAGGCGACCGTCGGACGCCTGCTGCGCCTGGCGCCGCGCACCGCCCGGCCGCAGTCGATGACGCTCGACCAGCCGATCGCGGACGCGGTCGGGCTCGTGCAGCACCGCGCCGCGCAGCAGCGCGTCTCGATCGAGCTCACCTGCGAAGGCAGGGCCCAGGACGCGCTCGAACGCATGCGGAGGCTTCCGGCAGTCCTCGGCGAGGCGAACGAGCTCGCGCAGGCGGTCCTGAACCTGCTCGTGAACTCGCTCGACGCGCTCGGAGGCGGCCCGGGAAGGATCGGGATCGACGTCGCGCGCGAGGGGCGAGAACTCGTCCTGTCCGTCGTCGATGACGGTCCCGGAGTGTCGGAGGAGGAGCTGCCGCACGTCGCGGACGCCTTCTACACGACCAAGGAGGTCGGGAAGGGCACGGGGCTCGGCCTGGCGATCGTCCACAACGTCGCCGCCAGCCACGGCGGCCGCGTGGTGCTCCGGAGTCGGCCCGGAGAGGGCTTCCGCGCCGAGATCCGCCTGCCGCTGCCGGACGATCGGCCGTGATCGTCTGGATCCTCCTCGCGGTCCTCCTCGCGGGCTCGGCGTTCTGCAGCGCGAGCGAGACCGCCCTGTTCTCGCTCGACGAGCCGGCCCGCCGGCGCGCGGGCGCGGCGACGCAGCGGCTCTTCACGAACGCGCAGGCGCTCTTGATCACGCTCCTGCTCTCGAACCTGCTCATGAGCCTCTCGTTCTTCGCCACGGCCTCGATCCTGGCGCGGGCCGGGGGGGAGCGCGCGCTCGCCGTCGGAGTCGGCGCCCTCCTCGCCGTGCTGATCCTGGGCGAGATCCTGCCGAAGACCCTGGCCCTGCGCGCGCCGGTCGCCGTGTCGCGCCTCGTCGCGCCGACGCTCGTCGTGCTGGTCGCGGTGCTCCGGCCTCCGCGCCGGATCGTGCGCGTCCTCGTCGACGCCGCGATGCGCGTGCTCGGCGACTTCGCCAAGGAAGAGCGTCGGATCACGGCCGAGACGCTGGCGGAGGTCCTCGGGCAGTCCGCGGAGGTCGGGATGCTGGCGGCGAGCGAGGCCGACCTCCTGGCCGAGGTCGTCGAGCTCGAGGGCATCCGCGTGCGCGAGATCATGGAGCCGCGCGTCGACATGCTCTCCCTCGATCTCACGGCCAGCGAGGACGACAACATCCAGATCATGGCGCGCGCGCTGGCCAAGCGCCTGACCTGGCTGCCGGTCGTGCGCGGGGCTGCCGATCAGGTCGCGGGCTGCGTGCGGATGCGCGACATCCTCTCGCAGCCCGAGCGGCGGCTCGAGGAGCTCGTGCGCCCCGCGCTCTTCGTGCCCGAGGTCGCCGGCGTCCTCGATCTCCTGAAGCTCCTGCGCGACAAGCACGCGACCGAAGCCGTCGTCGTCGACGAGTGGGGCGGCACCGCGGGCGTCGTCACGATCGAGAACGTCTTCGAGGAGATCGTGGGGGACCTGCGCGTCGAGGGCGAGGAGGGCGAGCGGCTCGTCGAGGCGCTCGGCGAAGGGCGCTTCCGCGTGTCCGGCAGCCTCTCGATCCGCGACTGGAACGAGCGCTTCAACCTCGAGGTCGTGCCCGAGGGGTTCGAGACGGTGGGGGGGCTCATCACCGCCCTCCTCGGGCGGATCCCGCACGCCGGCGACCGCGTGCGGCAGGGAGACCTCGTGTGGCAGGTCCGCGAGGTGCGCGGCCGGCGCGTGCGGAGCGCGGACATGTACCTCGAGCCCGGCGGGGGAACCTCGGCATGAGCCCCTGGATCGACGTCGCGTTGGTCCTGCTCGGCCTGCTCGGCACGGCCATCTACGAGTGCTCGGAGACGGCCTTCTATTGCGTCTCGCGGGCGCGGATCGACGTCGAGGCGCGGCAGGGCCATCGGACGTCCAAGATCATCCGGCGCCTGCTCCAGCAGGACACTGCGTTCCTCATCTCCGTGCTGATCGGGACGAACCTGATGCTCGAGATGCTGACCTGGAGCGCGGAAGACCTGCTGCGCGGTCTCGGCTGGCCGGATTGGGGCGTGCGGACGGCCCTCCTCGGGATCCTGACGCCGCTGGTCTTCTTCCTGTGCGAGATCCTGCCCAAGGATCTGGCCCGGCGGCGGCCGCACGCCCTGCTGTCCTTCACCGCACCCCTGGCCCTGGTCTCGCGCTATCTCTTCTGGCCGCTCGAGCGCCTCCTCTACGTCCTGACGCTCGCCCTGACGCGGCTCGCCGGCTTCGAGCCCCGGCTGCTGTCGATCGTCCGCGGCCGCGAGGCTGTTCTTCGATTGCTCTCCGAGGGCGCGAGCGAGGGGGCGATCCTGCCCCACGCCGAGCTCATGGCGCGCAACGTGCTCAAGCTGCGCTCGATCGCGGTCGAGCGCTGCATGATCCCCTGGAAGTCCGTCCAGACCCTGCGCCTCGTCGCCCCCGGTTCCGATGCGGCCGGCTCCTACGAGCTCGTCGCGCGCTCGCCGTTCACCCGCGTCCCGGTCGAGGACGAGAAGGGCGCCGTCCTCGGGTACGTCCACCAGCTGGACGTCTTGAGCGAGGGCGAGGGGACGCCCGTCGTCGAGCACCTCCGGCCCGCCATGTTCCTCCCCTCGGGCACCTCGGTGGACAAGGCCCTCGCCCGCCTGCGCGGGGGGGGGCAGCGGCTCGCGATCGTCGGAGAGGCGGAGCGCCCCGAGGGCCTCGTGACGCTCAAGGATCTCCTCGAGGAGATCTCGGGCGATCTGGCGGGATGGTAGGCGGGAATGGCCGCAACCGCGCGCCGCCGATAGGATAGCCCGCCCCATGAGCCTCGATTCCCTGACTCGCCATCGCGCCTTCGCGCTCGGAGCTGGAGTCGCCTTCGGCGCCGGCCTGCTCCTCCTGATCCTCTCCGGCGCCTCGGCCGCCACGCAGGGCCCTCCCGATCCCCCGCCCACGACGGCGATCACGCCCCAGCCGATGATCCCCGCCTTCGGCACGGCCGACTCGAACGGGTCGATGATCGCGGTGACGGGCATCGACCTGACCGGAGCCTCGATCCTGTACCTCGTCGACACGCAGACGAAGCACCTGGCGATCTACCAGGCGACCGGAGGGGCCGAATCGTCGCAGGGCGTCAAGCTCGTCGGCGCCCGCCGGATCGACCTCGACCTGCAGCTCGACGGCCTCAACGACAAGTCCCAGTACAGCGTCCAGGAGCTGGAGCGGAAGTTCGCGGAGATCGGCGGCCCCCCCGCGGATCCGGCCGTGAAGCGGTAGCCCTGCCCACCCCCGAACCCCCTCACCCGTCCCGGTACCCTCGAGGAGAGCGATCTTGGCCGAGCAAGAGTTCTACAGCTTCGACGAAGCCCTGAAGCAGCTGCGCCTGAAGGAAGAGGAGCTGAAGCGGCTCGTCTCGGAGGGCGAGATCCGCGCCTTCCGCGAGGGGGAAACCATGAAGCTGCGCCGCAGCGACGTGGAGACCCTTCGCAGCGAGCTCTCCGGCGGCGAAGTCGTCGACCTCGGCGACGTCAAGGAGGAGCTCGTCTTCGAGGACGATGCCGTGCTCGACGAGGCCGGCATGGCGACCCAGGAGATCTCGGACGTCGAAACGATCCTCGACGAGCCGGTCGAGGAAGTCGCGGAGATCGCCATCGAGGAGGAGGTCGCCCAACAGGAATCGGCGGCCCGCAGCACCGCCTCCCGTTCCGCCCCTCGCGCCGTCGAGTCCGTTCCCGAGGTCGAGGAAGGCCCCTCCGAGGCCGGCCTCGTCCGCGTCGCGATGATGCTGACTGCCCTCGTCCTGCTCCTCGCCCTTCCCGTGTGCCTCTCGGCCACGACGGGCAAGGCCTCGGGCATCGCCGGAACGATCGCCTCGGTCTTCGGCCTGGGTCCGAAGTAGTTCCGGCCGTCTCGCCCGCCCTTCCGGAGGGCATGGACTCGCCCTTCCCCGCCGCTAGACTCGGGCCGAACCCTCCGTGAGCTCTCCGCGCGAGCTCTCGCGTGGTCGCGGAGGGCGAAGGGCTCGTCGGCGCTCACCGCGCGCGGGCCCGCGACGGAAGACAGGCGGAAAGAAACGAGGGGACCGTCGAGATCCCAGGAAGACCCAGGACGATGAACAGAGACCTAGCCTCGAGGACGAATGTCGCGCGCGCACGCGCCCGAGTCACCACACTGGCCGTCGCGCTCGCGCTCGGCACGCTCGCATCGTGCGTGTCGCAGCGGCAGTACGACGACGCGGTCGCGCTGGCGCGCTACCACCAGACCAGCCTGCACGAGAAGGAGAAGGATCTCGCGCGCGCGCAGACCGAGAACGAGCGCCTGAAGCGCCAGCTCGCGCAGAACGACGTCAGCGCCCTGTCGGCCGGCTACGGCGACGACATCGATTCGCGCCTGTCCGAGCTGCAGGGCCGCATCGACAACCTCGGCCGCCCGCTCAAGGACATCGAGCGCTTCGACGTCGAGGGAGGATACGTCTTGATGGTGCAGGACAAGATCCTGTTCGAATCCGGATCGGACTCGATCAGCGCCGAGGGACGGACGGCGCTCAAGGAAGTCGCCGGCGAGATCAACGCCCGACCGCACGGCCGCATCTGGGTGCGCGGACACACCGACAGCGATCCCGTCGCGAAGCCCGCGACGAAGGAGAAGTTCCCTCACGGCAACCTCCAGCTCTCGGCGATGCGCGCGGTGAACGTCGCCGCCGAGCTCTCGAGCTCCGGCAAGGTCCCCGCGCGCGACGTGGTCGTCGTCGGGTTCGGCCAGCACGATCCGGTCAAGGCGAACTCGAGCTCGGACAACAAGCGCCTGAACCGGCGCGTCGAGATCTTCGTCTCCGACCAGGCGGGCCCCCAGGCGACACCGGCCTCCAGTCCGGCCTCCGGCTCCGCCGGAGGATCCCTCTAGCGTCGGGGAGGCGGCGCGCGCGTCGCCCTCCTTGGTCGCCTTCGTTCCGCTCCTCCGGGCGCGCACGATCTCGCG
>JBJXFB010000002.1:0-8411 GCA_046155895.1 Planctomycetota bacterium | reverse complement strand
CCGCGTCGCATCGTCTTGCGAAGTCGCTGCTCCGATCCCGCGAGAATTGACCTGGTACCGTATTCCGGCGCTTCCCTTCGCGGCGCAGCCGGGTAGACTCTTCGGCCCCATGCAGGCCGTCTTGCAGGCGCTTCTCGCCCTCCAGGAGATCGACCGGGACATTTTCCGGACCCAGAGCGAGCTCAAGCGCCTCCCGGCCGAGCGCGCGACCCGCAAGGCGGACCTCGAGAAACGCCTCGCGCGCCTCGCCGAACTGCGCGCCAAGTCGGCGGCCCTGCGCGTGCGCATCAAGGAGATCGAGGACCAGACCACCACGCAGCGCCAGCGCATGCGGAAGGTCGAGAACGAGGCCGCCGGATCGCGCAACGACATGGCGCTGCTCGCGGCCTTCCAGCACCAGATCAAGACGCTCAAGCGCGAGATCTCGACGGGCGAGGAGGACGGGCTGCGGCTCCTGGAGGAGGCCGAGACGCTCGACGCGTCCGCGAAGACCCTCGCGGCGGAGACCGCGGAGGCGCAGAAGGTCTTCGGCGAGTTCTCCGCCAACGTCGACCGCGAACTCGGCGAGGCGAAGAAGAGGCTGTCCGAGCTCGAGGGCCTGCGCGCGCAGCGCAAGCGCGCCGACATCCCCGACGAGGCCCTCGCCCTCTACACGCGGATCCTCGGATCCCGCGAGGGAGTCGCGACGGCCGAGCTCGACGGCCGGATCTGCCAGGCCTGCTACATGGAGATCCCCGTGAACCTGGTCGTGCGCGTGCAGCGCGGCAGCGAGCTCGTGCAGTGCCCGAGCTGCGACCGGATCCTCTTCCTACCCGCGGGTTGACGCCTGGTCGTTCGCGAGCGCTCCCTGGCGGGAGCCGCGGCGGGCGAGCTCGAGGGCGAGACGGCGGCGGATCTCTCCCTTCTCGAAGTTCCTTTCCGGCGCAAGACGCTCTCCGTCGATCCCGTCGCCCGTGATGCGGTGGAGCACCTGGTCCTCCCGCAGCCGCTCGACGAAATCCGCGAGCCACTCGAGGTAGGTCGCCTGGTCGAGGACCTCGACCTCGCCGGCGCGCCAGCGCTTCTCGAGCGGCGTGCGTCGCAGGACCATCAGGTTGTGGACCTTGATCCCTTGCGTCGCGGACGCGGCGAGCGCGTCCGCCGTCCGGCGCGCGCCCTCGCGGCCGTCGCCCGGCAGGCCGAGGATCGCGTGGCCGACGACGAGGAGCCCGGCCGCGCGCGCGCGCGCCGCGGCGTCCAGGTAGTCGCCGACCGTGTGGAAGCGGCGGATGTCCGAGAGGATCGCGTCGTCGGCGGCTTCCAGCCCGAGCTCGACCCACACAGGGACGCGGCGAGCGAGCTCGGCCAGGACGTCGAGGGCCTCCGCGGGCAGGGTGTCGGGTCGCGTCGCCACGCTGACGGCGACGACGGGACCTCCGCGCGTAGCGAGGTAGGGTTCCACGACGGCGAGCACCTCGCGCAGGCGCTCCGTCCTCACGTAGGTGTTCGAGTAGGACTGGAAGTAGGCGATCGCACCGGCGCCGGGCTCGCGGCGGGAGACGCGCTTCAGCCCGTGCTCCAGCTGCCCCTCGAGGTCGCGTCCCGACCGGAGCTCTCCCGTCCCCGAGCCCTCGACGTCGCAGTAGACGCAGCCTCCGAAGCCCTTCGTCCCGTCGCGGTTCGGGCACGTCGACCCCGCGTCGAGCGAGACGCGATGGACGGGGCGGCCGAAGGTCTCGAGGAGCCAGGGACGCAGGGTCTTGAACGGGAGTTTGGGTTCCACGGCGGAGGAGCGGCCAGGCTGGCTGCGGACAGTATCGGGGCCGTGGAGGGGGACGGGAAGGGCGGTCGCCCCCCCCGGCGGTCATCCTGCGGTAATCCACGGTCGGGATGGCCGGGTATCCTGAAGGTGTACGCAATTCCACCTCCAGGAGATCGATCATGAAAAAGGAAGTCGTCGCCGGCGCGGTCCTCACGCTGGGGTTCGTCGCGAGTCCCGAAGCGCAACCCGGAGCCCTCCCCGTCGAGCTGAAGGAGGAGGCCATGGTGATCGAGTACAGCGTGAGCTCGGGCGAGGCTGCGATCGTCGTCTCGGCCGAGGCGGAGACGCGTCTGGCGCGCGTCGAGGTGCGCAGTCCGGGAGCCCCGCCGATCCTGGAGATGCGGACCGATCGCGGGCCCGGTTTCAGCTTCCAGGGCTTCGTCGTGGAGACGGGGGAGGGGACGCCCGAGGAGCTCTTCGCCGAATACCCGCCCGGCGACTACAACCTGCGCGCACGGACGATCGATGGGCGAGCGGCCTTCGGGACGGCCCACTTCTCCCACGACCTTCCGCAGGCGACCGTCGTCAACTATCCGACCAACGGCGCGGTCAACGTGCCCTCCACGAATCTCATCGTCTCCTGGACGGCCGATCCGGCCGTCGCTTCCTACCGCGTCATCCTCGAGCAGCACGAGACGGACCTGATGACCGTCCAGCTCGTGGGTGGATCCTCGTCGTTCCGCGTCCCGAACAGCGTGCTCGCGCCCGGCACTCGCTCGCGGCTGGAGATCGTGGCGGTCGGGGCCAACGGGAACTGCACCGTCGTGGAAGTGCCCTTCATGACGCAATGAGCTCGAACGGTGTGAGAGAGACGCACCCGGGGGGCGAGCGGTGATCCAGCCGGATGCCGCTCGCCTCCGTTGCGTCCAGCCCGGCGGAGCCGCATGCGCGTCCTGATCGTCGAGGACTCCGACACCCTGCGCGACTCCCTGCGGACGGGGCTGGCCCGCGAGGGATTCGCCGTCGACGTGGCCGGCGACGGGCAGCTCGGTCTTTCCTACGCGCGCAACAACCCCTACGACGTGCTCGTCCTCGACCTGATGCTGCCCAAGCTCGACGGCCTGGGCGTCCTGGCGGGCCTGCGCGAGAAGAAGGACCGTCCGCACGTGCTCGTCCTCACGGCTCGGGACCGCGTCGACGATCGCGTCCAGGGGCTGAACGCCGGAGCGGACGACTACCTGGTCAAGCCGTTCGCCTTCGAGGAGTTTCTCGCCCGGGTGCGCGCGCTCGTGCGTCGCCGCTACGAGGAGGGTTCCTCGGTCGTCGTGGTCGGCCAGCTACAGCTGGACGTCGTGGCCCGCCGCGCCTCCTTCGGCGACCACGCCCTGGATCTCACGGCGCGCGAGTATTCGCTCCTCGAGTACCTCGTCCTCCGCCGGGGCCACACCGTGCTGCGCGAGGAGATCGAGGACCACATCTACGGTGTGAACAGGCTCCCTTCGAGCAATGCCATCGACTCCGCGGTCTGCATCCTCCGTTCGAAGCTCGGGCCCGACGGGAAGGACCTGATCCGGACGCGCCGCGGACAGGGGTACGTCCTCGGGGGGCCGGAACCGTGAGATCGATCCGCTCGTACCTCCTGCGGCGCCTGCTCGGCGGAGCTTCCTTGGTTCTGCTCGGCGCCGGGATCGCCGTATCGCTGGTCGTCACGAGATCGCTCGAGGACCAGTTCGACCGCAACCTCGCCGACCGCGTACAGGGCTTCGCCTCGATCCTGTTCCAGGTGGGCGACCAGATCGAGTTCGAGTTCTCCCAGGAGTTGATGCCCGAGTACGACCGGGCGGAGAATCCGGCCTACTTCGAGCTCTGGCTCGAGGGCGGGCCAGCCTTCGAACGCTCCGAAACGCTCGCATCGCAGGATCTCGCCGCTCCCGAGACGCTCGGGTCCGAACCGATCCACTGGACCGCGCCGCTGCCCGATGGCCGCGAAGGCCGCTACGTCGGCCAGATCATCGAGATCCACCACGTCTATCCCGAGGAGGGTCCGGATCGGCCGATCCCGGCCAGGATCCGCGTCGTGGTCGCCCGCGGAGTCGAAGACCTGATCGCAGCGGAACGGACCATTCTCCTCCAGTGCGCGGCGGCGTGCCTCGTCCTCATCGCCACCCTCGGGGTCCTCTCGTGGATCGCCGTCGACCGCGGCCTCAAGCCGGCCCGGCGCCTCGCCGCGGTCGTGGAGGCCCTCGACGTGCAGCATCTGCCGAGGAGCCTGGAACTCGGCGAGCTCCCCTCCGAGCTCCGGCCGCTGGGCGACAAGACCGATGCGCTCGTCCGGCGTGTCGACGCAGCCCTCCAGCGCGAACGGCGCACGACGGCGGACATCGCGCACGAGCTGCGGACTCCGATCAGCGAGATCCTGACCGCGTCCGAGGTGGCCCTGCGGAACGATCGCGACGCGGGCGGCGCGCAGCGGGCTCTGGCGGCGATCCGCGACGTGGCCTGGCGCATGGGGCGTTCGGTCTCGACGCTCCTCAAGCTCGCCCGGCTCGAGATGGGCGCGGAGCGCTTCGAGCGGGAGCCCGTCGACCTCGGGAAGATCGTGCGCGAGTGCCTGCGCCCCTTCGCGGGGCTCGAGCGACGCGGCTCGGGCCGCGTCGAGAACCTCGTCGCGACGGGAACCCTCGTGCTCGGGGATCCCGAGGTCCTGCCGATCATCGTGTCGAACCTGCTCTCGAACGCGCTCGCCTATTCGCCGCCCGGCACGGTCGTGGAATGCCGGATCGAACGGACGGAAAAGCGCTGGCGCTTCGTGGTCCAGAACGAGGCCTACGAGCTGTCTCCGGATGATCTTCGGCTGCTCGCGGAGCCGTTCTGGCGCAAGGACCGCTCGAACGGCGATCACCTCCGCTCCGGGCTCGGACTCGCGCTGTCGAGCGCGCTCGCGACCAAGACGGGATTGGAGCTCGACTTCGAGCTCGAGGAAGGCACGCTGCGAGCCATCCTGTCCGGCCCGGGCGGAGTGGAGCTCGAGGACCCGCACGCAACACGGCGGGACCTCGGCCTTGCCGATCTTTCCTCGCGATCCCTACCCTGAGGGGTCGTGGAGATCCAGCCCGTCGTCGTCGGCACCGCCGGCCACATCGATCACGGCAAGTCGACCCTCGTTCGGGCGCTGACCGGCATCGACCCCGACCGCCTCAAGGAGGAGGTCGAGCGCGGGATGACGATCGACCTCGGCTTCGCGCGCTTCCAGCTGCCCGACGGACGCACCGTCGGGATCGTGGACGTCCCCGGGCACGAGCGGTTCATCCGCAACATGGTCGCCGGCGCGACGGGCATCGACATCGTCCTCCTCGTCGTCGCGGCCGACGACGGCGTCATGCCGCAGACGCGCGAGCACCTCGCGATCATGACGCTGCTCGGCGTCCAGCGCGGGCTCGTCGCGCTGACGAAGATCGACGCGGTCGAGAAGGGCATGGTCGAGCTCGCGACGGAAGACATCCGCGTGACGGTGCGCGGGACCTTCCTCGAGGATGCTCCGATCCTCCCCGTGTCCTCGATCACGAGGCAGGGCCTGCCCGAGCTGCTCGCCGCGCTGCAGCGCCTCGCCGCGCAGACGGTCCCGCGGTCCTCGGACGGGCTCTTCCGCATGCCGATCCAGCGCGTGTTCAGCTCGCACGGCTTCGGCACGGTCGTCACCGGCATCCCCGTCAGCGGCTCGATCGGTGTCGGCGACGCGATCGAGATCCTCCCCGGCGACTTGCGCGGCAAGGTGCGCGGTGTGCAGGCCTACCACGAGGCGACCGAACGCGCGCGGGCGGGCCATTCGACGGCGCTCAACGTCGCCGACGTCGACCACCACGCCGTGCACCGCGGCTGCGTCGCGGCGACGCCCGGCTTCTTCAAGCCCGCGCGGATGCTCGGCGCTCGCTTCGAGGCGCTGGCGACCCTCGACCGGCCGATCGAGAACCGGACGCAGATCCGGCTGCACACGGGGACCGTCGAGGTCGTGGGGGAGATCGTTCTGCTCGACTGCGAGCGCCTCGAGCCCGGCGGCAACGCCCTGGCGCAGCTCCGTCTCGACGAGCCCGTCGTCACGGCGCCTGGCGACCGCTTCGTCGTGCGCCTCGAGTCGCCCGCCTGGACGCTCGGCGGCGGCGTGATCCTCGAGGAGAGCAAGCACCGCCTGAAGCGGTTCAAGTCCTTCGTCGTGGAGGAGCTCTCCCGGCAGGCGACGAGCCTCGGGTCCCCAGGCGAGCTGCTCGAGTCCGTGCTGCGCCGCGCGAGCGATCGCCTCCACAAGGCGGCGGAGCTCGCGATCGAGATCAAGCGCTCGCGCGAGGAGACCGAGGCGCTGCTCGGCGGGCTGGCCGAGAAGGGCGTCGCCGTGCGCCTGGGACCCGGCGGATGGATCCACGGGGAGAAGCTCGCGTCGGCGCTCGCGCGCCTCGACCGCGGCATCGCGGCGTGGTTCGAAGGGCATGGACACCGTCAGGTGATCGACGTCCGCGACCTGCGCCGCTCCACGGGCCTCGACCCCGACTTCCAGGACGCGCTGCTCGAGGAGGCGCAGCGCCGCGGGACGCTCACGGTCGAGGCGGGAGGCCACGTGCGCCCGGCGGGACGAGACGAGCAGGTCGACCCCGCGACCGCCGCGCTCCTCGAGCGCGTGAAGTCCGCTTTCGCCGCCGCGAAGTTCCAGCCGCCGGAACCTCTGGCCCTCGCCGCCGCGATCGGCGCGAAACCGGGCCAGGTCGAGGCCGTGATCGAGATCCTCGTCGACCGGGGCCAGCTCCGGCTCGTCTCGCGCGGCTTCTTCTTGACGGCGGAGCTCCACGACGCGGCTCGCGACGCGATCGTCGCGAACTGCGCCAAGAACGGGTCGCTCGACATCCCGAGCCTCCGGGATCAGCTGGGGACGACCCGGAAGTACCTGATCCCGCTCCTGGAGCACTTCGACACGCTCGGATTGACGCTGCGCCAGGGCGGGAACCGGGTCTTGAAGCGCCGCTAGGCGCATTCCCCGGGTCCACGCGCGGGACTGCGCGGGCCGGTGGGGGCAGGAGAAAGACCTCCCGCTATGGCTCCGGGGCCGACCGTGCCGATAAGCCGGCGGGTATCGCCCCCCCGCGGCGACCCCGGACTACGGCTTTTCCACCCAGCACCCGATACACAGCACGATGTCCGATCGAGAACAAAGCCCCACGGACGGCCCCGAGGCGATCCACGACCCCGCGGCTTTCGCTCAGCGTCCCGCCGCCCCGGCGCGCGGGGCCGATCACGCCGCCACGACGTTCCAATTCGGCGGGGGCGCGGAAGCGACGGACTTCCTCGGGCTCAGCCAGGAGATCCCCGGCATGGACGCCGGTTCCTCCCAGGCGGAACCCTCCGGACCGACCGGCCAGGTCGGAGGTCGCACGCATCCCGGGGAGTATCCGACGCAGCCGGAGAATTCGGCGAGCTGGCTCCTCCAAACGGAGCCGATCGTCGGAGAGGACGAGTCGCAGGCCGAGGGCGAGGAGTTCGCGGGCGAAGCCGAGGATGTCCGCGGCGGGAAGCGGTCTTTCTCCACCTGGACCAAGATCGCCGCGGCACTGCTCTTCGGCGCGGGCGCCACGTTCGGGTTCCGCACCTGGCAGCGCTCTCAAACGGCCGAATCGACGCACGACCCCGCACCGACGATTGCGCACACGCCCACCCAGGGGCCGTCGGGGCTACCCACGCCTTCGGATCCGACGAGCAGCTCGCCGAGCGGCAGCGCTCCGACCGGCACCGATCCGGGAACCCACCCCGGAGTCGAGACCACGCCCCGGCTCGGGCAGCAGCGCTTCGAGGAATGGATCGGACAGCACAGTGGATTCCGGTTCCTGCTCGGATTCCCCACGAGTTCCTCGCCGACCGCGATGCCTCCGGCTGATTCGTACGCTCCCGAGCCTCCGGGCCCCGAGCTCGCGGTGGCGAATCCGGGCGCCGATCCTTCCTCCACGCCGGAGAGAATCCTTCGCAAGGATCCGAACGCGGATGCGACGCCGGCCAGGGCGCCCCTCGGGGGCCTCCGTCTGGCGACGCCCGAGGAACTGGCCGGAATCTGGCCCGGCGACACCATCCCCATGGAGGCGCTCGACGCGGACACGCGGCTGCTGACGCCCGCCGTGGGTCTGGTCCACGTGATCATGAAGACCGGCGAGATCTTCGACGGCCGCCTGTACGCGATCGGCGCGGGCCAGGTGTGGCTCGAGGCCTCGATCGGACGCCTGGCGCTCGACGGCAAGCGCGTCAGCGCGATCACGATGGTCACCACCGAAGAAGTGAACGGCAAGACCGTGGAAGACCTGCCGCGCATGCGCGTGCGCACGCCCGGAGGGATCTTCTTCGGCAAGGTCGTCTCGCGCGAGGACGACCGCGTGACGATCCTGACCGACGACGGCGGGCGCATCACGCTGGTGAGCCGGGACGTCGAGGCGGCGCCGCTGGGTGATACGCGCGTCATCGGGCGGGTCGAGAAGCACTAGGCGCTCCGGAACGCCGGGGGAGTTGCCCCTTGATACTGACTGGCTTCCGTGTGGCGGCGAGAAGCGAGGCCGTGCTGCCTTGTCCCACGGGAAGGCGCTTCAGGCCGCTCGAGATTCGGCCGCGAGGCGATCCGCGACACTCTCGCAGCGCGTCGCCA
>JBJXFB010000032.1:0-80200 GCA_046155895.1 Planctomycetota bacterium | reverse complement strand
GCCGTGACTCGGCTCGAGGTGCGAGAAAACGAACCTGGTTCAGTATTATCCGCCGGATGGGCTGGAGCGCTCTCGGGACGCAGTTCTGCCTCGAGCTCGGCTTCGGCGTGCTGGTGGCGCTCGCGTTCGTTCCGAGCGCACCGGTGGGGACGCTCTTCTACCGGATCATGGGGACCTGTGCGTTCCTGCCTCTCTTGGTGGCGCTCGTCGCCTCCGTCGCCTGGGGCGGAGCGTCCACCTCCGACCCCCAGGTCCTCCTGACCCTCGCCGCGACCCTCGGCTATCCCGTCGTCTCCGGGCCGTTCAAGGGCCGCCGCTGGGCCGTATTCCTGGCGAGCTCCCTGCTCTTCAGCGGAGCCGCTCTCGTCGCGTCCGTCGCCGCCGCAAGCGGTCTCGGTGGTCCGCTGGAGATCTCCCTCGGCAGCCTCACGGCGATGGCGACGGGCGCCGTCGCCGGCAGCGTTTCCCTGGCGATGGTCCTCGGGCACTGGTACCTGACGATCCCCACGCTGGACATCGCTCATCTGCGTCGGCTGAACCGCGTCACGGCCTTCTCGATGCTCGCCTGCCTCGTGCTACTCGCTGCGACTTGTGTGGTGTTCCACGGACGCCTCTCGGCCGCCGACGCGCCCCTCTTCGGTCCGCGAGGGATGTTTCACCTCGGAACGCGACTCGCGGTCGGGCTCTTGATCCCGCTCCTGATGGCGTGGATGACCGCCGGGTCGCTGCAATACAAGAACACTCGCTCGGCGACCGGGATCCTCTACGCGTCGACGATCCTCGTGCTCATCGGGACGGCTGTTTCCGTTTCACTCCAAGGCTCCTACGGGGTCCCGTTGTGAGAGAGGGCGCTCGCGTTCGATTCCGGTGCGCCTGCCCGGGAAGCCCTTTCGTCGAGGCGAGCGCTTCCTCGGCAGGCACCCTCCCCGGGAAGGCACGCTGCTCGGCGTGTGGAACGGAGACCGCCCTCCGTGGCGAGAGACTCACGGACGGAGGCGGTCTCCTCGGGTGTTGCGCCTGCGGCCATCCCGAGCTCTACACGAAGAAGAGCGTGCCTCCCTTGGTCGGCATCCTGGTCGTCGTCGTGGCGGCGGTGCTGGCGCCCTTTACCATGTACATCAGCCTCGTCGTCGCCGCGCTGGTCGACTTCGCCCTGTACGCCGTCGTGCCCGACGTCGTCGTCTGCTACGTGTGCGGGGCGGAGCACCGGGGTTTCTCCGGCCAGCCGAGGCACCCGAGGTTCGATCGCGAGATCGAAGAGCGCCTGAAGTACGGCAGCCGGGCCGTCATGGGCCGGCCCATGCGCGAGGGCGGGACGGCGAACGCGCCGGATCCCGAGCACTGATCCGCCGGAGCCTGCGCCGCAGAAAAGAAAAAGAGAAGCGGCCGGAGGCAGATGTACTCCGGCCGCTCCTTCGGTCCCACGATTCCGGGGCCGACTAGGTGATCACCTCGATCACGTGGGTCGCCTTGGAACTGTGGGGTCTGGTACTGGTAGGAATGGGGACCACCTCCTTTCACTGCGGGCCGGCCTCGCTCGAGGATGGCTTGCGCCAGGGCAGGAATCCGAGGCCGTTCATCCGGCCTGGCGTCGATCGAATTCTAGCCCGCTCGGAGGGTGCTGCCCAACGCTTCGGCCGATTCGACCGGCTCGCGGCAAGCGTAGTTGCGGCATACGTAGGCCCGGGCGCCGCCGGGTCCCGGCTGCTTGTCCTCGAGCAGCGGGAGGAGGGTCACGTCCGCTCCCGATCGAGCCGACGCGACGACACGCTGGGGAAGAAAAGTCCGGCGGACCGTCTCGACCATCTCGCGGACGGGCTCCTCCGAGAGCTCGCCGGCGATCACGATTTCACGCGGGCCTGCCGCGAGGAAATCGACGGCCATGAGGAGCTGGCTGAACGCCGCCGGATACTGATTGACCATCGCGCCCAGCGAGCGGATCGCGCTCTCCGCGCGGAGCGCCAGCTCCCCGCGGCCCGTCAGCTCCGCCAGGCGCAGGAGATTCAGGGCCTGGACGCCGTTGCCCGAGGGCAGCGCCCCGTCGTGAGGGTTCTTGAGCCTCGCGATCAGGGCCTCGTGATCCCTCGCGGTCGTGAACCAGCCGCCCTTTTCGGCATCGGCGAAGCGGTCCGTCACGATCGCCTCGAGGGCGATCGCCTCCCGGATCCAGCTCTCGTCGAAATCCGACTCGTAGAGGTCGATCAAGGCCTGGATCAGGAAGGCGTAGTCGTCGAGGTAGGCGTCGAGGTGCGCTCTCCCGCCCCGGGAAGTCGCAAAGAGCCGGCCGTCCCCCCGTCGCATCGAGCCCAGGATGAACCGCGCGGCGTTGCGAGCCGCGTCCAGCGCACGAGTCTCCCCGAGCACCTGGTGGCATTGGGCCAGCGCCGAGATCATCAGGCCGTTCCACGACACGAGGACCTTGTCGTCGGTGGCTGGATGCACGCGCGCTTCCCGCGCCTTCCAGAGTTCCGATCGCGCGGCCTGCAGGGTCGCCGCGAGCTCGCCGGCGTCGCACCGCAACTCCCGCGCGACGTCCTCGGGAGTCTCGTGGCGCCACAGGGCGCTCTTCCCATGCTCGAAGTTCCCTTCGTCGGTCACTCCGAACCATGCAGCGGCCCACGAACCCCGCCTGGGGCCGAGCACGGCGGCGAGCTCCTCGGGCGTCCACACGAAGAAGCGACCCTCCTCGCCCTCGCTGTCGGCGTCCTGGCTGCTCGCGAAGCCACCTTCGGGCGTCACCATCTCCCGGAGGACCCAGTCCACGCACTCCCGCGCGACGCGCGCGTAGTTCTCCGCGCCCGTGAGCAGATGCGCATCGAGGTAGGCGGGTAGGAGGAGCGCCGTGTCGTAGAGCATTTTCTCGAAGTGGGGGATCAACCACTTCTCGTCGGTGCTGTAGCGATGGAATCCGCCGCCGAGATGATCGCGGATGCCCCCCTCGGCCATCCGGTCGAGAGTCGTGGTCGCGATCTTCAGCGCGACGGGGTTTTTCGTGCGCAGGGAGTGCCGGAGCAGGATCCGGATGTCGAGCGCGTGAGGAAACTTCGGCGCCGCACCGAAGCCTCCCCAATCGGGGTCGTGGCTCTGCTGCAGCATCGCGAAGGACCTGTCGAGGATGTGCGGATCGAGATCGGCGATCGTGGACCAAGTCCCCTCGTCGGCGATGCGCTTGGCCATGCGGCGGCCCTGGCTCGCGACGTTCTCGCGGTCCTCCCTCCAAGCTCGCGCGATCGCCGTGAGCACCTCGGGGAATCCCGGTCGGCCGTGCGCGCTGCGCGGTGGGAAGTAGGTCCCGCCGTAGAAGGGTTCCAGATCGGGCGTGAGGAAGACGCTCATCGGCCAGCCGCCCGAGCCCGTCATCGCTTGGACGGCCTTCATGTAGATCTCGTCGAGGTCCGGGCGCTCCTCGCGGTCGACCTTCACGTTGACGAAATGCTCGTTCATGAGCCTGGCGATCGCCTCGTTCTCGAAGCTCTCGCGCTCCATCACGTGGCACCAGTGGCAGGCGGAATAGCCGATCGAGAGGAAGATCGGCCGGCCTTCCGCCTTGGAACGCGCGAGAGCGGCCGGTCCCCAGGGATACCAATCCACGGGATTGCGGGCGTGCTGGAGAAGGTAGGGGCTCGTCTCCGCGCCGAGCTGGTTTTCGCTCTTCGACATGGCAGGGCGGAAGATAGCACCTGGAAATGAAGAAGGCCCCGCGACGCGCGCAGGGCCTCCGTTCTGACTCATTTCGCTCGCGACGAGCGCGAGCGGGGACTGCCGTTCCCGATCAGATGCCCACGGTGAGGCCGAGGGTCCACTCGGTGACTTCGTTCGTCGGATCGTCCGAGTCGCTGCTCAGGGCCTGGAGCGTCCACTTGATGTCGTGGCCCTGGATGTAGCGATTGACGGCGATCGACCAAGCGGTCGTTTCGTCGTCGTCGTCGCCGTCCTCGTATCGGATCGCCGCTTCGTACGCTTCCGTGATCAGGTAGCTCGCGGTCAGGTCCCAGGGAGTCGAGTCCGCGGGGTCGACGCTGACGAAGGTGTTGCTGGACCCGTAGTGGACATCGCTGCCGCTCTTCGAGGGGAAGCTGCCGGCCGTGCCCTCGTCGAAGTCGACGAGCTCTCCGCCGAGGGAGAATGGACCGGAGGTCATGGCGGCTTCCACGCCGATCATGGCCCCGTCGTCGAGTTCCTGCTCGTCGCCGTAGGCGACGCCGACCGTCAGATTGGTCTCTTCACCGGCACCGTACGCGCCCTCGACCTTGCCGACGCCGCTTCCCATCAGGTTGGCCACCACGCGGAGGGTGTAGTTCCAATCATCCTGCTTGCCGTCGAGGCCGTTCTGCCCGGCGATCCACCACTGGATCGTGTCGAAGTTGCCAGTGAACATCAGGCCCTCTTCTCGCCCGCTGAAGAACCCACCGAGGCCGCTCCGGTCATAGAAGAGCAGGCGGTTGTCCGCGAGCAGCCCGCTGCGGAGGAAGGGCTTCTTGAACTGGCCCATCGTGGCCTTGACGCTCTCGGCGATCTGCCACGACACGTAGGCATCCTTCAGAGATGCGGTGCCGGAGGCCAGGTCGAAGGAGACCTTGTACGTGTAGTCCTGTCCGAGGTCGCCGGAGACTTCCAGCCGGACCTTGTCGAGCTTGAAGCCGACCTCGTCCTCGTCGTTGGGAGGACCACCGAAAAGGGCGTCGGTGTCGTCCGAGTAGCGGAAGCTGCTCATGATGTAGCCGCCGACCTTCGGACCGGCAGGGTTCTGGGCCGAGAGGCTGGTGGAGAGGTTGTTGATCTCCTGGTCCAGGCTCGACCATTCGTTCTCGCCGGCGAAGCTTGGGGAACTGGCGAGTGTCAGCGCCACGGCGCTGGAAACGAGGATTCTCATGATGAATGAACTCCTGGGCGCCTTGAGTGGGAGGGAGTGCGTGCGAATCGACCAGGCCGAACCGAGCCTGCAGGGCCAGCGCCATCTTGCCAACCTCGATTCGAGTGCGGAAGGGGACCGCAGCGGCCGTTCCTCGTCCTCACCGGGGTTCGAGATCCGATCACGTCGTCCAGACTCGATCGCCTGAAGACCGTCCTCACAACGAACCCCGACTGAAATAGCGAGGCCCCGCGACGCGCGCGGGGCCTCCGTTCTCTCTCATTCCGCTCGCGACGCGCGCGAGCGATGGATTCCGTTCCCGATCAGATGCCCACGCTCAGGCCGAGGGTCCACTCGGTGACTTCGTTCGTCGGATCGTCCGAGTCGCTGTTCAGGACTTGGAGCGTCCACTTGATGTCGTGGCCCTGGATGTAGCGATTGACGGCGATCGACCAGGCGGTCGTGTCGTCGTCGTCGTCGCCGTCCTCGTAGCGGATCGCCGCTTCGTACACTTCCGTGATCAGGTAGCTCGCGGTCAGGTCCCAGGGAGTCGAGTCCGCGGGGTCGACGCTGACGAAGGTGTTGCTGGACCCGTAGTGGACATCGCTGCCGCTCTTCGAGGGGAAGCTGCCTGCCGTGCCCTTGTCGAAGTCGACGAGCTCCCCGGCGAGGGAGAACGGACCCGCTGTCATGGCGGCTTCCACGCCGATCATGACCCCGTCGTCGAGTTCCTGCTCGTCGCCGTAGGCGACGCCGACCGTCAGATTGGTCTCTTCACCGGCGCCGTACGCGCCTTCGACCTTGCCGACGCCGCTTCCCATCAGGTTGGCGGCCAGGCGCAGCGTGTAGTTCCAATCGTCTTGCTTGCCGTCGAGGCCGTTCTGCCCGGCGATCCACCATTCGATGGTGTCGAAGTTGCCGCTGAACATCAGGCCCTCTTCGCGGGCATTGAAGAACCCGCCCAGACCCGTGCGGTCGTAGAAGAGCAGATTCCGGTTCGAGACCAAGCTGCTGCGCAGGAAGGGCTTCTTGAACTGGCCCATCGTGCCCTTGACGCTCTCGGCCAGCTTCCACGACACGTAGGCGTCCTTGAGGTCCGCCGTACCGGAGGAGAGGTCGAACGAGATCTTGTACGAGTAATCCTGGCCGAGGTCGCCGGAGACCTCGAGCCGGATCTTGTCGAGCTTGAAGCCGACTTCGTCCTCGTCGTTAGGAGGACCGCCGAACAGGGCGTCGGTGTCGTCCGAGTAGCGGAAGCTGGTTTTGATGTAGCCGCCGACCTTGGGTCCGGCTGCGTTCTGTGCGGAGAGGCTGGTGGAGAGGTTGTTGATCTCCTGGTCCAGACTCGACCATTCGTTCTCGTTCGCGAAGCCCGGGGCGCTGACAAGTGTCAGCGCCACGGCGCTGTAGACGAGCTTTCTCATTGTGGAATGAACTCCTAGGGAACCTGTGAGAGAGACAGACTGCTGTGCAGACCTGACGGGATGGGGTATCTGGAGCGCGCAGATGGTGCCCGCTATCCGGGGCGAGGAAAAGGGGCGGTGCCTTTTTTTTGCGGCTCCACCCCACCGGGTTCGATCGGCGGGGGGATATCGCACCCGGCCCCCCATTCCCCGGAGAAGGCGGAGGCCGCTTTCTAAGTAGTTGCTCCGCCGACGGTTGGGGAGCGCTCCCGATGCTCCTCCAACGGCTGATCCACCCGTGTTCGCTCCGTTTCCCCAGCCCGGGTCGGTGCGGGGGCCGCTCAATTGGAGATTCCAAGACCGCGCCGTGTTCTCGCCGGAAAGAATGCAGATTCGCAAGTGTTCCCGGACTCCTGAAAAAGAGAACTCCTAATTGGCAGCGTCCGAGGCTCGTTTGGCCAGCCATTCGGCGATCCTCGTCTTCATGCGCGCTTCGAGGAGCCGGTCAGCGCGCTCCACGGAGGCCTGGGCGGCCGGATCCACAGCTAGGCCGAAGTACAAGCAGGCGCGCCACCGGGCGTCGAGCTGGCGTCTGGCTTCGAGCGTGTAGTCGAGGTCGTACTGGGGGTGGTTCAGGAAGCGCGGATCGACCGACCGGACGTATTCCGTGGCGGCCATGGAGAGCTCGTCCTGCACGGCCGCGACGCATGATTCCCGAGGACGCTCCGGTAGCCTCCGCAGACGGTCCCCGGCGTCCCCCAGTTCCTCCGACCGGCCCGTCTGCAGCAAGAGGCCGACGCACAGCAGGACCGGGCGCGCCTCGTGCCGCGTGAGGACAGCACCGCGGCCTGCCGGCTTTTCGACGGCCCGGATCGCCGACTCGAGCTCGGGCATCATTGGGGATTTGGCACCCTTCGCTGTTCCTGCGCTCGCTCCAAGCCCGTGCGCGACCGTATCTTGCGTTCGTTCAAGTGACACGGCCTCGGCTCGGATCCCGGCACCTTCCCCGAAAGGAGCTGGGGCAAGGACTTGCGCGAACTCCGTGCACAGCCAAGGGGGCCAGACTCCTTCATTCGTAGCCCCCGCCTCGTTCGCGCTTCTGGACCGACCGCCTGCGCTTCGACTCCAGTCGCCGAACCTCCGCCCCTCGGGATGGACGGCTCGGGCGCCTGACCTTGGGGACGAGGAGCGCATTGGCCAGCAGGGCGGCGAGCCGCTCCCGCGCGTCCGCGAGATTGCGCGCGCGGTCGCGGAACCGATCGGCGCGGACGAGGATTTCCCCCGACCTCGTGATCCTCCCTGCCAAGACGCTCCGCAGACGCTCGCGGTGATGCTCCTCGAGTCCCCGCGATCGGGGGAGAGAGAAGCGCAGGACGACCTTCGTCTCGACCTTGTTCACGTTCTGGCCGCCGGGCCCGCCCGAGCGAGCGAACTCGATTTGGAGATCGTCGGGGGGGAGGGTGAGTCCCGCGTTCACGCGGAGAGGGCCGCCGGCGCCCATCGGTTCACGATCCCGCTGAATCGCCGAGCGGGTCGTTCTCGCGCAGGTATTCGAAGGTGTAGATCCCCGTGTGGTGCCCGTCGGAGAAGCGCATCGTGATCGCGTAGTTGCCGACCATCGCGAGATCCGACTGTCGCAGATCGGCGGGGACTCTCGCGGGATCGTTCATGCGGACGCCGGTCGTCTCGCTCACGCATCCGGCGCAGGGGCAGAGCCCGCGCAATCGCGCCGGCGTGTAGACGGTCTTCTTCCCGTCCGTCCACTCGATCTCGACGACGGCGGGGTCGCTGCGCCGGATGATTTTGGGGGTGGGGATCGACATGGGCTTGGTGGGCAGAACCGGAGTTGAACCGGTGACCCCTTGATTTTCAGTCAAGTGCTCTACCAACTGAGCTACCTGCCCGGAGAATCGCTCAGGGACGCATCCCGTGAGGGAAGGCCGGTCGCGAAGGGCGGGGATTGTCTCCGCGGCGGCCGCGACCGTCAACGGAGGAGCGCCCGAGAACGCTCGACATCCTGCGCGATCGCCGCCCGAAGCGAGTCGAGATCGGGGAAGCGGCGCTCCGCGCGCAAGAAGGCGTGGAATTCGAGCTCGAGGTGCCGTCCGTAGAGGTCCCCCTCGAAGTCCAGGAGATGCACCTCGACCAGCGGCGCGCCCGCGCTCGCCTCCATGCTCTTCGTGAAGGTCGGGCGGAATCCGACGTTCGTGACCGCAGGGAACCGCCGGCCCTGCTCCGCTAGGTCGGCCGGGCCGCCGCGCACGATCCTCGCTCGGCAGGCGTACACCCCCGGAGGGGGATGGAGCTCGTGGTGGAGGTCGAGGTTCGCGGTAGGGAAGCCGATGCTCCGTCCGCGGCCGTCCCCCGCGACGACGTCCCCGTACACGGCGACGGGACGCCCGAGCATCCTCGCGGCCCCGTCGAGGTCGCCGAGCTCGACCGCCTCGCGGATTGCGGTGCTCGAGACCGGCCGATCCGATACGAGGACCTTCGTGACGACCACGACGTCGAGTCCCCATTCCCGCAGGCGTTCGGGGGTCCCTTCCCTCCCGCGGCCGAACTTGCTGTCGAACCCGAGCACGAAACGCCGCGCTCCGAGCCTCGAGCCGAGGAATTCGCGCGCGAACGAGTCCGCCGGGACGTTCTTCAGGTCCTCGTCGAAGGTCAAGGCGACGGTGTGGGAGATCCCGGCGCGGCGGAAGAGCTCCAGGCGGTGCTCGAGGCTCGTCAGGGTCCGCGGGGCCCGTCCGAGCAGCACTCCCTTGGGATGGTGCCTGAACGTGACGACGGTGGCTGCGGCGCCGAGCGCCGCCGATTGCGCGACATTCTCCGCGAGGATCGCTTGGTGGCCCAGGTGGACGCCGTCGAAGACGCCGACGCTGACGACGCTGCCCCCGGCGGGCGGAGCAGGCAATCCGGCGCGTTCGAGGGAGACGATCAACCCGGACGGGCCGCGGCACCCGTTCGGCCGCGCTGGTAGCGCTGGACGAGATCCTCGAGCGCGCCCTTGTGCTTCTGCTTCTCCGCCGGCGACATCCGATCGACGAGCAGGACGCCCTCGAGATGGTCGTACTCGTGCTGGATGATGCGGCTCGTGAAGCCTTCGAACTCCTTCTCGACGGGCCTGCCGTGCGGATCGAAGGCCTTCACCGTGCACCGGTCCGGGCGCACGATCTCCGCGAAGATCCCGGGGAAAGAGAGGCAGCCCTCGTCGTAGGCGACCTTCTGTCCGGTCCGCGCGAGGATCGTCGGATTGACCAGCGCGAGATCGTCCCCCGCGTCCCCGGTCGGATTCAGGACGAGGATGCGCTGCTTCAAGCCGACCTGGGGAGCGGCTAGGCCGACACCGTTGCTCTTCTTCATGCGGGCGAACATCGCCTGAACGAGCTCGCGCAGCGCGTCGTCGAAACGCCCGATCGGATCCGCCGTCCGACGCAGGATCGGGTCGGGGTAGAGGACGACTTCGAATCCGGACGGCTCGTCCGTTCGACGCGCCGTGGTCTCGGCGTGGTTCTTCTCTCGTTCCACTCTCGTTGCGTGTGCCGCGTCGCGCAGCATACCGCTCGTTGACGGGTCTAGCCCGAACGCCTAGGATTTTCGCCCCCCAAGGGGACGCGTGGACTTCTCGAAACAGCTTCAGAAGGCCGAAGAAGCCGTCCGGCGCAGGAACTTCGACTTCGCGATCGAGGTCTACACCCAGCTGCTCGAGATCGATCCCGACCAGGGCGAGGCGCGCGCCGGATTGCGGCAGGCGCTCAAGAAGCGCCACGAGGCGAAGAAGGGCGGCAGCCGGTTCCTGAACGCGCTCGGAGGCGCCGCTCCGCTCGCCATGGCGAAGGCCATGCGCAAGGCGGGCCGGCACGATGCGGCCGTGAAGTCCCTGGAGAGCTACCTCGCCGTCAATCCGCTCGACGAGGAGGGGAATCTCCTCCTCGGGCGCTCGCTCGAGGACGCGAGCCATTTCAAGAGCGCCCGCGCCGTCTACGAGTTCCTGGCCGAGATCGCGCCGAAGAGTCCCGAGGCGCTCAAGCGCGCCGGCGCGATGACCGCCCGCATGGGCGATCACGAGAAGGCGCTCGAGTACTACGAACGCGCGCTGCACGCGGATCCGCGCGACCAGGAGGCCATCAAGGCACGCAAGGACCTGTCCGCGGAGCGCGCGCTCTCGGGATCCGGATCCGCGCCGATCCAGCACAGTCGGGAGCAGATCAAGGACAAGGCCCAGGCGCGGACGCTGGAGCGCGCGCAGCGCATGCACCTGTCGGAGGGGGAGCTGCGTGAGGAGCTGGCGCATCTCGAGGCTCGCTACGCCGAGCAGCCGGACCCCGAGCTCATGCAGGCGATGGCCGAGATCCACGCGCGCCTCGAGGATCCCGAGTCGGCCCTGGAATGGGCGGAGCGCGCGCTCTCCTACCGGAAGGACTCCTTCGATCTCGTCTGCATGGCGGGCGACCTGCGGCTCAAGGTGCTCAAGAAGAGCATCGCCAAGTCAGGCAAGGCCGGGGACGAGAAGCGGGCCGAGGAGCTCGAGGCGGAGCTGAAGGCCTTCGAGGTCGAGGAGGCCCGGCGCCGCGTGGCCCTGAAGCCTTCGGATCCGGGCCTGCGTCTCCAGCTCGGACGGAAGCTGGCGCGGAACGGGAGCCTGGACGACGCGATCGGAGAGCTGCAGAAGGCCGTCTCCGACCCGCGGTCGAAGCGCGAGGCGCAGATCCTCCTGGCGCAGTGCTTCCACCAGAAGGGATACCTCGACCTCGCGCGCCGCGAGCTCGAACGCGCCCTGGAGGGAATCCAGGGAGTCGACGACCGCGCCAAGGAGATCCTGTACACTCTCGGCGCGATCGCCGAGCAGGAAGGCAAGCCTGCCGAGGCGCGCGCCTTCTACGCGCGCATCTTCGAAGTCGACATCGGGTACCGCGACGTGGCCGCCCGCATGGAGCGATTTCGCTAGCCGCCGCCCACCCGAGAGACCCCCCCCGAGATTCGAGAAGGAAACCCGAACGAACGACCATGGCTCACAGCAAGCAAGCCGAGAAGCGCAACCGACAGAACCAGGAGGCCCGCGCGGCCAACAAGACGCTCCACACCGCGATGAAGACCGCGATGCGGAAGGTTCTCAAGGCGGCCGACCCCGAGAGCGCGAAGAAGAATCTCCCCGAGGCGATGAAGCGCGTCGACAAGGCCGCCAAGGGCCACGTGATCCACAAGAACGCCGCGGCGCGCTACAAGAGCCACCTCTCTCGCGCCGTCAAGGCAGGCAAGTAGCTCCCGCACCGGGATGGGCGGAACCTTCGCGACGAGCGACGCGGAGCGGAATCCCGACCTGCGTCCCGTGCGCGCTCCGCAGCGCTTCGAGGAGGTCTGGGACGAGGCGAGGAGCCTCGCGAGCGATCTCCCCGGCTGGAGGATCGTCGAGGAGGATCCGGCCAGGAAGATCATCGTCTGTGAGCGTTCGGGGAGCTTCTTCGCGCCGGCGTCGAAGGTCACCTTCTCCTTCGAGAGCCCCGCGGGGATGCCCTCGACCACGGTGAACGCGCGCTCCGAGAGCTCGGGCGGGCTTCCGGGGCTCAATCGGGACCGCGCGCGCGTCCTCGAGTTCATGCGGCCCCTGCACCGCCGCCTGCGGTGAATCAGCGCGGGATGAGATCCTGCGGCCAGATGTAGGAAGCCTTCACGAGCTTGCGGATCCCTTCCGATCGGCGCCAGTCCGAAAGGTCCTCGCGGATCCTTTCCGTCAGCTTCGTCTGCGCTTCGATCGAATCGAGCGGTGGGATCACGGAGGCCCGGCGTTCCACGAGCCGCACGATGCGCCAATAGCTCTTGTCCTTGGACTTGAAGGGCAAGGGCTCCGACACGTCTCCGGGCTTGGCCTCTGCCACGAAGATCCCGACGGCCGGGTCGTAGTCCTCGAGCCGCGACTCGAGAAGAGGCTCGGTCATCCCGCGCTTCTGCTTGTTGCTCGCGGCGGCGTCGTAGCTCTCCACGAGGTTCCCCATGTCCTCGCCGGCGACGATCCGCTCGCGCAGATCCTCGGCCAGCACGAGACCGGCCTCCTCGCCGCCGGCGGAGGCCGGATCGACGAACAGCTGCTGGAGCACGACGCTCGGACCGCTGCCGCCGATCACCTGGAGGAGCTCGGGATGCTCGAGGCACTGCCGGTAGGTGAACCTCAAGTACCCCGGCCGGACGTAGGAGTCGCGCAGCGGACGCGCGCCATCCCCGACCGATCCATCGCCGGTGATGTAGTTGTCCCAGAGCGTCGCGTGGAGGATGTCCCGGGTCAGCTCCTGTTCCTCGTAGAGGGTCCGATCGCGCTCCTGGAGGTAGAGGGACATGCCCGCGGAGCCCTGGTAGCGCTCCTGCATCCTCCTCATGATGTCCTTCACCTGCCGATCCAGCTGGACCGGGTCGGTGCCGAGATCCTCCCCGGCCTGGATTCGCAGCGCGTCCGTCACGCTCTCGGTACGGATGCGCTTCTCGGCCTCCCGGGCTTCGCCTTCGCTGGTGATCGGTCGCCTCTTGTTGAACCGCCCCATCTCGCGGATCAACGTGCGCGAGGTGAGCATCCGCTCGTTGACGATCTGGAGGACGACGTCGAAGTCGCGCCAGCCCTCTCGAGACGCGCCGTCGGAGGCGGGAGCCGGAGTCTCCTGTCCGCCCGCGAGGAGGAGTCCGAGGAGGATGGAAGCCGTGTGCATCACCCGATTCCCTTGCGAGCGGGCATCTTTGCGGCCCGCGCAGGCCCCTGCAAGAGGCTCTCGATCCACTCGAGGGCCTCCGGAGGTGTCGGCCCGCGCTTGGGGATCCGCAAGTGGGCCACGCCGGTCCGGATCGTCCGCAACTCGACGTCCCGGAGATCGAGGCCGTGCTCGAGAGCGACGCGGTCGCGGAATTCGACCAGGTAGAAGCCCTCGCGCCAGGAGAGCCGCGTGACGGAGAGGCCCTCGAGCGCGCGCTTCAGCCGGAGCACACGCAGGAGGGTCTCCGCCTCCGGAGGGATGCGGCCGAACCGGTCGCGGAGCATCGCGCGGGCCTTGGCTTCCTCCTCCTCGTCGTGGACCGCGGCCAGGACCCGGTGGATCTCGAGGCGCGTGCGCGCGTCGGGGATCCAGTCCTCGGGCAGGAACGCGCGCAGCCCGAGCTCGAGCTCCGCCCCGTCGGGCTCGGGACCCTGCGCGAGGGCCGTTTCGACGTCGCCTCCGGCTTGCAGGCTCTCGACCGCGCGCTTCAAGAGGCGGCAGTACATGTCGTAGCCGACAGCGGCGATGTGCCCCGACTGCTGCGGGCCGAGGATGTTGCCCGCGCCGCGGATCTCGAGGTCCTTCATGCTGATCGCGAAGCCCGCGCCGAGCTGGTTCATCTCCTCCAGGGCCTTCAGGCGCGCGCGCGCGTCCTCCCGCAGCGGCTTGTGGCGCTCGACGAGCAGGTAGCAGTGCGCCTTGTGCGCGCCGCGTCCGACGCGTCCGCGAAGCTGATGGAGCTCCGACAGCCCGAACTGGTCGGCATCGTCGACGACGATCGTCCCGGCCGCCGGGATGTCGATCCCGCTCTCGATGATCGTCGTGGCGACGAGGACATCCACGTCTCCGCGCGTGAAGGCGTCCATGACGCGCTGGAGCTCCCGAGCGCTCATCTGGCCGTGCCCGATCGCGAAGGAGCACTCCGGAGCGATCCGTCCCAGGCGCGCGGCGCAGGCCGCGATCGAGGAGACGCGGTTGTGGAGGAAGAACACCTGCCCGCCGCGGTTCTTCTCGCGGAGCAAGGCCTCGCGGATCAGATCGTCCTCGTCCTCGTACCCGATCCGCGTGTCGATCTCCTGGCGTCCCTCGGGCGCGATCGTGAGCGCCGAGATGTCGCGGACGCCCGAGAGCGACATGTGCAGCGTGCGCGGGATCGGCGTCGCCGTCAGGGTGAGCACGTCGATCTCGGCGCGCAGCTTCTTGAAGTGCTCCTTGTGCGTGACGCCGAAGCGCTGCTCCTCGTCGACCACGACGAGGCCCAGGCGCTTGAAGCGCACGTCCGCAGAGAGGATCCGGTGCGTCCCGACGATCACGTCGACCTCGCCGCGCTCGAGCTTCTCGATCGCTTCGCGCTCCTGCTTGCCGCCGACGTAGCGCGACAGCTCGGCGACCTCCACGGGAAAGTCCGCCAGCCGTTCGCGGAAAGTCTCGTAGTGCTGCTGCGCCAGGACCGTCGTAGGGACGAGCACGGCGACCTGCCCGCCGCCGCACACGACGCGGAACGCGGCGCGCACGGCGATCTCGGTCTTCCCGAAGCCGACGTCGCCGCACAGGAGGCGATCCATCGGGCGCGTGCTGGAGAGATCCGCGGCGATCTCCCGGTCCGCCTCGACCTGGTCCTGGGTGTCCACGAAGGGGAAGGAGCCGACCATGTCCTTCACGAGGTCGGGATCGGCCTCCCAGGGGGGACGAGTCTTGAGCGCCCGCTGCGCGTGGACCTCGAGGAGTTCCGCGGCCAGATCGAACAGCGCCCGTTCGACCTTTTCCCGCCGCCTGCGGAACGACTGTCCTCCGATCCGGTCGAGGGAGAGCGCCGCGGTGCCCGCGCCGACGTAGCGCTGCACGAGGTCGATGCGCGAGGAAGGGACGTACAGCGACACCTCGTCGTCGAACACGAGGTGCAGGTGCTCCTCCTCGCCGCCGTTGCGTTCGATCCGCTTCAGCCCGGAGAACCGCGCCAGCCCGTGGACGGCGTGCACGACGAGGTCGCCCGGCTTCAGCTCGAAGAACGACTGGATCGCGCGGACTCGGTGGGCCGGCGGCGGCTTCGCCGCGGCGCGCCGTCCGAGGACCCCGACGAGCTCCGAGTGGCAGACGAGGACGAGACGGATCGAGGGGAGGCGGAAACCCTTCGAAACGGTTCCGATCCGGATCTCGACGTTCCCGGTTCCTTCCTCGCCCCCGGCCGCCTCGAAAACCTCGCGGAACCGGTGCTCCTCGGCCGCGTTCCGGCACAGGACGACGACGCGCGTGCCGTCGATGGCCGCTTCGCGCAGGGCGCGAGGCGCGGACTGGATCCCCACGGCGAGCGCCTGGACCGAGCGCGCGCCGAAATCGACCTCCGCGGGCAGGCTCTGGAGGTCGAGCCGCGGCCGACCCTCGGTGTCCTCCTGGAGCCGCGTCATCGCGCGCGCGTACGCCGGCGACCGGATCGCCAGACCCTCCGTGCGGTCTCCGATGCGCAACGGCTCGACGCGGACGATCACGCACGAGCGCGGCAGGAGCGAAGCCGGCAACACCCCCGAGCCTTCCTCCACGGTGCCCGCGTCGGCCGCGAGAGAGACCTCGATGCGCGGAAACGATTCGACGCTGCGCTGATCGACCGGGTCGAAAGTCCGCAACGACTCGATCTCCTCGCCGAACATCTCGATCCGGACCGGCAGCTCGGCCGCGAACGGAAAGACATCGAGGATCTCCCCGCGGAGGCTCACCTCGCCCGGCTGCTCGGAGAGCGGCGTGCGGGAATAGCCCGCGGCGACCAGGCGTTCGACGAGGCCTTCGGCATCGAGTTCCTGGTGCACGCACAACGAGAGGAGGTCGCGTTCGAGGTCCTCCGGCGACGGCACGGGCTGCAGCAGTGCGAGCACCGAGGCCACGATCACGCGCGGCCGGTGGGCTGGCGGTCCCGCCATCCGCTGCGTGATGCGCAGGCGCTGGCGCAGGCTGTCGGGGTCGGCCGGGAGCTTCCCTGCTCCCGGCGCGTCCTCGCGCGCGGGCAGGGTCTCGGCGGCCACACCGAAGGCGCGGAGGTCGTCCGTGAACAGCCGCGCCTCCGCATCGGTGGACGCCGTGACGAGCCATGCGCCCTCGGAACGCTGCACGAGCGCGGCCAGCACGAGAGCCTGCGAAGCGCCCCACAGGTTCCCCCCGGAGGCGGCTCGCTGGCGGCGGAGGAGCGCCTCGAGGCGCTCGAGCGGGGGAAAGGGACCGAGCTCGGTCGCGTCGAGGATCGTCCCGCCCGACCCTCCCTCGACCTCCCCCCGATTCGTCACACCAGGCCCCGGTCCGAGAGCACGAGGAGCGCTTCGTGGGCGGCCCAGCTCTCGGCCTCCTTCAGCGTCCGGCCCCAGGCGCTCGGAAAACGCTCGCCTTCGGCCTCCGCGGCGACCAGGAACGCCTTGGAGTGGGCCTCCCCGCGATCCTCGAGCACGACGTAGGCCGGGAGATGTCCGAACCGGCTCTGGCAGAGCTGCTGCAGGCGCTGCTTGGGATTGGGCTCGCGATCGCGTGCGCGCACGGACCGTAGCGGCGAGCTCAAGGTAGCGAGGACGAAGGCGCGCGCGCCGTCGAGGCCGGCGTCGAGGTAGACCGCGCCCAGGACGGCTTCATAGAGGTTGGCGAGGACGGACCGCGGGAGCGCCCGCTGGCGCAGGCCCTGGCCGAGCCTCGCGGATCCTCCCAGGCCCAGCGCTTCAGCCGCTTCCGCGAGGGTCTTGCGGGAGACCACGGAGGCCTTGAGCTCGGTCAGCTCGCCTTCGGCCAGATCCTTGTGCGTGCGAAACAGCTCCTCCGCGACGACCAGGTCGAGGGCGGCGTCGCCGAGGAACTCCAGCCGCTCGTTGTCCCGCGAGGAGCCGAGCGAAGAGTGCGTGAGGGCGAGCTCGAGCAGATCGCGGTCCTGGAACTCGTGCGGCAGGTTCGGCATGGATCGGCGATCCAGTATAAGGAGGCGCTCCATGGGCTCGGACGAGAGGACCCGCGACCGCCACGTCGAACCCCTGTTCGAGGCTCTGCAGAAGGGCCCGGCCGTGAACCGCCGCCTGGTGTGGAAGCTCTTCTGGGTGGGGCTCTTGCTGATCGGGCTGCTCGTCCTCGTGATCCAGCAGTCGTACTAGCGCGAGGCAGTCCGGCCCGCGAGCCGGTGGCGCTCTTCCTCCGCGAAGCGATCGGTCATCCCCGCCAGGTAGTCGCAGACGGCGCGGTGCACGCCGACCTCGTCGGCCCACTCGCGGTACCAGGGCGACATCTCCACGGGGCGCTCGACGAAGGCGTGGAAGAGAGAGACGAGAACGGCGCGCGCGTGGCCGGCCATCTCGACGAGGTGCGGATGGCGGTAGAAGCGGCGGTGGAGGAAGGCCTGGAGCTCGGCCACCTCGCCGGCCAAGGTTTCGCTGTGGCCGACGAGCATCGTGCGGAACGCCGCCACGTCCTCGGACGACCCGATCCCGGACTCGTGGATCCGGGTGGACGAAGCGCGGATCAGATCGTTGATGCAGGACTTGATCAGCTCGTTCGCGATGCGCTTCACGCGGAGTTTGGCGTCGCTGGTCTGGGCCAGGAATCCGGGATGACGCGCCTCGACTCGGGCCCTGGCCGCGCGCCAGAGGGCCGACCCCGTCTCGAGATCCTCCTCGAGGAACATCCCCGCGAAGATCCCATCCTCGATGTCGTGGACGTCGTAGGCGGTCGAATCCGCGAGGTCGACGACCTGGGCCTCGAGCCGCGGGTGCCGGGGGCGAGGCTCGAACTCCTCCGGCCAGGCCTCCTTCGTCTCGTGCTTCAGGAGCGACTCGCGGACCTCGCGCGTGAGGTTCAGGCCCGGGTAGTCCGGGCTGCGCCTCTCGAGCACGTCGACGACGCGCAGGACCTGCGCGTTGTGCCGGAATCCGCCGTGCTCCTTCATCATCTCGTCGAGGACGACTTCGCCGCGGTGCCCGAAGGGCGGGTGTCCGATGTCGTGGGCGAGAGCGAGGGCCTCGCAGAGCGCTTCGTTCAGCCCGAGCGCGTTCCCGACGCTCCGCGCGACCTGGCAGACCTCGAGGCTGTGGGAGAGGCGCGTGCGGTACTGGTCGCCCTCCCAATTGGCGAAGACCTGCGACTTGTACATGAGCCGCCGGAAGGCGGTGCAGTGCACGATGCGGTCGCGGTCGCGCTCGAAGCTCGTGCGGAGCTCGTCCTCGGCTTCAGGATGCTTCCGGCCCTTGGACCGCGCGCTGAACGACGCCCACGGCGCGAGATCGCGCGCCTCCCGGGCCTCCTTGGCGGCGCGACCGCAGAGCGGGAAAGTATGGACGTCTTCGTTCATCGGACGGGAAGCGGAGAGGGGAAGCCTATACAATGCCCGCCGATGATCATGATCAGACGTCCCAAGCTCTCCTGCGCCGCGCTCCTCCTCGGCCTCGCGTGCACCGCATGCGGCGATCGTCCCGAACGCATCGGGAAGGAATCGGCGACCCCGAGCACGCCCCATGCGCCTCCGGCGCCCGCGGAGGCGAGGTTCGAGGGCCGGATCGTTCTCGAAGGAGCGACCGAGGCCACGCCCGGCGCGGCCGTGTTCGTGAGCGCGCGCCGGATCGGCCAGCGGCTTCCCGCCCTCTCCCGCAAGTACGACCTCGCAAGCTCCGCCTGGGCCAAGGACGGGGACAAGCGGATCCTGATGTTCCAGCTGACTGATCGCGACAACATGGGCGGCGTCGCGTCGCCCATGGCGGCGGAGATGGAGATCGAAGCACGCTTCGATCCGGACGGCTTCATCGATCCCAGCCCGGGCGCGCAGGAAGAGGGAGTCGTGCGCTCGGCGGTGCCGGCCAGCCCGGGATCGAAGGGGATCGAGGTCGTACTCCGTCTCGACGCGAGCAAGTAGCGCCGCGATGGCGGAGCCTTGGTTCGTCGAGGCCTTCCGAGCCGAGTACCTCGACGTCTACCCGCACCGCGACCTCGAATCGGCCCAGAAGGAAGCCGGCTACCTAGTCGAGCGCGGGCTCGCGGGGAGGGTCCTCGACTTGTGCTGCGGTTCCGGCCGGCATTGCATCGCCCTGCGGGAACGCGGGATCGACGCGTTCGGGCTCGATCTCTCGCTCGACCTCCTCCGTCGGGCGCGCGGCCTGGACGGGAGGATCGTCTGCGGCGACGCGCGCTCCATCCCATGCGCGCCAGGAAGTCTCGACGCGGTCGTCAGCCTCTTCTCCTCGTTCGGGTACTTCGGGGACGAAGGCGACCGTCTCGTCCTGCTCGAGGTCTCGCGCGTCCTGAAGCCTCGGGGACTCTTCGTGATCGACCTCATGAACCCCACGCGCGTGCGCGCGGAGCTCGTTCCGAGCTCGGAGGCCGTGCGGGGAAGGCATCGGATCGTGGAGAGGCGCTCGCTCGCGGACGACGGCCGACGCGTCGTGAAGGAGGTGCGTTTCCAGACGGCGGACGGATCCTCGAGGGCCTGGAGGGAGGACGTCCGGCTCTACGAGGTACGCGACCTGCTCGCGCTCTTGACGGGGACCGGGCTCGAGATGCTCCGCGCGGACGGCGGCTACGACGGCTCGACCCTGTCCCCGGACTCCTCCCGGCAGATCCTGTGGCTCCGCCGGTGCTGACGGCCGTTTCGACCGTACAATCCCGCTCTTCCGCATCCCGAGGACGACCATGCAGCACGACATCACCTTCAGCCCCCTGTGCAACGAATTGGCCGCCAAGGCTCGCGAGATCGCGGAGAAGCACGTCCGCCCCGCGGCCGCCAAGTACGACAAGGCGCAGGAGTACAACTGGGAGGCGGCGAAGGCGGTCGCCGCCGCGGGGCTCTTCAAGACCTTCATCCCCAAGGAGTACGGCGGGCACGGCGCCGGCCTCCTGGCGCTCGCGCGCGTGACCGAGGAACTCGCCCGGGCCGACTCCGGGTTCGGTGTCGCCTACGCGGTCAACGCTCTCGGCTCCTTCCCGATCCTCGTCGGGGGAACAGAGGAGCAGAAGCAGCGGTGGCTGCCTTCGATTGCCCGCGGCGAGAAGATGGTCGCCTTCTGCCTCTCGGAGAAGTTCGCGGGCTCCGACGCGGGCGGCCTGTCGGTCCGAGCGTACGAGGACGGCGACGACTGGGTGATCTGCGGGGAGAAGAAGTGGACGACGAACGGCGGTGTCGCCGACATCTACTCCGTCTTCGCGGTCACCGACGCCACCTCGAAGTCCCGCCGGATCAGCGCGCTCGTGGTCGAGAAGGGCACGCCCGGGTTCTCCATCCGGAAGGTCGAGGACAAGATGGGCATCCGCTGCGTCCCCGTCGTGGAGACGCACTTCGACCACGTGCGCGTTCCCAAGCGCAATCTGATCGGCGAACGCCCGGGCAACGGCTTCAAGCACGCGATGATGACCCTCGACCTGGCCCGGCCGGGCGTGGCGGCCCAGGCGGTCGGAGCGGCGCAGGGAGCCCTCGACCTGGCCGTCGTCTACTCGAACCGCCGCATCCAGTTCGGCGTGCCGATCCACAACCACCAGATGGTGCAGAAGATGCTCGCCGACATGGCGATGAAGACCGAAGCGGCCCGTTGGCTGGTCTACTCGGCCGCCGTGGCCGCCGAATCCGGTCACCCGGGCACCACGAAGCAGGCCGCGATGGCCAAGTGCTTCGCGACCGACACGGCGATGGAGGTCGCCACCGACGCCGTCCAGGTCTTCGGCGGCTACGGGTACATGGAGGATTACCCGATCGCCAAGTTCTTCCGCGATGCGAAGATCCTCCAGATCTACGAGGGCACGAACCAGGTGCAGCGGATCGTGATCGCGCGGAACCTCGTGAAGGAAGCGAAAGACCTCGAGCATCTCGAGGCCTACATTCCTCGCGAAGTCCAGAACAGCTACGAGAACGAGGGAGTCAGAGCTCCCGCCCAGCCCGCGTAGTCGCGCTGCGTGACGTATTCTCCATCTTTCTCGGCGGATTAGGGATCCGCCGGGGGCGCGGCGCTACCGGGGTACGGCGGCACGGCGCAAGAGCTTGAGCGCGGGCGACTTGCAAGCCGGCTCACTCGTAGAGACGGTTCGCGACTCGTTTATGAAGCGAACGTCACCGTCCCAGCGCCCTGCGGTGGCGTATACACGAGACGACCTGCGCGAAAGCAGGTCGTAGAAAATCGAATCCGAACGCGCGGGCCGGCGAACTCTAGGGAGAACGGTTCCACGTCGAGGGCCAGCGGCGGAGCTTGCAGCAGACGGGCGAGGCTCCTCCAAGGGCCCCAGGAAGGGGAGGTGAGCAGAATGGGCGAAATCATCGCGCACGAGCAGCTCGACCGGAGCCTGGACGTCCTGGCTCGCAGGCCCGAGCGATTCACCAAGTCCGCCGAGAGGTTGGCGAAGGAGATCGACGCGCAGGACATCGATCTCGAGATCTCGGATCCCCAGACCTGGCGCGGCGAGCCGTCGACCCCCAGGGAGGGGGTGCGCGTGACGGTCGAGAACCAGCTCCGGACGGAGATCGACCGGATCAAGATCATGAACCGCGATCAGGAGATGCGGCTCGCTCGGCGGATCGAGTTCGCCAAGATCCGTCTCGGCCGCGCGGCTAAGGAAGCCGGACTCTCGAGCGAGGAGCTTTCCAGCGGTGTCTCGCACCCCACGTCGGTCTTCCTCGGGTCGACCGGACAGAACTGCTCGCTGCCTCCCAAGGTCTGCCGCCGCTGGATGGAATGGCACGCGCTCCGGCTCGAGATGGTGGAGCGCAACCTCTACCTCGCGCTGATCAACGTCGAGCGCTACGCCCACACGACGGCCGGGCGAGCCGATCTGATCCAGGAGGGCGCGTCTTCGCTCTTCCGCGCGGTCGACGGATTCGACTGGAGGCGCGGCCTGCTCTTCCGGACCTACGCGGTCCACTGGCTGAACCAGGCCTTCCGCAGCTATCTGTACAACTTCGGCAGCACGGTGCGGGTGCCCGTCTATCTACAGAAGGCGACGAAGCACATCGGAGCCGCGATCGGGCGCCTCGGCGACCCCAACGCGAGCTCCTCCGAGATCTCGGCCATCTCCGGCCTGCCCGCGAACCTCGTCACCTCCGCGCGTGCGGCGGCCCGGACGACCCGGTCGCTCGATGCGCCGATCGGGGATCCCGAGGACTCTGCGAGCCTCCGCGACCTGCTGGCCGTCGACGTCGAATCGGGCCCGTACTCCACGGCCCTGGAGGACGTCTCGCTCGAGGAGGGACTCGGCGAAGCCATGGGCAAGCTCTCGGACCGCGAGCGCTACGTGCTCGGTCTGCGCTTCGGCATCGGCGGCGAGCGCGAGCACACGCTGGCCGAAGTCGCCAAGCGCCTCGGCGTCAGCCTCGAGCGGGTGCGACAGATCCAGGTGCGCGCCATCTCGAAGATGCGCACGGCGCGCCTCCGGAAAGTGGCGGATCCGTTCCTGAACTGAGCTCGGTCAGGACGCCCGCGTCCGAGTGATCGTCAGGAATGCATCCCGATCGAGGACCGCTTCGTCGCCGGTGACGAACCAGCCGTCGCGGAAGGCCTTCGAGGTTCCGGCCTCGTCCCCGCAGTAGCCGAGCATCCGCCCCGGCCCGCGTGCGATCAGCAGCCCGGGCCGATCGGGCGGGAGCTCCTCGAAGCTCCCGGCCTCGACGATCCTGACCGCGACGCCCGGGATCGCTCGTCCGGCCGTTCCCGCTCGGCTGGCGTTCTGCCGCGCATCACCGCTCTCGATCCCCGGGAGGTTCACGGAGACGACGGCGGAGAGCTCGGTGCAACCGTACCCTTCGGAGAGCTCCGTCCCGAAGCGCGCGGCCCACGAGGCCGCCAACCCCGGGTCGAGGGGTTCTCCGCCGCAGAAGCACGACTGCAGGCTGCGCAAGTCCTCCGGATCGAGTGCCTCGAGCCACTGCCGGTAGAGTCCGGGCGTCGCCACGAGGACATCCGGCCGCTCGCGGCGGCAGGCGTCGCCCAGGTCTTCGGGCGCGCAGCACACCACGCATCCGCCGGAGAGCAGCGGGACCCAGAGCGTCGCCACGGAACCGAGGATGCTCGAGTGCGGGAGGACGCCGACGACGCTCCGTCCCGGTCCGAATCCGAACATCTGGGCCAGCGACTGCGCGTTCGAGGCGAGGCTCGCTTGCGAATGGAGCACGGCGCGAGGCGAGCCCGCGTTCCCATGGGAGAAGAACACCGCCGCCGGATCCGTCGCTGCGCGCACGGGATCGAGCCAACGCGCGAGGAGCCGGCCCGGGCACAGCGTGAGCAGGCGCGCACGGAACCGGTCCGGGGCGCTCGCGCGGCGGCGGAGCTCGGAGAGGTCCCGGATCTCGCTGTCGACGAGATCCTGTCCGCGCCCCGATCCGTCGAGGGCCACGGCCACGCGCCCCGAGAGCGCGAGGGCGACGTGCGCGATCGCGGCGTCCGCGCCGCGGGTTAGCCGCACGCCGATCCTTCCGCGGTGCTCGGGGGATCGAAGCAGCGCGGCGCGGAGGATCAGCGCCTCGACGAGGAGCGCGCGGTAGGTGAGCCGCCTCTCCTGGTGGTCGACGATCGCCGGACGACCCGCATGCTTGCGAGCGCTCCGGACGAATCGGTAGGCGAGCGAGCGCATCCTCGGAGCGCGGACTTCGCGAGAGCGAGCGACGAGCTCCGCCACGGCGCTGCGGACGCGCCAGCGTTCGCTGTCGAAAGCCATGGGCCTGCCGATCGAGATCTCGACGGGGTAGGGGATGCGGCGCGGCCACTTCCAGAAGAATCGGCCTCCCGAGAAGCTGAAGACGCTCCCCCAGAGCTGGTCGAGCGCCACGGGGACGATGGGGACTTGCGCATCCCGCGCGATCGTCTCGAGGCCGCGCGCGAAGGGGAGCAGGGCGCCGCTGCGGGAGATCCCGCCTTCCGCGAAGATGCACACGAGCTGGCCCCCTCGAGCCTTCTCGGCGGCGCGCGCCAGCGAAGCGGCCTTCTCCTCGGGCTTGTCCTCGGCGGCGACGGGTATCGCTCCCATGAAGCGGGAGAAACTGCCGACGACGGGGATCGCGAAGAACGACCGGTGCATGAGGAAGCTCACCTGCCGGTGCGAGAGCGCGGCGCCGAGGACCAGGGCGTCGACGTGGCTCAAGTGGTTCGCGACGAGCAGCCCGCCTCCCTCGGGCAGGTTCTCGAGGCCGTGGAGGCGGATCCGATAGACCGAACGCAGGAGGACCACGGCGACGGCGCGCAGGATCACGCGGAAGAGCGATTTCACGGCGACGATGCTACGCTCGCGCGCCCGTCCTGGACCTGAACCCCTTGAACGCTCCCGCGAACGATCTGACGCGAGCTTCCCCGGCCCCCAAGCCGTCCTGGCTGAAGGTGCCGCTGCCCGGCGGCGAGGGCTACGCGCGCCTCAAGGCGCTGGCGCGCGACCTCGGCCTCCACACGGTCTGCGAGGAGGCGCGCTGCCCGAACATCGGCGAATGCTGGAAGGGCCAGCACGCGACGATGACGCTGATGGTCCTCGGCGACGAGTGCACGCGCCGATGCCGGTTCTGCGCGGTGAAGACCGTGACGAAGGCCGCTCCGCCCGACCTCGGGGAGCCCGAGCACGTCGGCGTCGCGATCGCCGCCATGAAGGTGGGTTACGTCGTGATCACGAGCGTCGACCGCGACGACCTTCCCGACGGGGGAGCCTCGCACTTCGCGGCCTGCATCCGGTCGATCCGGGAGCGATCGCCGGAGACCCTGGTCGAGACGCTGATCCCCGACTACGGCGGCACCGATCTCGAGACGCTGATGGCCGCGCGCCCCGACGTCCTCGCCCACAACGTGGAGGTCGTGGACCGGCTGCAGAGGAAGATCCGCGACCCGCGCTGCTCGTTCGAGCGCTCGCTCGGGACGCTGCGGGGCGCCAAGCGCTGCGATCCCGAGGTCCTCACGAAGTCCTCGATCATGCTCGGCCTCGGGGAGACGCAGGACGAGGTCCTCGACGCGATGAAGAGGATCCGCGAGGCCGGAGCCGAGCTCCTGACGCTCGGACAGTACCTCCGGCCGTCCGCTCAACACGCTCCCGTGCGCGAGTACGTGCCGCCGCAGCGATTCGAGGAGCTCGGCGAGCTCGGGAGGGAGATGGGCTTCCTGCACGTCGCTTCGGGTCCGCTCGTGCGCTCCTCGTACAAGGCGGGAGAGGTCTTCGCCGCGGGGATCCTCCGCAAGCGGCGCTCCGCGGCGAGTTGAAGGTGCGGCCTCGGCTCGAGATCCACCACGCCGACAACCTGGAAGTCCTCCGTCGGCTGGGCGCGGAGTCCTTCGACCTCGTCTACGTCGATCCCCCGTTCAACACGGGGAAGACGCGGAAGCACACGCGGATCGAGGCTGTGCGCGACGAGGGGGGAGATCGAACGGGGTTCAAGGGGAAGAGGTACCGGACGGTCCGGATCGGCAGCCATGCCTTCGGCGACGTCTTCGACGACTACCTCGCGTTCCTCGAACCGAGGTTGCGGGAAGCGCGGCGCGTGCTGAAGCCCACCGGGAGCTTCTTCCTCCACCTCGACTGCCGCGAGGTCCACTACGGCAAGGTCCTCCTCGACCAGATCTTCGGCCGCGAGTCGTTCCAGAACGAGATCGTCTGGGCCTACGACTACGGCGCGCGCGCGACGGCGCGCTGGTCGCGCAAGCACGACAACATCCTCTGGTACACGAAGGATCCCGGGCGGTACACGTTCCGCCTGGAGGAGGTCGACCGGATCCCGTACATGGCCCCGGGGCTCGTCGGCGCCGAGAAGGCGTCGCGCGGCAAGACGCCGACCGACACCTGGTGGCACACGATCGTTCCCACGAACGGTCGCGAGAAGACCGGCTATCCCACGCAGAAGCCGCTCGGCATCCTCGAGCGGATCGTCAAGGTCCACTCGAAGCCGGGGGACCGCCTGCTCGATTTCTTCGCCGGCAGCGGGAGCTTCGGGGAGGCGGCGGTCCGGAACGGTCGGAGCTGCGTCCTGGTCGACGAGAACCCCGAGGCGATCGCGATCATGGCGGCGCGGCTGGCCTTCGCGCGGCCCCGGCTGCACCGCGGGAAGCCGGCGGCGAATCGACGGTCGTTGGGCTACACTGCGCGCTCGAAACCATGAGCGCTTCGCAGATTCTGACCGTCATCGAGCCCGATGGCGGCGTCAACGGCCACGATCCGGGCATGAGCGACGCCGAGCTCCTGCACGCCTACCGGACCATGCTGCGCACGCGCGTCTTCGACGACACGTGCATGAAGCTCCAGCGGTCCGGCCGCATCGGCTTCTCGATCCCGAACAAGGGCATCGAGGCGACGCAGGTCGGCTCCGCGAGCGCGCTGCGGAAGACCGACTGGTTCTTCCCGAGCTACCGGGACTTCGGCATGGCGCTGTACCACGGCGTGTCGATGGCCGACATGATGCACAACATGTACGGCAACGCGCTCGACTCGGCGCGCGGCCGTCAGATGCCGGTGCACTTCAGCTTCGCGCCGCCCGCGCAGCCGATCCATTTCTTCTCGATCAGCTCGCCGATCGGGACGCAGATCCCCCAGGCCGTCGGCGCGGCGTACGCCGCGAGCTTCCGCGGCCAGGACGACGTCGTCCTCGCGAGCTTCGGCGACGGAGGGACCTCGAGCCTGGGCTTCCACTCCGGCTTGAACTTCGCGGGAGTCTGGAAGGCCCCGATCGTCTTCTTGTGCCAGAACAACGGCTGGGCGATCTCCTGCTCGACCGAGCAGCAGACGGCTTCCAAGACCTTCGCGATCAAGGCGCAGGCTTACGGGATGCCGGGTGTGCGGGTCGACGGGAACGATCTGCTGGCGGTGCGCGCGGCGGTGCTCGAGGCGGCGGAGCGCGCGCGGTCCGGCCAGGGCCCGACACTCATCGAAGCCGTGACGTACCGCATGGGCGGGCACTCGACCTCGGACGATCCGAGCCGCTACGTTCCGAAGGAGACGCTCGCCGAGTGGGAACGGCGCGATCCGATCGCGCGCTTCGAGCGGTTCCTCGCCAAGCGCAAGCTCTGGAGCGAATCCGTTCGCCCGAAGATCGAGGCCGAGGCGACCGAGGAGATCAACGCGGCCGTCCAGGTGGCGCAAGCGACGCCCCGCCCGGGACTCGAGACCATCTTCACCGACGTCTACGCCGACGTTCCGCCGCACATCCGCAAGCAAGGGGAGTTCCTGTTCGACCTCTCCCGCCGACGCGGCGAGGCGGAAGCGGGGGACGGCAAGTTCCCGCTCTGACTGGAAGTACTGCGCAGAACCCCATGCCCACCCTCACCCTCGTCCAAGCCGTCAACGACGCCCTCAAGACGGCGATGCGCAAGGATCCGAGCGTCGTCGTCTTCGGCGAGGACGTCGGTCCGAAGGGCGGCGTCTTCCTCGCGACCGAAGGGCTGACGCAGGAGTTCGGCGTGAAGCGCTGCTTCGACACGCCGCTCTCCGAGGACGGCATCGTCGGCGCCGCGATCGGCATGGCGGTCAACGGCTTGCGGCCGGTCGCCGAGATCCAGTTCCAGGACTTCATCTTCCCGGCCTTCGACCAGATCGTGAGCGAGGCGGCCAAGCTCCGCTACCGCTCGGGCGGCCAGTACACCGCCCCGATGGTGATCCGCACGCCCTACGGCGGCGGCATCCGCGGCGGCCTGTACCACAGCCAATCGGGCGAGGCGTACTTCTGCCACACGCCCGGGCTCAAGGTTGTGATCCCGTCGACGCCGCAAGACGCCAAGGGGCTCCTGATCGCCTCGATCGAGGATCCCGATCCCGTCCTCTTCCTCGAGCCGAAGGCCCTCTACCGCTCGACGAAGGCCGACGTGCCCGAGGGACACTACACCGTTCCGCTGTCGACGCTGCGCACCGTGCGCGAGGGCAAGGACGTCACGATCTTCTGCTACGGCGCGATGGTTCCGGTGTGCGTCAAGGCGGCCGAGAAGGCCGCGGAGAAAGGCATCGACGCGCTGATCGTCGACCTGCGGACGCTGCTGCCCCTCGACGAGGAGGGCGTGCTCGACGCGGCGAAGCGGACCGGACGCGTGGTCGTCGTCCACGAGGCGCCGCGCTTCTGCGGGTTCGGCGGCGAGATCAGCGCGCTGATCGCGGAGAACGCGATCGAGTACATGGAGTCGCCGATCGCGCGCGTCACGGGCTTCGACACGCCCTTCCCGAACACGCTCGAGCACCACTACATCCCCGACGAGCGGCGCGTGCTCGACGCGATCGAGCACGTCCACGGCTTCTAGAGATCCCGGGAATCCCGGGAGGACGCACGGATGGCCATCGAGTTCAAGCTGCCCGACATCGGCGAAGGCATCGCGGAGGGCGAGATCGTCAAGTGGCTCGTGAAGGCCGGCGACACGGTCAAGGAGCACCAGTCGGTCGTCGAGGTGATGACGGACAAGGCGACCGTCGAGGTCCCCGCGCCCGCGGCGGGGCGCATCACGGAGCTGCGCGCGAAGGAGGGCGATACGGTGCCGGTCGGGAGCGTGATCTACGTGCTCGACACGGCGGGAGGTCTTTCGCGCGCCGCGCCAGCGGCTGCCGCGAAGCCGGCTGCGCCTGTGCCGGCGACGCCCGCTCCTCCGCTGGCCGCGGTGCCGAGCCCGGCGAAGGCGCCAGTCCAGGCCGCGACCGGCACGATCCTCGACTTCAAGCTGCCCGACGTCGGCGAGGGGATCGCCGAGGGCGAGATCGTGAAGTGGCTCGTCGCGGTCGGCGACGAGGTGAAGGAGCACCAGTCCGTCGTCGAGGTGATGACCGACAAGGCGACGGTCGAAGTGCCCGCGCCCGCTGCGGGCCGCATCACGCGCATCCTCGCGAAGGAGGGCGAGACGGTTCCCGTCGGCAAGGTGATCTTCTCGCTGACGACCGCGGCTGCGACGCAGGCCGCGCCCGCCCGCCCCGTCGCCGCGCCGGCCGCGAAAGAGCTCGTCTCCGCCTCGGTGGGGACCGCCGCGACGCCGCGCGCTCCCGCGACGAGCCGCGCCGACGACAAGGTGCTGGCCGTGCCGAGCGCTCGCAGGCTCGCGCGAGAGCTCGGGATCGACCTCGCTGCGGTGTCCGGCTCCGGCCGGAACGGGATCGTGCGACGATCCGATGTCGAGAAGCACGCGAATTCGGGCGCCGCGGCGCCGACTGCCGCCGCGGTTCCGGCAGGGCGTCCCGCTCCGGCCGCAGCGATGGCGTTTGCCCCGGGGGAGCGCGAGACGCGCACCCCCTTCCGCGGCGTGCGCCGGAAGATCGCCGAGGCGATGGTGCGCTCCAAGCAGACCGCCGCGCACTTCACTGTCGTCGAGGAGGTCGACGTCACCGACCTCGTGAAGCTCCGCGAGCAGGCGAAAGCGCTCGGCGCGGAGTCGAACGTCAAGGTCACCTACATGCCCTTCATCATGAAGGCGACCGCGCTCGGGCTCGCGAAGTTCCCCGAGCTGAACGGGCACCTCGACGAGGCGAAGGGGGAGATCGTCACCTACGCCTACGTGAACCTCGGGATCGCGGCCGACACGCCGACGGGATTGATCGTGCCGGTGATCCGCGAGGTGCAGTCGAAGGGCGTCCTCCAGCTCGCCGCGGAGCTGAACGAGCTCGCCGAACGCACGCGGACCGGCAAGGTGAAGCCCGAGGAGCTCAAGGGCAGCACGTTCTCGATCACGAACGCCGGCAACATCGGCGGGATCCTGGCGACGCCGATCATCAACTTCCCCGACATCGCGATCCTCGGCGTGCACCGGATCGTGAAGCGGCCGGGAGTCGTCGAGACGCCGCAGGGGGATCGGATCGAGGTGCGGCAGTACATGAACCTCTCGTGCAGCGTCGATCACCGCCTGACGGACGGCGCGAACGCGGCGAGGTTCCTCGTGCACCTGAAGAAGCTGCTCGAGAATCCGGGGCTCATGGCGCTCTAGCGACGTCGGCAACCAGGCGAGGGAGGCTCACGATGGAGATTACGGACCTGAGCGGGACGGGCATTCCCGGTGGAGTGCTCGTCGTCTTCGCGATTACTTGGGCCACGCTGGCTTTTCTCGTGCACGTGGCCTTCGCGATCGCCGTCTACCGGGACGCCGAACAGGTCCAGCGACCAAGGGCAAGGTTGATGTTCGTCAATCCGTTCACCTGGGCGCTCACGGCGCTCATCTCGAGCGTCGCAGGCGTGGCCCTCTACTGGGCGCTGCATCACTCGACGCTCAGGACGCCTGTCGCAGTGGACGGCATCGACCCAATGAAGAACTCATGAGCAAGCGCAAGAAGCCGGTCGACCGCGACATGCGTCCCGAGTACGACTTCTCGAAGGGGGTGCGCGGCAAGTACGCAGGCAGGATCGTCAAGGCCAGCGGCAAGAAGCCGAGCAGGCCGAAGTCGTAGCGCGCGGACCGAGATGGGTTCCCCCCAGCATCTCGTCGATCAGGACGGAACGCTCCACGCTGGGCGCCCGCCGCTCCCCGACGACCGTGCCAAGGACCTCTTCGTCCACATGCTGCGCCTGCGCTGCCTCGACGAGCGCATGCTCAAGCTCCAGCGCGCCGGGCGTGTCGGCTTCGTCGGCACGGCGAAGGGCCTCGAGGCCGCGATCCTCGGCTCCGCGTTCGCGCTCGAGCCGCGTGACTGGCTGTGGTCGGGTCTGCGTGAAGGCGGCGCTGCGCTCATGCGCGGCCTCCCGCTCGCCGAGTACATCGCGCAGATGTACTGCAACGGCAACGACACGGCGAAGGGGCGGCAGATGTGCAACCACTTCCAGCACAAGGGGACGCACTACCCGAGCTGGTCCTCGGTCATCGGCACGCAGATCCCGCACGGCGTCGGCGCGGCGTACGCGACGAAGTTCCGCGGGGAGGACGCCGTGCACGCGGTCTACTTCGGCGACGGCGCGACCTCGTCGAACGGATTCCACAGCGGGCTCAACTTCGCCGGCGTGTGGAAGGTCCCCGTCGTCTTCGTCTGCGTCGACAACGGCTGGGCGATCTCCGTCGCTTCCTCCGACCAGACGGCGGCGGAGAGCTTCGCGGCGAAGGGCGACGCCTACGGCATCCCGGGCGTCGACGTGGACGGCAACGACGCGCTCGCGTGCTTCCAGGCGACCGCAACGGCCGTCGAGCGCGCCCGGAAGGGCGGCGGACCGACGCTCGTCGTCCTGAAGAGCTACCGCATGCTCGGCCACTCGAGCTCCGACGACCCGACGAAGTACCGCGACGCGGCCGAGGTCGAGAGCTGGGCCGCGCGCGATCCGATCGATCGGCTCGAGCGCTACCTCCTCGCGCGCGGCGCGCTCGCCAAGGGGGAGAGAGCCCGCATCGAGGCCGAGCGCTTCGCCGAGATCGACGCGGAGATCCACCGGCAGGAGTCGGCGCCGCCCATGGCGCTGCGGACGCTCGTCGAGGACGTCTACGCGGACGTTCCGGCGCACCTGAAGCGGCAGTACAACCGCTTCATCGCGGTCGCCGAGCGGCTCGGGCACGCGCAAAAAGGCGACGGGGCGTTCCCGCTCTAGCCTTTCGCCTACGCAGGCACGAAGACAGCCCGCATCCGCGTCGTCGGGACGCGCTCGCCGGGCGTCAGGACGCCTGCGAGATTCAACGGATCGGCGGCGGAGACCGTCAGCGGCGCGCGCGGCTCCTCCTTGCGGATCTTGCGCAGGAACGGAACTGCTTCGGGCAGCGCGAACTGCTCGCCGGAGAACCCTGCCACGAATCGTCCGCCGCGCACGTCGCCGCGGAGCTCGAGGATGCGGCAGGCGCGAGCGATTTCTCTCCAGGGGACCGGGACGCGCTCGCGCTCGAGCAGCGCGCGGAAGATCACGCCCCAGCGGCGGAGCAGCGTGCGGGCGACGAACTCGGCGTCGGGCGATCCCGCTTCGCGCCGCAGCAGGCACCAGCGTCCCGCGCCAAGCGCGGGTTCCTTGCGCTGCCACGCAGGCCGCAGCAGGCCGCGCAGCGACGCGAACGAGTCGCTCGTGACGAGGCCGAGGGCGATCAGCTCGGCGAGCCCGCGCTCGGCGTCGGACGGCAGGAGGTCCGCGGCGCGCTCGAGCTCGCCGTGGAAGAGCGCCCCGCGGCTCGCGAGCACGTCGCGGATCCTCGCCGCGGGCCACGAGAGCTCCGGCGGCTCCACGGGCGCCGCGAGCGCGAGCCACACGTCCATCTCCTCGCGCGGGAAGAACGCGATCGGGGTCCGGCGCGGCGACGTGCGCCCGCCCGCCGAGATCCGCGCCCACGCGATCTCGCCGGCGAGCGCGACTTGGTCGAGCCACTCCGAGCGGTAGCCCTTCACGCGCGGCGCGAGGATGCGCCGCTCCCACGTCACTGCCGGTGCTTCGAAGCCCGCGAGCTGCCGAAGCGCTTCGCGCACGCCCTGCGGACCCTCGAGACGGTGTCCGTCGGCCACGTGCTGCCAGGCCGCGAGGAAGCGGAGGAAGTCGGCCGCCGACACGGGCTCGATCTCGCGCCGGAGCCGGTCGAGCGTGTAGCGGTGGATCCGCGCGAGCAGACGCCGGTCGCACCACGCTTCGCGTCCGTCGAGGCGCGTGCGGAGGATGGAGCCTTCGTTCTCGAGCTCGTTGAGGAGCGGATCGTCGGAGAACACGGGGCCGAGAGCTTCCATGCGTCCGCGCAGCACCGTCTTCGGGTCGCGGCTTGCTTCCGTGGCGAACCAGCGATCTCCCTCGAGGACGACGCGGCCGGCGGCGCGCAGCCCCTCGAGCCAGGCGCGCCACGTTCCGACTTCCGCGTCAGCGACGAATCCCATCCATAGAAGCGCCTCGTGCACCTCCTCCGCGTCGCGCGGATCGGGCCACGCCTCCTCCTTCACGCGCGCGACCGCCTCGGGATCGAGCGCGCCGATCTCGTCGGCCGAGCGCGCGCCGAGCGTCCGACGCGACTGAACCGCCTGCGTGCGGCGTTCCTCGAGCGGCGCGTCGTCGAGGAAACCGTACGGCCGCATCGTGAGCACGGAGCGAGCAAAGGGCGAGGGCGCGGGCAGGTCGACTGCGACGCGCTCGATCGAGCCGTCATGGAGCCCGCGCAGGAGCTCGGCGAGCCCGTCGACGTCCATCGCGCCGCGCAGGCAGTCCTCGACCGTCTGCCGCACGATGGGATGGTCGGGGATTTCGAGATCGCCCGGCGGGAGCGTCTCGCCGCATGCCGCGGCGGCGGGGAAGCACGCAGCAAGCAGGTCGTCCGCGCGCATCCGGCGGATCTGCGGCGCGAGGGGCTTGCCTCCCTGCAGCTTCTCCAGCATGAGCGCGCGCGAGACGTTCCAGCGCCAGCGCGCCGCGAACATGGGCGTCACGAGCGCGGCTTGGACGAGCAGCTCCTCGACCGTGTCGGCGCGCAGGTAGTCGAACACTTCCTCGAGCGGGAAGCTGTGCTGCGGGGAGAGCGAGATCACGACCGCGTCCTCGTTCGCGGCGGCCTGGAGCTCGAAGCCGAACCTGCGGCAGAAGCGCCTGCGCAGCGCGAGACCGAGCGCGCGGTTGATCCGGCCGCCGTTCGTCGAGTGGAGGACGAGCTGGGCGCCTCCGCTCTCGTCGAAGAAGCGCTCGAGGACGAGCCGCGAGCGCGTCGGCACCGCGCCGAGGGCCAGTCGCGCCTCCTCGAGGTAGAGCGCGATCTCGCGCGCCACGGCCGCGTCGACGCCGCACTCGCGCTCGAGCCAGAGCGCATCGACGCCATGCTCGCGCACGATTCCGACCTCCTCCGAGAGCTCGACGGTCCGCGCCGGGGCCTCGGCGACCCAGAAGGGGAGCGAGGGCGGCGCGCCGTGCGCGTCGGCAACGCGCATCGTCCCCGATCCGACGCGGAGGACGCGCCACGAGGCGTTCCCGAGCTGGAAGACGTCCCCTTCGCTCGATTCGATCGCGAAGTCCTCGTCGACCGTGCCGACGAAAGTGCCCTCGGGCTCCTGGAGCACGCGGTACTGCGTCGTGTCGGGGATCGCGCCGCCGGAGGTGATCGCGACGAGACGCGCTCGCCGCGTCGCGCGCACGCGCCGGTTCACGCCGTCGCGGTGGAGGAGAGCGCGCCGGCCGTCGGCGTGCATCGCGAGCACGGCGTCGAAGTTTTCGCGCGGGAGCTCGCGGTAGGGCCAGGCCTTGCGGAGCGTCGCCCAGAGCTCGTCCTCGCTCCAGGTCTCGGAGACGCAGGCCGCGACGACCTGCTGCGCGAGGATGTCGAGCGGCGCGGCGGGCTGCGGCGTGCGGTCGAGGATGCCCAAGCGGAGCGCGCGGTGGAGCGCGGCCGCCTCGACGAGCTCGTCGCGCGTCAGCGGGAACAGCCGGCCTTTCGGCGTGCGGCCCACGCCGTGCCCCGATCGCCCGACGCGCTGGAGGAAGGCCGCGATCGAGCGCGGCGTCCCGATCTGGATCGCGAGGTCGACGTCGCCGACGTCGATGCCGAGCTCGAGCGAGGCGGTCGCGACGAGCGCGCGCAGCTTTCCGGCCTTGAGGCGCTGCTCCGCGTCGAGGCGCCGCTCCTTCGAGAGGCTCGAGTGGTGGCAGCCGACGGCGGCCTCGCCGAGGAGCTTGGTCAGCTGCGCCGAGACGCGCTCGGCCATCTTGCGCGTGCCGACGAAGACGAGCGTGGTGCGGTGCTCGACCACGAGCGCTGCGACGCGCGCGTAGATCTCCGACCAGGTCTCGTGCGAGCAGACCGTCTCGAGGGGCGAGGGCGGGATCTCGACCGCGAGGTCCATCGCGCGGCGATGGCCTTCGTCGACGAGGACGCACTCGCGGTCGGCGCCGACGAGGAAGCGCCCGACGTCCTCGAGCGGCTTCTGCGTCGCGGAAAGACCGATGCGCTGGGGCGGCGCGCCTCCGGAGGAGGCGACGAGCGCCTCGAGACGCTCGAGCGAGAGGGCGAGGTGCGAGCCGCGCTTGTCCCCGAGGACCGCGTGGATCTCGTCGACGATGACAGTGCGGACGCCCTTGAGCATCGCGCGCCCGCCGTCGCTCGTGAGGAGGATGTAGACGCTCTCCGGCGTCGTGACGAGCACGTGGGGAGGCCGGCGGAGCATCTTCGCGCGCTCGGAAGCCGGCGTGTCGCCGCTGCGGACGAGGACGCGAATCGGCGGGAACGAGGGATCGAGCGCGCGGAGCTCCTCGAGAGGACCCTGGAGGTTCTTCTGGACGTCGTTGCCGAGCGCTTTGAGCGGCGAGATGTAGAGGACGCGGGTCTCGTCGGCGAGCTCGGCCCCTTCGCGAGCGAGCGAGTCGAGCGCCCAGAGGAACGCCGCGAGGGTCTTGCCCGTGCCCGTCGGCGCCGCGATGAGAACGTGCGCACCCGAACGGATCGCCGGCCACCCGCGCTGCTGCGGAGCCGTCGGCTCGCCGAGCCGATCGGCGAACCAGCGCGCGATCGTGGGGTGGAAAGGCTGGAGGGGAGAGGACATGTCGGGGATGACGTCGGGGGCAGCCTATCACCGCAGGGCCCTTGGGAAGCTCCCTTGTGGCCCGCTCGCCCGCGCGTCGCTCGGGCTGATCATGGCGCGGAAGAAAAGGGAGATCCCAGGAAACCCTGTCTCGAGGAGTGAGTCCGGCTTGGGGGTGAAGCTCCGAGGCACTCTCTTGACCTATATCAAAATTGACATACACTCCCCATTCGGCCAGCCGCCGGAGAAGCCTCTCGTGTGGCTGGGCGGAATCATCCGAAGTCCACCATTCTCGAACGAAGCTCGCCGAGAGGCAGGCTTCCTGCTGTGGATGCTTCAGAAGGGAGAGTTACTGGGGATGCCGAAGTCCAGACCGATGCCTTCGATCGGCAAGCGCTGTCACGAGCTACGTGTGCGGGACATCGGGCACGACTGGAGAATCATGTACCGGATCGATCCTGAGGCGATCTTGATCCTGGACGTGTTCGCCAAGCGGACTCGCCAGACTCCCTGGTCCGTCATCGAGGTGTGTCAACGACGATTGCAGCGATACGACTCGGAGCAGGCATCGGGAGCATGATCATGAACAAGGCGAAGCGCGACCGACTGGAGGCTGCCGGCTGGAAATTCGGCTCGGCGGCCGAATTCCTGGGTCTAACAGCCGAGGAGGACGCCTTCATCGAAATCAAGGTGAACCTCGTCATCGCTCTGAGACGTCTTCGAGCCAGGCGCGGCTGGACGCAAGCCCAAGTCGCCAGACGTATCCGTTCCAGCCAGTCGCGCGTGGCCAAGATGGAGGCTGGCGACCGGCTCGTCTCGATCGACCTTCTCGTCCGCACGCTTCTTGCCCTAGGCGCGACGCGCAAGGACCTGGGGCGGATCATCGGCTCGCGAGCCGCGTGACCTCGATCGACCCACTTCGCCCTCAGAGCTTCCGGAACTCCAGCAACCGATCCCCGCGCGTGTACGCGACGCCCGTCGTCCCGTTCGGCATCGGCTCGTACAGCGTCCCCTGTCCGGGCCACCGGAACTCGCCTTCGCTGCCGTCGTCGAAGTGGAGCGTGAAGTAGTAGATCGTCGCGCCCACACCCTTCTTCTGCTGGGTCTCGCTGCGGCGCACCACGACGATGCAGGGGCGGCGCAACAACGGAAGCGTCGATCCCTTCTTCCGCAGGACTCTCGAGGTCATCAGCAGCAGGACCGCCAGAGCGACCGACAGAGCCGCATACAAGAGCGGGGTTCCCGCGGAGGGAAAGCCGCCAGCCTTGGCGACCGCGACTGTGAAGATCGCGATCCCGACCAGGAACATCACCCACGCCAGCATCCGCACGCCCTTCGCGCGCTGCTGGTCCTCCGGGTCCCGCGGCGTCCAGGCCATCGCCGCTGCGAACGACGCGTGCTCCCGCAGCCGCGCCACGCGCTGGGCCGTCTCGTCGCCCTTCGTGTCGATCGCGCCGCCGAGCGAAAGCGGGCTCGCGCAGTAGGCGCACAGCGACAGATCCTGCCGGTGGATCTTCGCTCCGCAGTTGGGGCAGTGGGTTCGGACTGTGGCTTCCGCGGGCATGCTGTCGTGGATCGAGCGCGGAGAGACTACACGCGCGAGCGGCGGAGTTCATCCCCGCGCAGAGCCCGCCGGATGGAGGCGGATCGCGTCCGCATGGACTATGCTCTGCGCCCTTTCGCGATCCCGAGGCTCCCCAGGAAGGACCCATGGCCCCCCAGAAGAAGGTCGTCGTCATCGGCGCCGGTCCGGCCGGCTACGTGTGCGCCATCCGGCTCGCGCAGCTCGGCCAGCAGGTCACCGTCGTCGAGAAGGAGTTCCTCGGCGGGACCTGCCTCAACGTCGGCTGCATCCCCTCGAAGGCCCTGATCGCCGCGGGAGCGCTCTTCCATAGGATCGGCGAGGCCGCCGCGATGGGGATCACGGCCGAGAACGTCCGCCTCGACGTGAGGAAGCTCGTCGACTGGAAGTCCGGCATCGTCGCGAAGCTGACGGGAGGCGTGGGCGGGCTGCTCAAGAACCACAAGGCGACGGTTCTGATGGGTCAGGCGAGCTTCGTCGACCGCAAGCGGATCCAGGTGAAGTCGAAGGAGGGGACGCAGACCGTCGAAGCCGACGAATTCGTCATCGCGACGGGATCGGTCCCGATCGCGATCCCGGGATTCGCCTTCGACGAGGACGTCGTATGGTCGTCGACCGGCGCGCTCGCCCCGAAGCGGATTCCCGAGCACCTCGTCGTGATCGGCGGGGGATACATCGGGCTCGAGCTCGGGATGATGTACCGCCGGCTCGGGAGCAAGGTCACCGTGATCGAGGCGACGGCCGGCGCGCTGCCAGGGCAGGAGACGGACTGCGTCAAGGCCATCGAGCGCTCCATGAAGAAGATGGGGATCGAGCTCCGGACGGAGACCTTCGCGCAGGGATTCGAGCGCCGCGGCTCGAAGAGCCACGTGAAGCTGAAGGGCAAGGCCGGCGAGAGCGAGATCGTGTGCGACCAGATCCTCTCGACCGTCGGCCGGCGGCCGTACAGCGAAGGGTTGGCGCTCGACAAGATCGGCCTCGCGACGGATCCGAAGGGATTCCTGAAGGTCGACGCGCAGATGCGGACGAGCGTGCCGAACGTCTACGCCGTCGGCGACATCGCCGGGCAGCCGATGCTCGCGCACAAGGGCAGCCGCGAGGGTCTCGTGGCCGCGGCCGTGATCGCGGGCAGGAAGGAAGCCTACGACGCGCGCTGCGTGCCCGCGGTCATCTTCACTTCGCCCGAGATGGCCTCGGTCGGCTTGACCGAGGAGCAGTGCCAGTCGAAGGGAATCGCGTGCAAGACCGGCTCGTTCCCTTTCGCCGCGTCGGGACGCGCGATGAGCCTGATGGAGACCGACGGTTTCGTGAAGGTCGTCGCCGACGCGAAGTCCGACGAGGTGCTCGGCGTGCACATGGTCGGCCCCGAGGTCACCGAGCTGATCGCGGAAGCCGCGCTCGCGATCGAGATGGGGGCGACGGCGGAGGACCTCGCACGGACGATCCACGCGCACCCGACCCTGCCCGAAGTGATGATGGAGGCGGCCGAAGCGGTGCACGGGATGGCCGTGCACATCTTCCAGCGCAAGTGACCGGTCACATCCTCGACGTCCGCCGTCTGGGTCGTACGAAGTACGACGACGCCTACCGTCTCCAGCAGGAGCTGGTCACGGAGCGCGTCGAGGGAAGGATCCCGGACACGCTCGTACTCACCGAACACGATCCCGTGATCACCGTCGGCCGTGGCTCGAAGCGCGCGGACGTGGAGGGCGTCCAGCTCCCAGTCTTCGAGGTCGAGCGCGGCGGCGAGGCGACCTGGCACGGACCGGGGCAGGTCGTCGCGTACCCGATCCTCTCGCTGGCCGAGGATCGTCGCGACCTCCATCGCTTCTTGCGCGATCTCGAGGAAGTCGTGATCCGCGTGCTCGGCGAGTTCGAGATCGAAGGACGGCGCGAGGCGGGCAAGACCGGTGTCTGGATCGGCGCCAGGAAAGTGTGCTCCATCGGCGTGGCCGTGCGCCGTTGGGTGACCTTCCACGGCCTCGCGCTGAACGTGCACAACGATCCGGGGGCGTTCCTCGGCTTCCAGCCGTGCGGACTCGATCCGCAGGTGATGACGCGGCTGGCGGACCACGCCGACCTGCCGCCGGCGAACATCTTGATCGAGGTTCTCCTCATCAAGCACTTCGTCGACGTGTTCGGGTTCGAACTGCCTTCGCCGCCGCCGCGCGCGGAGCCCGACTCGCCGTTCCCGTCTCTGCCGATCCTCGGCTGAGAGGCCTGTGTTGTTCGCGTGCTCGCGCGACGCGACACTGTCCCCGTGCTGAACGAGATCCTCATCGTCGTGGGATTGATCCTCGTGAACGGGATCTTCTCCGGGGCCGAGATCGCGATCGTCACTCTTCGCAAGGGCCGGGTGCGGGAGATGGCCGAGGGCGGCAGCCGTTCCGGCAAGGCCCTGCTGTATCTGCGAGAGAACCCCGAACGGTTCCTTTCCACGGTCCAGGTCGGGATCACGGTGGTCGGGGCGGCCGCCGCCGCGTTCGGCGGCTCCGTCTTCGCGGAAAGGCTCGCTCCCAGCCTTGCTGGCCTTCCGTGGATCGGCCTGCACGCCGGACAGGTTGCCCTGGTCCTCGTGGTGCTCCTGATCTCGTTCCTCTCGATCGTGCTGGGAGAGCTCGTGCCGAAATCCCTCGGCTTGCGATCCTCCGAAGGCTACGCGCGTGTCGTCGCGCAACCCATCGTGGCCTTGTCCGTGGTCGCCAAGCCGATCGTGTGGCTCCTGACGGGGAGCTCGAATCTCGTCCTGCGGTTGTTCGGGGACCACACGAGCTTCACCGAAACCCGGCTCTCTCTGGAGGAGCTTCGTGGCATGGTCGACGAGGCGAGCGAGGGTGGATCGGTTCCCGAGGAGGCCGGGGAGATCGCCAGTCGTGCGCTCGAGTTCGCCGGGCTCGTCGCGGCCGACGTGATGATCCACCGGCGCTTCGTGGCGGGAATCCCCATCGACGCGGACGCCGCGACCGTGCGCCGGATCATGATCGAGGCCGGCCACCGCCGCACTCCGGTGTACCAGGGCTCGCTCGACGGCGTGCAGGGCTACGTCTCGTGGCGCGACGTGCTGCAAAAGGTCTGGGATGGGGCGCCCGTCGATCTGCGGTCGATGCTGCGCCCATGCCCGTTCGTGCCGGAAACCACGCCGGCTCACGAACTGCTCGAGACGATGCGGAGTCAGCGCCAGCAGATCGCCGTCGTGGTCGACGAGCACGGAGGGACGGCGGGAATCGTCACGCTCGAGGATCTGCTCGAGGAGCTGGTCGGGGACATCGTGAGCGAGCACGATCCGCTGCCCGCCGACCTCTCGAAGCTCGACTCCGCCGGGTCGGTGGTCGTGGCCGGGAGCACGTCGATCCGCGAGGTCAACCATGCGCTCGAGGTCGAGCTCCCCGAGCCCTCCGAGTGGACCACCGTGGGCGGCCTGACCATCGAGCTCGCCGGCGGCCGGATTCCCCGCACGGGCGAGCAGTTCACGCTTCCGGACGGGACGCGGATCGAGATCGTCGAGGCGACACCCCGGCGCGTGCGCAGGCTGCGGGTGGTGCCCCGAAGGAAGCAGGTCGGCGCGAGCTCCTGACGCCGATCCGGCCTTCGCCTCCATGCTCGCGAGCACGATCCCGCACCAGACCCGCATCGCCCTCTTCCTGCGCTTCCTCCGTCTTGGCGCGCTCGCCGTCTTCGACGCCGCCCTCGCCCGGCTCTACCCCGTCCGGCACGAACTCCAGGAGCTGCTCGTCATGGGCTGCGCGGCGGCGGCCGGCTGGCTCTTCTTCTGATTCCGCGTGCGACGCTCGACCTGGAGTAGGATCCAGGACGGCGGCCAGAGGTCGAGACGATGATGCGAACGAGCTTTCCTCTGAGGTTCTGGACGACGTGCGTGCCGATGCTCGCGGCGATGCCGCCGGCGCTCGGCCAGGGATCCGTGATCTCCGGCGCCACGCGTGCGCCCGCGCCACGAGCCCCCCTGGACGCGAGCGGCACCGGAACCGTCCTGCGCCGATCGACGGGGACCCCCGTGGCGCAAGCGCGCCTGACCCTGTTCACGCAAGACCTCTCCCTCTTTCGCGAGACGCGCTCGCTGTCGGACGGCAGCTACCTGCTCCGCAAGCTGCCTGTCGGGACATTCACCCTCGGCGCCTCGGCCCCCGGGTTCGGATACGAGGAGACGACGATCACCCTGTACGCCGGCGCGAACGTCGCCAGCTTCTCGCTCCAGCCCGAGACGCACCTGGCCGTCTGGCAGGTGATCGGCGACACTTCGTGGGAGTTCTTCGACGGCACCGACATCGGGATCCTGCGCGTCGATCCTTGAGGCGGAGTTCCAGGATGAGCCTTTGCATGTCGATCTTCCTCTCGATCCTCGCCGTCGCGGGTTCCTCCAGATCCATTCCCCAGGAAGCGGTCGCGCCCGCCGGCTTCCGTGTCGAGCCTCTTCCGAGCCCCGCTCCTCCCGGAAGCCGGCTGCCGAACCTCTCGACCGGCCCGGACGCGCGGATCCGGGCGAGCTGGGTGGAGGAGGAAGACCTCGGAGCGGCGGGGACGAGGGCGAAGCTCAAGGTATCGCGGCTCGACGAGGATGGCTGGTCCGCACCTGTCGCCGTCGCCAGCGGCACGGACTGGTTCGTCAACTGGACCGACTTCCCCACGGTCGTCCCGCTGGACGCGCGGCATCTCCTGGCGCAGTTCCTGCAGAGGAGCGGCGAGGGTTCCTACGACTACCACGTCGAGATCGCGCGCTCCTCCGACGGAGGGCAGACCTGGAGCGAGCCGGCACGGCTGCACTCGCATGCCGGAGCGGGCGAGCACGGATTCGTCTCGATCGTCCCGATCGGATCCGGTGCGGCCGCCGCGGTCTGGCTCGACGGGAGGAATGCCGGGGAGCACGGAGGGGCGGACGGAGAAGGAGCCATGCGCCTGTACGCGCGGACCGTCGGAGCGGACGGCGTGCTGGGGGAGGAGCTCGTGCTCGACGACCGCGTGTGCGACTGCTGTCCGACGGCCGCCGTGCGCGCCGCGGACGGCGCGCTCGTCGTCGCCTACCGCGACCGTTCGAAGGATGAAGTGCGCGACATCTCGGTCGTGCGCGTCGACGAAGATCGCTTGCGCCGGCCGGGACCGTCCGGTCCTCCGCTCCGCACGGCGTGGGGGAGCGCCGACGGCTGGAAGATCGCCGGGTGCCCCGTCAACGGTCCGGCGCTGGCCGTCGCGGGACGACGGATCGGCATCGCGTGGTTCACGATGGACGCGAACGGGCGAGGAAGAGTCCTGTGCGCCTTCTCCAAGGACGACGGGAAGAGCTTCTCGAGCCCGGTGACGATCGCGGACGAGCGGGCCCACGGCCGGGTCGACGCCGAATTCGACGATGCGGGTCGGTTCGTCGTGACGTGGCTGATGGTCGGGGAGGATCGGGCCGAGTGGCGCGTCGCTCGCGTGGCGCCCGAACCGGGTCTGCGGCTCGACGTGTTCACGGTCGCCTCGGCGGAGCCGAGCCGGATGAGCGGACTGGCTCGCCTGACTCGCGACGCGAAAGGGATGGTGTTCGCGTGGACCGAGCCCGGGGAGAAGCCGCGCGTCGGGATGCGGCGGCTCGCCTGGGAGTGAGAGCGGATGCTCTCCCCGCTCCGCCGGCCACTCTCCAGGGTTCGATCCCGGTGAAGTCGTAGAACGCCTCGACGCTCGCAGGCGGCCCCGGTATCGTCCCGGGCTTCCCGACAGGTCCTCCGATCTCGAGCCAGGAGTCCTTCCGATGCGTCCGCACCTCCGCCATCCCCTGCTTCCCTCCGTGATCCTGGGCGCGTGCTTCGCCCTCCTCTCGGTCACCGCCCGCGCCGACGAGGGCATGTGGCTCTTCAACCGGCCTCCGGCGAAGCAGCTGAAAGAGAAGCACGGCTTCGAGATCGACCAGAAATGGCTCGAGAACGTGCAGAAGTCCTGCGTGAGGCTCTCGACGGGCGGATCGGGGTCGATCGTGTCGGCCAAGGGCCTCGTGATGACGAACCACCACGTCGGCTCGGACATGCTCGAGAAGCTCTCGACGGCGAACAACGACCTCCTCGCCAAGGGCTTCTTCGCCAAGACGCTCGCCGACGAGATCCAGTGCCCCGACATGGAGATCGACGTGCTGTGGTCGATCGAGGACGTGACCGACCGCGTCATGGCCGCGGCGAAGCCGGAGACGCCCATGGCGGAGGCGAACACGGCCCGGCGCAAGATGATGGCGACCATCGAGCAGGAGTCGAAGACCGCCACGAATCTGAAGAGCGAGGTCGTCACGCTCTACCAGGGCGCGCGCTACCACCTCTACCGCTACCGCTCGTACACGGACGTGCGCCTCGTCATGGCGCCCGAGAAAGGGATCGCCTTCTTCGGCGGTGATCCGGACAACTTCGAGTACCCGCGCTACGACCTCGACATGTGCTTCTTCCGCATCTACGAGGGCGGGAAGCCGCTCGCACCGGAGCACCACCTCGCCTGGAGCCGCAGCGGCTGCGGCGTCGGCGACCTCGTGTTCGTGGCGGGGCATCCCGGGCGCACGGAGCGCCTGAACACGTACGCCCACCTCGAGTTCTTCCGCGACGTCGCCTACCCGATCTTCATGCGGAACCTGTGGCGGCGCGAAGTGCAGCTCGCCACGTTCTCCGGGCGCAGCGAGGAGCACCGGCGCATCGCCGAAGGCGATCTCTTCGGGATCCAGAACACGCGCAAGGCCCGGACGGGGATCTACGCCGGCCTGCTCGATGCGCGCTTCATGAACGCCAAGAAGACGGCGGAGCGGAACCTGCGCGACGCCGTGGACTCGAAACCCGAATGGAAGTCGGCGTGGGCCGACTCCTGGTTCCAGGTCTCCGCGGCACACAAGTCCTACGCCGAGTTCTACGAACGCTATTCGACCCCCGGCATCGGCCGCGGCAGCCTCGGACAGCTCTTCGGCATCGCCCGCACCCTCGTGCGCCTGGCGGACGAGAAAGAGAAGCCCGGTCCCGAGCGCCTGCGCGAATACCGGGAGAGCAACATGGCCTCGGTCGAGCGCCAGCTCTTTTCGCCCGCGCCGATCTACTCGGAGCTCGAGATCGAGAATCTTGCCAGTGGGCTGCAGCTCATGGCCGAAATGCTCGGCGGGAGCGACCCGATCGTCGTCAGGGCGCTCGGCGGACTTTCCCCGCATGATCGCGCCGAGCAGCTGGTCCGCGCGACCAAGCTCGCGGACGTCGAGGTCCGCAAGCAGATCGCGCAAGGTGGCCGTCGCGCGATCGAGGCCGCGGCGAGTCCCGAGAACCCCGGGGATCCGCTGATCCGCCTGGCCGTCGACCTCGACGAGACCAACCGGGAGCTGCGCAAGCGCTACGAGGACACGGTCGAGAGCGTCGAGCGCGAGGCCTACAACAAGATCGCCGCCGCCCATTTCGCCGTGAATGGCGAGGACCAGTACCCCGACGCCACGTTCACCCTGCGGCTCTCCTACGGCACCGTGAGAGGCTACGAGCAGGACGGCCAGACGATCCCGCCCTTCACGAACTTCGCGGGACTCTACGAGCGCGCGGCCGAGCGCGGGAACGTCTACCCCTTCGAGATTCCCGCGCGCTTCGAGCAGACGAAGGGCAGGCTGAACATGAACACGCCCTTCAACTTCGTCTCGACCTGCGACATCATCGGGGGCAACTCGGGCAGCCCGGTGATCGATCGCGCCGGGGAGGTCGTGGGTTTGATCTTCGACGGCAACATCCAGAGCCTGGTCGCCGACATCGGATACACCGAGGAACGGGCGCGCGCGGTCGCGGTCGACTCGCGAGCGATCATCGCCTCGCTGCGCCAGGTCTACGACTGCGGCGCCCTGGCGGACGAGATCGAACGCCGCTAGGCCCCGCGGGAGGCCCTGGCGCCGCCGGCAGGCGGCGCGCAGGGCCGCCGGAAATCCTTTCCAGGCCGCCGCCCGGGCGGGCTTCCAGCTCGTTCCGCCTCCTTCATCAGTTGCGCGGCTTCCCGACCCGATGAATCCCGCGCAGTCGGCCTTCGGACCGGCCGCGGCGCGGGTCCCGGGCTCCTTCCTGGCACGCGTCCGCGTCCGGTCTCAACAGGGGTCGGCGGAGTCCGACCCGGCGCACGAGAGCGTCCACCCCACCATGAATCCCGAGTCCAAGAGCAAGTCCCTCGTCGGCGATCGCGCGATCGACCTGCAAGTCATCCAAGGTCTGCGCGAACTTGGCGGTGAAGACGAGCCCGAGCTCCTCGCCGAGCTGATCCAGATCTTCATGCAGGACGCGCCGCAGAGGATCCAGGACATCACCGAGGGGCTCGCGCACGGCGATCTCGCGCGCATCGAGCGCGGCGCCCATACGCTGAAGTCGAGCAGCGCGAACATCGGAGCCCTGGGGCTGTCCGAGCTGTGCCGCAGGATCGTCGAGTGCGCCCGTTTGAGCCGGCCGCAGGAGCTCCCCGGCCTCTGTGATGCCTCCGTGCGCGCTCTCGAGACGGCCGTTGCCGAGTTGCGAGAGATCGGGAGTTGAGGTCGAGCGGGCCCCTCCGCCTGACGAACGGCATCCACACCCGGCCGGTCGCCATGATCAACAACGTCTTCGAAGAGCGGATCCTGATGGGTCGCCTGCCCTCCTCGCAGCAGGTGGCTCGCCGGCTCGTCGAGCTCGCTCGAAGGGACAGCCATCGGTCCGGCTTGACGAGCGGTTCGCCGAATTCCGCGGGCGCCAGCCCGTCCAACGCCGAGATCGCCGCGGCGATCCAGGTCGATCCCGCCCTGACGGGGCGGCTGCTCGAGCGTGCGAACCTCCTGCGGGAGGACTCCTCGACCCCGCTCGAGAGCGTGGCGGCCGCGATCGACCGGCTCGGCTCTCGCGAGCTCCTCATCGCGGTGAACGATCTCACGCTGATCACAGCCGAACCCTCGCGCCGGTGCGCGGGCTTCGACTACGAAACCTACTGGTCGCACTCGCTCGCCCGCGCCGTCGCGGCGGAGCGCATCGCCGAAGCGACCGGCCGCTGCTCGCCCGAGTCGGCCTACACGCTGGGGCTGCTCTCGGACATCGGGCGCCTGGCGCTCGCCAGCGTCTACCCCAAGGAGTACACGATGCTCCTCGCCGGCGAAGGCGGGCGCGATCCCGTCGCTCTGGCGCGGCTCGAGCGCGAGCACCTGGAGATCGACCACGCCGCCGTGACCGCCTGCCTCCTCGAGCACTGGGGCCTGCGCAAGTCCTTCTTCCGGGCGAGCCGTCTCTTCCAGGACGAACGCACGCTGGGCGAGACCGAGGACGCCGAGACGCTCCACCTCGTGAAGATCCTCCGGTGCGCTCGCCTGCTCGGCGAGGAGTGCGTCGAGGACGCGACCCTGAACGGTGCGACGCGCATCCACCGCGTCTCGGCGGCGCTGCGGAGCCTGCTCGAGTTCTCCGCCGAGGACGCGCGCCTGATCTGCGCGGACGTCTCCCGGCGTTTCCGGGCCGCCTCGAAGGTGGAAGTCGTCCAACCGGCAGCGAAGCCCGAAAGGAACGGCGCGGCCGAGGACGACGGGAACGCTTCGCCGCGGGAGACGCGCCGCGGCCTGCGGATCCTCGCGGTCGACGATGATCCGACCTCGCTGTTCCTGCTGCGCCGCGTGCTGCGGGAGGAAGGCCACGAGGTCTTGTGCGCTTCCGACGGGGCCGAGGCGCTCCGGCTGGCGCTCGAGAACAACCTCCAGGCCGTCGTGGCGGACTGGATGATGCCGCGGATGGACGGCCTCGAGCTGTGCCAGGCCCTGCGCTGTATCCAGAGCGGGCGCGAGCTCTTCTTCCTGCTTCTCACGGGTCGCGACACGGAGGACCAGATCGTCGCCGCCTACGACGCGGGCGTCGACGAGTACGTCACGAAGCCCTTCAATCCGCGGATCCTCCTGGCCCGCCTCCGAGCGGGGCAGCGGATCATCGAGCTGAAGAAGGAAGTGGACGGTGAGCGCCTCGTCGTGCAGGAGCAGGTCCGCGAACTCGGGCTCCTGAACCGCCGCCTGCGATCCGCCGCGCTGACCGATCCGCTGACCGGCCTGCCGAACCGGCGCTTCATCTGGGACCGGCTGACGGAGGAGTGGCAGAGCTCCGAGTCCGTCCACTCGCCGCTCACGGCGATGATGGTCGACATCGACGCCTTCAAGAGGATCAACGACTTGCACGGTCACGAGGTCGGCGACATCGTCCTGAAGCAGGTCGGCGAGATCCTCCGTTCCAACGCGCGCAAGGGCGAGGACGTCGCCCGCATCGGCGGGGAGGAGTTCCTCGTGCTGTGCCCGAACACGACCCTGTCGCAGGCTGCGATCGGAGCGGAGCGGTTGCGCGCCGCGGTCGAGGCGCACGTTGTCAAGTCTCCCGCGTACACGGGCGGCGTCACGGTCAGCCTCGGAGTGGCGGAGCGCACGGAGGAGATGAGCGGGATCGACGCGCTCCTGAAAGCGGCGGACGACGCCGTCTACGCGGCGAAGAGCGCGGGACGCAACCAGGTGAAGTTCGCCGATCGCCGCCGCGGAGAGGCGCTCTCGGCGTGAGCGCCTTCGACGAGCTCGAGATCGCCGACCGGCTGCCCTCGCCGCCGGGGCTGTGCCTCACGCTCCTCGGCTTGTCCGACGACCGTCGCGAAGCGCGGCGCATGATGGTCGAGTGCCTGCGCGCCGATCCGGCGCTGACCGGGCGCCTCGTGCGGCGGGTGAACGCCACCCGGGCGGAGGGAACGGCGCCGGTCGCGACTGCGCGCGAGGCCGCGGCGAAGCTCGACTCGGCCGCGATCCGCGAGGTGGCGCTGGGCTTCAGCCTGGCTTCGAAGAAGCAGGAGGAGTTCTGCGAGGCGTTCGACCTGCGCAGGCACTGGCTGCTCTCGCTCGCCTGCGCGGCCGCGGCCGAAGCCATCGCCCGTCGCTTCGAATCGATGGATCCGGACGAGGCGTTCACGCTGGGACTCCTGTGCCGCGTGGGCATGCTCGCGCTGGCCACGATCCATCCGGCGGAGTACGCCGCGATCCTGCGCGAGTGCGAGAGCGCCGGTCCCGGCGCCCTGGAAGGCGCCGAGTTGCGCGTGCTCCAGATCGATCACTGGCGCGCGGGCGCCGACCTGATGGAAGCCTGGGGTTTCCCCGCTTCCTTCGTCACGCCCATGATCGCCGCGTCGCGGTCGGCCCAAGGGTTCTCGCCCGCCGATTCGGGCGCGACCAGCTCGCACGCCATGCTCACTCTCGCGCTGCGGATCGCGGAGGAGATCGTCGCCGAGCACGGCGGCGCGGCGCCTGGGACGACCTCCGTGGTCTCGACCGAGCTCAAGTCGGCTCGAATCGAGGCAGGGCAGCGATTCGGGCAGCTCGTCGACCTCAGTGGACTCCGCGCGCACGTCGACGCACCAGCCGAAGCCCCTCATCCGGTTGCAGCGGCGCCCACCTCCTCGCCCGAACCGGCGGCGAAGAACGTCGAGGCGCCGCCCGTGACCCGGATCCTCGTCGTCGACGACGATCCGGGTGCGCGCCACCTCCTCGGCGCGCACCTGCGGCGCGCCGGCTACGAGGTGATCTCGGCCGCGGACGGGAAGGAGGGCCTCCGCACCGCCATCCTGGAATCGCCGCAAATGGTGATCACCGACTGGCTGATGCCGGGGATGTCGGGGCTCGAGTTGTGCAAGGCCCTGCGCGAGACCGAGATCGGCCGCCACACCTACCTCATCGTCCTGACCTCGCGCGAGGAGGACGACAGCGTCGTCGCCGGCCTCGAGGCGGGGGCGAACGACTACGTGACCAAGCCCTTCAACCCCCGGATCCTTCTCGCGCGCGTGCAGGCGGGCGACCGCATCATCGAGCTCCGGAGGCAGGTCGAGATCGACAAGCTGATCGACCGCAAGCGGGTCGCGCAGGTGACGCAGCTCAACCGCAGGCTCCGCACCGTGGCGTTCGAGGACATGCTGACGGGGCTGCGCAACCGGCGGTTCGCGATGGAGGAGCTCCAGCGGGCGTGGACAGCGTCGGCCCGCACCGGGCGGAAGGTCTCGGTCGTCATGATCGACATCGACCACTTCAAGAGGGTGAACGACGAGCACGGACACCAGACGGGCGACGAGGTGCTCCGCGCGACGGCGAACGTGCTGCGCGACAGCTGCCGCCGCAGCGACACGGTCTGCCGGTTCGGAGGGGAGGAGTTCCTGGTCATCACCACGAACGGCACCCCGAACGAGGCGATGGGGTGCGCCGAGCGGCTCCGCTCCGCGGTGGAAGCGAAGCGGATCCAGTTCGGGACCTTCGACCGGAACGTCACGATCAGCCTGGGGGTGGCGGAGCGCAGCGAGGAGATGCAGAGCATCGACGACCTGATCGCGGCGGCGGACCGCGCCGTCTACCAGGCCAAGGCGCAGGGTCGGAACCGCGCCTGCCTCGACAGCCGCCCGCGCGAGATGCGCGAATCGGCCTGACCGGGCCCCGAGTCGGCGCCCGGGGGGGGACGCTCCAGCGCCCGGTCGGATATGCTGCGCGGCCCGCGAGCGCATCGTCCTCCGTCGAGACGACGTCCGCGACCCGGAGATCCCGCCCATGGATTCGAAGAGCGCGTCCGCATTCGTCGAGAGCACGTGGAACGAGTCGATCGTTCCGGCCCTGACCGAGTACATCCGCATCCCCAACAAGTCGCCGGCCTACGATGCCGACTGGGAGAAGCACGGCTTCATGGACAAGGCCGTCAGCCTGATCGAAGGCTGGTGCCGCTCGCGCGAGATCGAGGGGATGAAGCTCGAGGTCGTGCGGCTCCCGAAGCGGACGCCGGTGATCTTCATGGAGATCCCGGCGACGAACGGGAACTCGACGGACACGGTGATGCTCTACGGGCACCTCGACAAGCAGCCCGAGATGACGGGCTGGAACGCCGGGCTCGGGCCTTGGGAGCCGGTGATGAAGGGGGACAAGCTCTACGGCCGCGGCGGAGCGGACGACGGCTACGCGGCGTTCGCGTCGTTGACCGCGATCGGGGCCCTGAAGAAGCAAAAGATCCCGCACGCGCGGATGGTCGTGCTGATCGAGGCGTGCGAGGAGAGCGGGAGCTACGACCTGCCGTTCTACATCGATCACCTCGAGAAGCGGATCGGCGACGTGAGCCTCGTCGTGTGCCTCGACTCGGGCTGCGGCAACTACGACCAGATGTGGAGCACGACGTCGCTGCGCGGGATCGCGGCGGGGACGCTGACGGTCGAGGTGCTGCGCGAGGGTGTGCACTCGGGCTCCGCGAGCGGGATCGTGCCGTCGAGCTTCCGGGTGATCCGCCAGCTCCTCTCGCGGCTCGAGGACGAGAAGACGGGGAAGATCACGCTGAAGGAGCTCAACCCCGACATCCCGACGCAGCGCTTGCAGCAGGCGAAGGCGACGGCCGGAGTTCTCGGCGACCTGATCTGGAAGGAGTTCCCGTGGGCCGCGGGGACGAAGCCGATGGCGAGTGACAACGCGGAGCTGATCCTGAATCGGACCTGGCGGCCGACGCTGTCGATCGTGGGCGCGAGCGGGATGCCCGAGCCGAAGGACGCGGGGAACGTGCTGCGTCCGAAGACGACGGTGAAGGTGTCGGTGCGAGTGCCGCCGACGGGAGACGCGGCCGCGGCGACGAAGGCGCTCACGGCGCTGTTCACGAAGGATCCGCCCTACGGCACGAAGGTGACGTTCGACGCGGAGAACGCCGCGTCGGGCTGGAACGCTCCGGAGCTCGCGCCGTGGCTCGAGAAGGCGACCGCGGACGCGTCGAAGGCGTACTTCGGCAAGGAAGCGATGTACATGGGCGAAGGCGGGACGATCCCGTTCATGGGGATGCTCGGGAAGAAGTTCCCGAAGGCGCAGTTCCTGATCACGGGCGTGCTCGGGCCGGCGTCGAACGCGCACGGGCCGAACGAGTTCCTGCACATCCCGACGGGGAAGAAGCTGACGAGCTGCGTGGCGTCGGTGCTCGAGGAGCACTCGAAGCGGGCGAGGTGAGCGCGAAGTTCCTTGCAGCGGTCCTGGCCTTCGCGCTCCAGGATCCGCCGGCCGCCGAGCCTCCCGACCCTTCCGTTCTCGACGCCCTCGTGCGCAAGACGAACCTGCTCACCGCGTTCGTCGCCGAGTACGAAGCGAGCGGCACGGGAAAGGAATCGGCGACGCTGGTGCGCATCCTCTACCGCGCGCCGGGGGATGCGAAGATCGTCCTGGGGGCGGAGGGGATCTTCCGGATCCACGACGGCTTCCTCGACGTGCGTATCGATCGCCCTGGCGAGCCGCCCGTCGCGGCTCGCGTCGAGCTCGAGCAGCCGATGGTCCAGCGATCCGCTCGACTCGCGGCTGCCATGCGCGCCGAGTTTCCGGTTGCGGACGAGTCGAAGAGGCCGGAAGGATCACCCGGGGTTCGCTTCGACCTCTCGATGTCCAGCACGCCGGACTCCAAGTCCCTCCAGTTCACCGCGAGCTACAGCCGCTCGAATCCCGTCCTCCTCGGCTGGCTCCAGGACCTCGCGTCCGAGCGCGCCACGCCGGGTGTCGGCGATCGGCTCGTCTTCGCCGACCCCTTCGGCAGCGAGGGGATCCGATACACCCTCTCCACCGACTCGGGCTTCATCGAGAAGGTCGAATCGAGCCTGGCCGGCGCCACGTCGAGCTTCACGCTCGTGAAACTCGACCTCGCGCCGAAGCTCGCGAACGCGGACTTCGATCTCCCGGCTCGTCCCGCCGACTCCGTGGACGCCTCCGCCTCCTTCGCCGAGCGATTCCACGAAATCCAGACGCAGCTCATCCGCGCCGACGTCTTCCGCCGCGTCGCCCAGCTCGTTGCCTCGAAGGAGATCGCATGGGACCAGCCCGCGCGCGAACGCCTCGCCCGAGTCCTCGACGTCGTCCACGCGGACGCCTGGAGGCTCGAGAACGAGGTCTGGGTCTCCGAGATGCGCCGTCGGATGGACGAGTTCTCCGGCTGGCTGCGCGAGAAGTTGCGCGACCCGGAGCTCGTCGACGAGGCCTCGCGGAAGAAGCTCGAGGATTCCGTGGTCGAGTGGCGCCGCGCGCTGCCGGCCTCGGCGGCGGCCGGCATCGATGAGCGCTTCGCGCGGCTCCAGATCGAAGCGAAGGTCGTGGAGGACGAGGCGATGCGGAAGGATTTCCGCGAGATCGAGCGCGCCGCCGTCTGGAAGACGATGCAGAGCGCGTTGGTCGAGCCCCTCCTGCGCGAATTCGATCAGAAGATCGAGCAAGCGCGGCTCGGGAAGTGAGCGGGCGCGGCACGACCTGCCCGGTCCCCCCCCTCGGTTCCCGCCGCTCGCCTCCTGCTCGGCGTGGTCCCCGCGCGCTCACCACCCGAGCGGCTGGCGTGCTCCCGCACCGGGACCGTAGACCACTGCGTTCGCGAGCAATCGAGCCGTCCCGGGGAACCAGCCCCGGAACGCAGGCGGGCTCGCGAACAGGATCACCTGTCCGGCGCCCTGCCCCTCGACGGTGCAGTACGCGCTGTCGGCGATCCGCTCGCGCGCCTCGGGCCACACGAGTCCGCTGATCCGGACGCGATCCGACGCCGCGAGCCGCACCGCGGTTCGCACCGGCAGCTCGGAGAGGTACACGTTGCCGCCCTCGAAGAAGACGGGTAGCTCTCCGCCGCATCCGGCCGTGATCCACGCGTCAGGATTCACCTCGCCGCGCAGGATCACGCCGCGCGGGGAAAACGTGCGCAGCCAGCGGTCGCGGCGCTTCAGGTCCTCCTTCTCCTTCGTCGCGCCGTCCTTGGCTTCCTTGCCCTTCTCGTCACCCTTCTCGTCTTCCTCCTTCCCTTCCTCCTTCTCCTCCTTCGCGTCCTTTCCGGCCTCCTCCGTGGGCTTCTCCGCGGGCTTGTCGCCCCACAGCGCGGCCTCGTCGACCGGCTTCGTCCCGGCTTCGCGCTCGCGCTTCACCGACAGCGCGTACTTCTCGAGTTCGTCGAGCACGTCCGGGCGCATCTTCACCGAGGAGAGCTTCATCTCGGCGTCGACCACCGCGCGCGTCGCCGAGCCTCCGCACGCGACGAGCGTCCCGCCGCCGCGCACCCAGTTCCGCAGGGCTTCCGCGTTCTCCTTCAAGATCGAGCCGACGTCGCCCCCGTCGGGAAGGATCAGCACGTTGTAGCGCCGCAGGTCGTACCCGCCGAATTGCTGCGCGTCGACCTGCGTCACCGGGATGCCGATCTGCGTATCGAGGACGTGCCAGATGTGCCCGAACGAGTCGGTGTCGAACGGCGCGTTCCCCAGCAGCCCGACGCGCGGTCGAGAGAGGAGGTGGAAGTGCTGGCCTCCGAGATCGGGCTTTTCGTCCGGGCTGCGCGCCGTCCCGGTCGCGTGGACGCGCACACCCGCGGACTCGGCGGCCTGGGCCACCCTCGAAGCGACGTCCGCGCCGTTCTCGTGCCGCCGGACGAGCAGGCTCCCGCGCGAGAACCCGCGCCCGGCCGAGGTGAAGGGCTCGTCGGACATCTGGATCTGGAGGCCCTTCTCCATCCCGTGCGCCGCGAAGACGACCGCTCCGTCGTCCTCGCCGTCGACGATCCAGCCGTAGACCGATTCCGACGGGCTGGCGAGGCCGACGACGCCCTTCTCGCGCGGCGGCAGCGAAGTGATCTTCGTCTTCTTGACCTCGACGGCGTCACACCAGGCCGCGTCGAGGTCGAAGGAGTGCGCGGGCGACCACGCGGTCACGTCGTAGGCCTTCGAGCGCTGCTTGCGCTCGAGCTCCTTGCGCTCGCGATTCAGCGAATCGGTCGTGTAGCGCGGATCGAACTCGAGCCAGGCCTGGACCATCGTCGAGAGCGGCTGGCGCGCGGGGATGAGCACGCTGCCCGCGGGGAAGGCCCGCTCGTCGCCGTCTCCGGCCATCGCCGCGTCGATCCTCTTTCCCGTGAACCCCTCCTCCGCGCGGAAGATCTCGATCCCCTGACCCGCGAGCATCTCGGTGAAGTGCTCCTCGCGGCTGGGGCTCCGGCCCGGCACGAAGACGAACATCCGGTCGTTCCCCGGGGTCTCCGCCGCGACGTTCGCACGTTTGGCGGCCAGGTAGTCGCGCAGGATCTCCTCGCGGTTGGCCGCGAGCGTCGCGACGTTCGCCAGGCAGCTGACGGCCTGGTGATGGACTGCCTCGCGGTACGTCGCGACCTCGCCGGACGCGCGGCGCACGGCAGCCCCGCCGAAGCGCGCCTGCTCGTAGAGGATCCCGATCGCGCCGACGAAGCTCGCCCAGGAATCCGTGTAGCCCGGGTACCAGGAGTCGGCCCACTCGCGCGTGTAGTAGCTCCATCCGCGCTTGTCGAACGCGGCCGCCTGGTCGTTCCCGAACTTCTGCCACCACCGGATCGTCGCCTCGGGGTAGCGCGGCGTGAACGGCGCCGAGGCGGGATAGAAGAGGTAGCTGTCGAGCGCGCCCATCTCGTGCGCGTCGACGAGGAGCTGCGGGTGCCACGAGAGGATCGCCGCCCAGCGCGCGCGCGTCTCCGGCTGCGTTCCCCACATCCAGTCACGGTTCATGTCGAAGAGGTAGTGGTTCCCGCGCCCGTACGGCCATCGCCCGCGGCCCATCGTGTCGGTGTCGAGGTTGGGCACGTAGCCGGCGCCCTGCTCGAACTGCGAGAGGATCCGCTCGCGCCCGTCGGGATTCTGGCACGGGTCGATCACGATCACGACCTGCTTCAGGATGTCGGTGACGTCGGCGCTGGTGCCCGCGGCGAAGTGGTGGGCGACCGCGAGCGAAGCGTCCGAGCCCGAGGTCTCGTCGCCGTGGATGCTGTATCCGAGCCAGGCGACGGCGGGCGAGCTCTTCAGGATGCGCTGCGCGTCCGCTTCGCCGAGCCCGCGCGGATCCGCGAGGCGGGCGAGGTCGCCGCGGACGCGGTCGAGGTCGCGGACGTTCTCCGTGCTCCCGATCACGACGTACGCCAGCTCGCGTCCCTCGTGCGTGTGGCCGAAGGGCACGATGCGCATGCGCGGGCTCTTCTCCGCCATCGCGCGCAGGGCGGCGAGGATCTCGTGGTGGTGGGCGGTGAACGTGCCGAGGGGCTGGCGCAGCAGCGTGTCGGGATGGGGGACTTCGGGGTCGTACGAGGTGCCGGGGAAGAAGGGCTCGAGAGCCTGGCTCGCCCTCGAATCGCCGAAGGGGATTCCCTGCCGCGCGCGCGCGGTCGCGGGTACGGCTTGCGCGCTCGCAGACGCTCCCGTCGCGCAGCTCATCGCGAGGAAGGCAAGGGGGAGGACTGCCCAGGATGAATGGGAGTTGCGGCTCATGTGCATGGCGGGAAGTCTAGCAGCGGCGGCGCCCGCTCGACTCGGTTGGGACCGCCGCGCTCCCGGCGCTAGCATGCACGCGCAGCGGGCCTCTAGCTCAGTTGGTTAGAGCAGGCGACTCATAATCGCTTGGTCGCAGGTTCGAGTCCTGCGGGGCCCACCATCTCTCTCTCCCCGCGCTCGCGCCCGGGCAGAACCCCCTCGGAAACCCCGCCCGTTGGTCCCAGGCGGTCCGGATTGGATTGCCGCGCCGAATCCGTATCCTTCTCGCCCTCGCCGTGGCCCGCGCGTCCGCCAACCCATGACCCATCCCGGCGACGAGCAAGCCCCTCATCCGCACGCCGGTGAGAGCAGCCTGCGACAGCTGACGCCGCTGCTCGTCTGGGCGGTCGTCTTCTGCGACATCGGGACGTCGATCTACTACGTGCCCGGGATCCTCTACGGATCCATGGAGAAGAACTACGGCATGGGGAACGCGACGCCCCTGTTCGTCGCCGCGGCGATGATCGCGTTCCTCCTCTTGGCCTCGAAGTACGTCGAGATCTGTTGGAGGAAGCCGGACGGAGGCGGAGTCGTCGGCATCGCGACGTCGGCCTTCTCTCCGCTGATGGGGGCTGTCGGCGGGCTCCTGATCTCCGTCGACTACTTCCTCACCTCGGCGATCTCGTCCGTCTCGGGCATCCACTACCTGGGGAGCGTCCTGCCGTTCCTGGACAACCACATCGTCAACTTCTCGGTCGCCACGCTGATCTTCCTGGCGATCGTGAACACGATCGGTATCCGGGAGAGCGCGGTGCTGTCCCTCGTGATGGCCGTCTTCGCGCTCGGCGTCAACGTCGCCGTCATCGGCGCGATCACGCTCAAGGCGGGCCCCGAGCAGTGGAGCGCGATCCTGGGAAACCTCTCGCTCGCCGGCGAGCTCAGTACGACCACGTTCGTCATCGGCTTCTCGGGCGCCTGGCTGGCTTTTTCCGGTCTCGAGAGCATCAGCCAGCTGAGCCCGGCGATGCGCTTCCCGATCAAGGAGACGGCCCGCAAGGGCATGCGGTACGTCGTCATCACGATGATGGCGACGGCGCCCCTCCTCACCCTCTTCTCGATCGCGCTCCTCGACGCGGCCACGAAGCTCCACGAGAAGGAGCGCCTGATCTCCGAGGTGGGGTTCGCCTTCGGAGGCCCGTGGGTCAAGATGGCGGTGGTCCTCTCCGGTTCCTCCCTGCTGCTCTTCGCGGCCAACACCGCCATCATCGGCTGCTACCACGTGTTCGTGGCGCTCTCCGAGAGCGGGTTCATGCCTTCCGCGGTCGCGCGCCGCAACCGGCGCTTCGAGACGCCGCAGATCGCGATCCTCGTCGCGACGATCTTCCCCGTGCTCGTGATCGTGTTCACGCACGCGGACGTCGAGAAGCTCGGCGACCTGTACGCGTTCGGGCTCCTGGGCGCCTTCGTGTTGAGCTCGGCCGGCGTCGACGTCCTGCGCTGGCGCTCGAAAGACCGGGGGCGCAAGTACCTCCTCGGGCTTGTCACGACCGCGCTCGTGCTCGTCGCGTGGTCCGTAAACCTGTACATCAAGCAGCAGGCGACGATCTTCGGATCCCTCCTGGTCGGCTTCGGGCTCCTGATGGCCGTCGGCACGCGCCGGAAGTGGTTCACGGACCTCTTCTACGGGATCCCGCTGGTCAAGCGTCTGACGCCCCAGCGCATCCTCGAGTCCGAGGAGAAGCTCGAGACCTCCGAGCGGCTCGAGCTATTGAGCCTCAAGCAGGCCGAGGCGATCACGCAGCTCTACCCCTCGAGCACGCTGATCGCCCTGCGCTCACCCAACCCCGGCCTGATCGCCGAGGCGATCTCGCGGGAGAAGGGCCGCGGCGGGCGCTCGCTGTTCGCCTTGTACGTCGAGGAGCGGACGGGTCTCTTCGTTCGCACGGCGAACTGGAAGCCGAAGCCGGAGGGGGTCGAAGCGCTCGCCAACGCCGTGCGCGTCGCGGAAGGCGAGGGCGTCACGCTCATCCCGATCTACACGGTCTCCTACAATGCGGTCGAGGGCATCGTCCGCGCCGCCGAAGTCCTCGGCGTCACCGGTATCATGATCGGCTCCACCCAACGTTCGGCGATCTACCACCTGCTCCGAGGACACGTCGTCGCGGGGTTGACGCGCCGCCTCCCTCCGGGCATCAGGCTCCTGCTCTACGGATAGATGACTACCCCGATCCTCTGGACCGTCTTCGGCATCGTCGTCGCGGTGATGATGGCGCTCGACCTCGGCGTCTTCCACCGCAAGGCGCACGAGGTCTCGGTGAAGGAGGCGCTGACCTGGACGGCGGTCTGGGTCGCGCTCGGACTCGGCTTCGGCGTGTTCCTGCTCTTGCAGCGCGACCGTGCCACCGCCGCGGAGTACTTCGCCTGCTACCTGACCGAGTACGCCCTCTCGGTCGACAACATCTTCGTCTTCCTCGTGATCTTCACGTACTTCGGCGTGCCGGGCGACTGCCGTCACCGCGTGCTCTTCTGGGGCATCCTCGGCGCGCTGGCGATGCGCGCGGTGTTCCTCACGGGGGGCATCGTCCTCATCGAGAAGTTCCACTGGATGATCTACATCCTCGGGGCGATCCTGATCATCACGGGCATCAAGCTCTTTCGTCAGACCGACGAGAAGCTCGATCCCGAGAAGAACTTCGTCCTCCGCCTCGCGAAGCGCTTCCTGCCCGTCACCGAGCAGTACGAGGGGCAGAACTTCTTCGTCGTGCGCGAGGGAAGGCGGGTCGCGACGCCGCTCTTCCTCACCCTGCTCGTGGTCGAGAGCACGGACGTCATGTTCGCCGTCGACTCCGTGCCCGCGGCGCTGTCCCTCTCGAAGAACCTGCTCGTCGTCTACACGTCGAACGTCTTCGCGATCCTCGGGCTGCGGTCGCTCTTCTTCGCGGTGGCCGGCCTGCTGCAGTTCCTGCACTACCTGAAATACGGCCTGTCGGCGATCCTCGTGTTCGTCGGGATCAAGATGATCCTCCCGGAGGATCGCAAGATCCCGATCGAGTACGCACTGTCGATCGTCGGGGGCATCCTGGTGCTCGCGATCCTGGCCTCGATGATCCGCTCGAAGCTCGTCTCGAACCGCAAGGAGGAAGCACCGTGACCGTCGTCTGTGGAACGGACTTTTCCGAAGCCGCCGCGCGGGCGGTCGACGCCGCCGCGGCTCTGGCGGGTGCTTGGAGGGAGGACCTCGTCCTCGTTCACGCACTCGAATACCCGGGCGCGGAGGAAGCCGGTTCGTGGTCGCTCCTCGAAGCCGAACGAAAGCGCGCCGGACCCAAGCTCGAAGGCGAGGTCGCGCGCCTCGCCAAGGCCGGGATCCCGATGCGGACGGAAGTCCGGATCGGCGCGAGCGACGTCGAGTTGCTCAAGGTCGGCACCAGTTGCGGGGCGCGCCTGCTCGTCGTGGGCGCGCTCGGACGCCGCGGCGGATCGCTGTGGGGACTCGGGAGCACCGCGGATCGGGTGGCGCAGACGTCCAGGCTGCCCGTTCTCGTCGTGCGCGACGCGGACCCGTTCGCGGAGTGGGCTCGCGGAAGCCGCACCCTCCAGATCTTCGTCGGGGTCGACCGCACGCCGTCCTCGGACGCCGCCGTGGGGTGGGTCGAAGAGCTGGAGTCCGCCGGCCGCTGCCATGTGACCTGCGGCCATGTCTTCTGGCCTCCCGAGGTGAAGGAGCGGCTGCACACCAAGGGAGGCCTCCCGCTCGGCTCCGGCCATGCCGAGGTCGAGAAGGCGCTCGCTGGCGAGCTGCGCGCGCGCATCGAGGCCTTGCGAGGCGGTCGCGCGTTCGATCTGAAGCTCCTCGGAGGCCTCGGCCGTCCCGCCGACCACCTCGTCTCGCTAGCGACGGAGGCGCGGGCCGATGTCGTGGTCGTCGGAGCGCACCAGCGGACCCTGATCTCCCGGGTCTGGCACGGATCGGTCTCGCGCGGAGTGATCGATCAGGCGCCGATGAACGTCGTGTGCGTTACGGACTCGAGCAAGAGCTGAATTGGACCGTCCGGTCTGGCATCCTGAAGCCGTCCTGCCTCATCGACTCGAAGACTCTGCCCGAGGACCCACCATGAAGAAGATCGATACGCTCCGCACCTCCGGCCTGCTCCTCCCCGTCGCCGTGGCGGGCATGCTTGCGGGCCTCCACTCCGGCTGCACGGCGGAGAAGTCCGAGGAGCCGTCGGGTTCCGTCATCAAGGCCGTGGAGAAGTCGGCCGACGCTGTCGTGGCTGCCAAGCACGCCTGCAAGGGGATGAACGCCTGCAAGGGCATGGGCGGATGCAGCACGGGCGATGCCGGCTGCGCGGGCAAGAACTCCTGCAAGGGCCAGGGTGGTTGCGCGACGGCCGACAAGCACGCCTGCAAGGGCGCGAACGCGTGCAAGGGCCAAGGCGGATGCAGCAGCGGCGACGCCGGTTGCGCGGGCAAGAACTCGTGCAAGGGCAAGGGCGGCTGCGCCGTGCCCGTCGAGCACAAGTAGCGATCCCGGGCGAAGCCCGGCGAGGCCCGTTGCGGGATTCCTCGATACGGAATAGTCTCCGCTTCGCTCTCCGCGCCGAAGCAGACTCCAGCGCTGCCGGCCGCGGTGACAGGGACCTGAAGGAGGAAGCTCATGCTCGTTCATCCGCGCCTCTTCGGCTCGTTCGCTCTCGCCGCGCTCCTGGCCATCGCCGCTCCGCGCGCGCAGGCGCAGTGCGGTCCCGATGGACTCACGGGACCGTGTTGCGGACTGACCTTCGCCAACATCCCCGCAATCCCCGCGCTGCAGCTCGACTGCCGCTGGATCTGCTTCAACGGCTGCAACGTGTCGCAGCAATTCGTCGACTGCGTCAACCTCGGTCCTCACGTCCCCGCGATGTCCAGCGGCGGTGTCCAATGCGGCGTCTACGACCTCCGCTTCCGCGTCAAGACCTGCGGGACGACCACATTCCTGTGGAACGGGGTTCTCAAGGCCTTCTATTCGCGCACATGGGAGGAGTTCCCGGTGCTCGGCGCGCCGCCGATCCAGGTGTGGCGCTTCATCGTGAACGGGGACCTGCTCCCGACCGCGGCCTTGCCGACGGGGATCTGCCGCAAGCCGGCCTGCACCTCGAACTACACGCGGGTCTATTTCAGCGGCCACATGGACTACGCGTTCAACTGCTCGACGGGCGGATGGAGTGTCGCCTTCGCCATCAGCCACGAGTGCGACGCGATCCACCACCCGCCCGGATCAGCGCGGCCCGCCCCAGGGAGCGGCTTGCACGCGACGCGCTCCTTCTCGATCGTCGGTCCCGGCACGGGCTTCGCCGCGGCGAGCACGGGTCCGAGGAGCGATGGTCCCATCACCGCCGACGCGATCCGTTGGAACAGCTGGGCCCCGGCTCCGGGAGCCCCATGCACGTTCGAGGAAGATGGGATCACTGGCGGGTTCTTGGCCACGAACGATTTCTGCTTCTGCACGACGGCCGGTCCGCTCCAGTACGCCAACACCCAGGTGTTCGCCCAGGGCCCTGTCGGCGCCTGCGGCAACTCGGTGTCGCCTGACTCCGGCGGCACGTTGTTCTTCCAGAAGCGGATCGGCGGCTGGACGAACCCGGCCGTCTTCCCCGGGGTGGAGTTCGCGTTGTTCGACTTCGGCTACCTGCGTTTCAGCAACGGGTGCAACGCCACGAACACGCGCGAGTGGTTCGAGGGTGGCGAGACGATCGGAGGCTACGTGGCCGCCTCGCTCACCGGGGTCGTGCTGGATCCCGAGTTCGAGGACCTCGGGAGCAGCAACAACTCGAAGACGAACCCCGCGATCCGCATCGGCGCGCCGCACGTCTCGAACTACATCCTGAACTTCAACCTGCCCTAGTCGGCGGAAGCCGGTGGCCGTCCGAGGGGAGCGCCCTCGGGCGGCGCCGTACCCGTCGAGCACGAGTCGTTATCTAGAACGAGGGTCGGCGAGGACCGTTTCCGAACGAGGGTTGGCAAGGACCGTTGCGGGTTTCGCCCATCCGGCATAACCTCCCCTTCGCTCGCCGCGCCGAGGCAGACTCCCACATCTGCCGGCGACGGCGGCAGGGACCATCAGGAGGACTCCCATGCTCGTTCAGTCTCGTCTCTTGGGCTCATTCGTTCTCGTCGGAATGCTGGCGATCGCCGCTCCGCGCGCACAGGCGCAGTGCGGTCCCGATGGAATCGCCGGAGGGCCGTGTTGCACACCGGCCGTCGCCAACATCCCCCCGATCCCGGCGATGCAGATCGACTGCCGCTCGATCTGCTTCAACGGCTGCAACGTGTCGCAGCAGTTCCTCGACTGCGTCAACCTGGGACCCCACGTCCCGGCCATGTCCGGCGGCGCGATCCAGTGCGGCGTCTACGACCTGCGCTTCCGCGTCAAGCTCTGCGGGACGCCCACCTTCCTGTGGAACGGCGTGCTCAAGGCCTTCTACTCGCGCACGTGGAACGAGTTCCCTGTCGTCGGCGCGACGCCCATCCAGGTCTGGCGCTTCGTCGTGAACGGTGACCTGCTACCCACCACGGCCCTGACGGGAATCTGCCGCAAGCCTTCCTGCAACCCGACCTACACGCGGATCTACTTCAGCGGGTACATGGACTACGCACTCGACTGCTCGACCAACACCTGGAGCGTCTCGTTCGCCATCAGCCACGAGTGCGACGCCATCCACCACCCGCCCGGATCGGCGCGGCCCGGCGCCTTCCACCCGACGCGCTCCTTCTCGATCGTTGGACCCGGCACCGGCTTCGTCCCCGCGAGCACGGGCCCGCGGAGCGACGGCGCCATCACCTCCGGCGCGGTCCGCTGGAACCCATGGACTCCGGCCCCCGCGATCGGGTGCCTCCACGATGAACCGGTGACCGGAGGCTTCCTGGCCACGAATGATTTCTGCTTCTGCGTGGCCGCGGGTCCCCTCCAGTACGCCAACACGATGGTGAACGCCAGCAGCGGAATCCTGGGTTGTGGCAGCTCCGTCTCGCCCGACCCGGGCGGCAGCATGTTCTTCCAGAAGCGAATCGGAGGCTGGACGAACCCGGCCGTCTTCCCCGGGGTCGAGTTCGCCCTGTTCGACTTCGGCTACCTGCGCTACGCGAACGGGTGCACGACCGCGAACCCGCCCACCCGCGAGTGGTTCGAGGGAGGCGAGACGATCGGAGGGTACTTGGCCGCCGACCTCTTGAGCGGGGCCGCCCTCGACCCCGAGTTCGAGGACCTCGGAAGCTGCAACAACTCGAAGACGAACCCCGCGGTCCGCATCGGGGGGCCGCACATCTCGAACTACATGATGAACTTCAATCTCCCGTAGGGCGTACGGGATCGTCTCTGCTTGCGAGGCCCGCCGGCGTCATCCAGCGCCGCGGGCCTCGCTTTTTTCGATGTAGGCCGAGCACACGACGTCTCCCATCACGTTGACGACCGTCCTCCCCATGTCGAGGATCCGGTCCACTCCGAGCACGATCGCGATTCCGTCGGGGGGAACTCCCACCTGGGCCATCACGATCATGATCAGCGGCAGCGAGCCGCCCGGCACGCCTGCCGCGCCGATCGCCGAGAAGACGCACAACAGCACGACCAGCACCTGCTTCTGGATCGAGAGCTCGATGCCGAACACCTGGGCGACGAACAGCACGAGGGCTCCCTCGAACAGCGCGGTGCCGTTCATGTTCATCGTCGCGCCGAGGGGGAGCACGAACCCGGCGACCGTGGGGCGGATCCCGAGATCCTTCTCGGCCACGCGCAACGAGGTGGGCAGCGTCGCGTTGCTCGACGACGTCGAAAGCGCCGTCGCCATGATGGGGATGCATTTCTTCAGGAACTCGACCGGTCTTCGTCCCGAGAGCGCGCGGATGAGGACGGGGTACAGCACGAACAGCTGCACGACGTAGGCGGCCAGCACGATCGCCACGTACAGGGCCAGCTTCTGGAGGAGCTCGAGGCCGAACCGGGCCACCACCGAGAAGATCAAGCAGAACACGGCATAGGGCGCGAGCTTCATCGCGAAGCCGACGATCCCGACCATCGCCTCCGCTACGGTCTCCAGCCAGCGCACCATCGGCTCGCGACGGTCCTTCGACATGGCCGTCAACGCCGCGCCGAACAGCAGCGCGAGCGCGATCAAGGGCAGCATCTGCATCTTGACGACGGCGTCGAGGATGTTCCGGGGCAGGAAGGAGTCGAGGACCAGATTGACGATCCCGAGGACTCCCTGCGTCTGCCCGATCGGGGCGGCGGCCTGGTACTTCGCGGCATCGCCCGCAAAGGTCCGCATCAGCGTCTCGCGCGTGCCTGCGTCGAAGCCGGAGCCCGGACGGATGGCGTCCATGAGGAAGATCCCGAGCACGGCCGAGAAAGCCGTCGTCAGGAAGAAGAACGCCATCGTCCGCGCGCCGATCCGGCCCAGCTTGCGCAGATCCCCGAGGTTCGCGACTCCCGTCGCCAGCGAGGCGAAAACGAGAGGCACGACCACCAGGAAGAGGAGTCGGAGGAAGACCTGCCCGATCGGATGGGCGATCGCGTCGGCGAGGAACTCCACCGCGCTCTTCGCGCTGTCGGATCGCGCGGAGATCGAATTCGCCACGGCTCCGACGACGGCGCCGAGAACGAGACCGGCGAGGATCTTCTGATGAAGCGGCCTCCCCTGTCCCTCGCTCCGCATGACTGGGCGGGATGCTAGATGGGCGGTCGGAGTCGGTCAAACCGCGCGCCTGGATGAGCCGATTTTCTTATGCTGATCTCTCCAGGCGTTCCCGCAGCAGGTCCCGGCCTTGAACTTGACGATCCTCGCCCTCGGATTCCTGGCCCTGCTCATCGTCGGGTACCGGTTCTACGGCGCTTTCGTCGCGCGCCGATTCGGTCTCGACGACGCCCGCGCGACGCCGGCGCAGGCGCGGAACGACGGCCTCGACTACGTCCCGACGCCGCCCTTCTATCTCTTCGCGCAGCACTTCTCCGCGATCGCCGCGGCGGGTCCGATCGCGGGGCCCATCCTCGCGTGCCAGACCTTCGGCTGGCTGCCCTGTCTCGTATGGATCGGCCTGGGCGTCGTGCTCATCGGCGCCGTGCACGATTTCTCGAGCCTGATCGCCTCAGTCCGCCACGGAGGCTGCTCGATCGCGGAGATCGCGCGGGAGCGCCTGGGACGCCCGGCAGGTCGGGCGATGATGGCCTTCATCTGGATCGCTCTGCTCTACGTGATCGTCGCGTTCACGGACATCACGAGCGCGACCTTCGTCAGCGGGACCGAGGAGCTCGCCGGGCGGGACGTGCGCTTCAACCCCGGAGGCGCCGTCGCCATCGCCAGCTCGATGTACCTCGTCCTCGCGGTCGTCATGGGCCTCGTCCAGCGCCGCTGGAACCCGCCGCTCTGGAGCTTGACGGTCGTGTTCGTGCCCGCAACTTTCGGCGTGGCTTGGCTCGGCACGCTCGCGTCGGAGGTCCTGATCCTCCCTCACGCCGCCTGGGCGATCGCGATCCTCGTTTACTGCGCCGTCGCCTCCGTCGTGCCTGTATGGGCGCTCCTCCAGCCGCGCGGGTACCTGGGCGGATTCGTCCTCTACTCCGCGCTCGGGCTCGGCGTGGTCGGCATCCTGTTCGGCGGCTACGAGATCCGGCAGGACGCGTTCAAGTCCTGGAACGTCGGCGGATCCACCGGCCAGCTCTTCCCCTTCCTCTTCGTGACGATCGCCTGCGGAGCCTGCTCGGGCTTCCACGGCCTCGTCTGCTCGGGGACGACCTCGAAGCAGATCGCGCGCGGGTCGCACACGCGCTTCGTCGGCTACGGAGCGATGCTCGCGGAAGGGTTCGTGGCCCTGATCGCGCTCGTCACGGTCATGATCGCGAGCTCGAGCGAGCTCCTGGACGCGTCGGGGAAGACCCTCTCGCCGGGCACCATCTACGGGAACGGCATCGGGCGCTTCCTCACGCTCCTGATCGGCCCCGAGAATTTTCCCTTCGCGATCACCTTCGGAGCGATGGCCTTCTCGACCTTCGTTTTCGACACGCTGGACGTCGCGACTCGCCTCGGACGCTACATCGTGCAGGAGCTCACGGGCTGGAAGGGCAAGGCCGGGGCGTTCGCGGGGACGATGGCGACGGTCCTCCCGGCCGTCCTGATCCTCGGCTTCGCCGAACCGGGATCGTGGAAGAAGTTCTGGACGCTCTTCGGCGCCTCCAACCAGCTGCTGGCGGGGATGACGCTCGTCGCGGTCGCGGCCTGGCTCAAGCAGGAGGGGAAGGGGCGGGCCTTCGTCCTCGTTCCGATGGTGTTCGTGGTCGCGATCACTTTGTGGGCCCTCGGGAGCTTGGCGGTTTCGAGCTTCCGCGACACGGCCGGCCTCGCCGCCAACGGCGTCGTCGCGCTCGTCCTGATGGCCCTGGCCCTCTTCCTGCTCGCGGCAGGGTGGCGCCGCCGGGGGACCCGGCCGGCCGACCCGAGCCGGCCTCCGGCCGCAGGCTCTGCCCCACAAAGTACTTGACCAAACCGACATCCTGGGGCGAAGCTCTAGAGCATGGCCTCCCTCCCTCGTCCGCGGCTCCTTCCGCGCGAGGCCCCGTCCCTCCAGGCGCGAGCCCGGGACGACCTCCGGTTCATCCGGTCGACGATGGAGCGCGCAGCCGCCTTCACCGCCGTTCCGGGCTGGGGAGGCGTGCTCATCGGCCTCATCGCCTTCCTCTCCGTCCCGGCCGCGGCCTTGGCGCCGTCGCGCGACGGCTGGATCCTCGTGTGGATCTGCTCCGCGTTCGTCGCGACGCTCGTCGGCGCGACGGACATGGCGCACAAGCTCCGCGGAGGGGGTGCCTCGCTCCTGCGCGGCTCCGGGTGGAGGTTCGTCGGCGCGCTCATCCCGCCGATCGTCGCGGGCGCGTGCCTGACCTTCGTGCTCGCGCGCGCGGGACTCCACGATCTCCTTCCGGGAGTGTGGCTCCTGTGCTACGGGGCCGGCGTCGTGTCGGCCGGGACCTTCTCGATCCGGCCCGTCCGGGCCATGGGCGTGTGCTTCATGGTCCTCGGGCTCTCGGCGCTCCTGGCGCCCGCGAGCTGGGGCGACGCTTGGATGGCGGCCGGATTCGGCGGACTCCACGTCGTGTTCGGACTCTGGATCGCGAGGCACCACGATGGCTGAGCGCAAACCCGCCGTGCGTCCGACGGCCCGCCTCAAGAAGCTCGACGGGGCCAGAGTCGCCACGACGAGCATCGACCGGCTCATCCACGAGCGCCTGCGGCTCGCCATCGTCAGCGCGCTCGCTCTGCACGAGACGCTCTCGTTCAACGAGCTGAAGGAGAAGCTCGGGACCACCGACGGCAATCTTTCCGTGCACGCCCGCAAGCTCGAGGAAGCCAAGGTGATCGCCTGCCTCAAGAGCTTCGACGGCCGCACGCCGCGGACGGACTACCGCCTCACGGCGGCGGGCAAGCGGTCGCTCGAGCGCTACCTCGACCACATGGAAGCGCTCATCCGCTCCGTGAGGGAACGCTAGGACCTCCCGATGCTCCACGTCGCCATCATCATGGACGGCAACGGCCGGTGGGCTCGCGAGCGCGGGCTCCCGCGCAGCGAAGGTCACCACGCCGGCGTGCGCGCCGTCCGCCGGACGGTTCGCATGGCGCCATCCCTGGGGATCACCACGCTGACCCTGTTCGCCCTCTCCTCGGACAACTGGCGCCGGCCGCAGCCGGAGATCGACTCGATCCTCGACGCCGTCCGCGGGTACCTCGACTCCGACGCCGCGGATTGCGCGCGTTCCGGCGTGCGACTGTCCGTGATCGGCAGGCGCGATCGGCTGCCGCTTTCGCTCCTCCAGGCGATCGAGCGCGCCGAGGCGGCCACGGCGGGCGGCTCGAGGCTGCACCTGCGCCTGGCGGTCGACTATTCCTCCCGGGATGCGATCGTCGAGGCGGCGCGGGCTTTCCACGTCCGCCATGCCGTCGGCCTGAACGGGAATGGAGCCGCTCACGAGGCCGCCAACGGGGCGGGGAACGGCGCGACGAAGAATGGAGCGGCCAACGGCGCCGCGCACGGACCGCGCACCGGTTTCGGACGTCTGCTCGCGCACGAGCGGGGGGCCGACGAAGTCGATCTGCTCGTCCGCACCGGAGGCGAGCAGCGGCTTTCGGACTTCCTCTTGTGGGAATGCGCCTACGCCGAGCTTGTGTTCTCCCGCCGCATGTGGCCCGATTTCGACGGGCCGGCGCTACGCCGCGCGGTGATGTCCTTCCGCGCCCGCGAACGCCGGTTCGGCGGCGTCGCGCGCAGCGACGCGAGGTAGCGGAGATGCTGGTGACGATGAAGTGGCGCGTTCCCGTTTTTTCCCTCGTGGTGCTCGGGATCCTCGGTGGGGGCCTGGCGATCCTCATGGGCATCAAATCCATGCGGCAGAACCGGCTGGTGAACGTCGGCGAGGAGATCCGCTACGACGATTTCGGCTTCACGGTCGCGAAGGTGACGAAGACGGGGGCGGTCGGGTCGAAAGAGCGGCTCGTCCGCGCCTACGGCACCTTCTGGGTCTTGGATCTCGAGATCAAGAACCACGCGCGCCGCGTCAGCTACCGGATGGACTCGCACGTCCCCTGGCTCGTGGACGAGGCCGGCCGGGAGATCCCGGTCTCGGGGCGCGGACAATCGGCGCTGGACGCGCAGCTGTTTCCCGAGGAGGGCAACGACACCTTGAAGCCCACCAGCCTCGGCCCGGGTGACAGTCTGGTCAGCACGCTCGTCTTCGACGTGCCGGACGACGCCGGTGACGTGCGCTTGAAGCTCGTGTTCGGGGGGACGATCGGCGAGATGCTCGACTTCGTGTTCCTCGGCCGGCGGCGATTCGCGCTGAACTAGTCTCTCTTCGGCCCCTCGCCCAGCCCGAGGGTCAGCCGGACGATCAGCACGGCCTCCTCGTCGTCCTTGCAGATCGCGAGCTTCCCCGGCTGCTCCCGCACCCCGGCCTTCTCGAGGACCTCCCGCGGCTGGACCTGCACGCCGGCCAGGACCACGAAGGTGTGATGCGCCTGGAGCTTCGTGATCGCGGACTCGAGCGCGACCAGGCCCGTGACGTCCATCACGGGAACTCCGTCCATGACCAGGATCACGGCGCGCGCCTTGCCTCGCACCCGCTCGATCGCGGAGATCGCCTTCTCGGCCGCCCCGAAGAACAGGGGGCCGCCGATCTCGTACACGACCACGTCCTTCAGGTGCGGATCCTGGAGGTGGGGGTGGTAGTTCTCGGCGAAACGCACGCTCGAGAACTCGGCCATCCGGCGCATGAAGAGCAGCGCCGCGAGCACGATGCCCACGCTGACGGCCACGACCATGTCGAACACGACCGTGAGCGAGAAGCACGTGAGCAGGACGAGCACGTCGCTCTTGGGTGCGACGCGCAGGACGTGCGCGAAGTGACGCACGTCGCTCATGTTCCAGGCCACGACCAGCAGGAGGGCGGCGAGCGAGGCCATCGGCAGGAAGGAGAGGAGCGGCGCCAGCACCAGGACGGCGGCCAGCACGAACCCCGCGTGAACGAACGAGGCGATCGGCGTCTTCCCCCCGGCCCGGATGTTCGTCGCCGTGCGCGCGATCGCTCCCGTCGCGGCGATCCCCCCGAAGAGGGGAGCCACGAGATTGCCGATCCCTTGGGCGAAGAGCTCGACGTCGGAATCGTGCTTCGTCCCGGCCATGCCGTCCGCGACGACCGCGCAGAGCAGCGATTCGATCGCTCCCAGCGCCGCGATCGCGAAAGCCGGGCCCATCAGCTCGCGCAGCAGGTCCAGGGAGGGCACCAACGGGGTTCCGTCCGGTCCGGGCCAGTTCCACGGCCAGTCGAACCGCGGCGGCATGCGAGGGATCCCGGGCAGGACCTGCCCGTCGGCGACGTAGCTGAAGCGGCTCGCGATCGTGTCCACCTCGAATCCGGCCACGAGCTTCGAGAGGATCCAAGCGAGCGCCGCGCCGAGCGCCAACGCCACGAGGGGTGCGGGAAGGCGCCGGACGAACCTGGGCCAGACGACGAGCACGGCGAGCGTGAACCCTCCGATGGCGAGGTCGGGAAGGTGGGCGCTCGGCAGGGCCCGCGCGAGGGCGAGGACCCGCTCGGGGAAGTGCTCCGGCATCTCGGGGACGCGCAAGCCGAAGAAGTCCTTGAGCTGGAGCACGGCGATCACCACGCCAATCCCCGCGGTGAAGCCGGTCGTCACGGGATAGGGGATGAACTGGATCAGCTTCCCCAGTCTCGAGAGGCCCAGGATCACGAGGATCAACCCCGCCAGGAACGACGCGAGCATGAGTCCGCCCACGCCGAAGCGGTGCGAGATGGGAGCGAGGAGCACCACGAACGCCGCGGTCGGGCCGCTGACGCTCGTGCGCGAGCCGCCGAGCACCGCGATCAGCGCTCCCGCGACGATCGACGTGTAGATCCCGTGCTGGGGCGGCACTCCCGACGCGATCGCGAGTGCCATCGCGAGCGGCAGCGCCACGATCCCGACCACGACCCCGGCCATGGCGTCGGCGCGCAGGTCGCGTCCCGAGTAGCCCTCGCGCAGCGACTCGCGGAGAGCCCGCGCGAACGGGAGCGTGCCCCGGGAGGGCTCGGCGTCGGGCTGCAGATGGCGGTGGGGCAACTTCCGGACGGCACTTCGGGCAATGAAGGCGGCCGAGGTTAAGCTGCCCAGCCGAGGGAGCCGTTGCAAGGCGGCTCGCGCAGCGGGAGGACCATGCAGTACACGAAGCTCGGCCGCACCGGACTCGAAGTGAGCCGTCTGTGCCTGGGGACGATGAACTTCGGCCCGCAGGCGACCCCGAAGGAGAGCTTCGGGATCATGGATCGCGCGCTAGAGCACGGGATCAACTTCTTCGACACGGCCGACGTCTACGGCTGGAAGAAGGGCGAGGGCGTCACCGAGAAGATCCTGGGCGACTGGTTCGCGCAGGGCGGCGGGCGACGCGAGAAGGTCGTCCTGGCGACGAAGGTGTACGGCGAGATGGGCGCATGGCCGAACCGGAGCAAGCTCTCGGCGCTGCACATCCGCCAGGCTTGCGAGGAGAGCCTCGCGCGGATGAAGACGGATCACCTCGACCTCTACCAGATGCACCACGTGTGGCGCGCCGCGCCGTGGGAGGAGATCTGGCAGGCGATGGAGCTGCTCGTGCAGCAGGGCAAGGTCGTCTACGTCGGCTCCTCGAACTTCGCCGGCTGGCAGATCGCGCAGGCGAGCGAAGCGGCGCGCGCGCGGCACTTCCTCGGGCTGGTGTCCGAGCAGAGCCTCTACAACCTGAACGCGCGCACGGTCGAGCTCGAGGTGCTGCCGGCCTGCCAGGCGTACGGACTCGGCGTGCTCCCGTGGAGTCCGCTGGCGGGAGGATTGCTCGCCGGCTCGCTCGCGCGGGTCAAGGAGGGTCGCCGCGCGCAGGACGCCACGCAGAAGAACGTCGAGAAGCACCGCGCGCGGCTCGAGCCGTGGGAGAAGTTCTGCCGCGACCTGGGCGAGGAGCCGGCGAACGTGGCGCTGGCGTGGCTACTGGCCCAGAAGGCGGTGACGGCGCCGATCGTCGGTCCGCGGACGATCGCGCAGCTCGACGGCGCCCTGCGCGCGCTCGAGCTCGAGATCACGACCGAGATCTCGAACCGGCTCGACCAGATCTTCCCGGGCCCTGGCGGCCCCGCGCCCGAAGCGTACGCGTGGTAGAATGGTCCTCATGCTCGGCCATCGATCGAGCTGGAGGGTCCTCGCGAGCACGGTTGCCGCGTGTCTCCTCGTCGCCGGCCTGTGCGGCGGGTCCTGCACCGTCGTCTACTGCGACGAGGACTGCGATCCCTGCGTCCAGCAGTGCCAGTGCAGCGGCAGGTGCCGCAACGGGCTCGCCTTCGACTACGAGACGGTCCATCGATTCTCGACGTACCGCAGGACGGCGACCATCGTGCCCGAAGGCGTGGCCACGCAGACGTTCACGGACATCGTCGGGCTCTCGCTCGACCTCGCTCACGGGCCCGTCGAGCACTCCGCGGCCGACTACACGCGCTTCGCGGAAGCGGTGATCGACGTCAATTCAGCGCTTCTCGCGCCGAGAGGAGTGACGTGGACGCCGGAGCCCGTGCAGCTCTTCCAGACGGCCTTCGTCGTTCCTTTCCACGGAGATCGCGAAGGCCAGCAGCTCGAGTTCCTCTTCGATCGCCGCGGCAATCTGGTCGAAATCCACCAGGCTTTCTAGGATGCCCCTCATGAAGACCACGATCCTTTCCGCCTTGCTCGTCGTGATCCCGGGCACCGCCGCCCTGTCGACCGAGTACAAGACGGATCGCGCGCTCCGCATCGAGATCGAGACCGACATGAAGCTCGAGATGACCACGATGGAAGTCGAGCGCGACGGCGAGCGCCAGGAAGGGATGGGCGGCGGAATGTCCTCCCACGCGTCCCGCAAGGAGGTCCACGTCGACACCGTGCTGGAAGCGAAGGAAGGGCGGCCGACGAAGGTGCGCCGCGTCTTCGAGGCCGTCGGAGGCCGGACCGAGTCGGTGTTCGGCGAGAACTCGCGCGAGACGGACCTCGAGTCCCCGCTCGAAGGCGTCACGATCGAGATCGTCCGCAAGGACGACGAGAACGAAGCGAGCGCCGTCGAGGGCGGCTCGCCCGACGAGAAGTCGCTCGAGGGGCATCGCACCGATCTCTTCCTCGACGCGCTGCTCCCCGAAGGCGACGTGAAGGTGGACGACACCTGGGAGCTCGACGCGGAGAAGATCCGGCGCGCGATGCGGCTCGATTTGAGCGCGGCTCTCTTCCCTCCGCCGGCGCCGCCCGAGGGCGGGGGCGAGGAAGGCGGCGGCCGCCGTCGCGGGATGCGCGGGGGATCGGACGCGAGGCTCTTGACCACCGCGGAATGGAAGGGGACGGCGAAGCTCGTCTCCATGGATCACGACGTCGACGGGACCGCGTGCGCGGAGATCGAGCTGAAGCTCGAGGCTTCCGGCGAGCTGCCCGAGCCCGAACGCGGCGGCGGACGCGGCGAGCGGATGTTCTCGCCCGAGGTCGTCCTGCCCGCGGCGGCCACCACCTACCAGATCGACCTCGAAGGGAAGTTCCACTTCGCGGTGAAGGAGCGCAGGCCGGTCTCCCTCGACCTCGAGGGCTCCGCCAAGGTCGAGCGCGACAGCGAGATGAAGCGCGAAGAGTCGACCATCCGCATCCACTCGATCCAGGAGGGATCGGTCAAGTTCCTGGTGAAGGTCACCGAGGAAGCGGCGAGCGAGGAGAAGTAACGCAGCTTCAGCCCGGCCACGGCGGGGGCACCAGCCGGCGCTTTCCGTCGAGGCTCTTCCGGATGGACCGGTCCCCGACGCCCGGATCCGGAGTCTCGAAGTCGCGGTCCCAGAGCTGGCAGGTCACCTGCTTGTGCTGCTGGTCGAGGCCTTCGCAGTAGTTCGTGTAGATGCAGCGGCGGATCTCGGCGCCGCGGCCGTCCTCGATCTTGCGCCACCAGTCCGGGTCCGCGAGCGACTGGCGCGCGGCGCCGACGAAGTCGCAGTCGCCTTCGCGCAGCGCGCGCTCGGCGAGCTCGAACGAGTTGATCCCGCCCGCCCCGCCGATCGGCGTCTCGAATCCGGCCGCGCGCACGGCGTCCCGGATCGTCCGCGAGAGGGGGAGATTGCGCCCGAAGGGTCCCTCCGGCGCGTACTTCACCGTCGGCATGCACTCGAGCCCGCTCTTCCCCGTGTACGGGTACACCGCCTCGCCGACCTTCGGCTGCTTGGCGTCCTCGAACTTGCCGCCCTTCGATACGGAGATGAAGTCGATGCCGGCGCGCGCGAGCTCGACGGCGTAGCCGCTCGCGTCCTCGACGCGGCTCCCGCCCTCGATCACCTCGTCGGAGAGGATGCGGCAGCCCACGGCGAATCCCTCGCCGACGGCGCCGCGGACCGCGCGGAAGACCTCGAGCGGAAGCCGCACGCGGTTCTCGCGGCTGCCCCCGTAGCCGTCGTCGCGCTCGTTCCGCCGCGAGAGGAAGCCCGCCATCGTGTACGCGTGCGCGAAGTGCAGCTCGACCCCGTCGAAGCCGGCCTTCTCCGCGCGCGCCGCCGCGGCGGCGAAGGTCTTCGGCAGCACCCGCGGCAGCTCGCGGACGTGGGGGAGGTGCATGTCGTCGACGCGTTCGCGGTAGCCGAATTCGAGCGCCTCGACCTCGCGCGGCTCGAGAATCGACAGGAGCGCCTCGTGCGGGAGCGCGAGGAGCGATTCGCGGACTTCGGCGTCCTCGGAGCGCGCGGCCTCCTCGAAGCCCTCGACGGCGGCGAGGCGTTCCCGGTGCACCTCGCGGAGCTCCAGGAACCGTCGGACGTACTTCTCCTTTTCGGGCCGGCGCTTCACGGACAGGAAGTCGATGATCTGGATGAAGAGGCGCGTCTCGCCGCCGGATCGCTCGCGCACGATCCCGACGAGGTCGGCGAGCCCCGGCAGGAACCGATCGTGGCCGATGCGCAGGAGCGGACCGCTCGGGACGTCGCGGATGCCCGTTGCCTCGACGACGAGCGTTCCGGGCCTCCCGTCGGCGAAGCGTCCGTACCAGTCGAGGAGATCCCGCGTGACGAATCCCTCCTCGACGGACCGCCACGGGACCATCGCGGGCACCCAGGTGCGCGCGCGCGACTGGACCGGACCGAGGCGGATCGGGCTGAAGAGGAGGCTCGCGCGAGCCTCTGCTCGCGTCGGCCAGCGCGTCGAAGGGATCGCCGCGAGACCCGGGTGGGACGAACGCGGGGAGGTCGAACGCGGGGCTTCGCTCATCGGAACGAGCTTCCGGTCAGAACTCGACGGTGGCTTGCAGGTGGATCGAAAATTCCAAGGCGTCCGTGCCGCCGGAATGCGGCGGCTTCCAAGGAACCTGGACCTCCTCGCGCAGCGCCCGGCGCTCCTCGAGGTCGTAGGTCGCGAGCAGGAGCTCGTTCCAGTCCCGGAGATCGAGCGGGTCGATGCCGGCCGCCGCGAAGACTCGTGCAGGTGGAATCCGGGTCTCGCCTTCTTCCCCGGCTGCGCGGCAGATCTCGAAGAGCTCGTCGACCGAGATCCTCGACAGGAGCCGCCTCGAGAGCACCGTGACCACGGCGAAATGGCGAGGGTCGATCGAGTGGTAGCCCTCCAGGTCGCGGCCCATCACGTCCAGGATCTCCGCGGGAGCGAGCCGCTCGACCTCCGCCTTGAAGGTCACGGAGAACGGCCCGTCCCGCCGGCCGACGACCGTGGCGTTGCGGTCGACCGTCAGCTCGCCGTTCAGGGTGATCCAGCAGGCGATGAAGGCCATCATCCGCTCCCGCGGCGTGTCGTCCTCCCGGACGGCGTCGCCGATGACGTCGGCCAGGCCGTCCTCGAGCGCGGGAGGAAGAGCGCTCCAGGCCGGCCCGAGCCAATGGTGGACGAGCTCGTGCGCCAGGACGCCTCGGCGAGAACCGGGCTCCAGGTCGGACCGCATCTCGACCCACTTCGCGGAACCGCTCTCGAAGACGGCGCCGGCGAACTCGGGGTGGGCCGAAGGGTGGTAGCGGCCCGAGACGCCCCCCACGATGCGCAGATCGACGGGCTCGATCTCCAATCCCGGAAGCGCGCCTGCGACGAAGGGTCCGACGTCGTCGAGAAGTCGCGCGTACTCGCGCGCGGTTCCGGGATCGGCCGCGCGGACGACGCCGAAACGGCTCGGCGCCTCGTGCGGGGGCAGGCGCACGGCCGTGCAGCCGCCCAGGGGCAGGAGGACCGGTACCAGGAGCGCGCTTTTCAAGCGTCGAGGCAGGCGGAGTCGCAGGCGTCGAGCTTCCATGATGCTCCCCCAGGGTACCGCCGGCCACGGTTCCGCTCCCGGGACGAAACGGCCGGCGTGTTGGTCCTGGAACCGGGGCGCACCCGACCGCACACTCTCCGCCATGCCCAAGCAGCACGTCGCCTTGGTCACGGGCGCCGGGCGGGGTATCGGCGAGGCCATCGCCCGTCGCCTCGCCCTCGAGGGGGTCGCGGTCATCGTCGCGGCGCGTACCGCGAGCACCTGCGCCTCGATCGCGAGCTCGATCCGAGCGACCGGCGGAAAGGCCTGGCCGCTCACGTTCGACGTGGGCGTCCGGGAGGGCGTGGCGCCGGCGGTCGAGAAGGCGAGGAAGCTCGCTCTGGATCTCGGGCCGATCGACTGGCTCGTCAACAACGCGGGGATCGCGCACAGCGCGCCGTTCCTCGCACACGGGCGCGACCGCGAGATCGACCAGTACGAGGAGCACATGCGCGTGAACTTCCACGGCGCGCGCTGGCTGATCGAAGCCCTCGTGCCGGGGATGCTCGAGCGCAAGTACGGTCGCGTCGTGAACATCGCGTCGTCGGCGGGGATCAAGAGCTACGCCTACGCGGCCGCGTACGGCGCCAGCAAGCACGCGCTCGTCGGCTACAGCCAGGCGGCGGCGCAGGAGCTGCGCAAGGGCCCGGTCACGATGAACGTCGTCTGCCCGCACTACGTCGATTCGCCGATGACGGATGAATCGATCGCGCGGATCATGGAGAAGACGAACAAGACCAAGGAGGAAGTGAGGAAGTTCCTCGCCTCGCAGAACCCGGGCGGGACCCTGGTCAGCGTCGACGAGGTCGCGCAGGCCGTGTGGGACCTCCTGCAGGGCGAAGCGAACGGCATGATCGTCGAGCTCGTCGGCGGGAAGGGCGTCCTCCCAGCGGAGAAGACGGCCGTCTGGCGGTGAGGCGTTGAAGATCGAGGCGATCGAGCCGGCGGGATGGCCGCGGCCGAAGGGCTACAGCGACGGCGTGCTCGTGAGCGGAGCCTCGAAGATGCTGTGCGTGGCCGGGCAGATCGCCTGGGACGACCGGCACCGGCTCGTCGGAACTGGCGACTTCGCCGCGCAGTTCGCGCAGGCCCTGCGCAACGTCGTCGCGGTCGTGCGCGCGGCGGGCGGAGCGCCCGACCAGATCGTCCGGATGACGATCTACGTGAAGGACAAGCGCCAGTACTCGGCCAAGACCGCGGAAGTCGGCGCGGCCTGGCGCGAGATCGTGGGAAAGCACTTCCCCGCGCTGGCGCTGGTGCAGGTCGCGGATCTGCTCGAGGAGGGCGCACTGGTGGAGATCGAGGCGACCGCCGCGCTCGCGTGAGGATCGATCATGAAGACCACCCACTTCCGCTATACCGAGGCCGACGGCGTCGCCACGCTGCGGCTCGAGCGGCCCGAGCGTCTGAACGCCCTCACCTTCGACACCTACCGCGAGCTGACCGACACGTTCGAGCGCCTGGCGAAGCGCGACACCGTCCGCGCCGTCGTGCTGACGGGCACGGGACGCGCGTTCTGCACGGGCGGCGACGTCCGCGACATCATCGGACGCCTCCTCGAAGCCAGCGATGCGGAGGTCAACGCGTTCACGCGCCTCACCTGCAAGCTGATCGAGAACATGCGCGCGCTCGAGAAGCCGATCATCGCGTCCTTGAACGGCACGACCTGCGGCGCGGGGGCGGTCATGGCGGCCGCGGCAGACGTCCGCGTCGCCAGCGAAACCGCCAAGATCGCCTTCCTCTTCACCAAGGTCGGCCTCTCCGGCGCCGACATGGGCGCGGCTTGGCTGCTCCCTCGCATCGTCGGCCTCGGGCTGGCTAGCGAGATGCTCATGACGGGCGAGTTCATCTCGGCCCAGCGTGCGCACGAGATCGGCCTCTACAACGAGGTCGTACCCCCGGAGAAGCTCGCGGAGCGCACCGCGCATTGGGCTGGTCGCCTCGCCTCCGGCCCCTCGCTCGGGCTGGCGGTCACGAAGCGCATGCTGAACGCGGAGGCCTCGATGACCTTCACGGAGGCCCTCCAGGCCGAGGCCTGGATCCAGGCCGAGTGCATGAAGCACCCCGACTACCACGAGGCGCACGCGGCGTTCGTCGAGAAGCGTCCCGCGGATTTCGTGAAGAATGCTCCCGGCGCGGCGAGTGCCCCGAGTTCATGAGCCGCGCCAGTCCCGAATCGGTGCTGAGCGCGCTGACGCTGCTCGCGCGGCAGACGGGCGAGAGCGCGGTCACGAGGGAAACGGGCCTCGACGAGACCGAGTCAGCTCGCGCGGCGCTCGCCGCCCTCGCGAAATCCGGTCTCCTCGGCTGGACCGTCCCCGCGCGCGACGGAGGCGCCAAGAACGACCTCGCCGACAAGGAGGAAGTCAGCGTCCGCGCGCTGTGCGCGGTGCGCGACGAGCTGGCGTGGCATTCGGGCATGCTCGACGTCGTGTTCGTGCTGCAGGGCCTCGGCTCGTACCCGATCGCGCTCGGCGGGAGCGCGGAGCTCCGCGGGAAGGTCCTCCCCCGGGTCGCTCGCGGGCAGGCGGTCGCGGCGTTCGCGCTGACCGAACCGGACGCGGGATCGAGTCTCGGGGACATCGCGACCGCGGCGACGAAGGCCAAGAGGGGCTGGCGCCTCTCCGGGAAGAAGACCTTCATTTCGAACGCGGGCGTCGCGAGCTTCTACACGGTGCTCGCGCGCACTTCGGGCAAGGCCGGGGAGAGCGAGGGCCTGTCGATGTTCCACGTTCCCGCGACCGCGCGCGGGCTCGAGGTCGCGCGTTTCGAGGTCATGGCGCCCCACCCGATCGGCGACGTGATGTTCAATGACGCGGAGGTAGGCCCGGGCGATCTGCTCGGGGAGGAGGGCCAGGGCCTCGAGATCGCGCTCGCGACCCTCGGCCGGTTCCGCACGTCGGTCGCCGCGGCCGCGAACGGATTCTCGCGGCGCGCGCTCGACGAATCGAAGGAGCGTCTGAAGGCCCGCAAGCAGTTCGGACGGCCCTTGTCGGCCTTCCAGGCCCTCCGCTTCGACCTGGCCGAGATGGACGTGCGGCTGCGCGCGTCGCAGCTCCTCGTCACCGAGGCCGCCGTGGCCGTCGATCGCGGCGATCGCGCCTCCGCCGAGGTCGCGCGCGCGAAGCTCTTCGCCACGGAGACGGCCTCATGGATCTGCGACCGCGCCGTCCAGCACTTCGGAGGTCTCGGCGTGAAGCGCGGCAGCGTCGTGGAGCGCCTTTTCCGCGAGGCGCGCGCGCTGCGGATCTACGAGGGCACGAGCGAGATCCAGAAGCTCGTGCTGGCGAAAGAGGTCCTGGGGGAGCCGTAGGTTATCCTGGCTCGCGACACCGGGTACCTCATGGCGACATTCCAGAAGCACGTCTTCATCTGCGTCAACGAGCGCGACCCTTCCGACCCGAAGGGGTGCTGCGCGTCGAAGGGGAGCCGGGACGTCGCCTCGGCGTTCAAGGCGAAGCTCCACGAGCGCGGATTGAAGCGCATCGTGCGCGCGAACAAGGCGATGTGCCTCGACCAGTGCGCGCAGGGCGTCACGGTCGTCGTGTACCCCGAAGCGACCTGGTACGGGCACGTCACGGTGGCCGACGTCGAGGAGATCGTGTCGCAGCACATCGTGGGCGGCCGGCCGGTCGAGCGGTTGGTGCTTCCTCCCGAGAAGCTGACCGGGATCGATCCGGCGAGGAGGTCCGATGCACGATCCTGAACGCTGGCGCTCACGCTTCCCGATCCTCGAGAGCACGACCTACCTCGTGAACCACAGCCTCGGCGCGATGCCCGAGACGGTGTACGGGAAGCTCCGAGCCTTCGCCGACCAGTGGGCGCAGCGCGGCGTGCGCGCGTGGGGCGAGGGCTGGTGGACCTCGCCGATCGACGTCGGGAACGTCCTCGGGCGCGTGATCAACGCACCCGCGGGCTCCGTCGTCATGCACCAGAACGTCTCCGTGATCCAGGCGCTCGTCGCGAGCTGCCTCGACTTCTCGGGCAAGCGCAACCAGGTCGTCTACACCGACCAGGAATTCCCCTCGAACATGTACGTGTGGGAGGGGATGCGCTCGCGCGGCGCGAAGATCGTCACGGTCCCGACGGAAGGCGTCGAGATCGACATGCAGCGCCTCCTCGAGGCGATCAGCGAGGAGACGCTGATCGTCCCGATCAGCCTCGTGCAGTACAAGACCAACAACCTCCTCGACGCGCAGGCGATCTGCGCGAAGGCGAAGAAGGTGGGCGCGATCGTCCTGCTCGACGCGTACCAGGCGACGGGCACGGTTCCCGTCGACGTGCGCGCGCTCGGCGTCGACATGGTCTGCGGCGGCTCGGTGAAGTGGCTTTGCGGCGGACCGGGAGCGGCGTACCTCTACGTCCGGCCCGATCTCCTGCCGAAGCTGGAGCCGCGCATCACAGGCTGGGCCGCGCACGAGGAGCCGTTCGCGTTCGAGACGGGCCCGCAGCGCTACGCGCACGACATCCGCCGCATGTTGCACGGGACGCCGTCCGTGGCGGCGTTCCTCGCGGCCACGGCGGGCTACGAGGTCGTGCTCGAGGCCGGCGTCGAGGAGATCCGCGCGCACTCGATCCGGCTGACGGAACGTCTCTGGCAGGGGCTGGAATCCGCCGGCTTCCCGATCCGCAGCCCGAGGGATTCGCGGCGGCGCGGCGGCACGCTCACCGTGGGCCTGCGCCCCGAGGAGAACGGCCCGGCGTTCGTGAAGGCGCTCGAGGAGCGCGGGATCCTCGTCGATCACCGCCCCGACGCGGGGATCCGCGTCTCGCCGCACTTCTACACGCTCGAGGACGAGCTCGAAGAGTTCGTGGAGACGCTGGTGGAGCTGCGCGAGAAACGGCGCTGGACGAGCCACGTGGCGTCGACCTCGCGCTACTGATGATCCGGTTCCGCGGCCACGGCGGCGACGAGATCGGCGGGGTCCTGGCGCGGCCCGAGACCGCTTCGGCGGGTCGCCTGCCCGGAATCGTGCTCGTCCAGGAGGTCTTCGGGATCGATCCGCACATCCGCGGGATGACGGAGAGGCTCGCCCGGGAGGGCTTCGTCGTCCTCGCGCCGGATCTCTACTCGCGCGAAGGAGGTCCGCCAGGCCCGCGACCGAGCGCGGAGGATCCCTCGCCGATCTGGACGATGGACCAGGTGCGCGCCGCGGGCGCGAGCCTGCCCGACCGGCTGGTGCTCGGCGATCTCGAGGGCGCGCTCGAGCACCTCGCGAAGGATCCGGGCGTCGACGCGCGGCGCCTGGGCGCGGTCGGCTTCTGCATGGGCGGCAACTACGCCTACATGCTGGGCTGCACGAGC
>JBJXFB010000024.1:0-4179 GCA_046155895.1 Planctomycetota bacterium | reverse complement strand
CCCCCGACCGTGTCCTGACGCTCGTGAATGAACGTCTGCCTTCTCAGAGCTACGACGTCGTGCGCTCGGCCCAGCCGATCGCGAAGAGCGTCATCGATGCGTCCGCGGCGCTCGTGATCACGATCTTGAGCCGGACGTAGCGCCGCACGATCGGCTCGTTGCGCTGCGTCTCCCCGCCGACGTTCGGGTTGCCGCTCGTGCCGGGGTCGAACGCGCTGCTCGTGGGATCCCACGAGTTGAGATCGCTCGATTCCTCGAACGTCCAGTCGGTCGCGATCGCAATCGCCCCGCCCGTGATCGTGGACCGGAACGCAGTGATCGAGAACGCGCTGAACCCGAGCATGTCCATCGGGGTCGTGTAGTAGGTCGTCGAAGTCGACGTCGCCGGCGCCGACGGGCTTGCCGTGAGGACCGAGTACCGGGGATAGAACACGATCGGAATCCGTTCACCACTGGACATCGCATACCTCCGCAGACCTGGCCGCGCCCCGGGACTTGCGAATCCGGACGGCCGGGCCGAACCACGCGGAAGGAGTCCCTGATCAGGGTGCCCCGTCCGCGATCACCACCTGCGCGAGTCGTCCGTCGAAGGCCGGGCGACGCCACACGGCGACGCTCAGAAACGGTGTCCTCGACGATCCGCTCGCCTCATCCGCACTCGAGACTTGCCCCGCCCGCGATCGTCGCTCTGACCGTTTCGAACCGGACCCGCCGACTTCGCGAGGGAGGCGAACACAAAGCAAAACGCCCCGCGGCGCGCTTGTCAATAGGGTGGAATCGGAATCGGAATCGGGGTGAACGAGCCCAATTCAAACGAGTTACGCCGACTCGAAAGTCGTCGGGAAATCCGCGCACAGAGTCAGCCCGCGGTGACCTCGACCGTTCCAGAACGTGTGGCCGGGGCGCCGGCGGGCGAGCCGTCCGGGCGTTACTCGATCCCCTGCCGCGACCGGACCGGGCGCGCGTCTCAGTCGAAGTCGGCGTACACGGGCGCATGGTCGCTCGGTCGCTCCGCCCCGCGCGGCTCGACGTCCACGACGCAGTCCTTGGAGCGCGCGGCGAGCGGGGCCGTGGCGAGGACGTGGTCGATCCGCAGCCCCCACTTCCGCTGGAATGCCGCGAGCCGGTAGTCCCACCACGAGTAGATCCCGCCTTCGGGATGGTGCATGCGCAGGGTGTCGGTGAGACCCCACGCGAGGAACCGCTCGTATGCCGCTCGTTCCTCCGTGCTGCACAGGACCTTGTCCTTCCAGCGCTTGGGGTCGTGAACGTCGATGTCGGCCGGCGCGACGTTGAAGTCGCCGAGGAGGACGAGCGGTTTCGTCGGGTCCTCCTGCGTCTCGAGCACGCGGAGGAGCCGGGCGAACCAGGCGAGCTTGTACGCGAACTTCTCGGAGCCGACCTCCTCGCCGTTCACGAAGTACCCGTTCACGATCCGGACACCGGCCACCGTGCCGCGGATCAGCCGCCGCTGCGGGTCCTCCTCGGCGCCGTCGGCGAATCCGCGGACGACGTCGGTCGGCTCCTCGCGCGACAGGATCGCGACCCCGTTGTAGGTCTTCTGCCCGTAGACGGTCGCGCGGTAGCCCGCCGCCTCGATCGCGCCGCGGGGGAAGTCCTTCTCCTCGACCTTCAGTTCCTGGAGGCAGAGCACGTCGGGCTGCCAACGCGCGAGCCATGCGAGCACGGCCGGCTCGCGGACGCGGATCGAGTTCACGTTCCAGGTGGCGATTCGCATCGCGGAAGGGTACCCGGCCCGAGACGGGCGGCTGAGCGACCTTCAGCCGCCGCCCGGTGCGCCGGACGAGGGCGTATCCCAGCGGCCTCTCCGGGGAACGGCAGAGACTCGCGGTACCCTGCACGGAGAGATCAGGTATCGTCAGGCTCTCGCGCGAACCCGAAACCCCGCCTTCCGGCGAGGGTTGAACAACGAGCTGGAACGAGCTGGAACCGGATTCGGAGACCCCCATGTCGAAGTGGCTCGCATTCCTCGCCGTGCCCGTCGTCGGCGCCCTCGCCGCGTGGAACCTGACGCTCTCGTCGGAGATCGACGCCCTGCGCGACGAGCTTTCGCAGTCCGCGAAGGGCCAGGCCGCCAAGGGACCGAGCGCGTCCTCCCGCTCCGAGAAGCAGGACGGCGGCCGCGCGGGCGACGAATCCCGGCCGATCCCGGCGCGCGCCAATCCCGAGGCGGGCGTGATCGCCGACCGCATGGACACGTTCGAGAAGCGTCTCGCCGCGCTCGCCGCGGGCGGTTCGTCGGCGTCCGCCGGGAGCGGCGCTCCGGTCGGCGAGCTGCCGCCGGAAATCCTCGTGAGTCCTGCGTTCCGCCAGGCGGTGGACCGCGTGATGGAGCAGATCGAGCAGGAGAAGAAACTCGATCGCATGAAGCGTCAGGCCGAGGCGATGGCGAAGCTCTGGCTCCGCGACGTGAACGTGACCGACGACCAGCGCACGCGAGTCGAGAGCACGCTCGTCGAGACGCTCAAGCAGTCGCAGGCGATCCGCGACGACGAGACGCGCAGCGACGAGCAGCGGCGCAGCGACCGGGCCGCGCGCGAGCAGTCCCGCCACGACCAGGTCGCCGGGCTCCTGGACGTGCAGCAGATGGAGGTCGTCGGACCGCGGCTCCAGGCCCGCTTCCGCAAGGCTCCGGTCGCGGCCGACTCCGACGCGGTCAAGGCCGCGAGAGGCCGCGCCGGCGAGATCCGCGACCGGCTCGGCAGGAAACCGGCGCAGAACGACGACGACGGGGCGCCGAAGTAGCGCCCGGGGGCTACGCGTCTACGACGTCGGCGCGCCTTCTCCGACCGCGTCCACGAGCACGATCTTGTCGCGGTTCACGTAGATCACCTCGAAGGGCCGCGCCTTCTTCCCGGGGCGCTGCACCTCGACCTGGTGCAACCGCACGAGCTGCGTGCGGAACACGGTCCAGAAGTCGTTCGGAGACTCCGCGCCGGGAGCGAACCCAGTCACGCGGGTCTGATCTTCCAGGACGAGCCGCACCCAGATGCCCTTCTCTTCGGTCATGTCGCCTCCATCGGCGTGGATCGGATCACAAGAGCGTACCGCGAAGTGTGACGAGAGCGACGCTGAAGTAGATCACGAGCCCGGTCACGTCCACCAGGGTCGCGACGAACGGCGCCGACGAGCTCGCCGGGTCGAACCCCATCCGGCGGAGCAGGAACGGCAGCATCGATCCCATGAGCGTGCCCCAGAGCACGACGCCGACGAGCGTCGCGCCGACCGTCAGCGCGATCAGGTGCGCATGCTCGCCGTAGCTCCCGAACAGGGACTCCCAGGCCAGGATCCGTCCCGCGCCGATCAGTCCGAGGAGGATGCCGAGGGCGAGACCGCAGGCGGCCTCGCGCCGCATCACGTGCCACCAGTCCGACGCCTTCACCTCGCCGAGCGCCATCGCGCGGATGATGAGCGAGGTCGCCTGCGAACCCGAGTTGCCGCCGCTGCTGATGATGAGCGGGGTGAACATCCCGAGCACGATCGCCCGGCGCATCTCGTCCTCGAAGTACGCCATCGCCGACGCGGTGAGCGTCTCCCCGAGGAAGAGGAGCGCGAGCCAGCCGCCCCGCTTCTTCAGCATCTGCCGCAGCCGCACCCCGAGGTAGGGCTCGCCCAGCGCCTCCGAGCCGCCGAGCTTGTGGATGTCCTCGGTCGCCTCCTCCTCGAGCACGTCCACGATGTCGTCCACGAGGATCCGCCCGACGAGCCGGTCCTCCGCGTCCACGACCGCGATGCTCGACAGGTCGTAGTCCTGGACGATCTCGGCGATCTTCTCCTGGTCCATCGAGACGGGCACCGCCCGCACGTCCCGGAGCATGAACTCGCCGATCGGTCGCTGCCGCGGCTGGATCAGCAGATGGCGGTTGCGGACGCGCCCGAGGACGCGGCCCTCGGCGTCCACGACGTAGATGTCGTAGACCTCGCCGATCTTCGGGTTCCAGTCGCGGCGGATCGTCTCCACGGCCTCGCCGGCCGTCTGGTCCGCGCGGACCCGCAGCAGCTCCTTCTGCATCAGGCCGCCCGCGGTGTCGGGGGCGTACCGCTGGAGCTCCTCGATCGCCGCGCGCTCCTTCGGCTCGACCTCGTCGAGCACCCGCTCGCGCCGCTCCTCGGGGATCGACTCGACGAGGTCCGCGGCGTCGTCCGACGCGGCGCGCT
>JBJXFB010000021.1:0-8213 GCA_046155895.1 Planctomycetota bacterium | reverse complement strand
CTCTCGACACCGAACCCCCTTGCGCGCTCACCCAGGTGTGCGGTACATCAACCCCGTCCTGAGCACCTCGCCACTGGCCGGTTTTGACCCGACCACGACTGGCCGCTTTTGAGGTGATCCCCGAGGGTCAGGGTCCCGAGGAAACGGCCGCCTGCCGCGACCAATTCATCCGCGGTTGCGTTTGCCCGAGCCCTCCCTCGGAGGCCATCAGGCGAGGGAGGATCGCCCACCGACTCGTTCTTCCCAGCAACCACTTCGCGAAACGCGCCCGCTGGAAGCAGTTAGAGTGTGGCTCCTGGCATGGTCAACAGGGTGCGCCGGTGATGCGCACCGGAGGTCCTTCCGATGAAGAGCTGGCTCATTCCTCTCTCCCTGGCCGCTGTCTGCTCCGTCCTCGCCCTGCGCGGAACCGGCTCGCCCGCGATGGCCGCGGCGCCGCTGGCCGTGCCGTGCCCGAATGTCCTGCCCCACGAGCCGATCGTCGTCTACGACATCAACGGCTACACGCTCGCCGGACCGCTCGATCTCCAGATGACGGTCTACGGCAACGGCTTCGCGCGCCTGTCGACGACGAACGCGAACAACGGCGAGGGCAAGTCGCGGATCACGACCGTCTCGCAAGCCGACGCGGACAACCTGCTCATCCTTCTGGCCAAGCACGGCGCCTTCGAGCTGTGCGACGACCCGACCGTCGTGTCGGACATGCCGATGTCGACGCTCACGGTGATGAAGCCGGACACTTCCGTGCGGACGCACACCTACAGCTGGTGGGTGGGTCACGGCGCCTACGGCCCGCCCGAGCAGGTGCTCCTCGACTTCATTGCGAGCGCGTTCCCGAACTTCTAGGAGCAGCGCGCCGGGGACGGCGCGTGTCGTTACCCCACGGTAAGAGCCGCGAGAACGCGCCTTCCCCTCAGTTCTGCCCGCACCGGGGCCGATGACCATGACGCGGCTCTGCCGCTTGGAGGAGAGGATCATGGTTGGTTTCAGCATTTGGAACTTGGTTGCGGTGGTCTTGTTGCTGCCGCTCGGCATCATTCCCTGGGTCATGGGGTCGCGCTATCTCGCGTCGAGGAGCCGAGGCCCGGCCGACGAAGCGCTCATGCGGCTCACGAGAATGGGGCGAGTGATCGGCATCTCGGCGATCTTCGTGGGACTCGGATCCGCGGCCTACGCGACGCTCGCGTTGGAGCGCGGGCTCAGTCATTCGACGCATGCCGACGGCACGACCATCCGTCGCACGCACGTGGGATTCCGGACGTGGTCCTCGGACCTCCCGGCTCCCGACTTCAGCGAGTACGAGTACGACGAGATCCAGCGCCCGGACGGCACCTGGGTCAAGCACGGCCGCTCCACTCGCCGGAGCCGAGCGGGGATGATGCTCGAGGAAGGGACGTACCGCGACGGGCTGCGCGAAGGTGCCTGGACCTTCTGGCGTCGAGACGGCTCGGTCGATCCCGAATTGTCCGGCGTGTACGAGAAGGACTTCCGCATACAGGCTCTCGCGGTCTCCGGGAACGAACCGGACGCCGCGGTGCTCTAGGCCGCAACGAATCTCGCCAGGCCGGTCGTGGACTGGACCAAGCGGGCGGTGGAAACTGCCTGCCATGGTCAAGGCATTCCGGGCCCTGGCGAGATTCCGTGCGATCTGCCTTTCGCTCCCCGACACCAAGGAAACCCTGACGTGGGGCAAGCCCCACTTCCGCGTGGGCGAGAAGATCTTCGCCGGCTTCGGGGATGAGGGCGGCGCGGATCTCGTGACGGCGAAGAGGACGCCCACGCGCAAGGTGAAGGCGGAGCGGAGGAGATCGTGACTCTGGCCAAGTCCTGTTTCTCCAATCAACAGATCGTTGATGGATGACTGTCGATGGACTCACGCATGTTCGTTTGACCTAATACGCATATGCCCAATTCCACTCTCGACCAGGAAATCCAGTCCCGCATCCAGTCCTTTCTCACAGAGCTGTCGGCGCTCGTGAAGAAATCCGCGCTCGAATCGGTGCAGACGGCGCTCGCCGGCGGCGCGTCCACGAACGGTCGTCGCGGCCCTGGAAGGCCCAGGAAAATCGGGAGTTCCGCTCGAGCCGGCAAACGCGCCAAGCGCTCTTCCGAGCAAGTCGATGCCATGGCCGCGCGCGTGCTCGCTCAAGTCCGCTCGAAGCAGGGTCAGCGGCTGGAGCAGATCTCGAAAGCGATGAAGCTCCCGTCGAAGGAACTCAAGCTGCCCGTCGCGAAGCTCCTCGCCGCGAAGAAGCTCAAGACGAAGGGGCAGAAGCGCGGCACGCAATACTTCACGAAGTAGTGCCGGTCCCAGCCAACGAACTCGCGGCAACTCTCGCGCGCACGCTCGCCGAAGAGTTGCCGAATCTGCGGGCCATTCGAGACGGCCCCGCGACGGCCGCGCCCAATCGGCCTTCGGGCGTGGGCTGGTCGCAGCGTGAGGAGCTTGGCCACTTGATCGATTCCGCCGTGAACAACCACGCGCGGATCGTGCGCGCCGTGCTCGAGCCCCGATTCGAGGGACCTGGCTACGACCAGGATGGGTGGATTTCGGTTCATCGCTATCGAGAGATCCCGTGGACGGAGCTCGTGGAAGTGTGGCACGCCCACAACCGCATCCTCACCCCTCTGATCGCAGGAATTTCGGATACGGCGCTCGCGAAGCCGTGCAGGATCGGTGGCGCGGCGCCGGTCACTCTCGGGTTCTTGATCGACGACTACGTGCTGCACATGCGGCACCACCTCGACCAAGTGCTGCGCCGCGGCGTCGTGACGAAGTACCCGCGTTGACTCCCGTCAGGGCCGGCGCTTCCACCGCTGGCCGAGCTCCGCGATCAGGTTGCCTGCGAGCAGCAGCCCGCCCCCCAGCCACAGGTAGGTCGTGAACCGGTCCGTTCCGGCCGCGATCCCGAAGAGCGCGGCCCAGATCGGCTCGAATGCGTAGAGCACGGCGGCACGCACGGGATCCAGGCGGCGCTGGAAGAGATTCATCAACGAGAGGGCGACGACCGTCGCGAGGATCGACGACAGGACGACCGGCAGCGCGAACGCCGGGGTTCGCGCGAGCTCGAGCAGTGCCTCGAATCCAGGCCCGTTCTGCGACGCGAGAGCGGGCAGGACCATCACCAGGCTTCCCGCCGTCACCCAGATGAAGGAAGTCAGCGTGACGGGCATCGCCGCCACGCGCTTGGTGATGCGGTCGGTCAGGAGGATGTGAGCGGCGAAGAGCGCGGCGCACGCTACCGTCAGGATCTCCCCCGTGTTGAACGCAAGTTCCGGTCGCCCGCGGATGAAGCCCGCGCCGATCGTCGCGAGGACGACGCCCGCGAACAGGCTGATGCGGGGGGCTCGCCGATCCACTCCCGCCGTCATGACGGCCGTGAAGAGGACGTAGAGGCTCGTCAGGAACGCGGAGACGGCGGGAGAGATGTCGGCGAGCCCGAGCATCTGCAGGACGAACCCGGCGAAGAGCGCCAGTCCGATCCAGAAGCCTCCGGACCAGACCTGGCGCGAGAGCCCCCGGCGGGAGGCGGGGACGAACGCGGCGAGGCACGCCGCCGCGAGCCCGAACCTCAACGCCATGAAGAGCGAGATGCCGGCCGTCGAGTGCGCCGGCCCGAGGACGAGATGGACGGCGTCGATCGCCTGCTTCATCCACACGAACGTTCCGCCCCAGATGACGGTCACGACGAGCAGGGCGATGATCGCGGTCCAGCGTGAAGCGTTCGGGGAAGTCTCGTTCATGGGGAATCGAGTGGGCGGAGAGTAGGTACTGCCGCTTCGAGCGCAAGCCAGAAGCGTGGGAGAGCGGGAAGTCCCGTGCTAACTTCTGGGAACGCCGAAGACGAAATGAGATCCGGCGAGAAGGACTGGGAACCCATGCATTCCATTCAGAACCTCGGTCGCTCCGCCGGCCTGCTGCTCGCCATCGCGGCTCTCCCCGCCTGCGCGACCGATCGCCAGGTGATCGCGCAGGCGAACGACGCGCACGTCGAGCTCGCGCCCGCCACGATCGGCGACGCGCAACTCGAGCAGTATCTTCAAGACATGGGAGAGCGGATCGTCGAGGCGGCTCGTGAGGCCGATCGCGCTCGTCAGGGCCCCAAGGCGCACTTCGACAAGAAAGAGGACAATTCCTGGATGTTCACGAGTGGACGCTTCCACCTCGTGAACAGCGAGACGCTCAACGCCTTCACGACCGGCGGAGAGCACATGTACATCTACTCCGAGCTGCTCGAGCAGTGCCGCAGCGAGGACGAGCTCGCGGCGGTGATGGCCCACGAGTACGCCCACGTGTACGGCCGGCACGTCCACAAGGGCATGAACCGCCAGTACGCGATGCTGGCGGCGTCCGCAGGGGCCGGCCTCGTCGGCCTGGCCGTCGGCGGAAAGGAGCACGGGGAGCAGTACGGGACGACCGCAATGATCTCGACCGCGACGATCGGCCAGTTCCTGAACCTCGGCTACACGCGCTCCGACGAGGAGGAGGCCGACAAGTGGGGCTTCCACTTCTACGTCCGCGCCGGCTGGGACCCGGACCGCTTCGGGGACTTCTTCCAGCAGCTGATCGACAAGGGCCTCGACACGACGCCCGAGATGATGAGCAGCCACCCGAGCCTTGCGAACCGCGTCGCCGACGCGAAAAGACGTTCCGCGGCACTTCCGCCCGAGGCGGCGAGCTGGCGCAAGCCCCCGGTCGCGGACGCCGCGAAGTTCGCCTCGCTCCAGGCCCGTTCCGCCCAGATCGGGGAGAGAACGCCGGCCTCCGAGCAGCTCGCCAAGGCGCAGACGCTCCTGTCGGCCGTTCCGAGCTGCGTCACGCCCGAGGACCAGCCCGATCAGAAGGAAGCCCAGCGGCGGCTGGCGATGGCCCTCGAGGGCCGCACTCCGCGGAAGCAGAGGTCACCGTGAGAACGAAGAAGGCCCGAGCGTCCGTCGGGGACGCGCGGGCCTTCCTGATCCTCTTCGGCGCGCTTACTTCTTCTCGGCGTACCAGTCGGCGTTGATCTTCTTGAAGTGCGCCCACTTCTCGGGGAGATCGGGCTCGTCGAAGATCGCGTCGACGGGGCACTCGGGCACGCAGGCGCCGCAGTCGATGCACTCGTCGGGGTTGATGTAGAGGAGCTCCGCCGTCGCGTACTCGGGCTCGGTCTTGGTCGGGTGGATGCAGTCGACCGGACAGACTTCGACGCAGGCCGTGTCCTTGGTTCCGATGCACGGTTCGGCGATCACATAGGTCATGGCGGGTCGGGCTCTCGGGGTCTTTCCTGGTCTCGGGCCGGGGCCGCTAGTCGCGTGAGGGGGGACGAGGGCGGTCATGGTAGAGCGGGTGCCCGGGTTTTCAACCCCGGGCGAGGGCCGCAACCTGCTAGAAATCTCCCGGGAAAACGGACTCTCCAGCCTCGGACCGCCGGACGCTAACCTGCCTCTGCTCGGGGCCTGCCCGCGCTTCCGATGATCTTCGATTCACAGACGTTCGCTGCGCTCGGTCTTCCGGCGCCTGCGGCCGAACTCGTGCAGCTCCCGTCGGCCTGGCTCATCATCGCGATCGCGTACCTGCTCGGCGCCGTGCCCTTCGGATTGCTGATCGCCAAGCGCGTCAGCGGCATCGACCTGCGCCAGTTCGGGAGCGGGAACATCGGCACGTCGAACGCCGTCCGCGCGATGGGTCGTCGGTGGGGTTTCGTCGTTTTCCTCCTCGATTTCCTGAAGGGCTTCCTGCCGGTGCTCGCCTGCTATGGGCTGGTCGCGGACCAGGAACTGCATCTGCTCCAGGTCCTGACGGGGACGGCGGCCGTGCTCGGCCACTGCTACCCGATCTATCTCGCGTTCCGCGGTGGAAAGGGCGTCGCGACGGGCTGCGGTGCGATCGTCGCGATCAACCCGTTCATCTTCGTGAGCGGCGGAGTCGTCTGGCTCATCACGAGAGTCACGACTCGCTATGCGGGCCTCGCGTCGATCATGATGGGCATCACTTTCCCGGTCGCGACCTGGGTCTTCGATCGGTACACCGGCAGAGCCAGGCCCGAGCTCCTCGTCGGTTCCACGCTCTTGACGATCCTGATCCTCGTCCGGCATCGTTCGAACATGATGCGCATGCTCAAGGGCACGGAACCGCGCATCGGCGAGAAGGTCGAGAACAGTCCGGCCGCGAGGAATCATGGTTGAGCCGAGCGATTCGGGTGTCTCTCGGGCCCTCGTGATCGGCGACGGCGGCTGGGGAACGACCCTGGCCCTGCTGCTGCACCGGAACGGCATCAAGACCGTGCTCTGGAGCGCCTTCCCCGAGCACGTCGAAGAGATGCGCTCCTTCCACGAGAATCGCCGCTTCCTGCCCGGCATCCATCTGCCGCGCGAGCTCGAACTCACCGCGGATCCCCACTCCGCCGCGAAGGACGTCGATCTCATCGTCAGCGCCGTCCCCACGCAGTACCTGCGGGGCGTCGCCAATCTCTTCGAGGACGCACTGCCCGGGAGCGCTCCGGTCGTCAGCGCGACGAAGGGCATCGAGATCGAGACCTTCAAGACGCCGAGCTTCATCTTGAGCGAGATCCTCGGCGAGCGTCCGGTGTGCGTGCTGACGGGTCCGAGCCACGCCGAGGAAGTCGCCGCGCAGAAGCCCGCGGCCGTCCTGGCTGCGAGCACCGACCCCGCCTTCGCGCAGAGAGTCCAGGCCGCCTTCTCCTCCCAGCACTTCCGCGTCTACACGCACGACGATCCGCTCGGAGCCGAGCTCGCGGCCGCGCTGAAGAATGTCATCGCGATCGCGGCGGGGATCGGCGACGGCCTCGGTCTCGGCGACAACGCGAAAGCCGCGCTGATCACGCGCGGCATGGTGGAGATCGCCCGGTTCGGCCGGAGCCGGGGCGCGGACCCCCGGACCTTCTTCGGCTTGGCGGGCATCGGCGACCTCGTGACGACCTGCTGCAGCAAGCACTCGCGCAACCGCGCCGTGGGGGAGGCGATCGGGCGCGGACAGAAGCTGGAGCAGCTGCTGGCATCGATGGAAACGGTGGCCGAAGGCGTGTGGACCGCGAAAGCGCTCTTCGGTCCGGAGTCCGACCTCGACGACGGCGTCTCGATGCCGATCGCCGAACAGGTTCACGCCGTGCTGTTCGAGGGCAAGGATCCGCGCGAGGCGGTGCTCGACTTGATGAGCCGCGCACCGACGGGGGAGATGGACGGCCTGGGCGGAGTCGCGGGCTGAGTTGAGCTCGACCGTCGGATTCCTCGTCTTCCTCGCGCTCACGCTCGCGGGACTGGGTTGCACCGTGGCGACCGGCCTGCGGGCCCGCCGCCGATGGCACATCACTTTTGTCGCGGCGTCGCTCGCCTGCCTCGCGACGACGATCTACTTCGCGAAGGAGCTCGGCAACCAGTTCGATCTGGAGTCCGCCGGAGTGATCACGCCGATCCATCTGACGATGGCGAAGGTGACGACCGCGCTCTACCTGCTGCCGATCGCGACGGGGATCACGACGATCTTCCGGCCGGCCGTGCGTCGATGGCACCGTCGCGTCGCATTCCTCGTGCTCGCGATGACCGTGCTCACGGCGATCACGGGGACGACGATGATCCTGATGGCCACGCCGATTGGCTGATCTCTAGGACGCGCGAGCCTCGCGGAGCGTCTCGATGAGCCACGGTACGAGGAAAAGGCTCGCATTGGCGAGGAGGGGCACGAGCGTGAACAAGAACCACGTGCGCCGCGCGCGGATCGTGAACACCGCGACGAGGAACCCGAAGGCCGCGAAGGTCCCCGCGAACCACTGCGTCGTCGCCAGGGCGGGCGCGTGGCCGGGGAAATAGCGCATGAGGAACACGGTGACCCACCAGCTGCCCCAGCCCATGGTCGCCAGGCACATCGACATCATCCACGTGCGGTGACGCCGCCGGACGACGGTGCGGACCTTCCACAGAGGGCGAAGGGGACGTGCCACGCGCGGATTCTCGGGCCCGATGTGAACGGCCACAAGCACGGCCGTGGGGTCGTCGGGGCGTACGAGGTTTGACGGGAAGCCCGCTCCTCGATAGAACCATCGCCCCACTTTGGTGTCGGGGCGTGGCGCAGCCTGGCTAGCGCGCTTCCTTGGGGTGGAAGAGGTCGGAGGTTCGAATCCTCTCGCCCCGACCACCTATCCCAGAGTCTGCGGCGCTCGCTGTGCGCAGGACTTGCGCGGGATAGGTGCTGGCTGGCATGCGCCGGCTGCGTG
>JBJXFB010000001.1:0-3996 GCA_046155895.1 Planctomycetota bacterium | reverse complement strand
TGGCGACGCGCTGCGAGAGTGTCGCGGATCGCCTCGCGGCCGAATCTCGAGCGGCCTGAAGCGCCTTCCCGTGGGACAAGGCAGCACGGCCTCGCTTCTCGCCGCCACACGGAAGCCAGTCAGTATCGAAACCAAGCGAAGAGAGCCGGAGATTCCTCTCCGGCTCTCAATCATCGTCGCCCCGAAGGCGACGCGTCGCTGGTGTCGTTCTCGACGCGGGCTAGTTCCAGAGGATCGTGAGGCCGTTCGAGGAGTTGAAGGCGCTACCGGTCGGCTCCGGGCAGAAGGTGGGATTTCCGTCCCGGTAGTAGGTGTTGTAGTAGCGGGTCGCGCCGGGTGCGATCGGGTCGCTGAGCGCGGCCGATCGAGCGCTGATCGAGGGATCCCCCAGGGCCGGGCCGCTCGAGGCTCCGCCGCTGGCGGCCTTCGTATAGAGGCGCTTCAGGCTGCCGTCGAAGCAGCGCAGTCCGTCTCCGAAGGTGACGGGCGAGATCGAGTTCATCCCTTGCAGGAAGATCGTCAAGGACGTCGGCCGTTCGCCCGTGACGTTGAGCACGACGTTGTCGGCCGAGAGCAGGGGCGTTCCCGAGGCGGTCAAGTGCGCCCCGCCGGTGGCGATGGAGTTCTCACAGCCTTTTCCGGTTTGTCCCGCGTTTCCGCAAGGGCAGGCGCCAGAAGTGCCGTCCCCGAAGCAGAACGGAGTGATGGACGGCGGCGGGAGAACACCCTTGATCTGGATGCCGTTCAGCGAGCCGAACCCGAAGACCGGATCGTCGGCCGTCGTGGCGGTCACGACGATCGTTCCGGAAGTGACCGTGACGTTGTGGACGGCGTAGGTCGTCCCCAGGACGTGGCTGCCCGGCCAGTCTCCGCCGAGAGTCTGAACCGGGTCGGCGGAACCAGCGACGCTGACGTTCGTTCGGTAGGTCCCGTCGTCGGGAGCCCAGGCATAGGTGAAGACCTGGTACGCTCCGTTCGCGAGGCCGGTGAATGTCCAGCTCGAGGACGAACCTGCCCCGCCGAGGTCTTGGCAATCGTCCATGAGGCTGTCGTCCTCGCCCAGGGTCCCGGCGTTGTCGTGCGCGAAATTGCCGGATGACCCCGCTCTCGAGAGGTTGACCCCCGAGGGGGATCCGGATAGGCCGCTGAGCGCGACCGGGCCGACGACCGCCCCGCTCACGCCGTTCCAAACCCCGGGCTGCGCAGCTGCCGCGCCGTAGGTCGAGGCCGGTACCGGGAAGACCGTGTTGAGCCCGATGTCGACGTTCAAGTTCTGAGCGGCGACCGGGCTGGCGAGGAGCAAGGAAAAGAAAGGGAGTCGGAGGTGGTGGAGTGCTGACATCGGATGGGTCCTGCGGTGTGGGAGGGCCGGAATCGTGGTGGAGCGCTGCGCGAGCAGCAGTTGCGAAGTGTATCCCGGACTCGGGGGACAGGCGGTTCCGTCCCCGGCGGTGAGCCGGCCAATCGCTGCGCGCCCCTGGGACGCGTAGGATTCAGCATATCACGTCCTGGGGACTGAGGTCGGAGGGGTCCAGGGAGGGCGCAGAGCGGGGCCCTCGACCCGGTTTCGACTGCCCGTCTCCTCGGCCGGATTTTTCTGGCGGCGACCGCCCCGTGGGAATCCACCCGCTGACGAGGGGCGAGTGTTCGCGCGGCGCACGAGCGCGGTGTTGGTTTGGACCGCGGACCCGGGTGATGGGGCCCGGTGCGTGGAACGACGCGAGCGGGACTTCTCCCGAAGGAGGACACGCGGGGGACTTCGCGCGGAGGACTTCCGCGACGACACAGGCCTCGGCGGACGGGGGGCCGGACGGAGCCTTCGACATCCGCACGGATGGGGCCTGAAGTGGATGCGCCTCATGGACGACTGCGGAGCCCGGACTGGGCGGGATCCAGCTCGGATCGCGTCGGACTCGGCACTGCATCGCGCTCGAACAGGCCTGCGGCAGCGCATTCTCTTCCGCGCCGTCTGGACCGACCGCGTTCCGCCTCGTTCGGGCGCGCGGACTCCAGATCCTCGCCTGGTTCGCCGACAGGATCTAAGATCGAAACCGTGCAGACCCACAGCGTCCTCTCCCAGCCAGCACTCGTGCTGAATCGCTCCTGGCTCGCGATTCACACGGTCCCGGTGCGGCACGCGCTGCGGCTCATGTGCACGGGAGCGGCCAAGGCGGTGCAGCCCGAGACCTACGAGGCGCTCGCGTTCGAGTCCTGGGCCGACCTGGCCGTCGCGCACGACGAGCCTTGCATCCGCAGCGTCTACCTGCGCATCAAGGTGCCCGAGGTGATCCTCCTGACGCGCCACGACGGCATCCCCGTGCCTTCGGCAGTCTTCAATCGGCGCAACCTCTTCCGCCGCGACCACAACACGTGCCAGTACTGCGGCTGCCGTCCGGGAACGCAGGAGCTCTCGATCGATCACGTCGTGCCCCGCGCGCAGGGGGGACGAAGCTCCTGGAAAAACTGCGTGCTGGCCTGCACCGAGTGCAACCACCGCAAGGGCGGACGCACGCCGCGGCAGGCCGGGATGAGGTTGCTCTCGGTGCCGGAGAAGCCGGGCTGGACGCCGTTCCTCGAGATCCCGGTGGGGCGCGTGCGCCAGAGCTGGAAGCGCTTCGTCAGCGAACGGTACTGGCAGGTCCGGCTGGAGGATTGACCCCAGGCCCTCCCCGAGCGGCGCGCGCGAGGCGTCTGCGGACGAGGTCGATGCGGCCGCTCCCCTCCGACCTGCACGCGGAGTTAGGTTCTTCCCCGTGCCGACCCGGATCCTCTCGCTGCGCCAGGCCCATCCCCGGCACTACGGCACGCCGGCGCTGCTCGTCCTGGCCAGCGTGCTCCTGGCGCTCGGGCTCTGCCTGCCGTTGATGCACGTCGAGAAGATGCTGTTCTGGGAGAACAGCTACTCGGTCGTCACGGGCGTGTTCGGCCTGGCGCAAGACGGGCAGTACGTCCTGGCGACGGTCGTGTTCTTCTGGTCGGTCGTCTTCCCGATCGCGAAGCTCGCGCTGCTCTACTGGCTGTGGTTCGGCCGTGCGGGAGCGAACCAGCGCGCGAGCGTGCTGGCCTGGCTCGACAAGCTCGGCAAGTGGTCGATGCTCGACGTGTACATCGTCGCGGTCCTGATCGTCGCGGTGAAGCTCGGGCCGCTGGCCGAGGTGACCGTGGAGCCGGGGCTGTACGTGTTCGGCGCGGCGGTGCTGCTCTCGATGATCGTGGGCGCGCGGATCGCGAGGCTCGCGCGGCACGCGCGGGCGTAGCCGCGCTGGTCCGGCGCGGCATCCGCGGCTATTCTGCGGGCATGCGCATCTCCCTGGTCCTGCCGCTGCTCGTCCTCTCGTCCTGCCGGTCGGCCTACTACGGGACGATGGAGGCCTTCGGCATGCCCAAGCGCGAGATCCTCGTCGACCGCGTCGAGGAGGCGCGCGACGAGCAGCAGGAAGCCAAGGAGCAGTTCCAGACGGCGCTCGAGCGCTTCCAGGAACTGACCGGGCACACGGGGGGGGAGCTCGAGGACCTCTACCAGAGGCTGAATGAGGAGTTCAAGGAGTGCGAGTCGGAGGCCGAGGACGTCGGCGACCACATCGACTCCGTCGAGGACGTGTCCGACGCGCTCTTCGAGGAGTGGGAAGGGGAGCTGAAGCAGTACAGCGACCCCGAGCTCCGGCGGCAGAGCGAGAAGAAGCTCGCCGAGACGAAGGCGCGCTGCCGCGAGCTGGTCGAGGTCATGCGCAAGGCCGAGAAGGCGATGAAACCCGTGCTGGCGGCGTTCGGAGACCGCGTCCTCTTCCTGAAGCACAACCTGAACGCGCAGGCGATCGCGTCGCTCAAGGGCCACGCCGCTACGCTCCAGGCGGACATCGGCAAGCTCGTCGCGCAGATGGAGGCCTCGATCCGCGAGGCGAACGAGTTCCTCGACTCGATGCCCGAGAGCTGAGGCTCCGGCGCGATCAGGGCTTCGCGGCGGGGTCGTCGCCGGGCTGGCTCGCGGGCGCGGGC
>JBJXFB010000186.1:0-15470 GCA_046155895.1 Planctomycetota bacterium | reverse complement strand
ATCTGGGCCTCCATGTCTTCATGGCCTACCGCAACTACGTTCGGCGCCGCTTCAACTACGACGAGGAGTCGCCGGCCGAGCTCTTGGGCTTCGCGGCGCGGCGGTTGCGAGAATCGGAGTTGATCAGCTGGCGCCAGGATTGGGGCGCATCGAGCATTCATCCGCTGGCGCGAGCGGTGGAGTCGATCGAGGAGGTGCGCGCGAGAGTCACACGGGCGGCCCGAAGCGCGTTGAGAGCGCTTCTGGTGGCTCGAATGCGCCCTCGGGTTCAACACGGATGCCAGTCAGTATCTACTCCATGCGCTTTCCGACCGAGACGAGTCCCTCCCGGACGATCTCGAAGGACGTGGCCGGCCCGTCCCCGTCACCCTGGAACGTGATGCGCCAATTCGGGTCGATCGAGGAGACGAACGCACGTCGGCCCTGGCGGAGGAGCGCGAAAGCGGGCTGCCCGGGGTACTCGAACCAGATCTTGCTCTCCTTCTCGAAGACGCTGACCCGCTGCGTCGCGATCTGGTAGGACCCGACGAGCGCAGCGACCTCCTCCGGTGCGACCGGCAGGTCGGCGGTTTGTGCCGGGAGCAGGCCGAGTGCGGCGCGCGTGATCGCTTGCTCGAGTCGCTCGACCGGCGCGGTGCTGCAGTTGGCCAGCACGACCACGGTGAGCCGCGGCTCGACGCTGTGAGCGAGCCTCACCCGGAAGCCGCCGATCCCGCCCGTGTGCGAAAGGACCTGCGCGAAGTCGGTCTCCTCGATCGCGGTCGCGAATCCGTGGCCGGTGGGAGTGCCGTCGGCCAGTCGCGCCGGCGTCCGCATCAGCGTGGTCGAGGCCTCGCCGATCAGCTGCCGGTCGTTCAGGGCGCTCTGCCAGCGGAACAGGTCCTTCGCGGAAGAGCCCAGGGACTGGGTCGACCCCGCGGAAGGGCCAGCCATCGGGATCTCGAGCTCGCGCTCGTCCGAGAGCTCCTTGCAGTCCTCGGCGAATCCCGTCGGCCGCTCCGCGTGCGGCAGGAAACGCGTGCGCTCCAGCTCGAGCGGCTGGAGAAGGCGCGTGCGGACGTAGTCGGTGAAGTCCTCGCCGCCAGCCTTCGCGACCACCATCGAGAGGAGCAGGTAGCCGGTGTTGTTGAAGGAGAATCCCGCGCCCGGCGTGAACTCGAAGGGCACCTTCTCGAAGAGGCCGAAGAGCTCCTCGCGCTCGAGGTGGCAGTCGACCTTCGAGCCGTGCGCGGCGGCGAGGGCCGAGTAGCCCGGCAGCCCGGAGGTGTTCGAGAGCAGCTGGCGCAGCGTGATCGCGTGGCCCTGCGCGGGGAAGTCCGGCAGCCACTTCGACAACGGATCGTCGAGCGTGAGCTTCCCGGCCTCCGCGAGCTGGAGGATGCTCACGGCGGTGAACTGGCGAGTCAGCGAACCGATCGCGTAGATCGTGTCCGCGCTCGCGGGCGTCCCCTGCTTGGCGTCGGCGTAACCCCATCCTCTCGCGAAGAGCAGCTCGCCGTCCCGGCCGACGGCGATCGACAGACCGGGGACGCCCTCCTTCTCGATCGCTTCGCGAGCCAGGGCGTCGATCCGCTCGATGAGCTCGTCGCCGATCCGGAGCGGCCCGGTCGACGCCGCGGCGATGGAAGTGAGGACGAGGGAAGCGAGAGAGATCATGGCTGCACCTCCTCTAGGGCTTGATCGCGATCTTCAAGACGCCGTCGCGCTGATGAGAGAAGAGCTCGTACGCGGCCTCGATCGCCTCGAGGCCGTAGCGGTGAGTCACGAGGAGCTCGGGGCGGAACCGCCCCGAAGCGGCGACCGACATCAGCCTCCCCATGCGCTCGCGGCCACCGGGGCAGAGGGTCGTCGCGATCCGGTGATCGCCGAGGCCGGCCGCGAAGGCGTCGCCATCCTTCTCCACGAACACGGCGGCCTTCATCTTCGATGCCAACGCTTCACCGCAAGACGTCCTTCAGGAACGGACGCGCCATGCCCGCCAGGCGCATGGCTCGCCCCGGCGAGCGCAGCAGCCGCAGGACGAAGGGCACCGCGGCGGCGCCGGCGGCTGCGGCGGCGGCCAGGGTGATGTGCGGATGGCGCCGGAGGAGGGACGAGTCCAGCACGGCCAGGGATTCGCTCCGCAGGGCCCGCAGGTTTCCGCGCAGCTTCTCCTGCGCGCGAGCTTCGGTCCGGCGGAGCAGCTTCTCAACGGTTCGCGCCATTCCCGGCACCTCCCTCGACGTCGGCGAACTTCGCTTCCAGTCTGCGCACCTCTGCGCGCTCCGACAGGACGCTTCGAACCGTGCCCCAAGTCAGGGCCACGGTCAGGAGAACGGCTCCCGAGAGAAGGTCGCCTACACCTGGGTGCTCGGCGAACAGCGCACGGGAGCAGGCGACCAGGCCCATCACGAGGAGCACGACCCCGGCGCCGACGACGAGGAGCATCGCGGCGCCGAAGCAGAGTCTCCCAACGAAGCGCGAAACCGTCCGCCGCAGACGGAGGCGGACTCCCTCGGCCCGCACGTCGGCGAGGATTCCCCATTGGCGGATGGCATCGACGAGCGCTCCGAGCATGCGCTCGAGCCGCTCGTCGCCGCCGCTGGCGGCGCGCTCCGGGTCCGTGGAAGTCGACGGGTTCACCGGTGTGCTCCCTGCCGCGGATCAGCGGCGGGAAATGAGGAAGCCGGCGAGCAACCCGACACCCGCGCCGACTCCGGCGGCGACGAGGACGGACTTGACCGGGTGCTGCTTGACGTAGTCCTCGAACTTGTGCTCCTTCTCGATCGCGCGCTCCTTCGCGCGGCGATACATGTCGCCGGCGCGGTCGCGGAGCTCCTCGAGCGAGCCGCTCAGGGTATGTGCTCCAGTCTCGCCTTCGGCCATCGGCCGGGCGGGATTGGGAATCGTGTCTCTGACGATGCTGCTCGTAGCGGACATCTCGGACCTCTTTCTTCGAAAGGTGCCGCGTTGGATCGGAGATCCGGGGACGTCCCCTCCGGGCGCCCGCCGATCTCCGTGGTCCAGTGTGCGCCAAGGGTCCTGGACAGCGAATACGCACATCGGCGAGGGTAGGAGCCGCGCTGTGCGCAGGCGGGGGACCCCGTCGACAGCGGCCGCGTCAGGCGAGCATGCCGCGCGCGGCCACTCCGACCGCGTACGCGAGCAGCGCGGCGCAGCCTCCGACGAGCAGCGTCTCCAGCGCGGACCTCCAGGGGGATCCCGCCGTCAGCTTCCCCTTGACCGCTCCGATCGCCGCGAACGTCACGGCGGTCGTGAGGGCGCTCGCGGGGAAGGAGACTTCGTCCCCGAGCATCTGGAGGGGCAGGAGCGGCACCAGGCCCGCGGCGATGAAGCAGGCGAAGGTCACCGAGGCCGCGCGGAAAGGAGCCGGAGTCTCGATCTGAAGGCGCAGCTCCTCCGTGAGCATCGTGTCCACCCACAGTTTCCGGTCGCACGTGATCGCCTCGACGACGGCGTCGAGCGCTGGACCCGCGAGGCCCTTCCTCGCGAAGAGCTGGCGGATCTCCTCCCGCTCTCCCTCGGGGTAGGCCTCGATGTGCTCTTCCTCCACGCGCCGGGCGCGCTCGACCAGCTCGCGGTCCGCCTTGGCCTTCATGTAGTTGCCGACGGCCATGCTGAAGCCGTCCGCGACGACGTTCGCCAGTCCCAGCACGACCGCGATTCCCGAGGAGACTCCGGCTCCGAGCGAGCCTGCCACGATCGCGAAGGTCGTGACGGTCCCGTCGACGGCTCCGAGGACGCCGTCGCCGAGGTAGCTGCGCGGGACGGGGGAGCTCAACCGTGCGGCGATCGCCTCGGGTGTGTGCTCTGCGCGCACGCGTGCGACTTCCTGGGCATCGGGCACGGCGCACAGGGTAGCGATCGCACTCGCACTTCGCCGCGCGCGGACCCGCCCTCGTGCGTATCGGAGCTTCTGCCCGGCGCGGGTACATTGAGAGTCGATGACCGCCCCGATCGACTACGACGCCCGGCGCCGGCAGATGGTCGAGCGTCAGATCGCCGCACGCGGCGTGCGATCGCCCAAGGTGCTGGCCGCGATGTCCCGCGTCCGCCGCGAGGGCTACGTGCCGTCCTACCTGGGGGAGTTCGCCTACGAGGACACGCCGCTCCCGATCGAGGAGGAGCAGACGATCTCCCAGCCCTACATCGTGGGCTTCATGATCGACGCGCTCGACCTGAAGGGCGGCGAGCGCGTCCTCGAGATCGGAACGGGATCGGGCTACGCCGCGGCGGTTCTCGCGGAGATCGCCGGCGAGGTCTACACGATCGAGCGCCACGAACGCCTGGCCCGCCAGGCTACCGAGCGGCTGCGGGGGGACGGCTACGCGAACGTGCACGTCCGCAACGGCGACGGGACCCTGGGCTGGCCGGAGGAAGCTCCCTTCGACGCGATCGTGGTCGCGGCCGGAGGCCCCGAGGTGCCCGAGTCGCTGCGCGAGCAGCTCGCCGTCGGGGGCCGCCTCGTGATCCCCGTCGGCAGCGTGATCGGGCTGCAGAAACTCGTGCGCGTGACGAGGGTCGGCGCCGAGCGCTTCCAGCAGGTGGAACTCGCGGACGTGCGCTTCGTGCCGCTGGTCGGGGAGGGGGGATGGCGCGAGGAAGCTCCCGCTCGGCCTCCTCTCGCGCGAGCGACCTGGAAGCCCCTGACGCAGTCCTAGACTCGGCCCAAGCCCGACATCAGCGCTGCGGCGCGGCGCGCGGATTCGTCTTCGGTCGCGATCCACTCTCGCCTGGTACCGCTTCTGAAGGACTCGAGCCGCGTCAGGGTCGTCGAGGGACCGCGGGCCAAGGTCCTTCTCGTCGCAGCGCAATGAAGGAATCCCGCCTGGATCGTCCTAGGCCGGCACAGGTAGCGGGGAACCCTCGACTTCGGGAGCACGATCCCAGCCGTCTTCGCCAAGTCGCAGGGGCCGTGCGGGTTCAATCCTCTCTGGCGACGCGCCCTAGATCCGTGCCGCTATCGAGAGCGCACTCACCCGCCGCGCCGAGCGCGAGGCGAGCCGCATGGGCGTCACCGTCTTCGACGGCGTGGTCACCCTGCGGGGCAAGGTGGATTCCTGGGCCGAGAAGAATGCGCTCGGGCAGCTCGCCACCTATTCACCGGGTGTCCAGCGCGTGGAGAACGACCTCGTCGTCGATCCCTACGCCTGATCGGCACAGCCGAAAGCGCCGGATACGAACTATGGCGGGTCGGTCTGCCTCCAGTTGCGCACAGCCGAGCTCGGCGAGGATCCGTACCTTCGGCCTCGGACGCCGAACCCGAGGAGACCGCCATGAAGGTGATGGATCTGATGACCTCCGACGTGAAGTGCTGCTCCGCCGACGACTCGCTCGATCGCGCGGCAAGACTGATGTGGGAATCCGACTGCGGCGTCGTCCCCGTCGTCGGACCGGATCGAGAGCTCGTCGGGATGATCACGGACCGCGACATCTGCATGGCCGCGTACACGAAGGGTCGCCCGCTTGCGATGCTGGCGGTCCGCGACGCCATGGCGAAGGAGCTCACGTTCTGCTCGCCCGAGGCGAGCCTCGAGACGGCCATGTCCCTCATGAAGGATTCGCGCGTGCGCCGCCTGGGCGTGGTCGACTCCAGGGGGATGCTCGCGGGAATCCTGTCGCTCAACGATCTCGCCATCGAGGCTCGGAAGCAGGAGAAGAGCGGCGCCCGACCGACGCTCTCCGCCGCGCTGGCCGACATGCTGGGGACGATCTGCGAGCACCGCCCGCCGTCCGCCGGCGCGAAGCCGAGGCCGCGACGAACCGAAGCCTTGGTCGGCGCGATTGCCTGAACACGGGATCCCACACGGAAAGACCTCCGCCATGCAAATCGCACCCTCCGTCACGTTCCACGACATGCCGGCGATCCCCGGACTCGAGGCCGACGTCCTCGAACACGTCCGGAAGCTCGAGCACTTCTTCGACGGCATCGTCGCCTGCCACGTCGTGCTGTCCAAGTCTCACCGCCACCACAAGGGCGGTCTCTACAGCGTCCGGATCGACCTGACGGTACCCGGCGAGATGATCGTCATCGACCGCGATCCGGGGATCGATCAGGCTCACCAGGACGCCCACGTCGCCGTCCGCGACGCCTTCCACGCCGCGCGGCGCAAGCTCCAGGACTACGTCCGGCGCATGCGCGGTTTCGTCAAGCACCACGAGTCGCCGTAGAACGCGCGCGCTGAGCGCGGAGGTCAGTCGATCCGGCTCCCGCCCTCGAAGACCGAGCGCTGGAAGAGCCGGGCCTCGCTCAATTCGTGCTCGACCAGCTCGTCGAGGAGGACACGCAACTCCGCGCTGAGCTCCGCGTCCAGCGGCTCTCCCGCCTGGCGCGCTCGCTCGAGGGGGGCGCGGAGATTGCCCAGACGTTTGCGAAACTCCGCGTGCTGATCCACGAGCCGATCGATCCAGTGGAGCGTCGTCCAGTCGCAGCGAGGGCGGTCGATGCCGCGCCAGGACTCCTCCTCAACGACGAAATGGGACTCCAGGCGGTGCGTGAGGAACTCCATTCCCCGGCCGAGGCATCTCGCGCATCTCGTCGCGCCGCAGGCGCACGGGGAGCCCCCGAGCAGGAACATGAGGCTGCGAGTCATCTCGCGCAGCGCGTCGTGGGCTTCCGTGGCGGCTCGATCGTTCGAGGGGTCCATGCGCCCAGAGCATCCCCGCGGGCGCGGGGGATTGGAATCCGCACTTGTGCCCATCCGCTCGCTACGCACTGGTGCCCATGGCGCCTACGGACATCGCCAGGGCGCGCCCTTCTACCTCCCTCCCTAGATTGGATCCTCCGGCGCGCGAAGCGTCCGAGGAGGAGGTCCGGCATGCACCGCATCATTCTCGTCATCCTGGTCCTCGTCATGCTGCTCGTGTGCCTGGCGCTCGACGCTGGACGCAGTCGGGGAACGCGAGCGGATCCCGATGCGCGGGCCGAAGCTCCCTCCCTGGACGTGGAGTCCTGAAGCCGTGTCGCGCAAGCACGCCTACAAGGTGACGACGCGGCTCGTGCACGGCCCGGAGCACTCGGCCAAGTGGGACTTCTCCCACCACGTCACGCCTCCGCTCTCGTCCTCGACGACCTACCGGCTCGACTCGGCCCGGCGCGGGGCGCGCGGCTTCCAGGAGTTCGGCCGCCTGGTCGAGGACGTCGGCGATCCGCCGGTCTACGTCTACGACCGGCTGGACGAGCCGACGCGGTCGATCCTCGAGGGAGAGCTCGCCGAGGTCGAGGGAGGCGAGGCGTGCGTCACCTTCGCGTCGGGGATGGCGGCCATCTCGGGCGCGTTGTGTTCGTTCGTCGCCTCCGGCGAAGAGATCGTCGCGCATCCCTTGCTCTACGGCTGCACCCATTCCCTGCTCTCTCACTGGCTCCCGCGCTTCGGAATCGACGTGCAACGCGTCGACCTGAACCGCGCGGAGGCGGTCGCGGCCGCGATCGGCCGACGCACCCGGGCGGTCTACCTGGAGACTCCGGTGAACCCGACCCTCGAGCTGATCGACGTCGCGGCCCTGCGCGAGGTCGTCGACGCGGCGAACCGGGGCCGGCCCGCAGGTGAGAGGATCCGGATCGTGGTCGACAACACCTTCGCCACGCCCTTCGGCCAGCGGCCGCTCTCGCTAGGTGCGGACGTCGTCGTGCACAGCCTGACGAAGAACCTGGGCGGTTTCGGGACCGAGGTCGGCGGGGCCGTCATCTGCCCCAAATCGATGCTCGCGCCGCTCCTCCGCTACCGCAAGGACTTCGGGGGCATCCTGTCCTCCAAAGCGGCCTGGTCGATCCTCGTTTACGGGCTCCCCACGCTGGCGCTCCGGATCAAGCGCCAGCAGTACACGGCCCGACGCGTCGCCACCTGGCTCGAGAAGCAGGACCTCGTCCGCCGCGTCGTCTATCCCGGCCTCGCGAGCTTTCCGCAGCGCGAGCTCGCCGAGCGGCAGATGCGCGACTTCGACGGCGATTTCGCGCCCGGCAACATGATCTGGTTCGAGCTCGATTCCGAGAAGATCGACGCCGAGGAGTTCGTCGACGCGATCGCGAACAGCGCGTACTCCGTGACGCTCGCCGTGAGCCTCGGGCACACGAAGACGCTGATCGAACTGCCGGGCCGCATGACGCATTCCTCCTACCCGGACGGGGCCACGGCGGGATCGGCGATCCGCATGTCGATCGGGCTGGAGAGTCCCTCCGACATCCAGGCCGACCTCAAGGCGGCGATGCAGGCGTGCGCGCGGGTCGGGGCCTGACTCGGCGCGACGGCGCTGCGCCCGCCGCTCGTCAGCGGCCGAGGCGCTTCTTCGCGCCCGTGCGTCTCCCGGACTCGAAGCGCGCGGCCGTGGGTCGTCTCGGCGCGCGCAGCGGGAGCTTGTCGGGAATTCGCCCGGGATTCGCGCCGACCTTGCTCGTCGCGGCCGTCGACCGCTTGGGATTCCGTGCTCCGCGCTTCGCTTTCTTCTTCGTCATGGCGCCAGAGCATACCACCGCCGGCCCGGGTGATACGCACTCTGTCTCCCGGCGACTACGGCTATCTGCTCAGCGCGGGCTGGTTCCAGCGCAGCTACTTTCATGGGCGCCAGACGCAGATCGTCCGGAAATGGACGAAGGAGCTCGGACATGATGCGCGAGAACAAGGCGAGATCGACTCTCCCCAAGCAGATCGTCGTCGGAGTCGACGACTCGGGTCTCTCCGACCACGCCGTGGAGATGGGCCTGGAGCTTGGAGGTCGGCTGGAGGCGCGAGTCGAGCTGGTCCACGCCGTGCCTGTCCCGCCGGTGGTCTGGCCCGGGATGGACCCGGTGCGCAGCTCGGCGTTCAGCTCCGCTCTCCTGAGCGAAGCGATGAAGCGCATGCAGGACCGCGTCGCCCGCCTCGTGCGGAATCGCGGCGAGCTCCCTTCGGGGGAAGCCGGTGGCCGAGCCACCGCGCTCGCGGCCCCCGCGGTGGACGATTGCGTTCACGTGGTTCCGGGCGAGGCGGCCAAAGTGCTGCTCGATCGGGTCCGCCGGAGGCGTTCCGCCTGGATCGTTCTCGGGGGACATCGCAAGCGGGAGATCCTCGACTTCGGAAACACCCTGCGCGCCGTCTTCGCCAGGTCGACCGTTCCCGTTTGGGTCCAAGCCCACCCCACGAGGCGGATCGAGCGCATCCTCGCTCCCGTCGATCTCTCGCCGGACAGCCTGGCGTCGCTCGCGCTGGCGCGGTCGCTCGCGGCGCACTTCCACGCTCGCTTGCACGTCCTGCACGTCTTCTCCATCGGAACCTACTCCGCCGCGGCAGTGGGCGAGCACTTCGGATCGTGGCTGGACTTCCCGATCGACGAGGTGCGTACCTCCGAGCGGAACCGGTTCGATCGCGAGATGGGGCGCTTCGATTGGGGAGGCGTCGAGCACACCTGCGAGTTCGTCGGCGGCGTGGCTTCCGAAGTGATCCTCGAACGAGCCGAGAAGGCCGACCTCATCGTCCTCGGCACGCACGGCACGACGGGCCTCGCTTCGGTCGTCCTCGGCGGGACCGCCTACGCGGTCCTCAAGCGGGCGCCGACGGCGGTGCTCGCAGCGCGGCGGACCCGGCGGCGGTTCCTCCTTTGAGCTACGCACTTCCTGGTAGCTGCGTACGCAGAGCTGCCGATCGCCGCAACAGGGTGAGGGCCACTAAGCTCGGGGTGCGGGAGAACGCGGGCACTTCGCTGCTCGATCAGGCGATCCAGGTTCGATCGCCGGCAGCACCCGCGGATCCCTCGCAGGACACCAAGAGGAGATCCCATCATGAACATCGCCCCCTGGCGCAAGCGCGACGATCTCGCCACGATGCGCAACGAGTTCGACGAGCTGTTCAGCCGCTTCTTCGACCCCAACGGAGGCACGGTGCTCCCGGCCGCGTTCCAGCGCTCGTCGATGCCGCCGGTCAACGTGGCCGAGACCGAGAAGAACTGGAACATCACGTTCGAGCTCCCGGGCCTCGCCGAGAAGGACATCCAGGTACAGCTCATGGGACGCCAGCTCGTCGTCTCGGGCGAGCGGAAGTGGGAGGAGGAGAAGAAGGGCAAGGAGTTCCACCGCGTCGAGTCGCAGTACGGCTCGTTCCAGCGCGCGATCGAGCTGCCGGAGAACGCACGGCTCCAGCCCGACGCGCTCACAGCGACCTACAAGAAGGGCGTGCTCGAAGTCACGATCCCGAAGGTCGAGCCGACGCCGGCCGCGAAGATCCCGGTCAAGGCGGGTTAGAGCGGGCGGGGTTTCGAGGGGATCGGATCGCGCCGTCGGGCGCGCTCGCGATCCCCGCGACGACCGCGGGCGCGCCGTGGCGCCACGCGGGTCGGATCAAGACGGCCATCGAAGCGGGTTGATCCCCGCAGGTGGTAGGCTCTCCCGAACCTCGAATGGTCAAGGGCAAGAACATGCCGAGCGGGCCTAGCGAATCCCGGATCCGCGCGGAGAAGCCGGCGCAGGCTCTCGAGCCCGAGAGCGACGAGGGCCGCATGCGAGCCCTTCTGGCCGCTCTCCTCGATCCCACCGTCGCCGTCGACGATCACGGGATCATCCAGGCCGTCAGCGATTCGGTCGAACGCGTGTTCGGTTACTCGCCCGAGAGCCTCGTCGGCCGGAATATCAACGTGCTCATGCCCGAGCCGCACCGCTCGGCGCACGATGACTACCTCGAGCGATACCGCCGGACAGGACAGACGAACATCCTCGGCCGGACACGGGAGTTCGAGGTCTTGCACAAGGACGGCTCGACGATCGTCTGCGACCTCTCCGTCGCGCGCGCCGAGATGCCGAACGGAGCCGGACCGCTCTTCATCGGATCCTTTCGGGACGTTACCGAGAGGAAGCGCGCCGAGGAGGCCCTGCGCGACAGCGAGCGCCGCTTCCGCGCGCTCTTCGACCGCGCTTTCGAATTCATCGGCCTCCTTCGCCCCGACGGGACCGTGCTCGAGGTCAACCCGGCGGCCTGCGAAGCCGGTGCACTTCGGCGCGAAGACGCGATCGGGAAGCCGTTCTGGGAGGCGCGCTGGTGGTCGCACTGTGAGGTGATGGCGGCCCGGATCCGCGACGCGATCCGTCGCGCCGCGGCAGGGGAGTTCGTGCGCTTCGAGATCTCCCAGCGCGGAGCGGGGGACACGATTCTCGACGTCGACTTCTCGCTGACGCCCGTGAAGGACGAGTCCGGAAAGGTCGTCCTCCTGATCCCCGAGGGCCGGAACGTCACGGATCTCAAGGCCGCGCAGCGCGCCGAGACGGCGACGCTCCGGGCGCTCGCCACGATCGGCGAGTCCGCCGCGGTGCTCGCCCACGAGATCAAGAACCCCATCACGGCGGTCAACCTCGCCCTGCGAGCGGTAGCGGACAGCCTCGGCGAGGACCACAAGGCCGTCCTCGAGGACCTCGTGTCGCGGATGCAGCACCTCGAGAGGCTCATGCGGGGCACGCTCTCGTTCGCGCGCCCTCTCCAGCTCCGGCTCGCCGACTGCGACGCCCGGGAGCTCCTCGATCGCGCGGTCTCCAGGCTGCGACCGCTGCTGGACAAGACCCGTTCGAATGCGAAGGTCGCCGTCGAGGGCTCCGTCCGTTTTCCAGGGGACCCGGGTCTTCTCGAGGATGTCCTATCCAATCTCGTGACGAACGCCATCGAGGCCAAGGGCGGCGGCGCGAACTTGCAGCTCTCCGCCGCGACTCTGGACGGGGAGGCTGTCGTCCTGTCGGTCGAGGACGACGGACCGGGCGTGCCGGAGAACCAGCGCGAAGCGATCTTCAAGCCCTTCGTGACCACGAAGGCCGGAGGGACGGGCCTCGGCCTGGCGATCTGCCGGAAGATCGTCGAGGAGCACCAGGGTAGGATGGGCATCGAATCAGGGAGCTCGGGTGGGGCCCGGTTCTTCATCCGGTTGAAATCCGGAACTTGAGGTCGGGAGACGCCATGGACGACCACGCACCGACTCGCATCTTCCTCGTCGACGACCAGGCCATGATCCGGGCAGGCTTCAAGAGCCTGCTCGGCGACAGCGAGCGGTTCCAGGTTGTCGGCGACAGCGGGGACCCGCGCAAGGCGATCGACGAGATCGGGAAGACCAAGCCCGACGTCGTGCTGCTCGACATCTCCATGCCGGGACTCTCGGGTCTCGACGCGATCGCGCTGATCCGCAAGGTCCACCCCCCGGCGAAGGTGATCATGCTCACCCACCACGAGGGCGAGTCCTTCGTGAACCAGGCGCTCTCGAGCGGCGCCGACGGCTATCTCTCGAAGGACTCCGAGCAGGCCGAGCTCGTGCTCGCGATCGAGGCAGTCCGGCGCGGGAATCCCTTCATCTCCCCCAAGGTGGCCGGGGGCCTGCTGCGGCGCGGCGGTACGCCTCGCGAAGGGGCCGCGCCGGGAGCGCCGCCGTCCACGCGCCTGGAGGACCTGACTCCCCGTGAGCGCGAGGTGTTCCAGCTCCTCGCGCTCGGCAAGAGCAACAAGGAGATCGCGCGCGTCCTCTCGATGAGCCTCGGGACGACCAAGAAGCACCGCGAGAATCTCCAGCGCAAGCTCGACTGCCACTCGACCGCCGAGATGGCGATCCTCGCGATCCGCGAGGGTCTCATGAGCTCCTGACCTCCTACGCACTCCTCCCCCCCGCGGTACGGAGAACGGAGGACGGCGCGCGGGTTCGCCGCGGCGTAGCCTCTAGCTCGTCCACCACACTGGTGACGAATGCGGTCCGGAACCGGCATGCCGGACGGGAGGCCACGATGGGAACGAGGACACGACCCGAGTCGGTACTCCCTGCGGAGATCCTCGTCGGCGTCGACGAGACAGGATCTTCCGACCACGCCGCGAGGATGGGGTGCGAGCTCGGCCGGCGCTTCTCGGTCCGGGTCGATCTCGTCCACGCGTTCCACCCGGCTCCCGACTTCTGGCCGGGGATCGATCCCCTCCACGGCGCGGAGATGAACGCGAAGCTCCGCGAGGAGCGTCGCAAGAGGATCGAAGAGCGAACGCATTCCATCCTGGAGACACTCCGTTCCCCGTCTCGCGCAGGAGGGGCTGTCGCAGCTCCAACCGAGACAGGCCGCGTGCGATTCCTCACCGGTCACCCGGCGCGAGACCTCCTCGAGGAAGCACGCGCCAGGAACGCCGGGCTGATCGTGCTCGGCGGCCATCAAAAGAGATCGCCGTTCGACCTGGGAAGCACGGTGCGCGCCGTATTCGCCCGCTCCAAGGTCCCGCTCTGGGTGCAGCCGAGGCCCGCCGTGCCGCTGCGAAGGATCGTCGCGGCGGTCGATCTCTCCGAGAAGAGCCTCTCCGCGCTGGCGGCCGCCCGCTCCCTGGCGCAGGCCTTCGAGGGAACGGTCCACGCGGTCCACTGTTTCCACGCGAGCACGGTGCTGATCTCCGCGGGCCTGGGGGACCCCGACCAAGTCCTCTCTCGTCCGAGCGGAATGGCGCGGGGGACGGCCAAGCTCCATTTCGAGGAGGCGATGGAGGTCTTCGACTGGCAGGGAGTCGAGCACGAGACCGAGTTCGTCGAGGGAGAACCTGTTCAGGCCCTACTCGAGCTCTCCGCGAAGTCCGAGCTCCTCGTCGTGGGCGCCCACGGGCGCACCGGATTGTCCTCGACCGTCCTCGGAGGAGTCGCGTACGCGATCCTCAAGCTCTCGGCCAAGCCCACTCTGGTCGTCCCTCATGCGGATCAAGCGTTCCTGAGCTGATGTCCATCCATCCGGGACCACGGGCTCGATCCCGAACGGACCCAGGGATGGCCGAGGAGGGTGTTCCACCCGGTGCCGACCGGGCTCGGACTGGAGGAGTCCTGGGCGCCACGGGCAGCCTGGTTCTGGCGAGCGGGCCCTACGTACTCGTCGAAAGCTCCACTACGCACGTCGCGGTATGTCCGATCCGACCCCTAGGCATCGATACTGGGGTCAGCTTCCTGGAACCAAGCGAGACCGGCATGAGAGTCCAACAAGTGATGAGTCGCGCCGTCCGCGTCTGCCGTCCTGCGGACGGACTGGACGTCCCGGCCCGCATGATGAAGGACCACGATTGCGGCTGCGTCGTGGTCGTCGACGAGGAGGAGAAGCCCCTCGCCATGGTCACGGACCGTGACGTGTGCCTGTGCGCGGTGAGGACGCTCCGTCCTCTCCAGATGCTCCAGGTCTCCGACGCGATGAGCAGCGGCATCCACGTCTGCCGAGCCGCGGATTCCCTCGCGGATGCGGAGGGCACCATGGCGTTGCGGCGGGTGCGGCGCCTCCCGGTCATCGAACCGACTGGGCGCCTGGTGGGCATCCTCTCGCTCGACGACATCGCACGGGAGACGTCCGGCGACCCGATCGCGGTCGGCCGAATCGCGAAGACGCTCGCTCAGGTCTCGCGTCCCCGTGTCGCCTCGCGCGCGCGGGGCCGGCAGGCGCGCCCCTCGGAATGAATCGATGAGCCAGCACCAAGCTCCCTGTGGAGTTCTTCCTTCCGCTCTCCTCGTCGGTGTCGGCGAGGGGGGATCGTCCGATCACGCCGTGAGGGCGGGCCTCGATCTCGGCGCTCGCCTGAACGCGAAGGTCCACGTCGTCCATGCCGTTCGGATGCCGCTCTTCCATTGGATGTCGAGCGACCCCGCCCATGGGCCGAAGGCCGCGGAGGCGATGATGCGCCGCGCCTTCGAGGGCGTCGACGAGCACGTCCAGGCGCTCGCGGAATCGCGACCGCACCCGAGGAAGGCGGATTCCCTGCGCGTCGTGCCGGGTCCACCGGCCGCGGCGCTGCTCGAGGCCGCGCGCGAGCAGGGAGTCGGATGGATCGTGCTCGGCGCCCACCGCAAGCGAGGACTGGTCGACTTCGGGAGCACGGCGCGCGCCGTGCTCGCCAAGGGGAACCTGCCCGTGTGGATCCAGTCCAGGCCCCTGCGCGCGATCGGCAGGATTCTCGCCCCGATCGACCTGTCCGAGGACAGCCTGCGCGCGTTGGCCACGGCTTGCTCGCTCGCGAAAGCCCTCGGGGCATCCGTCCGCGCCCTCCACTTTTTCGATGCCGCGGCCCTGTACGGGGCGGCGGCGCCGGATCCCCTGGGCTTCGTCCCGTCGATCTCGATCCCCGACATCCGCGACAAAGAGCGAAGCGCCTTCGAGGCGGCGACCTCGGCCTTCGACTGGCAGGGAGTCGAACACTCCTCGGATTTCCTGGACGGCGATCCGATCGAGGGGATCCTCGAGCTCTCGCTGGACGCCGATCTGATCGTGATCGGCACGCACGGGCGCACCGGGCTCGCCCCCGCCGTGATCGGGGGCGTCGCGCACTCGGTGATCAAGCGATCGGATCGGCCCGTCCTCGCGATCCCCAATCCCGGGCGCAAGTTCCGGCTCGGGGCCTGAAGAGCTTGTTTCTGCCTGGCTTCCGTGTGGGTGCCACGCTCCGGAATTCTCGGAATCACCTGCCACCGTAGCGCCGCGCGCGAGTCGTGAGGTCGAGCAGGCCCTCCTGGGCTTTGCTCGAGGAGAATTCTCA
>JBJXFB010000181.1:0-10019 GCA_046155895.1 Planctomycetota bacterium | reverse complement strand
GCGCCGCGCGCGCGCGCGCTTCGCGCGCCTCGGCTGCGACCGGCTCGAGATCTGGCTCGCGGAACTGCTGCGCGCGCGCGAGCGGATCGAGATGCTCCGCCAAGTCTCAGCGCGGTGGATCCTCGAGGCGACGCTGCTCGATCTCTGCCGCGCGGAGACGTCGATCGGGCTCGAGGAGCTCCAGGCGCGCCTGCTCGCTCTCGAAGCGCGTCTCGCCGGGGGCACCTCGCGACCTGCGACGATCCCGGCTCCCGCGAAGCCGCGGGCGGCCGAACAGGCTGCTCCGGCCGCCGCCGCGCCGCCGGCGCGGTCCGAGGAATGGCCCGCGCTGCTCGGGATGCTCGAGGCCGAGGCGCGCACGCTCGGCGAGATCCTGCGCGCCAAGGGCAAGCTCGAGAGCCGCGGTCCCGGCGCCGCGACCATCCGCCTCGCCGCGCTGCGGGAGGATGAGCGCGCGATCGTCGCCGAGCCCCGGAACGCCCGCCTCGTCTCCTCCGCGCTCTCGAGGATCGTGGGAGCTCCCTGCCAGGCGTCCCTGGTGATCGGCGAGGCGGGCGGCCCTCCGAAGCGGTCTTCCGCCGATCTCTTCACCCGCCAGGTCGCGGAGTCCTTCGGCGGCAAGATCGAGGAGGAGTCATGAGCGGCGCGTTCGGCGACATGGGCAATCTCCTGAAGCAGGCCCAGAAGATGCAGAAGGACCTCGAGCGGGCGCGCGAGGACCTCAAGTCGGCGCGCGTGGAGGGCAGCGCCGGTGGGGGAGCGCTGCGGGTCGAGGTGGACGGCGACGGGAAGATCCTGGCGGTCCACATCCAGCCGGAGGCGCTCGGAGGCCGGGATCCGGGCATGCTCGAGGAACTCGTGCTCGCCGCGGCCCGGGACGCGCAGACGAAGGCGACCGCGCTCCGCGAGGAGCGCATCGGCCGGGTCTCGGGCGGGTTGAACCTCCCCGGCCTCTTCTGAGCAAGGTCTGGCGCCATGGCCTATCCCGAGCCTCTCGAGGAACTCGTGGCCGCCTTCGAGCGCTTCCCCGGGATCGGGCGGCGCAGCGCCGAGCGCCTGGCGTTCCACGTGCTCGCCGATCCCCGAGCCCGGGAGCTCTCGCGCGCGATCGACCGGGCCGTCACGGGCACGCGGCGCTGCGGCGTCTGCTGCAACGTCGCGGAGACCGACCCCTGTCCGATCTGCGCGGACGAGAAACGCGATGCGGGTCTCCTGTGCGTCGTCGAGGAGCCGCGCCACGTCGAGGCCATCGAGAGATCCGGCGCCTTCCGCGGCCGGTACCACGTCCTCATGGGGGCGTTCCATCCCGGAGAGGGGACGGAGCGCGAGCACCTGACGATCGAGCGGCTCGTCGCCCGCGTGAAGAAGGAGGATCTGCGCGAGGTGATCCTCGGGACCGATCCCGACGCCGAGGGGGAAGCGACGGCCGGCCTCGTCCTGGACGCGCTCCACGCGGCGTTCACCCGCGCGGAGCGCAGCCCGCCCGTCGTGACTCGCCTGGCACGCGGGCTTCCGGCCGGGAGCGCGATCGAGTACCTCCACAAGGGCGTACTCGAGGACGCCCTGGCCGATCGCCGTCCTGTCCGCCGTCGCTCGTGATCGTGCGCAACGTCCGCTTCCTGATCAGCTACGACGGGTCGAAGTACTTCGGCTGGCAGCGGCAGGACGGCTTCGTCTCGGTCCAGGAGACCCTCGAGGAGGCGATCCTGTCCGTCACCTCCCGCCACGCGACGGTGCACGGCGCGGGACGGACCGACACGGGCGTCCACGCCCTGGGTCAGGTCGCCCACGCGCACGTCGAAACGCGCCTCGAGGACGAGCGCCTCCTCTTCGCCTTGAACGCTCATCTGCCGGAGAGCGTCGTGCTGCGGGGCCTCGAGACCTGCCGCGAGGATTTCCACGCGCGCTTCCAGGCCGTTTCGAAGCGCTACCTGTACCGCACCGAGACCTCGCGCTTCCCTTCGCCCTTCGGGCACGGCCGATCGCATTGGACGCCCTACGGCCTCGATCTCGGGGCCATGCGGGTCGCGGCCCAGGCGCTGCTCGGCCGCCACGACTTCCGGGCCTTCTCGAGCACGGGCTCCCCGCGCGCCTCGACCGTCCGCGAGGTGCAGCGGATCCACTTCCTGCCCCGGCAGGGAAGCCTGTCCTTCGTCGTCCAGGCGAACGGCTTCCTCTACAACATGGTCCGGACCATCGCCGGAACCCTGCTCGACGTGGGGCGCGGCCGCCTCTCGAGCAATGTCGTCCGCCGAGCGCTCGAGACCGGGGAAAGGAAGATCACGGGACCGACCGCTCCGGCCGCCGGGCTGTACCTGCTTTCGGTCCAGTACCCCGAGCCCGTGTTCGTGGCGCGGGCCTTGACCGGATCCACGGTTCGCCCCAAGGTATGAGTGTCCGGGCTGCCGATGATCCCTACGACCGTCAGGAAAATGGATTCGAGGACCATCCTGACGGGACTCGAGCCGGGCTCGCATGGCCAGGAGAGCTCACGAGCCGACGGCACCCGCAGACACGCGCGCTCCCGCAAGGGTCGGCGCCCTACAGGCCCTGGAGGTCCGGAATGCAACCGCAGGTTTCCATCCTTCACCACGACTACCCCGTGACCGCTCGCGACCAGGTGGAGCAGAAGCTGCAGCACCTCGTGAAGTTCTACGATCGGATCGTCTCGATGCGCGCGCTGCTGGAGCGCCAGCGCGACGAGCACCGCGTGGAGATCGTCGCCCACGTCGCGCGAGGGGCCGTCCTGGTGGTCGATGCCCGCGGCAGCGCCTTCGGATCGGCCCTCGAGGAGGCGATCGAGCGGATGGAGCGCCTCCTGAAGCGGCAGAACGAGAAACGGACCGCCGATCGTCGCCGAGGTCGATCCGCGCGTTGAGACCCAGCGGTCAACCCGTGGCGCTGAACCACTGGAAGCAGTTCAGGCCCAAGGCCTGCAGCCTCCGGCTCCACGCTCTCACGAAGGAGGAGGCGCTCCTCGAGGTCGTTTCGAACCTCGTCCAGGCCGGCGTTCTCTCCCAGGCGATGGCCTCCGAGGCCGAGAAGGCCCTGCTCGAGCGCGAGCGCACGGCCTCGACCGGCGTGGGAATGAGCGTGGCCATCCCGCACGTGAAGCTCTCCGGACTCGACCGCGCGGTCTGCAGCCTTTCCGTCCATCCCGAGGGGCTCACCTGGGGGGCGGTCGACGGGGCCCCGGTGCGGCTGCTCTTCACCGTGCTGCGTCCGGACTCGAAGAGCGCCTCGCACGACCCCAACCAGCACCTCGAGATGATGCGCTGGATCGCCCGGATCTCCCGGGACGCCGACTTCCGCAGCTTCGCGCTGCGCGTGAAGACCAAGACGGAGCTCGTCGACCTGCTCCGGGAGAAGTCCGCGATCTAGCGTGCGCGCTCGCGCGGAGCTCACGGACGACTCGAGGGCCCGGCTCGTGGAAGTGGAACGCACCGTTCGTCTGACGAACTCCTCCGGCCTCCATGCGCGTCCCTGCCACGCGATCGTCAAGGCCGCATCCGCCTTCGAGAGCGAACTCACGGTCTCGTGCGGAGCGAACCGCGTGAACGGCAAGAGCATCCTCGGGCTCATGACCTTGTGCGCTCCCTGCCATACCGAGGTCCACCTGCGCGCGTCCGGGAAGGACGCCGACCTTCTCATCGCCAAGATCGCCAAGCTCTTCGAAAGGGGCTTCGACGAGACCGACTGAGCCCCGGGAACGGGCAGGGACCCTCCCGCGGGGTGCGGGACCCATTCCCAGGGATGCGGATCTCGGCCGGGCGGAGGGGGGGATTCCGTCCCCGGGCTAAACCTCGGGCCGCCTCCAGGTCGAAGGGTTTGCCGGCTGCCGGATCCCCCGAGCAGCGACGCACCAGCGTCCTCTCAGGACCTCCACCGCAAGGGAAGAGCAAGGCACACCCGTGTTTCGCAAGAATAAGAGCGTCGTCGGGCTCGACCTCGGCAGCTCGGTCGTCAAGGCCGTGGAGATCACGATGCAGGGCCCCGAGCCCGTGGTCACCGGCTTCGCCCGCGCCGAGATCCCCACCGGGGGCAGCCCCGTCGATGCCGTGGCGGCCGTGTTCCGCAACGGCAAGTTCAAGAGCAAGAAGGTCGTGACGGGCGTCTCCGGACAGTCCGTCGTCGTGCGCTACGTGCCGATGGCCAAGATGTCGGAGAACGACCTCAAGCACGCCATCCGTTTCGAAACGGACAAGTACCTCCCGTTCGAGCTCGAGGAAGTCGTCCTCGACTGCCAGGCCCTCCGGCGCCCGCCCTCGGGAACCGTGCAGGACGCCGACGGCCGGACAGGGGAGCAGATGACCACGCTGCTCGCCGCGTGCAAGACGAAGGTCGTCGAGGAGCGGATCTCGTTCCTCCAGGGACAGGGCCTGACGCCCGTCGCGATCGACGTCGACCTCTTCGCCCTCGCGAATGCGTGGGAGCTCTGCAGCCTTCCCGGCGGAGAGCTCGAGGAGGGGGAGACGCGCGGCATCGCGCTCGTCGACGTCGGCGCATCGCGCACGTCGATCAACGTCCTCTGCGGCGGCGAGACGTGCTTCAGCCGCGAGATCAACGTCGGCGGGTCCGACATGACGCAGGCCGTCGCCCGCCGCCTGTCCGTCACCCCGGCCGAGGCCGAGGTGATCAAGCGCGACAGCGAGACCCACGAGCACGACGTCAACGTCGCGATCACGCCGGTCCTCGAGGACCTGACGAGCGAGCTCTCGCTGTCCCTCGACTACGTCGAGCACCACTCCGGCGTGCAGGTGTCCGAGATCCTGATCTCCGGCGGCGGGATGCTCGCGCCCGGTACCGCGACCTTCATCGAACAGACGACCGGACGCACCACGCGGATGTGGAACCCTCTCGAGGGTCTCCGCGTGGACGCTTCCTCGGTCGACGTCCAGGAACTGGAAGCCTGGGCCTCCACGCTGGTGGTGGCCGTGGGCCTTGCCTCGAGGGTGCGTGCATCATGATCCGGATCAATCTGCTTCCCGAGGAGTACCGCAAGAAGGCGCGGACTCCCATCAAGATGCTGGTCGCCATGGGCTTCGTCGTCGCGTTCAACGCGGGGCTGGCCGCCTGGTGGGGCTGGACCGTGTTCGGGATCCGGGCCAAGGTCGAGACCGAGCGCACGACCCTCCAGCTCGAGATGGACGGACTGACGCCGCAGGTCAAGTACTTCCATTCGCTCGAATCCGAGAGCAAGCAGTACAAGTCGCGCGAGAAGACCCTCGCGTCGATCACCTCGAACCGCATCTCCTGGACGCGCAAGCTCGACGAGCTGATCGACGTCGCCAACGCGGGCGGCGACGGCTCGCGGCACCTCGTCTGGCTGGACGACCTGACCGTGACTTCCGCGAAGGACCCGAACGGCAAGAACTTCGGATCCGTGCGCGCGAACGGCCACTCGGGCTCGGAGAAGTTCGCGCAGGTCGCCAACTTCCTCGAGGACCTGGAGGGCTCGGCGTTCGTCGACGACTTCGAGAAGCCGGCGCCCCCCGAGGGCACGCAGACCCTGGTCGACGACACGCTCGTGCCGCCGGTCGCCTGGTCCTTCCCGCTTTCGCTCTCCCTGAAGGGACCGGAGGAGCGCGCCAAGGGCGCGGCCGAGCGCCTCAAGAATCTCTCCCGCCCCGAGACGCCGGCCGAGGCTGAAGGGGAGACGGGAACGGGCGGCGGGACGGGCACGCCGGCGGACACCGGCACGGAGCCGGGGACGGATCACTCCGGCAAGACCGAGCCGACTCGCAAGACCGACGCCCCCGCCACCCCCGGCGGCCAGGGCACGAGCACGCAGGAGGAGCCTCGATGAGTTCTCACAAGAAGTGGATCGGCTTCATCGCCGGCGGCGTCGCCCTCGCCGGCGCCACCGGATTCATGGTCTGGAGGGAGTACGGGAAGATCGAGATCGCCCGCCAGGAAGTCGAAGGGATCCACGTGAACATCGAGAGCTCTCGCAAGCTGATCGAGGGCACGGGCACCCTCGAGCGAGAGGTCATCGTCCTTCGCGAGCTGTCGGAGGTGATGAAGAAGATCCTCCCCGACACCGACGACGTGAACAACCTCGTCCGGACCTTCCAGAAGTTCTCCGAGGAGTCCGGCGTCCGGATCACCGGCCTGAAGAAGAAGATCGACAACGACCGGGACAAGGGCGACTTCACGAAGGTCGCCTACACCCTCTCGCTCGACGCCGACGCCTTCCAGTACCTGGACTTCCTCGACCTGACCGAGAACCACCGCCGACTGATCTGCGTCCCGGACTTCCACATCACGGCCGCCACGCGGGAGCAGCAGCAGTCCGAGAAGAACACGCAGCCGGCGCACAAGATGCAGGTCGACATCGAGACCTACGTCTACGAGCCGCAGAAGGACGCCAAGCCGATCAAGATCGACAACTACGAGCGCAAGCGCGACATGCTGTCGGGAGAGATCGACCGCCGGCGGGCGACCCTGGCCTTGTCGACCTACACCTACCGCGGGGCCCGTGGCCGGCGCGATCCCTGGATCGACCCGCGCGTGCCCCTGCTCGGCGACGGCGAGAGCTCGCTCACCGTGCAGGAGCAGATGGAGGTCGTCCAGCAGCTGGTGGAGCGCACGAAGGCCGTGCTCGAGCTGTGGAACATCTTCAAGGCGGCCGACACCGCGATCGGCGAGCTGACCACGCGCGCCGACCTCGAGACGTCGCTGGCCAAGCTCGACGAAGAGGTGCGGCGCATCGTCGACGAGAAGTCGATCCGCTACCTGCCCTCCGAGCGGCGGCTGAAGATCGAGGTCGTCGACTCGCTGGCCCGCCTCCAGAAAGACCTGGCGCGGACGGAGTCCGAGGGCCCGAGCGCGAACAAGCTGCGCGAGATCGAGACCGCCATGGCCAGCCACGAGGCGGCCGGGGAATACAACCTGGTGGTCGATGCTTTCCAGGCCGTGTCCGCCCAGCTCGCCCTGGCCGACCGCGATCCGCTGCGCAAGCCGCTGGTCGACCGGTTGCGGCAGATGGCCGCGCAGGCGCAGACGGTGATCGAGTTCCAGAAGATCGACCTGAAGGTCGGCGGTCTCGCCGTCGGTGACGGCGGGATCTCGAGCGTGTTGATCAACGGCAAGTCCGTGGGCGTCGGGGACATGCTCGACCAGGAGCTCCTGGTGCGGGCCATCCGCCCCGACGAAATCGAATTCATTTTCCGAGGCATCATCTTCGCTCGGCGCTTCTAGCCCCGAGCCAACGAATCGAGGGATGGCTGTGAACAGACTGTCTGGTGTGTTGGCTGCAGTGCTCGTGTTCTCGGTGTCGACGCCCGGGGCCCAGGCCCAGGGACAGGCGCCGAGCCTCGAGGCCCGGGTGAACCTGAACGTCGCCGATCGGACGCTCGAGGACGTCGTTGCGGACTTGCGCAACCGTTCCGGGGCGAACATCGTGATCATCGACGCGGGGGACAAGGCGATCTCGAAGGAGCCCATCTCCATCGAGCTCCTGGATGTCCCCTGGCGCGATGCTCTCGATCTCGTGGCCGAGAAGGTCGGCGCGATCGTCGAGCTCCGCACGGCGGGAGTGCTCGCGATCACGCTGCCGCAGCGGGTCACGTTCGAGTTCCCGAACTCCGACATCCGCCAGGTGATCGACACGATCGCCAAGTACGGGAGCGCGAACATCGTCATGGCGCCCGAGGTCACGGGGACCATCTCCGTGCGCTTCAACGGCGTGCCCTGGCGCGAGGCGCTCGACGTCGTGGCGAAGACCCTGAACTTCACGGTCGTGGAGGAAGGTCACGGCGTGCTGCGCGTGGTCGATCCGATCAAGCTCCAGGACCAGCAAGTCACGCGCACGTACCAGTTCCGGTACCTGCGGCCGAAGAGCCTGTACAAGCCCATCCTGAAGTCGAACTTCGTCGAGACGCCCCAGCAGCAGCAGCAGCAGCAAGCCACCCAATCGACCCAGGACGTCGCGAAGACCTTCACGATCCTCGCGTCGCTGTCCAAGGCCCTGACTCCGAACCTCGGCGTGCTCGACTACGTCGACTCGCAGAACGCGATCGTCGTCCGCGACACGGTCCAGGTCCACGACGCGATCAAGGAGCTCCTGACTCGGCTCGACGTCGAGCCGCTCCAGGTGTTCTGCGACGTGAAGTTCGTCACGACGACCAACCTGGACGTCCTGAACCTCGGCGTCGACTACGGCGATGCGGGACCCCAGGTTTCCATGACCGGCGGCGCGATCCCGATCACGTTCCCGTTCAACGAAGGTTCCGGCGGCTGGGATGACTGGCTGATCGCCAGCCCGAACGGCCGGGGTCCCTACGTCGACCCGGCGCTGAACGGCGGCGACACGTTCGTGCCCGATACGATCTTCGGCGCGTTGAGCTTCCAGCAGGTCCAGGCCACGCTGCGCCTGCTCCAGCGCGACACGAAGGCCGAAGTGATCCAGGCGCCCAAGATCTTCGCGATCGACGGCAGCGAGGCCACGATCTTCGTCGGCGAGACGATCCGCTACGCCGAGGCCAAGACCGAGCAGGGACAGTCGGGCGGCTTGCAGCTGTCCGTCACGGAAGCTTCCGGCTCGCCCGTCGAGGTCGGCTTCCAGCTCCTGATCAAGCCCAACGTGATCCCCGGCACGCAGAAGATCCGCATGGAAGTGATCCCGAAGGAGACGAGCCTCTCGGGCACGGGCCAGTCGACGATCGCTCCCGCGGGCTTCGACGTGTTCATCGTCGGCGCCTCGGGTCTGGAAGGCGCGATCGCGCTCCCGCGCACGCGCAGCTCGACGATCGTGTCCACCATGATGGTCGACAGCGGCAAGACGGTCATGATCGGCGGCCTGACCACCGACTCGGACACGGAGACGAAGTCGAAGGTCCCGATCCTCGGGGACATCCCGCTGATCGGCGACCTCCTCTTCAAGCACAAGGTCCACTCGCGCGACCGCCGCAGCCTGCTCGTGTTCCTGACGCCCTCGATCGTCCACTCGAGCGAGGACACGGACTTCCTGCTGCGCCAGGAGCTTCAGCGTCGGCGCACCAAGCTGAAGGACGAGATCAACCACATGATCAGCGCCGCGGAGGCGGGGGCACCCGCTGAGGAACCCGCGCGACCGGAGTAGACCTCCGCCTCGGGATTCGATCGATCGGCCCCGGTCCACGTCGTGGACCGGGGCCTTTCTCATTCCTCCGGGACCCTGGGGGGGCTCACGGGAGCCTCCGGGGGCCCTGCGGGCCGGAATTGTGGAAAACTGTGGACTCTTGGTTCGACTCCGGGCGGTCGATAGTGAATCCTAGGGCGTCGATCGGCCGACCCGGCCGGTCGAGGAACGCCGGCGCTGATCCTCCGATCGCGGCGGCCCCCAGACCCGAACAGCGGCGCGGCCTGTAGTCGCGCCGACATCGATCTTCCTCGGAGGCCCTTCGGGTCTCCGAATCCAAACTCACCTACGCGAGGTTCGCAGCCTCACGGAAGCCCGCGCAACCGCCCCGGATCGGCAACGCCTGATCTGGAGAGGCACGGCCGGCGCTTCCCCGCCTCGACGCGGACGCGGCCCGGAATCCTTCCGGAGCCCTTTCCGAACGAGCAGGACGTCTGACGCGCAGGGCGCGCGGCGTCTCAAGCATGCCGAGGGGCGAGTCGACCTGCGGACCCGAATCGAGTCCATTGACAATGACGGTAGACCTCTCGGACGCCATGGGGCGTCCCAACGAACGATCTGATTCCAACTCATTCCTGCGTGCGCCCGAGGCTGTCCCCGCCTCGCCGCCGACCGGCCGCGTGCACCAACGCCGCCAGCACCGAACCGAGGACGATACCTTCCCCGCCGCGGGCTTTGGTGCAGGCTTGGTCGACTCTCCAGCGACAGGCGGGGGCGCTCCAGGCAGCCCCGGCGAGAAGCGCCGGCGCCGGCGCGGTTCGCGCGGCGGCCGCCGCCGCCGCGGAGCGCGGGGCGATGGGGACCGACCTCAATCCGACGGCGACTCGGCTGCCTCCGAGCAGCCCGCCCCGCATGCGCCTCGCCCCGTGACCTCGGACCTGCCGACTACCGAGGCCGG
>JBJXFB010000176.1:0-37116 GCA_046155895.1 Planctomycetota bacterium | reverse complement strand
CAAGGAAGGCGACCGAGGCCACCACAGGCGACCTGGTAAGGTCGCCGAGGAGGCCGACCGAGCCTGACGCCGCAGACGCCGGCAGTTGCGTCGTCGCAGCCGACTCGTGGTGAGAGATGCGGGCTAGCGCCAGAGGACCGGCGCGAGCCAGTCCGCCCGGTCGGCGACGCTGGAACCGTCGGAGGGATCCACCTCGAGGACGAGCTCCTTCGCCCCGGCCAAATCGAGGGTCCCGGTGGGGACCGGCGGATCGCCCGCGTGAAGCTCGCGGCTCTCGAAGCGCGTCTGGCCGTCGATCTTCACGCGGAAGACCACCGAACCGTGCCAGGGCAGGCGGCGGGATTCGTCGTCGACCGCGACGAGCGCGCGCATGTGCTTCCAGCTCCCGTCGAGCTTCCACATCATCCGGCTGGGTGCGTGGACCCCCAGCCCGCGCGCGAAAGGCCGACCGCCGGCGGCGAGGCGTCCTCCGAGCACGGAACGATCGACGCGGGGAGGCCAGAGCATGCCGAGGTCGTCGCCGAAGGGCAGGCTCGGCGGAGCTTCCGCGGGCTCGATCGCCGAGAGGAATACGGCCGCGCCGTCGTCGACGAACAGGAGCTCGACGGCCGCGAGGGGCACGAGGACCTTCTCGCCGTTCAGCGTCAGGAGCGAGCAGCCGGCCTCGGAGAGCTTCGTGAGCGCGCCTCGCAGCCGGCCTCCGTCGGCCAGGTCGACCGCGACGGGGACCCCGCGGTCCGCCCGGGCCGCGGGCCCTTCCCCGAGCTCCTCGACGAAGAGAGCCGCGACTTCAGACCAGGAGATCGTCTTGTCGCCGACGCTCTCCCCGTGGATCTTCACGCCGTCGGCCGTGAACTCCTCGATGCCCCCGTCGATCACGTCGAGCCCGGTTCCGGCGCGGCGGTAGATGCGATCCCCCTCTTCGGCCGCCACGGGCGCGACCGAGCCGAGCTTGGGGATCCGCTCGGGGAAGACGAGGCTCGCGATCTCGTCGAGCGCGAGGCCGAGATGGACGCCGCCGACCACCTCGAGGCCGATCAGCTCCGCCCGGCCGCCGCGCAGCCGCCCGAAGAGGCGGTCCCCGCCGTGGAGGGTCACCTCGGCGCGGTCTGCGTCCAGCGCGGGAGCCCGGGGTGGCGTCAGGCCCTCGAAGCGGACGATCTGCGCACCCAACTCACGCGGATCGGAGGTGTCGAAGCCTGCGAGGTCGCGCGTCTTCACCTCGCCGCTCGCTGATTCCAGGATCACCCGGACCCCGCCGGACTGGACGCGGGGCCCGGGGAGCGCAAGCGCGAGGAGGAGGATCGTGATCGGGGTGCTCATGTTCGGACCGACTAACTAACACCTGCGGACGGGTCAGGGCTGCTGTCAAGTTGGCAGAGGGAACCGGAGCGCCCCCCGCCCGCTGCCAAAGAGGCAGCGAATCCGATCGGGTGGATGTACATCAACTCCCTGGTCTTCAAGCACTTGCCGCGCTCCACAGGTAGCGGCACCCTTCTTGCCTTCGCGCGGCGCTCGACCGGCCTCGCACGTTGCGCCGGTTCCATTCCGTCACCCCCGACCCAGCCCGACAATCGAGAGAAGAAGGATCCATGGCCAAGCAGATGGTGTTCGAGTCCGACGCGCGCGAGGCGATCCGCCGCGGCGTCGAGAAGCTCGCCAAGGCGGTTGTCTCCACCCTCGGACCCCGCGGTAGGAACGCGATCCTCGACAAGGGTTGGGGCGCGCCGACGATCACCAAGGACGGCGTCACGGTCGCCGAGGAGATCCAGCTCCAGGATCCCTACGAGCACATGGGCGCCCAGCTCGTGAAGGAAGTCGCGAGCAAGACCAGCGACGTCGCGGGCGACGGCACGACGACGGCGACGCTCCTGACCCAGGCGATCTTTACGCAGGGCCTGCGGGCGATCACCGCGGGCGCCTCCCCCGCCCGCCTCAACAAGGCGCTGCGCGACGGGGCGCAGGCGATCTCCGCCGAGCTCGACAAGTCGGCCCGCAAGGTCGCGAAGAACGACGAAATTCGCCAGGTGGCCACGATCTCGGCCAACAACGATCCGGCGACCGGCAAGCTGATCGCCGACGCGATGGACAAGGTCGGCAAGGACGGCGTGATCACCGTCGAGGACGGCAAGACGCTCGAGACCGACGTCACGATCGTCGAGGGCATGCAGTTCGACCGCGGCTTCCTCTCCCCGCACTTCGTGAACGATCCGCAGACGATGGAAGTCGTCTTCGAGAAGCCGCTGATCCTCGTCCACGAGAACAAGATCTCCTCGGTCCAGAAGCTCCTCCCCCTGCTCGAGAAGGTGAAGGCCAGCGGCCGTCCCCTGCTCGTCATCGCGGAGGACGTCGAGTCCGAGGCGCTCGCGACCCTCGTCGTGAACAAGCTGCGCGGCATCGTCGTCTCCTGCGCCGTCAAGGCGCCCGGCTACGGCGACCGCCGCAAGGCGATGCTCGAGGACATCGCAGTGCTGACCGGCGCGAAAGCCGTCATGAAGGACGAGGGTGTCGAGCTCGACCAGCTCACGCTCAAGGACCTCGGAACCGCCAAGCGCGTCACGATCGACAACGACAACACGACCATCGTGAACGGCGCGGGAGACCGGAAGGCGGTCCAGGACCGCGTGGCCCTCATCCGACGCCAGGTCGAGGAGACGACCTCGGACTACGACAAGGAGAAGCTCCAGGAGCGCCTGGCGAAGCTCACCGGCGGCATCGCCCAGATCAACGTCGGCGGCGCGACGGACACCGAAGTCAAGGAACGCAAGGCCCTGATCGAGGACGCGCTGCACGCGACGCGCGCGGCCGTCGAGAGCGGGATCCTCCCCGGCGGGGGCGTGGCCCTCCTGCGCGCGCGCACGGCGCTGAAGTCGCTCCGGAAGGACGACGACGAGGACTACAACATGGGCCTCGACATCCTGCACGAGGCGCTGGCGCGCCCGCTGCAGCAGATCGCCCAGAACGCGGGCTTCGACGGCACCGTGGTCGCGCACCGCGTCCTCAAGGAGAAGAAGGCCTCCTGGGGCTTCGACGCGCTGCGCGGCGAGTACGGCGACATGCTCGAGCTCGGGATCGTCGATCCGGCCAAGGTGACGAAGACGGCCCTCACGAACGCGGTGAGCGTCGCCGGCCTCCTCCTGACGACCGACGCGCTGATCGCGGCCAAGCCCGAGCCCAAGAAGAAGGGCCCCGGCGGCCCGGGCGGCGGCATGGGCGAGGACGACGAGATGGGCGGGATGGGCGGCATGGGCGGCGGCATGGATTTCTAGGCGCCAGCCAATCCCGAGCGACGACGAGACCAAGAAACACGAGCGAGAAGGAACCACAAGCACATGGCCAAGCAGATCCTGTTCGACGAAAACGCACACGCCAAGATGCGCGCCGGCATCGAGAAGCTCGCGCGCACCGTGCGCGTCACGCTGGGACCGGCGGGACGCAACGTGATCCTCCAGAAGTCGTTCGGAGCCCCGTCCGTGACCAAGGACGGCGTCTCCGTGGCGAAGGAGATCGACCTGGAGGACCCCTTCGAGAACATGGGCGCCAAGCTCGTCCTCGAAGTGGCCAACAAGACCAACGACGTCGCGGGCGACGGCACGACGCCCGCGACCGTGCTCGCCTCGGCGATCTTCAACGAGGGCCTGAAGTACGTCGCGACGGGCGTCAGCACGATCGACCTGCGCAACGGCATCGAAAAGGCCGTCGCGGCCGCGGTCGAATCCGTCCGCTCCCAGTCGCGCAAGGTGAAGACCCGCGAGGAGAAGAAGGCCGTCGGCTCGCTCGCCGCGAACAACGACTCCGAGGTCGGCGAGATGCTCGCCGGTGCCTTCGAGAAGGTCGGCGACGAGGGCGTGATCACGATCGAGGAGGCCAGCGGCCTCGAAACCGTGGTCGAGGTCGTCGAGGGCATGGCCTTCGACAAGGGCTACCTCTCCCCCTACTTCGCCACGAACCTCGCCAAGCTCACGGCCGAGCTCACGGACGCGCTCGTCTTCGTGTACGACCGCAAGATCTCGAACGTGCGCGAGTTCCTGCCCGTCCTCGAAGCCGCAGCGCGCACCGGCAAGCCCCTGCTCATCATCGCCGAGGACATCGAAGGCGAAGCGCTCGCCACCCTGGTGATCAACCGCCTCAAGGGCGTCCTGAACGTCTGCGCGGTCAAGGCGCCCGGCTTCGGCGACCGCCGCAAGGCCTACCTCGGCGACATCGCCGTGCTGACCGGCGGCACCGCGGTCACGGAGGAACTCGGCCTGCCCCTCGAGAAGGTCAAGGCGGAGCACTTCGGCTCGGCGCGGAAGATCCGCATCACGAAGGACTCCACCACGATCATCGGCGGCGGCGGATCGAAGAAGGACATCGCCGACCGCGTCAGCCAGATCCGCGTCCAGATCGAGGCCACCAAGTCCGACTACGACCGCGAGAAGCTCGAGGAGCGCCTCGCGAAGCTCTCGGGCGGCGTGGCCGTGATCAAGGTCGGCGGCAAGACCGAGGCCGAGATGAAGGCCAAGAAGGACCTCATCGAGGACGCGCTGAACGCCACGCGCGCCGCGATCGAGGAGGGCATCGTGCCGGGCGGCGGCGTCGCCCTGCTGCGCGCCACCGAGGCGGTCAAGAAGCTGAAGCTCGAGGGCCACGAGCGCTTCGGCTCGCTGATCGTCGAGAAGGCGCTCGAGGCTCCGCTGCGCCAGATCGCCATGAACGCGGGCGAGGACGGCCCCGTGGTCGTCGAGAACGTGCGCGAGAAGGGCGGATCGGCCGGCTGGAACGCGCTCACCGGCGAGTACGTCGACATGTTCAAGTCCGGGATCGTCGATCCGGCCAAGGTCGTGCGCAGCGCGCTCCAGAACGCCGCGTCGATCGCCGGCCTGCTCCTGACGACCGATTCGATGGTCACCGAGCTCAAGCAAGAGAAGACGAAGGTCGAAGGCAGCGTGTCCTGACGCTTCCGCACCGGCCCGGGAACTCAAGTCGGAGCGGCGGAGCCTTTCCGCCGCTCCGACGCCATCCGGGCCGGGGTGGAGACTACGACTCCCGATGGCCGACAAGCGCGACTACTACGAAATCCTCGGCGTCGAACGGAACGCGACGTCCGAAGAGATCAAGAAGGCCTTCCGCCAGGCGGCGCTGAAGCACCATCCCGACCGCAACCCCGGCGACGCGCAGGCCGAGGCGCGCTTCCGCGAGGCGGCCGAGGCCTACGAGGTCCTCAGCGACGCGGACAAGCGCGCGCGCTACGACCGCTTCGGGCCGAGCGCCTTCGGTTCCGGGGGCGAGTACGCCGGACCGACGTTCACGAACGTCGAGGACATCCTGCGCAACTTCGGCGACATCTTCGGAGGCGGGATCTTCGGCGAGATGTTCGGCGGAGGGCGCCGCTCCGGTCCGCAGCCCGGACGCGACCTGAAGATCGCCCTCGAGCTCAACCTCGTCGAGATCGACCAGGGAGTCGAGCGGACCGTGTCGCTGCGCCGCCTCGAGCACTGCGCCACGTGCGACGGGAAGGGCGCGAAGCCCGGCACGTCCGTGACGGTCTGCACGACCTGCGGCGGCCGCGGCCAGATCCACCGCAACCAGGGATTCTTCACGATGGCGACGACCTGCCCGCGCTGTCGCGGCCAGGGCGCCGTGATCGAGCACCCCTGCGCGGACTGCCGCGGCGCCGGGCGGACGAGCCAGAAGAGCGAGGTCAAGATCTCGATCCCTCCGGGCATCGAGGAGGGAGTTCGACTGCGCGTGCCCGGGCAGGGCGACGCCGGCGATCCCGGCGCGAGCCGCGGCGATCTCTACTGCGTGGTGCAGGAGGTCGAGCACGAGTTCTTCAAGCGCAACGGCGCCGACCTGATCTGCGAGGTCCCGGTCACCTTCGCGCAGCTCGCGCTCGGCAAGAAAGGCGTCGAGATCCCGACCTTGCGCGGGAAGGCGGCGCTCGACATTCCCGCGGGAACGCAGAGCGGCAAGCTCTTCCGCCTGCGCGGACAAGGCCTGTCCCAGCTCGAGGGCGGCTCGCGCAACAAGCGCGGCGACCTCCTCGTCCGGGTGTTCGTCGAGGTGCCGACCTCCCTCTCCGCGCGCCAGAAGGAGCTCCTGGAGGAGTTCGGGAAGATCGAGGAGCAGCGCGCGGGCTCGAAGTCGTTCTTCGAGAGGATTCGGAGTACGTTCCAGTGAGCTGGGCCCAGGGAGAAGCAGCATGAAACGGCACGAGAAGGGACCGCCCGCCGGGGAGGAAGCTCGAGACGATGCGCCGGTCGAGGCTGCCGAGACTCCGGAGGGCGGGAGCGATCTCGAGACGGCCGCGCGCGAGCGCGACGAGTACCTCGCCAGCTGGAAGCGCGCGACGGCCGACTACCAGAATCTGCGGAGAAGGCTCCAGAGCGACCTCGAGTCCGCGGTCGCGCGCGCGAAGACGGGCATCCTCGGCGACCTGCTGCTGGTCCTCGACTTCCTCGACATGGCGCTCGCGACTCCCGTGACGACCGAGGAGGGCCGAAACCTGCACGCGGGGGTCGAGGCGACCCGGACCGCGCTCCACGCGGTGCTCGAGCGCGAGGGCGTGCGGCCGATTCCCGAGGGAGGCCGCTTCGATCCCGCGTTCCACGACTGCGTGGCGCGCGTCCCGGCCGAGGGCGTCGAGCCGGGGACGGTCGTCGAGGTCCTTCGTCGCGGCTACCTGCTCGAGGGCCGGATCCTCCGCCCCGCCCAGGTCAGGGTCGCCGGCGCCGACGAGAGCCCCAGGACGGAGTGATCCCGTGCCGACCTACGACTACCGCTGCGCCGCGTGCGGCCATCAGTTCGAGAGCTTCCAGTCCATGCACGAAGCGGCGCTCAAGCGCTGCCCGAAGTGCAAGAAGTCGAAGCTCGAGCGCCTGATCGGTTCCGGCGCGGGGATCCTGTTCAAGGGCGGCGGCTTCTACCAGACCGACTACCGCAGCGAGAGCTACAAGCGCGGCGAGAGCTCCGAATCCAAGCCGGAGACGCCGAAGGCGGCGGAGGGAGCCGAGAAACCCGCCGTCACGGACGCCGCGAAGCCGCCGAAGAAGAAGAAGGCTGCGGAGGACTAGGCCGGCGCGCGGGAGCGAGGAAGATCTCCTCCACGAGCTCCGCGATCGCCGCCGTGTCGTGGCCGCCGATCACGCGCTTGGCCGCGGCTCGCGCTTCCTCCATCCCGCTCGCCATCGCGACCGACAGTCCGGCCGCCTCGAACATCGGGATGTCGTTGGTCGCGTCCCCCACCGCGACGACCCTCGCGGCCGGGATCCCGTAGTTCTCCTCGAGGATGCGCAGCGCCTCGCCCTTGCCGCGGCAGGGCGGATGAACGTCGACGACGTGCAGGGGGCTCTGGCGGTGACTCGGGAGCACGGACAAGGGGAAATGCGTCAGGTAGATCGGATGGGCGATCTCGCGCTCGACCTCGTCGCCGAAGTGCCCGGACGTCGCGTGTTCGCGCGAGAAGTACGTCACGCGGACCACGAACTCGGCCGCCAGCTGCGCGCGCGAGACGTACTGCAGCCCGGTCATCAGGGAGAGGGCCGAAGCCTCGATCTCGTCCCGGGGCTCGAGCGCGAGCTTCCTGTCCGCGCACATGAGGACGGTCATCCAGTCGCGCGAGAGGCCGAGCTCGAGCGACCGGGCCAGCGTCCGGTTCGAGAGCACGCGCTCCTCGAGCATCTTGCGCTCGCGCGGCGCGTACAACGCGGCGCCGTTGAAGACGACGGCCGGCGTGTCCAGGCCGAGGTCCTCGAGGATGGGCTGCGCCGACAGGCTCGAGCGCCCCGTCGCGATCATCACGACGACGCCCTCCGCCGCGGCGGCGAGGAGAGCCTCGCGGTTCCTGGCGCTGACCGAGCCGCTCTCGTCGAGCAGGGTGCCGTCCAGGTCGAGGACGATCGCGTCGTAGAGGCGGGACATCGTGGAAGCGACTAGGGTGCCTGGAATGCGAGCCGGACGGTCTCTCGCACGACGACCTCGACCTCGACGTCGAGGATTGGCTGCCCGCGCTGCCGCCCGCTGCGGTGGACCTGCACCTTGTACCGGCCCGGAGCGAGCGAGCCCAGGCGGCTGGTGCGATTCCACGTCCCCACGTGCCCCCAGGAGCTGGCGCCCGCCTGTCCGTCCTCGAGCATCGCGCTCGCTTGCACCCTGAAATGACCGCTGCGGCCGCTGCTGGGGTTCCCGGTCATCACGACTTCGATCGCGCCCGCGTCCGCGAGGGCGAAATCGACATGGCGCCGGATCTCGCCGGGTCCGAGCTTGATCGCGGTCTTCGTCTCCGGCATGACGCGGTCGCCGCTGGCCTGGACCTGGACGGGTTCTCCGGAGCGCACTCCGCGGAGCGAGTAGTTTCCGTTGGCGTCGGTCTTCTCCGCGGGCGGTACTTCCTGCCGGTAGTCGACGTCCGCATCGCCTTCCTCGTCCTCGGTCAGGAGGACGCGCCACGAACCCTGGCTCTCGTTCATCCCGTCCGCGTTCAGGCACTGGACCTCGATCCCTTCGAGGCCGCGGCCGTCCTCGCCGACGACGCGCCCTTCGATGACCGCGACGTCGAGGTCGACGTCGAACGCGCGCGGAGGAGTGGCGATCTCGACTGCGAGCCGCGCGACCATCTTCCGGGTGCCGTGCACGACCTCGAGCGTGTAGGCGCCGCACTCGACCTGGTCGAAGCGGTACGAGCCTTCCGAGTCGGTCAGCGCCGCCAGCGGATCGTGCCCGCCGCCCCAGAAGTTCTGTTCGTTCTTCCCGGCCTGCTCGGGATCGACGAGACGCAAGCGCGCTCCGGCGAGAGGCCTTCCGCCCTCCCGCACCGCTCCGAAGAGGCCGCCGCGGCTCTCCACGACGAAATCGAGCGCCGCGGTGCCGCCGTCGACCGCCACGACCTCGACCCAGCCCTGGTTGTCCGATTCCCGATCGGGCCCGCGCCAGGCGTGCTGGCTGGCCGTGACCGGGCCGCGGATCCGGAACGCGTACACGCCCGGCTCGAGCGCCTCGAAGCGGGCGACGCCGAGCGGGTCGGTGCGGCGGCTGCGGTGCTCGCCGTCGTGGTTCCGCTGGCTCGGGTCCTTCCTCTCGACCGCGACGTCCTCGACGGGATTCCCGAAGCGATCGCGGACCGTCGCCGCCACCGTCCCGCCGCGCCGCAGGCGGAGCTCGATCCTCGGATCCTCGCCCTCGGGCAGGAACGAACTCACGGGCTCGCTGACGAGGTATCCCTTCGCATCCGCGAGGGCGATCGCCGGCTTGCCGGGCCAGCTCGTCAGGCGCGCACGGCCGTGCTCGTCCGTGCGGCCGTACCGAGCGGCGGAGAGGCCGTGGAGATCCGACTCGGGGTCGTTCCCCAGCATGTTGCGGAGCTCCTCGGCCGTCTTCTGGCCGAGGACCACCCGTGCACCCTCGACCGGCTCGCCCGTTCGATCGTCGACGACGGTCGCGTGGACGACGCGCTCGGGCGCCAGCGCGATCGTGCCGAGGTCGAGCGTCTGGCCCGGGTCCAGCGCGACGTTCTTCCGCTCGTGATCGGCGTACCCCGAGGCGGCGACGCGCAGATGAACGGGCTTGCCCCCGCGCTTGGGCCGCAGGCCGCCGTAGCGGACGCTCCCCTCCGGAAAGTTGCGGACGGTCTCTCCCTCGTCGTCCTGGAGCACGCGCGCGTTCCCGACGCCTGCCCACACGGTGAACTCGGTGAGGGGAAGACCGCTGCGCGCATCCGTGACGCGGAAGACGAGCGCGGCTCCGGGCTTGTACACGATCTCGACGCCGCGCTGGCCCGCGTAGCCGTGCGCCGTCGCGGTGCCGCGCGCGAGCTTCCAGCCCGTGCCCTTCTCGTCCGGAAGCCAGAGGCTCAACGCGTAGCGCGTCGCTCCCTGCAGCCCGCGGACGGTGAAGGAGCCGTCGTCTGCGCAGATCGCGTGGCGAACGCGCGACGAGGCGGGGCTCGGGAGCTCGCCGTCCTCACCTTCCTCTTGTCCTTCCTCCTCCTCGGGGCTCGGGCGAGCGCTCACGCGCAGCCCCGCAGGCAGCTCACCCTCCTCGGCGCGCACGCGCCCGAGGATCTCGAAGCCTCGGTCGACGCGGAAGAGGAGGTCGCCGACGCGATCTCCCGGCGTGCGCGTCCGCCCGGACTCTTCCGAGACGGAGAAACCTGGTGCGTCGACGATCAGGCTCCACGGACCCGCCGCCAGCTCGTCGATCGTGAACGCACCGTCCGAGTCAGTCGTCGCGAGCAGGACTCCGCGGCTCGGGAACGAGACCTCGTTCCCGCCCTCGTCTCGCCCGCACTCGAGCGGCTGGAGCAGCGCCGCGCCCGCGACGCCCTTCCGCTCGCGGTCGACCACCCGGCCGGAGAGCACCACTCCACGCTCGAGCACGATGTCCGCCAGCTCGTGCTCGGGCCGATCAGGCAGGGTCAGACGATCCTCGCGCGCGCACGCGAACCACGGGGCGCGCGCGGCGATGCGCAGCGTGCCGGGCTCCAGGCTCTCGAACGAAAACCGCCCTTCCGCGTCGGTGATCGTCTGCTCGACCTCGAACCAGTCTCTGGGCAAGCCCTCGGGCTCGACGTCGAGCGGGATCTGGATCCAGAACTCGCCGCTCGCGGCGAGGACGGTCGCGCCGGGAATCCCCTCGCCCTGCGGATCGACGATCCGTCCACGCAGCTTGGGCGCGTCTCCCGACCGCCAAGCCCGAGGCGGCACCACCGGCTCCGGCTCGGGGGAAGCGAGCGGTGTGCGCGAGATCGAGGGGACGGACCTGGACCCATCTCCTGGAAGCTGCGGATCGATCCGGGAATCGCCCGAAGTGCCCTGCTGGCTCGTGGAACTTCCGCCGCCCGCGTGCGCGACCCCCGCAGGGATCTCGAGCCACAACCACAGCGCGGCCGTCAGGACGGCCAGCAGAACCGCGGCCAAAGCCAGGTGGATCGCTCGCATGAGGCCCGATCCAGTAGATACCCACGCTCAAAGCCGCGCCATACAGACGATCCGGCTCAGGGTGAGTCGAAGCTCGCCTTGGCAGCCTTTCCGACGACGACCTCGACGTCCTGTTCGAGGTTCGCGGGCTCCTCGTCGCCGCCCATCGGCCCCATCAGGGGATCGAGGGCGACGTGCCATTTTCCGGGCTTCAGGCCCGTGATCTTCGCTGATCCGCTGGGGCCGATCATCTGGATCTTCGGCTCGCCGCCCTCCTCCGGGGTCGCGCGCGCCATGTACCGTCCCGGCGGCCCGCCGCCGGCGCGGCGCACGGTGATCTCGATCGAGCCGCCGTTCGCGAGGCTGAAGTCGACGTTCTTCTTGATGCCGTCGATGGCGACGCGGAAGGGCTCGGATTTCCCGGGCTGCACTTCTTGGCCGGTCGCGCTGACCACGAGATCGACCTCGGGGAGGACGCCGCGCAGCGTGTAGCGGCCGTCCGCGTCCGTCGTGACGCTCGTTCCTCCGCCGGGAGCACCCACGGAGACCTCGGGCTCGTCGTTGCCGTCGTCCATGACCATGACGAAGGAGAAGCTGCGCCGGTCCCCGCCCTCGCTCTGCGCCCGCTCGGCGCGCACTTTGACGCCCGCGAGTGGCTTCTGGTCCTCTCCCGTGATCCGGCCCTCGACGATCGCGACCGGCAGATCGAGGTTCAGGTCGTTCGACCCCTCCCGCACGCGCGCCGTCGCCTCGTGCGTCATCGCCCGCGTCGCATGGCGGACTTCGAGCCGATACTCCCCTTCGTCGACGCCGTCGAGCAGGTACTCGCCTCGGCCGTCGGTGCGCGCCTCGCGGGCGTTCCCGCCGAAGGGCATGGGATCCTCCTCCTCGCCCGCGGGCACGAGGCGGAGCTCCGCGTTCGCGAGCGGCTGCCCCGCTTCGGTCACGCGCCCGGTGAGCGCTCCGCGCGCGGGCGCGACGAGGCGCAGCGTCTCGGCGGCGCCTTCGACGACGGTCACGCTCGACCAGCCTTCCCCCTCGACTTCTCCGCCTCCGCTGCGGCGCGTCATGCGGTTCATCCGCGCGGCTCGGCCGCCGACGGACACGAAGCCGGAGGACGGGGCTCCACGGAGACGGAAGCGGTGCTCGCCGGGCGTCAGATGCTCGAGGGCGAGCAGGCCGTCGGCATCCGTGCGCTTGTCGTCGTTCGACATCACGAGCTCGCCCGGGTCGTCGCCGGGCGCCTGGTGGTCGATCTCGACGCCGGAAACGGGCGTGCCGTGGTTGTCCACGACCTCGACCAGCACCCGGCCGCCGAGGCCGAGGCGAACGGTGAGCTCGTGGTCGTCAGCGACGGGCAGCGTGATCGGCTCGCTCACGTGCGGCGCGTGCCCCGGATGTCGCACGCGCAGGAGGACGGTCTTCCCCGGCAGGCTCGTCACGCTGGCCCGGCCGTCCGCCCCCGTGCGCGTGCGATGCGCGGAGCCGGCCATGAACGGGCCGTCGTCCTCGCCGCCGCCGGGGGAGGAGGCGACGGAGAACGAGAATTGGCCCCTGCCGCCGTGGAATCCGCCGCGGTCCCCTTCCTGCTCCGCGATCGAGACGACGGCGTCCGCAACGGGGACGCTGCTGCCCGCGTCGAGCACGAGGACCTTGACGATCGGCGCACGCTCGAGGCGGATGACGCCGAGATCCGTGTCTTGACCCTCGAGCAGCGCCACGTCCTCGCGCTCGAAGATCCGGTACCCGGGCGATTCGATGGTGAGCTTCAAGCCCTCCGATGCGCCGGGCCGGGAGCCTGGACCTCGCCCGCGCACCGGCAGATCGCCGAAGCGGACTCTGCCCTCGGGGAAGCGGCGGACGGCTCGTCCTTCCTCGTCGAGGAGCGGCATCGAGAACCCGTACCCTGCCTGGACCGTGAGGTCGACGACGGGCGCGCCGGAGGCGCCGTCGACGACCTGGAAGACGAGCGCCGATTCCGGCCGGTACGGGATCTCGATCCCGCGGTCGCCGGCCCGCGCCGTGGTCGGCGAGCTGCGCGAGCGGGAGAAGAACCGCGTCCGCTCGTTGTCGCGGGCGGTGAGCCGGTACGTCTTCCCCGGGAGCAGCCCTGCGAGGGCGAAGGTCCCGTCCGCGGCGCAGGGAGCCTCGCGCACGGAGCCCGACAGCGAGGATCGGAGCTCCATGGGCCCGCCCGGGTCGGCCCGGGATCCGTCGGCCGAGGGAGCGAGCGTCGCCCGGATCGAGAGCTTGGCCGCGGCTCCTTCCGGCGCCCCGACGAGGCGCCCGTGGATCGTCGCACCGTCCTCCATCGTGAACACGAGGCCCGAGCGCACGACTCCGGGGCGGTCTCCCTCGCCCTTCTGGACGAGGTCGGGATGCTGCGCGTGCGTGATCGAGAGCCTCCAGTCGCCGGGGCCGAGCTGATCGACACGGAAAGCGCCCTGCGCGTCGGTCTCGGCGACGAGGGCGCCGCGCACCCTGCCGAACGGCGAGAACCCCGGACCCGAGCCCGAGAGCCGCGCGAGCTTCGCGCCTTCGACGGGCCGGCCGCCCGTGTCGACGACGCGGCCGAGAAGGACGATGCTCGCCTCGAGCGCGAGCTCGCCCACGTCGCGCTCCGAGCCGCTCAAGGCGAACTCGCGGTCCAGGGGCGCGAAACCGGCCGCGCGGGCGGCCAGGGTGACCTTGGAGCGAGCCTGCGGATGGATCTCGAAACGGCCGTCGGCGTCGGTCTCGGCCCGCGCGACCGGGAACCAGGTCATGTCGCCCCCCGCGATCTCGTCGAGCGGCAGGTCGTCGAAGCCGTTCGTTTCGGCCGCGTAGATCGCGGCGCCCTCGATCGGACGACCGAGCGGGCCGACCACTCGGCCGCGCACGACCACCTTCGGCGCCTCGGCGGCGTCGCCGGCGCGCGGAGACGCGCCCTCCGGAGCCGCGACGGCCGTGGCGGCGCGCAGGTCCTCCCGTCCCTCCTCGCCGGTGCCCTCGAGCGCCGGTTCGCCGATCGGGGTCTCGAGTCCGGCGCTCCCGGAAGCCTGCGAGCTCTCGCCGGTGATCGGCCCTGCAGCCGGTGCGACGGGGTCTGTTCCGAAAAGAAAAAGGCCTCCGACCAAGGCGGCGGCCACGACGACGAGCAGGACGATCAGGACGCTGGCGCGCATGGGTCTCGAATCCTCCGTTCTCCGGCGGGGAGCGGGTGCCCCCGGGCGGGATCGTACCCCGGGAGCCGACCGGGTCGGCTACGCCGGGCGGCGAGCCTGGGTTGGACCGAAAGCCTGAACTTCACTCGCCTTGCACCCACCGCTCGGGTCATGATCAGATGGCGCGCGGGAGGGCGAGGAGGTATGGCGATGGCGACGATGCGATGGATTTCGGCCGGAATCTGCGCCCTGACCCTGGCACTGCCCGCGCTCGCCCAGGATCCCAAGCCGGGTGACTACTACGAGGACAAGACCGACCTCGGCTTCAAGGTCAAGATGCCCGCGAGGTGGGAGTCGATCCCTCCCGCTCCCGACGACGGCAACCTGATCATCAAGTACGACCCTCGGTCGACGAAATCCGTCCAGCTCGGCCCGAACAGCCAGCTCGATCTGCACGCCTGGATCGTCAAGTTCGACCGGCGCAAGGGCGACGCCCCGAAGGAGAAGGACAAGGACAAGGCCGATCGGATGTACGTCTCGAAGGCCAAGAACCTGGCCGACTGGGTGAAGGCGAACGTGGGCACGGGCTTCAAGTCCGAGGGCCCCAAGGAACTCGAGGTCGCGAAGGTACCTGCCGTCGAGACGATCTTCCTGAACGAGTCGAAGGACAAGGACAAGGGAAAGAACGTCCGGCTCTACTCGATGCTCTACAAGCTCCACCCCGAGGTCGACGTCGCCGTCGTCTTCATCGCGCCGGGGGAAGACAAGAAGTGGAGCAAGTACGTCAACGACTTCCGCGCGATGGCGAAGTCGTTCAAGACGGTCGCGGCCGAGAGCGCGAAGCCCGTGCTCGCCGAGGGCGCCTCGCTGCGCGACCGCACGCGTGCCGAGCTCCAGGACAAGGTCAGCCGGCAGGGCGACTGGAAGCTCTACGAGACCCCGAACTACTTCATCGTGTCGAGCATCGACGACAAGCCCTTCCTCGACGAGCTCAAGGGCCGGCTCGAAGCGATCCGCGCGATCTACGAGCAGGACTATCCGGCCTCGAAAGTGGCCGAGATCCGGGCCGAAGCGGCGCGCCTGGCGACGGGCGCGAAGAAGGACGAGAAGAAGGAGGGCGGAGAGGAAGACGAGGAGGAGGGCGAGGGCGAAGAGCCGTCAGAGGCTCCGCCCGACGACCTCGCGAAGGCGATGGAGGCCTCGCGCTGCAGCATCGTCCGCATCTGCAAGAACCGCGAGCAGTACCAGAGCTACGGCGGTCCGGGGGGATCGGCCGGCTACTGGTCCTCGAACGCGCGCGAGCTCGTGCTGTACGACGACAAGGCGGACGGCGGCCGGAACGACACGTGGATCGTCCTGAACCACGAGGCGTTCCACCAGTACATCTTCTACTTCTACGGGAACATCGCTCCGCACTCCTGGTACAACGAAGGCACGGGCGACTTCTACAGCGGCTACATGTACAAGAACGGCCGCTTCACGCTGAAGGAGAATCCCTGGCGGAAGGAGACGATCAAGGCGGCGATCCGCGACGAGAACTTCGTCCCGCTCAAGGATATTTTCCGCTACAAGCAGTCGGACTACTACGCCAACCCGTCCATCTGCTACGCCCAGGGCTGGTCGATGATCTACTTCCTGCGCACGGGCAAGAAGAACAACGCGAAGGGCTGGGATCCCCGGTGGGACACCCTGCTCGACGACTACCTGAAGGTGCTCGCCGCGACCGGGAAGCCCGAGCAGGCCATCGAGCAGTGCCTGACCGGGATCGACGTCGACGCGCTGCAGGCGGCTTGGATCGACTACACGAAGTGAAGACCGCGGCCGCCACGCTCGCCGTCCTGCTCCTCGCGCTCCCGGCGGCCGCCGACCGCGTCCTGACCAAGGACGGCCGCGTCCTGCACCCCAAGAAGGCCCGCGCGGAAGGCTCGGGCTACCGCTTCGTCTTCGAGAACGGCGAGATCGTCGTGGCGGACAAGGCCGTCGTGTCCTCGGTCGAGATCGAGGGCGACATGTCCGAGTACGTGCCCCAGAACGACGACGAGCGCGAGAAGCTCGCGCAGGGCTACGTCAAGTACAAGGGCAAGTGGCTGTCGAAGCCCGCCTACGAGGGCGAGCTGCGGCGCGAGTTCGAGGCGAGCCGCAAGCGCACCGAGGAACTCGCCAAGCACTCCGACTGGAGCAACGCCTGGTCGAAGGAGACGAAGCACTTCGTCGTGCAGTCGAACACCTCGCCCGAGCTCCTCGACTACTACTGCGAGCTCATGGAGGCCTACTACTCGCTCATGGACGAGCGCATCGGCATCAATCCCTCGCCTACGATGCGGAGGACGAAGCTCGCCGTGAACATCTTCAAGAGCCGCGACGAGTTCCGCGAGCTCTCCGACTGGGGCGAGGGCAGCATGCCCGGCGGCGTCATCGGCTTCTTCTCGCCGATGGGCAAGTCGCTCAACTTCTTCCACGACTACGAGGACCCCGACCGCACGACCTGGGTCGGGCTCCACGAGTGCACGCACCTCCTGACCTTCCTCGTCGACCAGCAGTACCGCCCGCAGATCTGGGTCAACGAGGGCGTCGCCGACTACTTCGGCTCGTCGAAGGTCGGCCGCGACGCGAAGGGCAAGATCGTGATCACGCCCGGCGAACTGCAAACCGACCGCGTGCTCACGGTGCAGCAGGCGATCGCCGCCTCTCGGGGCAAGGCTCCCGCGACGGGCGACGCCGGCAACGGTGAAGAGACGGGAGGCCCGAAGGGCCCGAAGAAGAAGCGCGAAGGACGCAAGTCCACGACGCTCGAGGAGCTCTTCATGATGCCCCGCGAGAAGTTCGACGGCTTCGAGTACGCGCACGCGTGGTCGTTCGTGTACTTCCTGAACAACTTCGAGGGCGGCAAGTACGCCAAGCCCTTCGCCAGGTTCTTCAAGGGCCTCTACTCGCTCGAGAAGCCGCTCAAGGTCGATACGAGCGGGGGCGGCAAGAGCGTCAGCCCCCAGGACATCCGCGCCTACCTGCTCTCGAAGCTCGGGCTCAAGGACACCGTGGAGCTCGAGAAGCAGTGGAAGGACTTCGTCGCCGCGGTGCCGATCGAGGGACCGACCGCGCGCCTCAAGCGCGGGCTGTCTTCCGTGCGCCAGCTCGAGTTCGAGGACGCGCTCGACGACCTCGACGCGGCGATCGCGGGCGGCACGCAGGATCCGAGGGCCTGGTGGGCGCGCGGGCGGGCGCTCGCCGCGACCGGCAAGCGCAAGCAGGCGCAGGAGGACCTCGCGAAGGCCGTTCTCCTGGAGCCCCTGAACGCGGGATTCCGCTACGAGCTCTCGCGCCTCATGTCGGGCCGGATCACGCTCCTTTCCTCGGACGGCGGCGGGATCAAGATCGTGGAATCGGACGAACAGAAGAAGATCCAGAATCCCGAGGCGCGCGTGCACGCGGGCCTCGCGACCGAGCTCGATCCGGAGAACGACAGCTTCCGCGAATGGTTCGACCGCTTCGAGGCGCCCTGAAGCAGGCTGATCGATGAAAGAGACCCTCCGCCGAGCCTTCCGGGTCCTGCCGATCGTCCTGCTCGCGGCAGCGTCCGGCTGCACAGGCGTCCGCACGCTCTCCGACCCCACGCTGGTCGTCCGGACTTCGGCTGGGACCGAGCTCGGCGTCTCCACCGACTACGGCGTCGTCTTCCTCGGTCGCACCGCGCAGTCGGGGCGTGTCTACCTCACCGCGTGGTTCGGCGACGGCCCGCAGACCGAGTCCTCGGTGATCGAGCCGGTCGGATCCGGCGTGTTCACCGCGGAGACCGAGATCCGCCTGCCCGAGGTCCCGATGAACTTCCAGGAGATCCTCCCGGGCGCGACCGTGCTCGTCGTGGGCCGCCGGAACGGGGAGCTGTGGGAGAAGAGCGTCTCCGTGCAGGGCGATCCGCGCGTCGATGGGATCCTGCTGCCCGGCCTGCGTCAGCTCCAGAGCGCTCCCGACCAGGTCGGCGCCGGCGTCTTCATCCTGCGCGACGAGGACGAGGACGAGAAGGAGCTCGTCGGCCTCGTCTCGGGGACGCTCACGCTGACCGACGGCGCCGTCACGAAGCACTACACGACCGTCGTCGGGATGAAGGACGTCTGGCGCCTCGTCGCGCACCGGCGCGAACTCGATCGGCGCAGGCCGCCGGTCGTGCGCGGGGACATCGAGTAGCGCGAGCGATTCAGATCGCGCGGTCGGAGAGCGAGGAGACGATGAGCAGGAGGCAGCCCTCCCGCGTCGACTGGATCTCGTGGCGGCTGCCCTGCGGAGCGCGCTCGTAGTCGCCCGCCGACATCCTCCGATCGCCCTCCCAGAGATCTCCCTGGAGCACGTAGCACTCCTCGGGCCCGGCATGGATGTGCGCGGGGTAGGCGGCGCCGGGCGCCATCCGGGCCAGGATCGTGGCGCGGTTGTTCATGCGGTCCACGTGGAGCGTGTTCATCTCGATGCCGGGCACGCCGGTCGGCTCCCAGCTCCCCTGCCCCGCCCGGATCAGGATCGAACCGAGCGAACCGCCGTCGTCGAGTCGCTCGAGCACTCGATGGAACGGGCTCGGCCGTCCCGTCGCCCCATCCCCGGGCTGCGCCCCGTCGCGGATGCGTTGGCGGACCCGCGCCCAAGTGCCGGGCTCGGGCGCGCGGAGCGGGCCCAGAACGCCGAGCGCGCGAACGATCGGCTGGAGCTCCTCCATCTCGCGGCGGCAGACGGCGCAGGCCGTGACGTGGAGCGACCAGCTCCGGGATTGCGAAGGCGAGAGCGTGCCGAGCATGTGCTGGGCGAGCTCGTCGCGCGTGTCCTCGTCGAGGAACTCGTGAGGTTTCATGCGATCTCCCTCGTCAGGGCCGAGAGGTTGCGACGGAGGGCGGCGAGACCCGCTCGAATCCGTGTCTTGATCGTTCCGAGGGGCTCCCCGAGCTCGCGCGCGACCTCGGAATAGCTCAAGCCCCCGTAGAAAGCGGCTTCGATGGCGCGCCGCTGCTCGGAGGGAAGCGCAGCGAGAGCCTGCTTCATCCTCGCGCGATCCTCGCCCCCCTGGAAAACCTCCGCGGGTCCCGGCGCGGTCTCGCGCGGAGCGTAGCGGCCGATGCGGTCGCCCTCGGAGGGAAGCGCGATCACGTGGTTGCGCAAGCCCCTGCGGCGGCGATCGATGGCCCGGGTTCGCGCGAGCATGGCGATCCACGACACGACCGATCCTCGGACCGGATCGTAGCGCCCCGCCTGCTGCCAAACCTGGACGAAGACGTCGACGAGGGTCTCCTCGGACTCGGTCTCCTCCTTGAGGATCCCGGATGCGAGGCCCAGGACGAGCGGCCCGGTCGCTTCGTAGAGCGCACGCAGCGACTCCTCGTCCCCGAGCGCGACCCGGGCCACGAGCGGGGCGAGCGAATCGGGCTCGGTACGGCCGTTCTGCATCGTCGCCCCACAGGATACGGCCGGGAGGCCGTGTCGGATTGCCGCGGGTCGGGGGAAGTCGTCGATACGCGTCGGAGCCGAGAAAACCGTCCCCCGCGGCAATCCGGCGGCCCCCGCCCGCGCGTACATGCCTACAACCCCAACCAGGAACAGGGCACCCATGATCCCGATCGTCCTCGCCACCTTGGCCACCGTTTCGAGCCACCGCGAAGCCCCCTTCGTCGCCGGGAATCCCAGGATCGACGCGACCGATTTCTACATGTTCAGGAGCTACGAGCCAGGGCGGGAGGACCACGTGATCCTGGTCGCGAACTACCTCCCTCTCCAGGACCCCTACGGCGGGCCGAACTTCTTCAACCTGGATCGGGACGCGCTCTACGAGATCCTGATCGACAACGACGGAGACGCGCGGGAGGACATCACCTTCCAGTTCCGGTTCGGGAACGCCCTCCAGGACCTCGCCCTCCCGATCGGGCCTCCGGGCGACCAGCGCCTGGTCTCGATTCCCCTGGCGAATCTTGGATCGTTCGATGCCGGCGATACCTCTGATCTGAACGTGCGTGAGCGGTACCAGGCGCGTGTGGTGTACGGAAACCGGCGCTCGGGCTCGTCCCAGGCGATCGCGAACGCCTCGACCGGGGCGGTCGTGTTCCGCAAGCCGGCCGACAACATCGGCCTGAAGTCCATACCGGACTACGAGGCGTACGCCTCCGCGCACATGTATCCGATCACCCTCCCCGGCGGTTCGACCGGACGCATGTTCGTCGGGCAGCGCAAGGACCCGTTCGTCGTGAACCTCGGGGAGATCTTCGACCTCGTGAACACGAATCCGCTCGGGCCCGTGAACGCCGAGGCGGACGATCTGGCCGACAAGAACGTGACGTCGATCGTCCTCGAGGTCCCGATCGACTTCCTCGTGGGAGCCGGCGGCCCCGTGATCGGCGGCTGGACGGCGGCCAGCCTCCGCAAGAACCGCGAGCTCTCCACGCAGCCCTCATCCCCGTCCGACGTCACGCAGGAGGTCGGCCCGTGGGTCCAGGTCTCCCGCCTCGGCATGCCGCTCGTGAACGAGGTGGTGATCGGGCTCAAGGACAAGGACCGCTTCAATGCGAGCGAGCCCAGCGGGGACGGGCAGTTCCTCGAGTACGTGACGCACCCGACGCTCCCGGCGATCCTCCAGGCGTTGTTCCCCGTCACGGCGCCGACCGCCATCCCCCGGACCGATCTCGTGGCCGTCTTCCTCACGGGCATCTCGGGGCTGAACGAGACCGCGACTCCGTCCGAGATGCTGCGCCTGAACACGATGACCCGGCCGACCCCCGCCGGCATGCAGAACAACCTGGGCGTCATCGGCGGAGACACCGCCGGCTTCCCGAATGGTCGCCGTCCCGGCGACGACGTCGTCGACGTGGCCCTGCGAGTCGTCATGGGCGTGCTGCTGCCGCTCGCCGATGCACCCTCGGGTCAGCTCCCCTTCACGGACGGCGCGTACGTCGACGACTCGTTCTTCGATGCGTCTTTCCCCTTCCTGAAGACGCCGCTCCCCGGTTCGCCCAACTAGGCTCGCACCGTGACGCACACGTTCCGGGGGGCGGTACTCCCCTTCCTCATCGCAGCCGCACTCGCGAGCACGGCCTGGAGCCACGACTTCTGGATCCGGCCCTCGAGCTTCCGGCCTGGGGCCACGGACCGGATCGAGATCGACCTGCGCGTCGGAGAGGGCTTCCGCGGGGAAGCCGTCGCCAGGAACCCGTCGAAGATCGACCGCTTCGTCGCGGTGAGGAAACCGGGCGCGGAGGAGCCGATCGTGGGTATCGAAGGCAAGGCGCCGGCGGGCTTCCTTCGCGCCGCGCACCCGAAGGAGCCCGACGCGGGCGGAGCGCTCTGGATCGTCTACCGGAGCAAGCCGAGCTTCGTGGAGCTCCAGGCGGAGAAGTTCGAGAGCTACCTGGCCGAGGAGGGGCTCGAGCACATCGTGAAGGCGCGCCAGGAGCGGAACGAGAGTTCCAAAGCTGGACGTGAGCTGTATTCGCGCTGCGCCAAGTCGCTCGTCTGCACGGGCCCCGGGGAAGGCGCGGGCGCCCCCGCGCAGCTTGGGCTCCCGCTCGAGATCTTGCCCGAAGGCGACATCTCCCGGATGCGTCCGGGCGAAGCCCTGGTGCTCCAGCTCGTTTTCCGCGGGCGTCCCGTCGAAGGCCTGCTCGTCGGGTGCGAGAGCGAGAAGGAGCCCGAGAAGGAGGTGCGGCGGCGTACGGATGCCGAGGGTCGCGTGAGATTCGAGGGCGTGGAGAAGGGTGTCTGGCTGGTGCGGGCCGTTCACATGGTCCGCGCGGCGGATGGACTCGACGCGGACTGGGAGAGCTTCTGGGCGTCACTGACCTTCGAGGTCGGACCGTGCGCGCCCGCCGCGAGCGGGATCCGCTAGCTGCCAGGCCGCAACGGCGGGCTCCAGCGCGGCCACGGGCCCGTGCTCTCGCGCCGAGGCTCGCCGTCCCGCGTCGCCAGGAGCTTCCGCGTGACGAAGACGTAGGCGGGCTTCACGGTCCGGCGCCACACGAGGGCCGTCGTCGAGCGCCGGATCCCGTGGCCCGCGCCGCGCGATTCGGGGACGCCAGCCGGCCCGCGGCCGTCGCGCGTGTAGCGGCGCCGGTGCTTCTCCACATGGCGCAAGTCGTCCCGTGCGCGGCTCGTGCCGGCGCGAGAGCCGGGACGATGGATGCTCGCCAATTGGAAGTCGAGCAGCGCGGGCCAGCCGTCCGCGGCGACGAGGACGTTCTGCTCCTTGTGGAGGTCGTTGTGGCACACGCCGCGGGCGTGGAGCGCGCGCACGAGATCGTCGAGCCGATCGAAGAAGTCCTGGGGAAGCGACTCCGTCCGCGACAAGGGCGTTCCCTCGATCCACGAGCGCTCGAGGATCCCGGGAGCGACTTCGAGCAGCCGGGGCACGCCCTCGAGACCCTCCAGCAAACGCAGAGCACGTTCTTCGCGGGCCAGCAGGCGCCGCGCGACGAACCGGGAGCCCAGGATCGTCCCGCCGCACGCGACGCGCCGCACGCGGACGGATCCGTCCGGGGCGACGACGCGCTCGACGCGGCCGAGCGCGTCCGCCTTGAGGACGAGATCGACATGTGCTCCGCTCATCGGGTGGGCATTCTCCGCGACGGGTTGTCATCGTGCCACGTCGAAAGCCGTGGGCTCACGCGCAGGTTCGGATCGAAGGTCGCGGTCCACCCTTTCGACCTCGATCTCGGCCCGGGGGGCATCATCGGCCTCCTCGGGCCGAACGGCAGCGGCAAGAGCACCCTCCTGCGGATGCTGCTCGGCCTCGTCCGGCCCGACGCGGGCAGCGCGCGAATCGACGGCGTCGCGCTCGAAGGCGACGGGATCGCCGTTCGCCGGCGGGTCGCCTACGCCCCCGGCGAGATCGCGATGATGGGAGAGATGAGGGCCGGTTCGCATCTCGACTGGCTGTGCCGTGGCCGCGAAGCGGAAGCCTTCACGCGTGCGCGAGAAATCGCGGGCGAGCTCGGGCTGCCGCTCGACGCCAGGGTGCGCGCGTACAGCCACGGCATGAAGCGGCAGCTCCTCCTCGCCGCCGCCCTCGCGCCGCGCGTTCCCGTCCGGATCCTCGACGAGGCGACCGAGGGCCTCGATCCGACCCGCCGCGGCGAAATCCTCGCGCGCCTCCAGGACGACGCGGCGAACGGCACGACGATCCTCCTCTCGAGCCACCACCTGGGAGAGGTCGACCGCGTCTGCGACGTCCTCGTGTTCCTGAACGAGGGCCGCAAGATCGCGCAGGAGTCCGCGACCTCCCTAGCCGCGCGCGCGCGACGCCTCGTGCGCATCGGTTTCGAAGACGGGACCGACATGCGCGCCGTCGAGGCGACGCTCGCGCGGCAATCGGGTGCGCGCGTCCGCGTCGAAGGGCTCCGCGCGAGCGTCGCTCTCGAAGGGACGGACCCGGCCGAATTCCTCGCGCGCGCCCTGGCCGCGCCCGATCTCCCCCGCCCGCGCGCGGCGGAGTACGGCGAGCTCTCGCTCGGCGATCTCTACCGCGAGCTCTACGGCGTGGAGGGCTGCTGATGGGCCGCGAGATCCGGCTGAACCTCGTCCGCGCGCTCGCATCGTTCGTCGTGCTCGAGGCGATGCTCGTCGCGGCCATCCTCTTCTGGCCCGACTTCCAGGCCAACATCCCGGCCATCCTGAAGATGGTGCCGGGCAAGATCATGGGCGGATTCGTCGACGCGATCGTGCGCGGCGGCGCGCCGGCGTATGTGGTCCTGCAGCACTTCTTCAAGGGCTGCCACATGATCGGGGGGGCCACGGCGATCCTCTTTGCTTCCGGCGCGATCGCGGGCGAGGCGCACCGGGGGACGATGGAGATCTGGCTCGCGCGTCCGGTGACGCGGCGGCGGCTCCTCCTCGAGCGTTACGCGCTCGGCGCGGCGGCGGTCGTGGTTCCGATCTTCGCCACGAGCGCGACGATCCCCTGGCTCTGCGGTTTCGTGCAGCAGAAGGCCGGTCTCACTCCCTTCCTCCTCGGATCCGCGCACGAGTCGATCTTCCTGCTCGCGATCTACAGCGTGACCTTCCTCTTCTCGACCATCGGAAGCCGCCCGGGAGCGATCGCCTTCGGGGGGATGCTGTTCCTCGGCCTGCAGTTCGCGTTCTACCTCGTCATGGAGGCGACGCACTTCTCGATCTTCCGGTTCGCGGACCTCGAGGACTTCCTCGCGATCCTCGCGACGGGATCCCTCGAGGCGGGCGTCCTCGTTCCGTTGCTCCTTTTCAGCGCGGCCTGCCTCGCGGCTTCGCTGTGGATCTTCGCGCGCCGCGGGCCCTGACGCTTCAGAAGACCCGCGCGAGGAACGCGAGCGTCCCCCACTTGCGCGCTTCCCCGCGGCGGAAGCTTCCGCCTGCGGCGGCGAGCTTCGAGGCCGCCTGGAAGCTCGCGCGCGCCTCAACGCGCTTCCCCAGCGCCCTGAATGCGAGCCCGCGGCGGTACGCGCTCTCCGCGTCGGCTCCGTGATTCCGATCGCGCCGCTCGAGCGCCTCGAGCGAGCCGGCCGCGTCGCCGCTCGCGAGTCGCGCCTCCGCCAGGCGCATGAGGAGGTTCCCGTACGCGTGCTCCTCGTCGATTGCGGCCGCTCCCTCGAGCGCCGCCACGGCCTCCTTCGGCCGCCGCAGTCCAAGGAGGGCGCACCCGAGGCGATAGCGCCACTCGGCGACGTCCGATTCGCCGGCGACCGCGCGCTCGAGCGGGGCGATCGCGGCGCGGAACCGCCCCTCGCCGACGTACAGGCTGCCGAGCTTCCCTTGGTTGTGCGGCGTGTCGACGTGGCCGAGCGCCCGCACGCGGCTCGAGGTCCGTCGCCGATCGAGCGCGAACGTAGCCCAGCGCGAGGCGGCCAGGCTGATCAGGATCGCCGTGCCCCAGAATCCGAGGATCGGGATGTCGAAGAACCGTCCGACGACCGGGAGCTGCCGCAGGAAGTGGAGCGCGACGAGCACGAGCAGGAAGAACCCGACCAGGCGGATCACGCGGGCATTCTAGTGGAGCGATTCCCGCCGCGCTCGATAGGCTCTGCGGTTCGCGATGGCTCCCCGCGCCGCTCCCAGTCCGCGCTCGCTCGTCCGCCGCGAGGTCTGGCGCGCGCTCGGCGCCGGCGCGCTGCTGCCCGCGCGCGCGTTCGGCTACCTGGCGGCGAGGCGGCGGAACCGCGCCGAGATCTCGGGCCTCCTCGGCTCGCCCGCGGCGCTCGCGCCGGAGCCCGCCATCCCCTCGCTTCCGAAACGGCCGCTCCGGATTTTCGTTTCCTGTGCCGAGACTTCGGGCGAGACGCACGCCGTCTCGCTGGTCGTGGCCCTGCGCGCGGCGATCGAGCGGCGCGGAGGACCTCCGCCGGAAGTCTCGGGCCTCGGCGGCGTGCGCCTCGAGGCGCTGGGCGTCCGCCAAGTCGGCCGGCCGGTCGAGCGCGCCGCCATGGGCTTCCGCGGACCGTTCGACAATCTCTCGTACTACGCCGACCTCCTGCGGCGGTGCGCGGAGCACATGGCGGAGACCCGCCCCGACGTCTGCGTCCCCGTCGACTCGCCCGCGCTGCACGTGCCCCTCGCCCGCATCGCGCGCGCGCACGGGATCCCCGTCGCCCACTTCGTCACGCCGCAGTACTGGGGCTGGGCTCCCTGGCGCGCCGCCGGCTACCGGGCGTGCGTCGACCGCGCGCTCTCGATCCTGCCCTTCGAGCCGGCCTGGTTCGAGCGCAGAGGGATCGCAGTCGCTCACGTCGGACATCCGCTGCTCGACGCGCTGGCTTCCGTCCCGACGAGCCGGCCAAGGGAAGACGCGCGGCATCTCATGCTGCTGCCGGGCAGCCGCCTGGGCGTGATCGAGCAGAATCTCCCCTGGATGCTCGCCGCCGCGGCGAGGCTGCGGATGAGTGAGCCCGAGGCGCGCGCCGTGATCGTGCACGAGCGGCGCGAGCTCGCCGAGCCGATCGAGGCGGCGATCGACCGCGCGGGGGCTGGCGGGTGGGCCCGGGTCGAGACGGGCGATTTGCACGGCACCCTGGCAAGTGCACGCTGCGCACTCTCCGTGTCGGGAACGGTGCTTCTCGACCTCCTTCACCACAGGATCCCGGCTGTCGTCCTCTACCGCCTGTCGAACTCGCGCACGGAATGGGCGTCGCGGCGCTTCCTGACTGTGCCCTGGTTCTCGTCGGTGAACCTGCTCGTCGGGCGCGAGGTCTACCCCGAGTTCGCCTTCCACGGCGACGGGCCGGTCGAGGCCATCGACGCCGCCCTCCGGCGGGCCTGGGGCGACGCCGCCTGGCGGGCGGAGTGCGTGTCGCAGCTCGACCGCGCGAGCGCGCTCCTCGGCCCTCCCGGGGCCTGCGACCGTGCGGCCCTGCAGGTCCTCGACCTCGCCCTGCGGGGAAAGAATCCGTGAAGGAAACCCACGAGGCCGAGTACGCCGGCTCCCCGATGCAGTGCGAAGCCACCCGGCTCATGCTGGCGGCGAAGAACGGCGACGCGCGGGCCTTCGATCGTCTGGTCGAGAGCCTGCGCGGCCGGGCGTTCCACGTGGCCTGCTCGCTGGTCGGATCGCGAGACGACGCCATGGAGCTGACGCAGGAAGCGTTCATGAAGGTCTACAAGGCCCGGGAGACCTTCCGCGACGGCGAGCCCTTCCTCCCCTGGTTCCACCGCATCCTGCGCAACGCGTGCTACTCGTTCCTGCGCGACAGGGGGAAGCTGAAGCCGCGGTCGATCTCGGCGCCGATACCCGGTGGGGACGACGACGCGGGGGACTACGAGCTCCAGGATGCCGGCGTCTCCCCGCTCGAGACGATCGAGTCGGGCGAGCGCGCCGAGCTCTTCTGGACGGCCTTTCGAACGCTGTCGGGCCGGGATCGGGAGATCCTGTCGCTGCGGCACTTCGACGAGCTCGCGTACAAGGAGATCGCAGAGGCGCTGTCGATTCCGGAGGGGACGGTGATGTCGAGGCTGTTCCATGCGCGCCGGAGGCTGCGCGAGGAGCTGGAGAAGGTCCCGGGAGGTCCGCGGTGAGCGCGCACGAACTCGAGCGGGAAGAACGCATGCCGAGCCCCGACGAACTCGCCGCGATGGCGTACGTCGACGGGGAGATGCCTCAACGCGAGCGCGCGGCCTTCGAGGCGCGGCTGGAGCGTGAGCCCGTCCTGGTACGCGAGGTCGCCGCGCAGCAGCGGTTGGCCGTGATGGCGCGCGCCGCGGCGCCGCGGGAGCCGATCGACGAGGAGTGGAAGCGAATCAGGGGTTCCGCCGTGCACCGGATGGGATTGCCGGCCGGCTGGACGCTGATGGCGGTCGGCGGTGTCGGCCTCGCGGTGTGGTGCGCCTGGGCGATCGGCACGTCCTCGATCGGGATCTTGCCGAAGCTCTTGACGGCGGCGCTCGCGGCGGGCTTCCTCTTCCTGTTCCTGCTCGCGATGCGCGCGCGGATATCCTCCAAGCCCTTCGACCCCTACGACGGCGTGAAGCGATGATCCTCGTGACGACGGACGCGATCCCCGGGAGGGAGGTCGAGCGCGTGATCGGCCTCGTGCGCGGGAACGCCGTGCGCGGCGCGCCGGCGCAGGCGGACTTCCACGCGTGGCTGACGAACATGGTCGGCGGGGAGATCCCGGAGTACACCAAGCTCCTGGCCGAGTGCCGCGAGCAGGCGATCGACCGGCTGGTCTCCGACGCGCGGGTGCGCGGAGCGGACGCGGTCCTCGGGTTGAAGATCACGTCGAGCGAGATCGCGAACGGCGCGGCGGAGTTCCTGGCGTACGGGACGGCGGTGAAGCTGCGGGGCCAAGCCGCGGACTCCTAGCCCTTCGCCCCGGCCGCGCGCAGGATCTCGATCTGCCGTCGATCCTCGCCAGCGAGGGCCATCTGCATCGGCGTCTGCCCCGCGCGCTCGAACACGGTGCCGACCGCCTCCACGTCTGCGCCCTTCTCGACGAGCCACTTCGTCAGCTCCGCCATCTTCTTCCGCACGCTCCAGTGCAGCGTCGTCATCCCCTGCGTCTCCTGATCGATCGCCGCGCCGCGTTCGTGGAGCAGCGCCGCCATCTCGACGCCCGCGCCGCCGATCGCGGCGTAGTGCATCAGCGCAAAGTCGTGAGCGCCGCGCTCGTTCACCAGCAGCGGATCGCGATCGAGCAGGAAGCGCGCCATCGCCGTGTCCCCCATCGACACCGCCGTCGGCAGCGACATCGGCGCGCCTCGATCCAGGTGGAAGCGCATGATCTCGCGGTTGCCCACGTGCGCGGACGCTTCGATCGCGAGCTCGTCGTCGGTCGAAACCGAAAAGACGAGCCGCCGGTCCTCCCCGACCAGCTCTCGCAGCCGCTCCAGCTTCGCGTGCGAGCTGCCGGTGATCTGGTTCTGTGTCTCCTGCGGCACGTCCGCCAGGTCCGGTCGCCGCACCGGCTCGCGATTGGCGTCGAGCAGGAAGCGCGAGGCGCGGTGATCGCGCGGGAGCTTCGAGGGATTCTCGAGCAGCGCGACCCCTTCGCTCCAGCCGAGCTCGCGAGCCAGCGCCAGCCCCGTCCTCCCGGCGTCGTCGCGCGCCTCGACCGCCGCGCCCTTGCGCACGGCCAGGCGCACGAGGCGCTCGCTGCGGCGCCGCACCGCCCCGTGCAGGACGCTGTCGCCGCCCTTCTGGCGCGCATTGGGGTCGCTGCCGTTTCCGAGCAGCTCGGTGGCGGCGATCACGGCCCCGGAGAGCGTGCGGTGGTCCATGGCGATGCGCGCGGGGGTGAATCCGCTCCCGCCCCGAGGCGCGCCGTCACGGTCGCAGCCGAGCGAGCGGATGCGGAACAGCTGCCCCGAGTCGGCGAGCACGCCGGCGTAGAGCAGGTTGCCTCCGATGGGGTGGAGCTCGTTGGGGAGAGCGGGATCGCGCTGGGCGAGCTCCTCCATGCGCGCCCAGTCCTTCTCGAACACGCATTCGGCGATGTCGAGTTCGAGTCCCTGGCTGCGCAGGATCGCGGCGATGGCGGGATGACCGGAGAGGTGAGCGTGAAGCAGCGCGGACACTCCCGCCGCGTCGCGCGCGGCGGCCAGATCGGGGCGCGCACTCAACTGGCGGCGCACCTCGGACTCGTCGCCGGCCCTGACGGCGGCGAGGAACTCCTGCGCGTCATCGTGCGGCGCGCGCGGGTGCCCGGACCTCACACAGGCCAAACCGATCCACGCGGCGGGCAGACACCTCAGCACGTTCCTGCGGGAGAATTCCATGGCTGTTCCTCTCGGAGGGACTGGGCGAACGAAGGTACCACGGTCGATCAGCTTTCCCTGAATTCTGCTACCTTCGGCTACAAGGCCGCTTCTTGAGCACCACGACTTCCGCGCTCGAATCCGAGGTGATCGGCCTCCTCCGCGCACGCCGCGCCGGCGATCCGGCCGCGGGGCGGCGCCTGTTCGAGCTCCTTTACTCCGATCTGCGCGCCCTCGCGCGGCGCCGCATGGGCGAGGAGCGGCGCGACCACACGCTGGCGGCGACTTCGCTCGTCCACGAGGTGTTCCTGCGCATCGAGCGCTCGTCGCTCGACTGCGAGGACCGGCGCGAGTTCCTGGCGCTCGCCGCGACGGTCATGAAGCGCATCCTGATCGACAGCGCGAGACGGCGGATTTTGCGCGAGGAGCTCCCGCTGGCTGACCTGGTGTCCGGGTCGGCGCAGGTCCCGGTCGAGCAGCGCGTTCTCTCCCTGGAGCGCGCCATGGAGCGCCTCGAACGCGCCGATCCGGAGCTCGCACGCGTCGCCGAGCTCCGCTTCCTGCTCGGCATGGACGTCGAGGCCGTCGCGCGCACGCTGGAGGTCTCGACGGCCAGCGTGCAGCGCAGCTGGCGCAGCGCGCGGGCGTTCCTCAAGCGCGCGATCGAATGCGAGGAGAACGATGAGAGCTGAAGGCTGGACCCAGGCCCTGCGCGATTTCGAACGCCTGCGCGAGATGCGTCCCGCGGAGCGCGAGCCCTGGCTGCGCGAACGGGAGCAGCACGACGACGAATCCGGGCGCGTGTTGCGCGAGCTGATCGCCGCGGACGGCGCGGCCGACCCGCTGCTCGACAGCGACCTCCCGACGCTGCACGCGGCCTGGTCGGAGGGCGGCGACGAACCCGTGGGGATCGGGAGCGAGATCGCGGGCTACCGCATCGTTTCAGTCCTCGGAGAAGGCGGCTCCGCGACGGTCTACCGCGCCGAGAGAGAGGGTGTCCCGAGCGTCGCGATCAAGGTCCTCAAGCCCGAGGCGTGCTCGCCGGGACTCTCGCGGCGCTTCGAGCAGGAGCAGGACACGCTGACCGCCCTCGAGCACCAGGACATCATCCGCGTGCTCGGCGCCGGCCGGCTCGCGGACCGCCGGCCGTACCTGATCACCGAGCACGTCGCCGGCGAACGGATCGACGTCCATTGCGAGCGCGCAGCGCTCGATCTCCCCGCGCGCCTGCGCCTGTTCGTTCTGGTGTGCCGCGCCGTGCACCACGCGCACAGCCACCTGGTCGTGCACCGCGACCTCAAGCCCTCGAACATCCTCGTCGACGCCGAGGGGCGGCCGAAGGTGCTCGATTTCGGCGTCGCGAAGCTGCTCGATCCCGAGCGCGATCCCCTGTGGACCGATCTGTACGGCCAGGGACCTCTGACGCCCGCCTACGCGAGCCCCGAGCAGATCCGCGGCGAGGCGATCACGACGGCGACGGACGTCTACTCGCTCGGCGTCCTGCTCTTCGAGTTCGCGACCGGCGCGAGCCCCTACGAGCAGGCTCCCGCCGAACGGGAGGCGCTCCGGCGCGCCGTCATCGCCGGGCACCGCCGCAGCCCGCAGGCCGCCGCGACCAGCCGAGGACGGCCGCCGCCGCCGCGCGACGTCGCGACGATCCTCGAGCGGGCGCTCGCGCTGCACCCGCGCGACCGCTATGCCTCGGCCGAGCACCTGGCGCAGGACATCGAGTGCTTCCTCGCGAACCGCCCGCTGCTGTCGAAGTCCGAGCCCTGGAGCCGCCGCGCCGCGCGGCTCGCGCGCCGCCGCCCGTGGACGCTGGCGACCTGCGCCGCGCTCGCCCTCGTGCTGCTCGGCTCGTGGATCGGCGCCGAGCGCAGCCTGCGGCGCGTGATGGCGAGCGAGAGCGTCGCCTGGCGCGCGCACGCCAACGCAGTGCAGTCGACGAACCTGCTCGCCGACCTGCTCGAGCAGATCGGCTCAAGCGCGGTGGCCGACGAGGAGCTCGCGCGGCGGACGGCGGAAACCGACAAGAGCCTCGCCGACCTCGCAGGCCAGCCCGAAGCCGAAGCGCGCCTGCGGACGGCGCTCGCGCGGCTCGAGCGCGCCCGCGGGAACTCGGGAACCGCGGAAGCGCACATCGCGCGCGCCGTGGAGCTCTCGCGCGACACGCGCGGCCTCTCCTGGAACGACACCGAGCGCGGCCTGGAGATCTGGTGCGACCTCCTCGCGCAGCGCGGCGACGCGGGCTGCCTGCCTCTCGCGCGTGAGCGTTTCGAATTGCTCGCCGCGCGCGGAGACACGGAGCGCGCGGAAGAGGCGCGGAAGACGCTAGAAGCGCTGATCGGGCGATTCGGCCCGCGCTAGGGGCCGTCGCGCTCGCGGCAGAGTTTGCTGGCGTTTGGAACGGCGGTGAAGTTGCGGGGGATAGGATGTCTCCGTGCGGCACTTCGTCATCCTCGCCCTCCTGCTCCTGCCGGGCTGCTCGCTCGTCTACTCGTACGGATTCAGCCCCGAGCCGGCCGACGCGGAGCCCATCGACCACTACGAACCCGGCCTCTGCAGGATCAAGTACATGGCCTACCGAGGCGATCATCGGCTCGGCGGAACGCTCAAGGAGATCGCGATTCGGAATGAATCGGGTGACGAGCTCGTCGTCGAGTCGATCTCCCTGGTTCAGCTCTTCCGAGGGGAGGACGTCACGAAGAAGAGTGCTCCAGTGCGCTACGTGGGCGGCGACGTCTTCACGGGAAGGATCACGGAGAGCAGCGTGATCGCAAGCGGGCAGTGGATGTACTTCGTGTTCCCGACGCGGGACATCACGTTCTTCAGAGTCGGAGAGAGGATGAACGCCGTGTTCGCCGTTTCCCTGAGGGCTGGACCGCGGATCTACGAGGCGCGCGAGTCCTTCTCGGAGACGATCACCCGCGATCTCCTTCCCATGCCCTGAGGCGAAGGCTCTGCTTCGGGCCTGAAGCGGTACGGGTCCCCGGCGGAACGAATCGCTCAGCGATCGGGACCGACGTGGAAGGGCTTCAAGAACGCAAGGACTTGAGCGTCCTCGACGCGATCGCCCTCCTTGGCGAAGAGCATGCAAGCCAGGGACTCCTCCGCGCCCTCATTCGACAGGTCCAGCAGGATTGCAGGATGCGATCGCGCATCAGGAGGGCCGGCCACCTCCTCACTCGTGCGAGCCTTCTTGCCCAAGAGCCCGAACCGCAGACAGCGCAGGTCGCGGCCCTGGACGGTAATGGTTCCACTCTCCGACGGGACGGTGGGATCGATTCGCTCGGCCATCCTGCCCTCAGCCATCACCTCCGGTAGGTCCTGCCACGACTCGAACAAACGAATTCGCTTCTCCTGGTCAGAGAGGATGATCGCAGTGTTCTCATCGGGTCCGTTCGACATCACCCAGCTCCGCAGCCCATTCATTCGCGGAAACCCGAAGATGCGGAACGTGGGATGCGGCTCGTCGACGGCGATCACTTCGCCGATCGCCGCCCACTGAACGTCCGGATCGGACAACCGCCTCACGTAGACAAGGCCGAGGATCAGGAGCACGACGAGGCCGAGAGCCGCGGCTACGCATACGCGGAGCCAGATCGGGACCCGGCGACGCTTCCGCGGCGCAGGGACGGTTTCAGCCAGGAGATTCTCGCTCGTCGATTCCATCGTGTTCTCCGCGTCACTGCAGTTTACCGGATCTCCTCGGACCCACGCTGTTGGCACCGCTCGAGACGCGCCTCAGCTCAGAGCCGCGCGAACCGCCCCGTCTCCTCGATCAGCGCGCTGCGGATCCCGGGCTCGGTCATCGAGTGCCCCGAATCCCCCACGATCACGAGCTTCGCCTCGGGCCAATCGCGGTGGAGATCCCAGGCCGATCTCATCGGACACACGACGTCGTAGCGGCCCTGCACGATCACGCCGGGGATCTTGCGGATCTTCTTGACGTCGCGCAGGAGCTGATCGTCGCGGCGCATGAACCCCTTGTTGACGAAGTAGTGCGCCTCGATGCGCGCGAACGCGTCGGCGAACTTGCCGCCGCCGAACTTCCTCACGAGCTTGGGATCGACGAAGAGCTTGCTCGTCGTTCCCTCCCAGGTCGACCAGGCGCGCGCCGCTTGCGTCCGCACGCGGCGATTCTTGCTCGTCAGCCGCTTGTAGTAGGCCGCCATCATGTCCTTCCGCTCGCTCGGCGGGATCGGCGCGAGGTAGCCCTCCCACGCGTCGGGGAAGAGATGGCTCGCGCCCTCCTGGTAGAACCACTCGAGCTCGCTGCGCCGCAGGAGGAAGATCCCGCGCAGGACGAGCGCCTTGCAGCGTTTCGGATGCGTCTCCGCGTACGCGAGCGAGAGCGTGCTCCCCCAGCTGCCGCCGAACACGACCCAGCGGTCGATGCCGAGGTGCTCGCGCAGCTTCTCGATGTCGGCGACGAGATTCCAGGTCGTGTTCTCGCGCAGCTCGGAGAAGGGCGTGCTCTGGCCGCAGCCGCGCTGGTCGTGGAGCACGATGCGCCAGATCTTCGGATCGAAGTAGCGCCGGTAGACGGGATCGATGCCGCCGCCGGGTCCGCCGTGCAGGAAGACGAGCGGCTTGCCGCGCGGATTGCCGCACTCCTCGTAGTGGATCGTGTGGAGCTTGGAGACGCGCAGGTCGCCGGTGCTGTAGGGCTTCGTCTCGGGGAAGAGCTCGCGGAGCTTGGGCTTCGTCTTGGGCTTCATGCGGCGCAGGCTAGCACGCCTCGCGGGGAGAGATCTCCCCGAGCGACTTCCTCCCGATGTCCGGCACGACGCATCCTTCCGCCGGATACCCCACCGGGATCAGCACGAACGCCTTTTCGTTCTCCGGCCGCCCCAGGATCCGCTGGAGGAACCCCATCGGGCTCGGCGTGTGCGTCAGCGTCGCGAGGCCAGCGCGGTGCAGCGCGGCGAGGAGGAAGCCGACGGCGATCCCGACGGACTCCATCGTGTAGTAGTTCTTCACGTGCTTCCCGTCCTCGTCCCCGTACGCATGCCGGAACACGACGATCAGGGCCGGCGCGATCTCCAGGAACGGCTTCTCCCAGTTCGTCCCGAGCGGCGCGAGCGCCTCGAGCCACTCCTCGCTCATCCGTTCGCGGTAGTTCAGCCGCTCCTCCTCCTCGGCCGCCTCGCGGATCGCGCGCTTCACCTTCGCGTCCGTCACGACGACGAAGGTCCACGGCTGCCGGTTCGCCCCCGACGGCGCCGATCCAGCGGCCGCGATGCACGCATCGATCGCCTCGAGCGGAACCCGATCGGGCGCGAAATGGCGCACGCTGCGGCGCTTGGCGATCTCGTCGCGGAACTCGCGCGCGCGGCGGATCATCTCGGGCTCGGGAAGGCGTTCGAAGGCGAACGGGATCGTCGAGAATTCGTGCGTCATGGGAAGCGGGAAAGCAATCGCCGTGCGAGGGTGGAGGAGCGCGGGGCGCGGCCGTCGTCCGCGAGCCGCTCGAGATCGGCCGGCGAGTCGACGTCGAAGTCCATCGCCAGCAGCCGCACGCGCAGCCCGAGCTCCCGCGCGATCTCGATCGTCTGCTCGCGCATCGCCGGGGTCGACATCTCGACACGCGTGAAGATCTCCGCGACCGGCCGCGCGAGCGCGACGAGGTAGTACCCGCCGCCGTGATCGGGGCCCAGCACGAGGTCCGCGCCCGCCTCGATCGCCGCATGCGCCTCGACGATCCGCGCTGGCGGCACCTGCGGGGAATCCGCGCCGACGCACGCCAGGCTCCAGCCCGGACGCTCGGCCGCAGCGCGCTCGAAGTGCCGCGCGAGACGCTCGCCGAGATCCGCTCCCTCCTGGGGGACGATCTCCCGCACGCCCGGATACCGATCCCGGAACCAGGCCAGGTCCCCGGCCACGGCGAGCGAGGTCTCGAACTCGGCGCAGGCCGCGCACTTCCCGACCGTGTCGTCGAGCATCGCGAGCGCGAGCTCGGCCGCCTCCGCGGGGGAGAGCGAGGGACCGAGCCGAGTCTTCACGGCACCGGCCACCGGCCGCTTGGCCACCACCGTCGTCAGACGCCGGGTTCGCATGCATTCCAACGGTAGCAATCGGGGGCTTCCCGACTAGGATTCGCGCCATGATCTCCCTCCTCGCAACCTTCGTCCTGGTCAGCGCGCCCCTCGGCGCGATCCCCTCCACGCCGGCGCTGGCGGCGCCGGCCCAGAGCGTCGACCTCAAGACCGAGATCGACCGCTGCGCCCGCTGGCTCCGCGGGAGCCAGAACCTCGAGAACGGATCCTACGGGGGCACGGTCGAAGGCACCGCCTGGGCGCTGCGCGCCCTCCACGGCTGTCACCGCAAGTACAGGATGAAGGACGGGCCGTTCATCACGAAGGCGCTCGACTACCTCGTCGATCTCCAGCAGGGCGACGGCTCGATCCACGACGAGCAGGCCGAGACGGCCGACATTCCCGCGCAGACCGCGCTCGCCGTCATGGCCCTCAATCTCTTCGCGGACGACTCGATCAAGGACGCTCTGGCGCGCGCGCTCGCGTACGTCGGCCGGCAAACGGGTCTCGCGACGCCTGATTCGACCCTCGAGCTGCCCGCCGACGCCGAATCCGCGAAGGCCGCCATGGCGAAGCTCCTGGCCGCCCGCGACGCGGATTCGTCCTGGGACGGTCCGAGAGGGAAGGTGATCACCACGGCCCGCAACCTCGTCGTCCTGAACGCGATCTACGACATGACGAAGCCGCCGGACGCGCCGCCCGGCGTCGCCAAGGACCTCCCCACGTTCGAGGCCGCTGACCGCGCCAAGGCCGCCGCGTCGCTCGCGAAGGGCGGGACCTTCCTGCTCGGCAAGCAGAAGGACGGCAAGTTCGAAGGCCGGCCCGGCAAGCCCGACGCGGGGATCACCGCGATGGCGATCGGCGCGCTCCTGTGCGTGCCCGAGCCTCGGCCGCCGGAGGTGCAGAAGGCGATCGATTCAGGACTCGCGTGGATCGCCTCGCTCCAGAAGCCCAACGGCTCGATCCACGACGGCGAGATGGCGAACTACGTGACCTGCGCGTCCGTCCTCGCGCTCGCGCGCTCGAAGAAGCCGGAGTACGCGCCCGTGATCGCCAAGGCCCGCGACTTCCTGCTCGTGCTGCAGAACGACGAGGCCGAGGGCTTCTCGCCCGACCACCCCTTCTACGGCGGCAACAGCTACGGCAACGAGGAGCGGCCGGACCTCTCGAACGTCCAGATGGCGCTCGAGGCGCTCGCCGCGTCCGGGCTCGAGAAGGGCCACGAGGCCTACCAGCGCGCGCTCGTGTTCCTCTCGCGCTGCCAGAACCGGTCGGAGTCGAACACGCTCCGCTACGACGGCGGCAGCGGGAACGTGATCGTGTCGGGCGACGACGGCGGAGCGACCTACGCGCCGGGCGACTCGAAGGCCGGCACGGTGGAACTCGCGAACGGCAAGAAGGTCGGGCGATCGTACGGATCGATGACCTACGCGCTGCTCAAGAGCTTCATCTTCGCCGGACTGTCGAAGGACGACCCGCGCATGCAGGCCTGCTGGGAGTGGCTGAAGAAGAACTACACGCTCGACGTGAACCCCGGCTTCGAGTCGTCGAAGGATCCGACGGCGTCGTACCAGGGCCTCTTCTACTACTTCCACACGATGGCCAAGGCCCTCGATCTCTACGGCGAGGAGACGATCGTCGACGCGCAAGGGAAGTCGCACCCCTGGCGCGCGGAGCTGTGCGGCCGCCTCGTCGCGATGCAGCGCAAGGAGGACGGCTCGTGGAAGAACGAGAACTCCTCGCGCTGGTGGGAAGGCAACCCCGTGTTGGCGACGAGCTACGCGCTCGTCACCCTCGACGCGGCCATGCCGCGGTGAAGTACTGAACCAGGTTCGTTTTCTCGCACCTGGAGCCGAGCCGCGGCGC
>JBJXFB010000171.1:0-27925 GCA_046155895.1 Planctomycetota bacterium | reverse complement strand
GCGCCGCTCTTCCGCGGCGCCACCGCGATTCCCCTCGTTGCGGAGCCTTTCGAGACCTCGCACTCCGCTCGGGGCGCCGAGCGGCCCCGCGAATCGTCGCGGACGCTGGTTCCCCACGTGGCGGTCGACGAGTACCGGCTCCTCGGCGCCACGCTCGACACCGACGGCGGCTTGAGCTTGTGGAGGCCCGACACCGGGCGGCTCCTCAAGCGGCGCAAGCTCTTCCTGGCCGGCGCGTGCACGGCTTCCGCGTTCCCCGTCGAGTCGGGCGTCGCGGGGCTCGGCTTCGAGGACGGGTCCGTCCGCCTGGGCCGCTTCGACTTCGTGACGGCGATCCATGACCCCAAGGTTCGTCCCGAGCTCCTGGACCAGCTCGGCGTGGAGTCCCGCGCGCACCTCGACGAGACCGTCTACGAGCGCACACCCGACGGTCAGGTCCGCTTGGTCGACCTCGAGGCGTTGTTCGTCGAGCCGGTCGACGTGGGACTTCCCGGGCCGATCCGCCTCCTCGACGTCTCCGAGTCCTCGTCGACGCGCACGCTCTGCACGATGGGAGGCGACGGGAGCCTTGCGTTCGTCCGCCTCGATCGCAGCGAGAACCTCATGACGGGCGAAGTGATCTGGGACTCCTCGCGCACCCTGCTCCCTCCGCTCTTCAACGCTTCCCAGGGCCTTCCCAGCCACCTCCTCCTCTCCGGCGGCGCCGACGTCCTCTACCTCGCGTGGTCGGACGGTCGGACCCTGCGCTGCGACGTCCGCGATCCAGCGCGCGCGCGCGCAGTCGAGGACTTCGACCTCGTCGAGGGAGACGGGAAGCTCACGGTTCTCGCCTTCCTGATCGGCAAGTCGACGTTTGTCGCGGGCGATTCGCTGGGTCGCCTCCGCGCCTGGTTCCCGATCAAGCCTCCGGACGCGCGTGCGGTCGACGGGATCGAGACGGCACTCGGACACCGCCTGTGCGAAGGCGGACCGGCGATCACGGCCCTGGCGTCCTCCGCGCGCAGCCGGGTCGTCGCCGCGGGCGATGCGGACGGCCGTGTGCGCCTCTGGCACGTGACGAGCGCTCGCGAGCTCGGATCGCTGGCGAGCCCGGACGATCGGGTTCGCGAGCCCGTGCTCGCCCTGGCGCTCGCACCCCGCGAGGACGGGATCGTCGCACTCGGCCAGAATTCCCTGCGGACTTGGGAGCTCGACCTGCGCCATCCCGAGGCCGGCCTCGCGGGCCTGTTCTCGCGGGTGTGGTACGAGAGCTATCCCGGGCCGGAGCACGTGTGGCAGTCCTCGAGCGGCACGGACGACTTCGAGCCCAAGCTGGGCCTCGTGCCGCTCATCTTCGGCACTCTCAAGGCGACGGTCTATTCGATGCTGTTCGCCGTGCCCCTGGCGCTCCTCGCCGCGATCTTCACGAGCCAGTTCCTATCCCCGTCGCTCCGGACGCCCATCAAGTCGGCCGTGGAGATGATGGCGAGCCTGCCGAGCGTCGTGCTCGGCTTCCTGGCGGCGATCGTGGTCGCCCCCTTCGCCCAGACGGTCGTCCCCGCGATCCTCGCCTCGTTCTTCACGATTCCCTTCGCGCTCCTCCTCGGCGCCCGCCTCTGGCAGCTGCTGCCCTCGGGCGTGTCCGTGCGCTGGGCGGGATGGCCGCGCCTGCTCGCGATGGCCGTCGCCGCCGCGCTCGGCCTCCTCCTGGCCACAGTCGTCGGGCCCGCGGTCGAGCGACTCCTCTTCGCGGGCGACCTGCGCCTGTGGCTCGACCACCGCCACGGGAAGGCGATCGGAGGCTGGGTGGTCCTCCTCCTCCCGCTCTGCGCGGCGGCGGTTGTCTTCCTCCTTTCCCGCACGCTGGATCCGCGCATCCGAGCCGCTTCGGCCTGGTGGGACCGCAGCCGGTGCGCGCGCTTCGACCTGGTGCGCTTCCTCCTCGGCGCGATCCTCTCGATCGCGCTGGCCTTCGGGGTGGGCTGGGTGCTCCAGGGGCTCTGGCTCGATCCCCGCGGTGGCGTGATGGGCACCTACGTCCAGCGCAACGCGCTGATCGTCGGCTTCGTGATGGGATTCGCGGTGGTCCCGATCGTCTACACGCTGGCCGAGGACGCGCTCTCGAGCGTGCCGGCCCACCTCCGCCTGGCTTCGCTCGGCGCTGGAGCGACCCCCTGGCAGACCACGGTCCGCATCGTCGTCCCCACCGCGGCGAGCGGGCTCTTCTCGGCCGTGATGGTCGGATTCGGACGCGCCGTCGGAGAGACGATGATCGTCCTCATGGCGACAGGGAACACGCCCGTGCTGTCCTGGAACGTGTTCGACGGGTTCCGGACGCTCTCCGCGAACATCGCGGTCGAGCTCCCCGAGGCGGTGCGCGACAGCACGCACTACCGCACGCTCTTCCTGGCCGCCCTGTGCCTGTTCGGATTCACCTTCGTGTTCAACACGCTGGCCGAAGTCGTTCGGCAGCGCTTTCGCAAGAGGGCCTACCAGCTGTGACGCTGACCCTCGAAAGGCCGATCACGCGAGCGACCGCGGCGACGAAGCGCCACCGGTCGCCTCGTCGGACGACGTCCCTCCCCGCGCAAGGCGAGCCGATGCAATGGCTCACGGGCGGCGCGCTCGTGATCGCAGTCGCCATGATCGCCGGGCTGCTCGGCCTGGTGATCGCGCAGGGCGGATCGACGTTCTGGCCGCGCGAATTGGTCCTCTTGGAGCGGGCGAGCGGCGGGCCGGCGATGGGCGAGGTCGAGGCCGAGGAGACCTTCGTGCCCGAAGGCGCCGGCGAGCCGGTGCGCCGGCGCATGCTGCGCACGGGGAACTTCGAGCTCACCGGGACGCACTACCAGTGGGTCGCCGATCCGGAGATCCGCGAGGAGTCGCGCCCGGAGTGGGCGCTCGTCGTCGAGCGGATGTCCTGGGGCCGCTTCTACGGCACTCCGCGCGCGCTGCTCGTGGACGGGGAACCGCGGGCTTCCGAACCCGGGCCCACCCTGGAGCTGTTCTCCGAGCATCACCCGCAGGCCCGGGAGCGCTTCGAGCGTCGCCGGGAGCTCGAGACCGACGCGATCGGCGAGGTGAATCACCAGTTCGAGCGCGAGCGTCTCGACCTGCGCGCCGTGGAGCTCGAGTCGGGCCTCGACTCGGCGCCGTGGAAGGAGGCCCAGCAGCGCTTCCAGCAACGCAGCCAGGAGCTCGAGCAGCGGTTCACCGAGATCGGGAAGGACATCGACGCGCTGAACGCGGAGAACGGGCGCTACCAGATCCTCCTCGTGACCGCCGACGGCGAGGAGAAGCGGATCCCGGTGGCCGAGATCGTGCGTCTCTATCCAGCCAACCAACTCGGGACTTTCGAGAAGATCGGGGTCTGCGTCTCGCGCTGGATGGAGTTCCTGCTCGACGTCCCGCGCGAGGCGAACAGCGAAGGCGGCGTCTTCCCCGCCATTTTCGGCACCGTCGCGATGACGCTGATCATGTCGATCCTCGTCGTTCCCTTCGGCGTGCTGGCGGCCTTGTACCTGCGCGAGTACGCCAAGCCCGGGGCGCTGGTCAGCATCGTCCGCATCTGCGTGAACAACCTCGCCGGCGTGCCGAGCATCGTGTTCGGCGTCTTCGGTCTGGGATTCTTCTGCTACATCGTCGGAGCGTCGATCGACCAGCTCCTGTTCCAGGAGCGGCTCCCCAGCCCGACCTACGGCAAGGGTGGGCTGCTGTGGGCTTCCCTGACGCTCGCTCTCCTGACGCTGCCCGTGGTGATCGTCGCGACCGAGGAAGCGCTCGCCACGGTCCCCGGCTCGATGCGCGAAGGCAGCTACGCATGCGGCGCGACGAAGTGGCAGACGATCCACCGCATCGTGCTGCCGCGGGCGATGCCCGGGATCATGACCGGGATGATCCTCGCGGTGGCGCGCGGCGCGGGCGAGGTCGCGCCGCTGATGCTCGTCGGCGCGGTGAAGCTCGCCGAGAAGCTCCCGATCGACGGCGTCGCCCCCTTCGTCCACCCCGAGCGCAGCTTCATGCACCTGGGGTTCCACATCTACGACCTGGGTTTCCAGAGCCAGAACAGCGAAGCGGCGAAGCCCATGGTCTACACCACGACTCTCCTCTTGATCGGGATCGTCGTCCTGCTCAACGTGGCCGCGATCTGGGTGCGCGCCCGGCTCCGACGCCGGTTCGCCCACGCGCACATCTAGGAGAACCCATGGAAGCGTCGATCCACGGAAAGCCATCCCTGATGCGAGTCGAACCCGGGTCCCCCGCCGGCGCCGAACGCCGCGCCGATACCGCAACGACGGCCGCGAGCAAGACCGCGCCGGTCGAAGGCAACGTCTTCGAGGCGATCGCGCGGGCCGAGGGCTACACCGCGACGATCCACGAGGCCGTGTACGCCGAGAAACCGGTGCTCGAGATCCGCGACTTCGCGCTCTGGTACGGGGCGAAGCAGGCGCTCTTCTCGATCTCGTTTCCCGTCGCCGCCGGCAAGGTCACTGCGCTGATCGGGCCTTCCGGCTGCGGCAAGTCGACGCTGTTGCGCTCCGTGAATCGCCTGAACGATCTGATCGACGGGGTGCGGGTCTCGGGAGAGATGCTGCTGAACGGGGATCCGATCTACGGCGCGAGCGTCGACCCGATCGAGCTCCGCAAGCGGATCGGGATGGTGTTCCAGAAGCCGAATCCGTTCCCGATGAGCACGTTCGAGAACGTCGTGTACTCGCTGCGGATCGACGGCGTGCGCGATCGCGCGCTCCTCGAGGAGGTGTGCGAGAAGAGCCTGCGCGGCGCGGGGCTGTGGGACGAGGTGAAGGACCGACTGCACGAGAGCGCCTTGCAGCTCTCCGGCGGGCAGCAGCAGCGCTTGTGCATCGCGCGCGCGATCGCTGCGGAGCCCGAGGTGCTGCTGCTCGACGAGCCGTGCTCGGCGCTCGACCCGATCGCGACAGGGCGGATCGAGGACCTGATCGAGGAGCTCAAGGGCGCGTACTCGGTACTGATCGTGACGCACAACATGCAGCAGGCGTCGAGGACGAGCGACTACACGGCCTTCATGTACCTGGGCCGGATGATCGAGTACGGCCCGACGGCGGACATCTTCCGGATCCCGCGGCTGCGGGAGACGGAGGACTACGTGACGGGGCGGTTCGGGTAGGGACGCAGCCGCGGGGAGCGTGGTGCCGGGGCGCTCAGGCGAGTTCCTCCGCGCTCATGCCGGTGAGCCGTGCTCGGTCGCGCACCGCCCTGTGGGGATGAACTGGCTCGGCGGCATCCCCCGAGGGCAGTCCCACTCGCATCAGAAGCGAAAAACCAATCCGAGCGAAAGCCCCTCGCTCTCGTTTCGTCCCTCGTCGCTCCGGCGAACATTGGCGGTGAGGCCCAGGGTATCGCTGATCTGGAAGTATGCGGCGAGCCCGTAGCGCTGATACTCGTCGATCTCGGTCTGGGCCGGACTGGTGACGAAGGTGTCCCCGATTCCGGCGACCTTCGTGTAGAACGACGACAGCGTCCAGCCGCGGCCGAGTCCCATCCCGACGGTTGCGTGGAAAGGCAGCTCGTCGTCCAGCTCGCCCGTGACATGATCGTAGCCGGTCTCGACGGATGCGAACGCCGCGCCAGCCTGGTAGTGGGCGATCAGGCGGGCGCGAAGGACGACCGCTTGGTCCCCCAATCCGTTCAACGCGTTGTCCTCGTAGGTCGCGTAGTCGGTCAAGGGGAACTCGATGCCCGGAGACAAGAGCAGACGAAACTGTCCGGGGCCGAGCTCCCTCTCGAGCACCTTCCACTTGGCGTAGGCGAGAGCATCCTGCAGATCCTGCTCGCTATCCAGACCGGAAGCGTCGTCCGCCGTGGCGGACACGTAGGCGGCGCTGAAGATGAGATCGAGATCCTCGGTCGCGCCCCAGGCCGCATACAGGCTCGTGATCTCCCGTCGCACGCCGTCGATGGGCGGCCCGAACGGCGGGGTTCCAAGGAGGTAATCGTCGTACCAATCCACGCTGTAAGAGAGCGCGACGTCGGTTCGACCGCGTCCGCGCAGAAACCCGTTCTCCCCTTGACCGATGGCAGGGGGGACGAGAACGACTCCTGCCAGAACGATGCGCCGCACGGCGACCCTCAGAATCCGGCCACGACTCGAGTTCATAGGAGGATGAAGACATCGACGCGGGGCATGGTGAGGATCTCCTTGGGCATGGAGACGGGGTTTCGAGGCGCGGTCCGGGATGAGACCGCGCACTTGGGACTTTTCGGTCGGGTCGAACGAATTGGCGAGGAAGCAGGTCCGAGTCCGCAGCTAGACCCGAGTCGCCCCCCCTCCCGGCCGCCCCGGCTGCCCGTGGCCGGCTCCCGCGCTCGTTGCGTCCGCTCCGCACGGGGGATATGAGGGAGAACGTGCCCGAGCGAGCCAGCCCTGAAACCGTCGCCGCCGTCGACCTGGGCTCCAACAGCTTCCACCTCGTCGTCGCCCGGCGCGTCGAGGACGACCTCCAGATCCTCGACCGCAGCCGGGAACGCGTGGCCCTCGCGGAGGGTCTCGACGAGAAGAAGCGGCTCTCCGACGAAGCCCAGACGCGAGCGCTCGAGTGCCTCTCCCGCTTCGGCGAGCGCCTGCGCGGCATGCCCCGCGACGCCGTGCGGGCCGTCGGCACGAGCGCCCTGCGCGTAGCGCGCAACGCCCACGTCTTCCTCGGCCGCGCGAACGAGGCCCTCGGCCACCCCGTCGAGATCATCCCCGGCGCCGAGGAAGCGCGACTCATCTACCTCGGTGTCGCCCACGACATCTCCGGGAACGGCCACCTGCGCCTCGTCGTGGACATCGGCGGCGGAAGCACCGAGTGCATCCTCGGCCGGCGCTTCGACGCGAAGCGCACCGACAGCCTTCACATGGGCTGTGTCCACTGGTCCCTGCGCTTCTTCCCGGACGGAGTCCTCTCCGAGGAGGCGATGAACCGCGCCGTGATCGCCGCCCGCCTCGAGGTGCGCTCGCTCGAGGCGCCCTACCGCGCGGCCGGTTGGGAGGAGTGTCTCGGCGCTTCGGGAACGATCGTGAACATCGAGTCGATCCTGCGCGAGAATGGGTGGAGCGACGGCGGCATCACCGACAAGGGCCTGCGGCGCCTCCGCAAGGCGATCGCAGCAGCCGGGCACATCGGGCGCCTCGAGCTCCCCGGCCTCCAGCCCGACCGCATGAGCGTCATCGCCGGCGGCGTGGCGATCCTCTCGGCGATCTTCGAAGGCCTCGGCCTCGAGCGCATGCGCGCGTCCCAGGGCGCCCTGCGCGAAGGCGTCCTCTACGACCTCCTCGGCCGCATCCGACACGAGGACGTCCGCTTCCGAACGATCCGGTCGCTCGCCGAGCGCTTCGGCGTCGACCGCGAGCAGGGCGAGCGCGTGCGCAGCACGGCGCACGACCTGTTCACGCAGGTCGCGAAGGACTGGGACCTCTCGCATGAAGAGGACGAGCGCATGCTCGCCTGGGCCTCGCGCCTGCACGAGCTCGGCTTGGCCATTTCCTTCTCGGGCCACCACAAGCACGGGGCCTACCTGGTCGAGAACTCGCAGATGCCAGGCTTCTCACGCGAGGACCAGATCGCGCTCGCTTCCCTGATCGGCTCTCACCGCCGCAAGCCGACGACCGAACGGATGGAGGCCCTTCCTCCCGCCCTGCAGAAGTCGACCCTGCGTCTGTGCCTCCTCCTGCGCCTGGCCGTGCTGCTGAACCGCGGCCGGAGCGCCGACGCGGCACCGCGGCTCGAGATGAGGGTCAAGAAGAGCGGCTACGAGCTGCGCTTCCCCGCCGGCTGGCTCGAGGCGAATCCGCTCCTGCGCGCCGACCTCGAGGAGGAAGAGCGGCTGCTGCGCGCGCTCGCGATCGACATCTCCTTCGCCTAGATCAGGAGGAGTAGCGCTCGAGCAGCTCGTCCTGCGCCGACCGCGGCCTCTGGTTCCCCGGCCGCGATTTCTTGTACTTGCCGTCCGCCTGGAGGATCCAGGAATGCGTGTTGTCCTGGAGGCAGATTTCGATCCCCTCCTCGAGCGCGCGCGCGCGCAGCCGCGCGTCCTCGATCGGGAAGCACGCCTCGACGCGCGAGTAGAGGTTGCGCTGCATCCAGTCGGCGCTCGAACAGTAGACGAGGTCCTGCCCGCCCGCGTGGAAATGGAAGACGCGGCTGTGCTCCAGGAAGCGGCCCAGATTCGAGCGCACGCGGATGTTCTCCGACACGCCGGGCACGCCCGGCCGCAGGCAGCAGATGCCGCGCACCACCAGATCGATCGGAACGCCCGCCCGCGATGCGCGGTACAGGGCCTGGATGACCCGCGGCTCGGACAGCGCGTTCAGCTTCGCGGCGATGCGCGACTTCTTCCCGCGCAGGGCGTTCGCGGCCTCGTCGTCGATCCAGGCGATCAGGGTGCGCTCGAGCTGGAACGGGGATTGGCGGATCTTCTTCAACCGCGCGACGCGGCCGAGGCCGGTGAGCTGCATGAACAGCTTGTGCACGTCCTCGCCCATCTCGCGGTCGCAGGTGAGGAGGCCGAAGTCCGTGTACCCGCGCGCGGTTCCGACGTGGTAGTTGCCCGTCCCGAGGTGGACGTAGTGCCGCAGTCGCTTGCCCTCGCGCCTCACGACGAGGAGCGCCTTCAAGTGCGCCTTGTAGCCGACGACGCCGTAGACGACCTTGACTCCGGCTTCCTGGAGGTGCGTCGCGAGCTTGATGTTCGCCGCCTCGTCGAAGCGCGCGCGCAGCTCGATGACGGCGGTGACCTCCTTGTCGTTGCGCGCGGCCGCGAGCAGCGCCTCGACGAGCGGAGAGTCCTCGCCGACCCGGTAGAGCGTCTGCTTGATCGCGAGGACGCCGGGGTCCTCGGCCGCGAGGCGGACGAGCTCGACCACGGGAGCGAAGGACTCATAGGGGTGGTGCAGGAGCACGTCGCCGCGGCGGATCACCTCGAAGAGGTCGCGCTGGCCCGCGAGCCGGCGCGGCATGCGCGGCATCAGCTGCGGGAATTTCAGATCGGGCCTCTCGACGAGGTCGCGCAGCGCGACGAGGCGATGGAGGTTCACCGAGCCGTCGACGAGGTAGAGATCCGTCGGATCGAGCTGGAACTCGGCCAGGAGGAACCGCGCCGTCTCGTCGCTGCAGTCGCGGGCGATCTCCAGGCGCACCGCATCGCCGTAGTTCCGCGACAGAAGCTCGCCCTTCAAGGCGTGCAGGAGGTCCTCGACTTCCTCTTCGTCGACCCACAGGTCGCTGTTGCGCGTGACGCGGAACTGGTGGCAGCTCCGGATCACCATGCCGGGGAAGAGGTCCCCTACGCGCGACTGGACCACGGACGAGAGCAGGACGAAATCGTGCGGACCGTCCGTCACCCGCGCCGGCAGGGCGATCAGGCGGGGCAGCGAGCGCGGCGCCTGGACGACGGCCACGCCGCTCGTGCGGCCGAAGGCGTCGCTCCCTTCGAGCGAGACGATGAAGTTCAGGCTCTTGTTCAGGAGCTTGGGGAACGGGTGCGCGGGATCGAGTCCGATCGGCGTGAGGACGGGCAGCACCTGCCCCGCGAAGTAGCGGGTGATCCAGCGCTCGATCCTCGGCGTCCACGCCGGCGGCTCGAGAACGCGCACGCCCTTCGCCTCGAGCTCGGGCATCAGGACCTGGTTCAGGACGCGGTACTGCTCCTCGACGAGCGCGTGGGCGGCCACGCTCACCCGCTGCAGCGTCTCCTGCGGTGTGAGCCCGTCGGGCGAGGCCTGCGTGATCCCGAACGCGACCTGCTGCTTGAGGCCCGCCACGCGGATCTCGAAGAACTCGTCGAGGTTCGTGCTGCAGATCGTGAGGAATCGCAGGCGCTCGAGGAGGGGCGTGGCGGGGTCCTTGGCGAGCTCGAGGACCCGCCACTGGAACTCGAGGAGCGAGAGCTCCCGGTTCAAGTACAGCGCGGGGTCGCGGAGGTCCGGGGCGAAGGCTGGCGCGCGAGTCGCGGGTGGCGCCGTGGGACGCAGGGCGGCTCTTCCCGCGGACACTCCATGGGATGCATCCTCGTCGCCCGAGGCCGGAGGCCCGACGTCGGCCCGAGCCTTCGGCGCCGAGACGGGATCTTCTCCGTCCGATTCGATCCGATTCGGATCCTGCATGCTCATCCGCCTGACACGCGGATCGGATAGGATCGCCGAACCCGGGCCCCGAGACCAGGGGCTCGGGGCTTCGGCGACACCGGATTTCATCGGCAGACCTTCATGCGATCTTCATTCGCCTCCCCTACAACTCGACCCGACGTGAAATCGATCCCCCCCTCCCCCTGGCTCGAGAGACTTCGGGCTCTCGCCGCAGCGGGCAAGGCCGACCTGAACGCCGAAGCCGTGCATGACCTCCGGGTCGTGGCGGGCCGGCTGCGAGTCTGGCTCGAACTGTCGGGGATGCGCGCGCTCCAGGACGATCTGCGCTGGCTCCGAAGCGCAGCCGGTCCGCTGCGCGACCTCGACGTCGTGATCGAGCGCTACGGATCCAGATCCTGGGCGAAGGTGCTCTTCGAGCGCCGCGATCTCCTGCTCGATCAATTCGTCTCGACGCTCTCGTCCCCACGCGTCCAGGGTCTCCTCGCGGCGCTGTCCGTCCTGCCCCCCATGTCCGAGAAGGCCGCTCGCAGGCGGACCACGGAGCTGAAGGCGGCCGTCGAGCGCATCGGCGCGATCGCCCGGCACGAGGAAGACGATCTCGAGCCGATCCACCGCCTGCGCCGCTGGGTGCGCCGGCTGCGCTACGCGGTCGAATGGCAGGGAGGCGAGTGCTCCATGCTCGAAGACCTCCAAGAAGCCCTGGGCGAAGTCGGCGACCTCGCGACCTCCCACAGGCACGTCCTCGAGATCGGCGCGGTGGCCGGGGCGGAAGCGGACCTGAAGGAGATCGAGCTCGAGCTCGCCCAGCAGCGCGAGCGTTCCGTGTACGAATGGAAGCACGTCCGGCGCGACTTGGAGTGCCTATGACCGTCGAGCTCTTCCTCTTCCGCCATGCGGGCGCCGAGGCCCGCACCGCCGAGCTCCCGGACGAGAATCGCGCCCTCACCGAGCGGGGCCGCGAGCGCTTCGTGAGCTGCGTCGACGCTCTCGAGCGCCTCGAGATCGATTTCGACCGGATCTATCACGGCCCCTGGCTGCGCGCGATCCAGTCGGCCGAGCTCCTCGTCCCCCTGCTCGAGGGGGAAACCGTCGTCACGCCGCTCCTCGCGGGCCCGCCGACGCGGGAGCTGATCGACCTGCTCGAAGGCGAGCGGATCGCGCTCCTCTGCCACGAGCCCTGGGCCACCGACCTCCTCTCCTGGCTCGTCTTCGGCGAGAGCTCCTTCGAGACGGGCGGCCGGCGCGACTTCCTCGACTTCGACAAGGGCGCCGTCGCCTGGCTCTCGGGGCAGCGCGTCGAGCCGGGTTCGATGTCCCTGAAGGCTTTCCTGACCCCGAAGACGCTGCGGCGGCTGGCGCGGACGTAGAGGCGGGCGCGGAGATTCGATGCCCGTCGAACGCACCAAGGACTACGTCGGCGGCAAGTGGATCGCCTCGCTCTCGCGCGAGACGCGCGAGGTCAAGAACCCGGCGACGGGCGAGCTGATCGGGCTCGCTTCCCTCGGCGATGCCGCGGACGTCGATCGCGCGGCGACCCTGGCCCACCGCGCGTTTCCCGAATGGCGGGCCACGCCGGCGGTCGAGCGCGCGCGGCGGCTGTTCGAGCTGAAGCACCTGCTCGAGCGCAATGCCGAGGAGATCGCGCGCACGGTCACCCGGGAGAACGGCAAGACGCTCGAGGAGGCGCGCGGGAGCGTCCGGCGAGGGATCGAGTGCGTCGAGGTCGCCGCCGGAGCTCCCTCGCTGCTCATGGGCCAGGTCCAGGAGGACGTCGCGCGGGGCCTCGACTGCGCGAGCATCCGGCAGCCGATCGGGGTCTTCGCCTGCATCGCGCCCTTCAACTTCCCGGCCATGGTGCCGCTGTGGTTCATGCCTTTCGCCGTCGCGTGCGGGAACACCTTCCTCTGCAAGCCGAGCGAGCAGGTTCCGTTCACCCAGAAGCTCGTGTTCGACCTGATCCACAAGGCCGGTTTCCCGCCCGGCGTGCTCAATCTCGTGAACGGCGGGAAGGTCGCGGTCGACGCGATCCTCGCGCATCCGGCGATCCGCGGGGTCTCGTTCGTGGGCTCCAGCCCCGTCGCGCAGCACGTCTACCGGACCGCGGCGCTGCACGGCAAGCGCGTGCAGGCCCTCGGCGGCGCCAAGAACTTCCTCGTCGTGATGCCCGACGCCGATCGGGACCGGACGCTCGCCGCGATCACCGAATCGGCCTTCGGCTGCGCGGGCGAGCGCTGCCTGGCCGGCTCGGTCGTGATCGCCGTCGGCGAGAGCCATCGCTGGCTGCGGGAAGGACTCGTCGAGCGCGCCCGCTCGATGCGGATCGGCGACGGAGCGGTGAACGGCACGCAGATGGGCCCGCTGATCTCGGAGGAGCACCGGCAGCGCGTCCTCGGCTATCTGTCGAAGGGAGTGGAGGAAGGCGCGGAGATCGCCCTCGACGGACGCAAGGCCGTCTTCCCGGAGAAGGGGTACTTCCTGGGACCGACGATCTTCGACCGCGTCGCTCCGGAGATGACGATCGCACGCGAGGAGATCTTCGGGCCGGTGCTCTGCCTCGTGCGCGCCGATTCGCTCGACGCGGCTCTCGAGACGACGCGCGCGCACCCGCTCGCGAACGCGAGCTCGATCTTCACATCCAGCGGCGCGAGCGCCCGCAAGTTCCAGAACGAGGTCGAGGCCAGCATGGCCGGCGTGAACGTCGGCGTGGCCGCGCCGATGGCTTTCTTCGGCTTCGGCGGGGCGAAGGGGAGCTTCTTCGGCGACCTGAAGGCCCACGGCCGCGAGGCGTTCGACTTCTACACCGACCGCAAGGTCGTCATCTCGCGCTGGTCGTGACTCGGCGGTCGTCGGAGACCGGAATACGGTACCAGGTCAATTCTTGCGGGATGGGAGCAGCGTCGCCTCACGACGCCGCGCCGTGGCTCCCATCCCGCAAGAATTGACCTGGTACCGTATTCCGCTCTCGCGCCTACCAGCGATAGCCGTTCGTCCCGCCCTTCGCGTCGGAGTCGGGATCGAACCACGAGTCGAGGAGCTCGAACCAGTTCTCGACGGCCCCGTTGCCCGGCTTCGCGCCGTCGGCGAGGAAGGCCCAGCGTCCGTAGGGATCGCCCTTGCCCTTCTGCTCGAGCGGCGTGTACCAGCGGAACTTCGACCAGAGCGGCTTGCCGGCCCCGAAAGCGCCGGTGTTCTCGTCTCCGTCGGGAAACACGATGAAGACGCCGCTCTTGCCGTCCTCGAAACCATCGGACTCGAGGCCGTCCATGCCGAAGGAGTCGAGGACGAAACGGTCTACGACGTCCGCCGCGGCCCGAGCGGCGGCGCGCGTCTCGGGCGTGAGCTGGTCGCAGAAGGCCGCGCGATCGCAGAGCTGGTAGAGGTCGAAGTAGGGCAATTGCCCCACCTCCCCTCGCGAGAAGTCGATCGTCTTGCCCGACAGGCTCGGCCCGCGGAGGTCCTCGAAGACCTCCTTCGCGTTCGTTCGAGCGAGCGCGACGGCGAACGCGTCGATCTTCTGCTTTACCTCGGCCGCGAGCGCGAGATCGCAGCACGCGGCGGCCTCGTAGCGGACGTCCTCGCCGTCGTTGCCGTCCGCATGCGCCTTGCGGCCGCGGGCGCCCTCCTCGATCACGAGACGACCGAGCTCCGCGGCAGTCATCGTGTTCGGATCGAAGTGCGGCGCGGGAGCCGCGGTGGCGTGCCCCGGGGAACGGATGCGCGCGAAGGCGCGGTGCCAGTCGAGAGGCGGCCCGGCGTTCGGGATCGCGAGGAGGACGTCGGCGGAGAAGCCACCGTTCCCCGGACGCCACTGGTAGGCGATCTCGATGCCGCTCATGTTGCAGAGCTCGAGGCCGAGGAAGTCGACCTCGAGATCCGCGCCGACCTTCGCGGGGAGCTCCGGGATCCACATCTCGCGTCCGCTCTGGTCGTCGGGGCACATGCCGCGGCCGTCGGCGTGGCTGTAGATGAGGAGGCCATAGCGCTTGGCAGGGAAGTGCTTCTTGCCGTAGGCCAGGAAGCGGCCGAGGTTCTCGGGATCGGCCGAGTCGATCTCGGGATCGCCGGAGCCCGTGAGCGCAGGAAACTCGTCGCCCGGATCGAGGCGCTCGGCCGAGTCCTTGCGGATGCGGAAGATGCGGCCTCCGGTGAAATTCGCGCCGAGGAGCTTCTCGTCGTTCGAGAACTTCTCGTGACGGTCGAGGAAGAGGACGAGCTCCATGCCGGGATCGTCGTCGAGCGCTCGGCGCAGGTCGTCGAGGAAGCGAAGGATCGGCCCGTCGGCGTTGTTGTCGGCGGCGCCGTAGACGAGGAAGGTCCAGGGGCGCTCGGGGGCGGATGGCGAGGAAAGCGGTCCGATCGTGAGGGTGGAAAGAAGCGCAATGGCGATCATGTCGGGCTCCGTCTCTCGCCAGGGTAGCGCGAAAGAGTCCTTCCCCCACGGCGTCGGGCGCGCCGGATCCAACCCTTACTCGGATGGTCAGAGACCGAGGATGGCTACCTGCTCCGCAGACACGGGGTGGAGATGTAGGAGTGCCCGCAACGCCTGACGGTGCGCCGACGAGTCCGGTTCGGCTCGTTGGAGGAGTTGGGCGATCAAGTCGCGCAACGGGACGAGCTCGCGCCGCAGATGGGGATCCGCTTGGACCTGGATGGTCAAGTCGACGAGACCCAGCGCGCGCTCGTAGCAACCGTGCAACTGATCCGAGCGATCGACGCGCAGGAACTTGAGGGCTCGCTGCATCTCGGCGGCGATCTGGAGGATCTGCTGTCCCAGATCGAAACGCGCCCAACTCTCGGGAGGGAGGGATTCGTGCTGAGTCATGGCAAGGGTTCTCCGCGACCGATGAGCGCGAAGACGACGCTTCGCATCCTCTCACGAATCCTGGGATCCTGCACTTCGAGGCCGAGGTTCTTGGCGGCCGGCCGGATGTTGATGAATGACTCGTACTCGAGGCATTCCGCTTCGCCGAGGCCGGGATGCTAGTTGCCGCCCCAGAGCGCGGCTTGCTGGCTCCCTCGTTCGATGAGGACCGCTTCCGCGTCGGCGTGGAGCTGGCCTCCGACGGCCAAGATCCGAAGGTCGATGTCGACGACGAACTTGACCAGGCCCTTGAAGGGGTAGCCGACGAGACGCGCTAGATCTGCGGAGGGAAGCGGTTTCGTGACCACGATGATGGGAGCTTCAGGAGACATGAGGGCCGCCGACATGATCCGAGAAGGGCCCAAGCGTTGTCCAGCGCGCCGTGGAGCGACACGCCTTGTGAGGTTCCGAGGTTTCCCTGCTACCCTATTCACCATGCCTTCGCAGGACGCGCGAGCGGTCGGCTACGGTCTCCTGGGCGTCGGGATCTTCTTCGTGATGCTCGGCGTGGCCCTCTTCGCCGCCTTCTTCCTCGGGTTGATCCTCGGCATCATCCCGATCGCGTGCGGAGCGCCGCTGGAGGAGCTCGGACCCATCTACGCTCCTCTCGCGCTCGTCGCGTCATTCGTCGGATCGATCTTCGCGGCGGTCCGGATCACGAATTGGCTCTCCAACCGACGCAAGAAGCCCGGCGCGGCGGACTCGAGCGAGCGAATCGCCCCGCCGCAGGCCTGAACCTCTGTCGAGACTCCCATGAGTCGAGCGAGAACCAAGCTCCTGTCCGGAACGATCGCGCTCTTCATCGGAGGGTTCGCGTTCCCGATGCTCTTCCTCGCGATCGTGGGCGGTCTCGACCGCGTGGGCTTCAAGTTGGGAAGCCTCGCGTGGGCCTACGCCGCCGTCGTCTCCGGTTGGGCCGCTTTCGAAGCGTTCCGCGGGACGTTCAATTTCCTCTGCGAGCGCTGGTCGAACGAGGCCGACCCTCCGTGCATCCGCGAATGGCGCGCTCGACGCAACGTGGTGAGGACCACCTGATGCCCAGAATCGTCCGCGGCGGCCTGATCCAGTGCTCGAACCCGATCAACGACGAGAAGCGGCCGATCCCCGAGATCCAGGCGGCCGCGGTCGAGAAGCACATTCCCTTCGTGCACGAGGCGGGGAAGAAGGGCGTGCAGATCCTCTGCCTGCAGGAGATCTTCAACGGCCCGTACTTCTGCCCGAGCCAGGACGCGCGCTGGTACGACGCGGCGGAGCCGGTGCCGGGGCCGACGGTGGAGGTGTTCCAGCCGATCGCGAAGAAGCACGGCATGGCGATCATCGTGCCCGTCTACGAGCGCGAGCAGGCGGGCGTCTACTACAACACCGCGGCGATGATCGACGCGGACGGGAAGTACCTCGGCAAGTACCGGAAGACCCACATCCCCCACACGTCGGGGTTCTGGGAGAAGTACTTCTTCAAGCCCGGGAACCTCGGCTACCCGGTGTTCGAAACGAAGTTCGGGAAGGTGGGGATCTACATCTGCTACGACCGGCACTTCCCGGAGGGCGCGCGGATCCTCGGCTTGAACGGCGCGGAGATCGTGTTCAACCCCAGCGCGACGGTCGCGGGGTTGTCGCAGCATCTGTGGAAGCTCGAGCAGCCGGCGCACGCGGTCGCGAACGGTTACTTCATGGGCTGCCTGAACCGCGTGGGGACGGAGGCGCCGTGGGGCATCGGGAAGTTCTACGGGACGAGCTACTTCGTCGACCCGCGCGGGCAGTTCCTCGCGACGGGGTCGGAGGATCGGGACGAGCTCGTGGTGGCGGACATGGATCTCGGGATGATCGAGGAGGTGCGCAGGACGTGGCAGTTCTACCGGGACCGTAGGCCGGAGACATACGACGCTCTCTCCGACGCCACCTCGGGATGAGGCGACCTTCGTGAGCTACGACCTGCTCTTCGTGCGCAGACCGGATTCCGACCACGATGAAGAGGAACTCTTCCGCAGACATTTCGCGAACCGTCCTCGCATCCAGCTGAAGGGTGCTCAAGCGTGGTATGAGAACGAAGACACGGGTGTGTACTTCAGCTTCGAGCTCGACGAGTCGGGCGGCGGTGACGACCCCATCGTTCCGGGAATGTGGTCGTCCTTCAACATCAACTTCATGCGACCGCACGTTTTCGCATTGGAGGCCGCGCCGGAGATCGCGGCCTTCGTTCAAGCGGTGCGTCCCTTGATCTTCGATCCGCAGTCCACAGTAGACGCGCCTGACTCGAAGCCCTCCCTCGCGAGAGTCTTCGACACGGACGCCTTCATCACGGGATGGAACTTCGGGAATCAGGCCGGGTACCGAGTCGTTGCCGAAGAGGACGTGGAGGCCAGGAATCGGGCCATGCCTCGGGCTCTGATCGACGCCGTCTGGCGATGGAACTTCACGCGCGAGTCGCGCATGACCGATCTGCAGAATGCAGTCTTCATCCCTCGAGTGCTCTTCCTCGCCGAAGAGGGAGGGATCGTTGCGACCGCCGTCATCTGGCCGGATGCCATCCCAGTTCGGCTTCCCGTGGTCGACCGGGTGATCGTGGGTCGAGAAAAGCTCGCGAAACGAACCCTTCTGCCGCCTCTTCCCAAGATGGCGTACTGCACGTGGGCCGAGCTCGAAACGCAGCTCCAAGGACACCCTCGACACCGCGAGGGGTTCGAGTGGGTAGAGGTCACGAAACAGCCGCCAGCCAAGGAGCTCGTGCAGTTCCTCCGCCGACTTCCCTCGTTTCCGAAGGATGTCAAGCCGCTCGCTCATGACATGATCCTGGACGAAGAGCTCTTTCCCTAGCTGAACATGGACGAGCACGTCGTGACAGACCTGGACCTTGAGATGACCGTGGAGGCGGGGCACTAGGCTCCTGATCCCGTGTCGCGGCGGCTCTCGATCTTGTCGGTTGTGCTGCTCGTGGTGGCGGGTGCGAGTGCTGCGTGGCTCGTGCGCTCTCGTCCCACGGGCTCGAGCGGTCCTCTCGACTCGGGCGAGATCGCAACCCGCGTCGCGGCGCCGGTCGACGAACTCAAGCTCGTGGCGACCGGAGATTCGGATGCCGAGCCCATCGAGCCGAATGCGGATCGCGATCTACGCCAAGCCGCTGTGCGCACCGAACCCGGGATCGAGCTCGCTGAGCCACTGTGGGTCGAAGGCCGCGTAGTCTTCCCCGACGGAACGCCGCTCGGAGAGCCGATCGAGGTCGTCGCCGAGGCAGTCGAGCCCGCCGTGAGGGGTGACCAGCGCGCGATCGTCGGCCCCGACGGATCCTTCCGCGTCGGTTTCCCGCAGATGACGGAAACCGGATCGCTCGACCTCCGCTCTTCGTTCCTCTACCTCGAACGCGAGGTGGAGCTCGATCTCTCGAAGCTCCCGGACGCCCTCGTCCTGCAGCCAAAGCTCGGCGGCTGCGTCCGGGGTCGCCTCGTTCTAGCCCGTGAATCTCCGGAGGCCCAATGGTCCTTCTCACAGGGCCGGATCCGCATCTCCACGAGCTCTTGGAACTCCCGGCGGGAAGCGGGCTTCCTCGCCTCCACCAAGCTCTCCCCCACCATGGAGTTCGAGCTCCCGGGCATTCCCCCAGGTGATGATTACATCGTTTCACTCCGTTCCCGCGGCGAGTGGTGCTCGACACCGTTGGAGGAGGTGTGCGTGATCGCCGGCGAGATCACGCGTGCGGATCTGGAGGCATTCCCCGGCGTCCGGATCGCCGGTCGCGTCCTCGACGACCGCGGTGCTCCGATCGCGAGAGCCAAGGTGGAGCTCTGGCGGTCGCATCCGCGCGTCGACGAACCGCGGGACGCCCGAAGTCGCGAGACGCATCCAGCGGATCGCACGGTCCGTTCCGCCTCCGACGGCCGCTTCGTCCTCACCGGCGTGCCGCCTGGGGAGTGGTCGCTGATGGCGAGCTCTTCGGGCTACACGGCCGCTCACCACGAGATCGGCGCCGTCGGCCCGGGCACGACCCTGGAGGACGTCACGATCCGGCTCGCGGCCGACGTCCCGATCTCGGGCATCGTGCGATGGCCGGACGGCTCTCTCGCGGTGAAGTGCAGGCTTTTCTACGAGTGCCAGGGGGAGGTCCCAGTCGCAGTTCCCAAGTGGAAGCGGCAAGGTTCACTCTCCCTCAAACACGGTCGATTCGATCTGCCCGTCGCGCTCTCGGGCCCGTGGAAACTCACGGCTCGGGCGTTCCGGACTCCGGATCCCGTGGATGGCCAGGCCCAACCCTGGGAGACGTGGGTCGCCCACGCCGAGGACCTCATCGCCGGCTCGACAGGGGTCGTGCTGACGCTGGCGCCGAGCCTTTCGATCCGAGGGCGAGTGTTCGACGAGTCGGGGGCTCCGCTGGACACCATTCCTCGGGTCCTGGCCTCTCCGGCCTCGTCCTCGGTTCCGGAGGAGTCGTACCAGCTGCACGAGACCGAGAAGTTGTGCCGCCAGGACGGGACCTTCGAGCTCGGCGGACTGCACGAGGGCGCATGGAGGATCAGTGTATTGGCGTCTGGCTACGTGCATGCCTCGGCGACGGTCGTCGAGGTCATGGGCAATGGAGCTCCAGTCGAGATCGCTCTGGCTCGCACCGCCACGATCTCGGGACGCGTCGTGGATCCCGGCGGCCAGCCGGTGGCCGGTGCAAGGATCTTCCGGATTCCGAAGGGGAAGGACACGAAGTCCGTCGTGAGGCACAGCGACCCGAGAATCCGTTCGGATGACGCAGGACGCTTCGTCATCCGCAATGTCGAACCTGGCGCCTGCTCCATCCTTGCGGATTCTCCCGGAGGTCGTACCTCTCTGCTGAAGGAGTTGAATCTGAGTCCGGGCCAGCACCTGCAGGATCTCGAGCTCAGAATCACGCCTCCCAGGGGACCGGCGGGGAGGTGACGTGCACGGTCGCCTCGACCTCGGAGCATACCTAGGGTGTCGCCACCCAAGCTTCGAACTGCCGCGCCTCGCGACTCGGGAACACCTCCGTCGGAGCGACAGCCGCGTGGTAGCGCCGAAACGTCTCGGTGAATTCGCCGGGGTCCCTCTCGAACCACTCCGCCGCGTGGCGCGAGCCGTTCATCAGGCGTTCGAAGCGCAGCTTGGCCACCAGCAGGCCGGAGATCCGCAGGCCGTCCTCGTCGACCTGACCGAGTGACTCTCTCACGCTCGCGGGAGTCGCCGGATCCGCGATCGCGGCCTGCAGTTCCTTCCACGGGTCCTCCGCGAGCAACACCCGCGCCAGGTTCTCCTCGTACCGCTCGAGCTCACGCGGCATGCACGCCCTCCACGATCCTCCGCGCACGGCGCAGCTCCTCGCGCAGCAGCGGCACGTCCTTCTCCCCCACCGTACCCTCCATCCGTTCGAGCGTCACGCCGCGCAGGTTTGGCACGAGCGGCAGCACGCGCTCGCGAACGGTTACTTCATGGGCTGCCTGAACCGCGTGGGGACGGAGGCGCCGTGGGGCATCGGGAAGTTCTACGGGACGAGCTACTTCGTAGACCCGCGCGGGCAGTTCCTCGCGACGGGGTCGGAGGATCGGGACGAGCTCGTGGTGGCGGACATGGATCTCTCGTTGATCGAGGAGGTCCGGCGGACGTGGCAGTTCTATCGGGATCGGAGGCCGGAATCGTATGAGGCGTTGACGGAACTCGGTCGATGAACGAGAACGAGATCGCGGAGTGACGGAGATGAAGCGAATGGTCTCATTCATGCTCTCGAACGCCGTCGCATGCACGCTTGCAGCAACCGCGGGTGCGATGGTGCTCCACGTAGTCACTGTCGCGTCCCGGCGTAGCAGCGCGCACTCCGTTCCTCGGCACGACGCCTTCGAGACACTGAGCTTGCCCATCCGAGTGGTCGGTTGGAAGGAACGCGGCCTCGTGGCCGAGGACGGGCGGCTCATAGCCCTCCCGGGTATTGAGTCGATGCCTGTTCGCTCACCGCTGCTCGATGAACTGCTCCGGCGGGGAGTCGAGATCGATCCAGAAGACGGCCGAGCCTACGGACTCCTCCCGATCGATCACTGGCTACCCATGGATCCGATTCGAGAGCACCTGGCACGGGTCGACGTGGGTTCTCTCGTCAACTACCTCGAGCAACGGACCAATCCCGAAGTCCCAGGTAGTTCCGCTCTAGGCTTGGCATGCGACTACGTCTCGGCTTGGGGATGGAACTCGGGTTGCTACTACGACTACCAGCGGTGGCTCGAGCACTGAGCTAGTAGGACGCACCGTGAGCCTCTATCACGGAGGCTAGGTTCTGAATTCGGTCTCCGGCGGAATGGGGACGGGCCGGTGTCCACCGCTCACCCTTCGCGGGCGGTTCGCGGCAGACGAGGCTCGACGATCGTTCGCGCGTCCGCAGGTTCGTACAAGCGCACGCGCACGTGCGGCACCTCGGCGAACGCGGCTTCGATACACGGCCGCACCACCTGCCAATCCAACCCTCCGAGCCCGCAGCCTAGCGGCGGCAGCGCGATCGAATGGACTCCGAGGCGTCGGATCTCCTGCGTGAGCGCGCTCAACCCGGCCTCGATGTCCTCGAGACGCGAGGACTCCCGCCAGTGGCGTTTCGTGGGGAAGTTGACGATGAAGCGCGGATTCCCTGGCCGGCCGGTAGCAAACACGTGCATCCGGCCAGGGATGACGTCTCCTCGCCGACAAGCATCGCGATAGGCCTCGAAGTTCTCGGGGAAGGTCAGCTTGAACTGGAGCGCGATCCCCTTCCCCATGATGCCGACGCAGTTCACGGCGTTCACGAGCACCTCCGCGTCGGCTTGCAAGAGATCGCCTCGGGTAGGCTCCAGCATGAGTCGCGTCGCTCGTGGCGCGCCGACGAGCGGTCAGGGATAGTACCACTCACGACGCACTCCGACGTCGGGTTGATGAGCTCCGGGATGGTCCGCAAGGATGGACTCGACCTTCTTGGCGGTCTGTTCACTCAGGACGACGATCCTCGCCACGAGCTCCCAAGGCAGGGCACGGTGCACCAGGAACTCGGCCTGCTTGCGTCGCTGTCGGTCGGGATCCTGTGGAGTGCTGGCCCAGTAGCGGGAGTTCACGGCCTCCCAGTCGACTTCATCCAGCCTCCCTAGGTGGTCGAACCAACGCGTGTTCGCGGACAGGCTGTGTCCGTCCGTGAAGACGAACTTCCCTCCGGCTCGCGCGACGGTGAACGCATCGCTCACGAGGTACACGGGGGGCTCTTGACCCTGCGCGTAGCCCGGCACCTCGGCGTTCTGGAGCCGGAGCAGCATCGGCGACCGAGGTCCGAAGTAGAACGACACGTAGTCGCGGATGGTCCCACCGGGCCCGCAGGGGACACGACGCATCTGGCGCTTGCCCTGCACATCGGGATCGTGGATCGCCCGGTAGCCGAGACCGTCCCGCGGAACGTGGTTCGAGGCATGCACTGCGCCCCGGCGAAGCAATACCTCGAGATTGGCGACATGCACCAGACGGAGGATCAGCGTCGGCACGGGGTGCTGCATGGCTCAGCGCCCCGCGCGATGCGCGGTCCTTGCACGGATGAACTCCTCGAAGATCAAGCATCCCCGAGGACCGAGGTGTCAGGTGTCCGGTGTCACCCCAATCCGTGATTTCTGGAGCGTCGATCGATCGCGCAGTCCCGTCGAGGATCCCCTCAGCCCGCCGCGAGCCACGTCTCGAATTGGCGCGCCTCGAAGCTCGGGAACATCTCCGTCGGCGCGACGGACGCGTGGTAGCGGCGGAACGCCTCGGTGAAAGCGCTCGGATCCGTCTCGAACCACTCCGCCGCGCGGCGCGAGCCGTTCATCAAGCGCTCGAAGCGCAGCTTCGCCACGAGCAGGCCGGAGATCCGCAGGCCGTCCTCGTCTACTTGACCGAGCGCCTCGCGCACGCCGGCCGGCGTCCCCGTGTCCGCGATCGCGGCCTGCAGCTCCCTCCACGGATCCTTCGCGAGCAGCACCCGCGCCAGGATCTCCTCGTACCGCTCGAGCTCACGCGGCATGCACGCCCTCCGCGATCCTTCGCGCGCGGCGCAGCTCCTCGCGCAGCAGCGGCACGTCCTTCTCCCCCACCGTACCCTCCATCCGTTCGAGCGTCACGCCGCGCAGGTTCGGCACGAGCGGCAGCACGCGCTCGAGCAGGTCCCACACTTGCTCCGGCACCGCCTGGTCGTGGCTGTCGAGCCGCAGCGTCCGCTTCGACGGGAGCCAGCCGGCCTCGCTGTCGCACCCTCCCGACACGTGGATCTCGATCACGCGCTCGAGCGGCAGGCGCTCGACGTACTCCCACGGCTCGAACCCGGCGTTCTTCGCCGTCGTGAACACGTTGTGCAGGTCGAGCAAGAGGTGCGTCCGCGGCTCGCGCAGGATCGTCGCGAGGAAGCGCGGTTCGTCGAGCGGGTTGCCGAGGTGGTAGTAGAAGACCGAGTTCTCCACGCCGACGTCCGGAACGACGGTCTGTATCGCGGCGAGGCTCGTCCGCACGGCTTCGGCGGCTTCATCGGTCATCGGCAGCGGCAGCGGGAGCACGAGCTCGCGGCCCGCGATCTCGCTCGCGCCGAGGTGGTCGGTGTACCAGCGGTAGCCGAAGACCGCGTGGTCCTCGCGCATCCGCGCGAGCCATCGCGCGCGCCGCGATGGATCCGGACGAGCGCTGCCGACGGAGAAGCCGACGCCGTGGGCGGCGAAGAACTTGCCGGTCGCCGCGCGCAACGCGGCGAAGCGCGCGTGGAAACCGTTGGGAGCTAGATTCCCGTCCCCCAACGGCCGCCACAGCGTCTCCGGCGCGACCTCGTAGTAGTCCGGTCCCTCGCGGATCAACCCATCGAGGAGCTCGAGGTACTCCTCGTCCGGCTGAAGCGTGAATCCGACCGGGATCATCGCGCGCGGGACCTAGCGGCCCTTCTGCACGTAGAACTCGAGGAATGCGCGACTCGACCCCGGCATGTGCCCCATCCCGCACGGCGGGCACGCATCGACGTGCTCCGTCTTCCACGCGGCTCCCGGGGGCTCGGATTCCCACAACCGCAGCGCCGCCGCCTGAGCCAGCGAAGCGATGCGGTTCGCGCGTCCGTTGGGCCAGCTTTCCGCCTGCGCACGCACGACCGCCGCATGTCGGTCGACGAGGCGGAGCCGCGGCCGCAGGTCCGATTCGTGGAGCAGCGCGGACTCGCCCCCGAGGGGTGCGTTCGCTCGCGCGCTCTGCAGGTGCCGGAGCTTCCATGCCTCCGGACCGGGCAGGATCGCGCCCTGCAGCAGCCGCGCCAACTCCTCCCCGCGCTCTTTCATCTGCTTCACCGGGAAACCGCCCATTCTCTGCGGCTCGAGGTCGCCGAGACGGAACGTGAGGAGCCGGGTCTTCGCGGCCGCGTCCTCCGTCTCGATCAGGACCGCGAGGGTCTCGCGCGCGAGCTTCCCCTCGAGCGCCGGCACCGCGCGAACGAGGTCCGCCGCGGAGGCACAGGTCCACTCGCACAACGCGAAGTCGGCCATTGCCGCCTCGGGCGCGAAGGCGAAGAGATCGCCCCACAGCCTCCCGCGCTCGAGGCGCAAATCCTCGGCGGGAACGACGATCACCATCAACGGCTTGCCGATCGCGGTCGCGCGCTCGAGGGCGCGGGCGACCGTCTCCGGCTCGGGTGACTTGTCAGGAACGCTCGATCCCTCCTGCTGCCGGGCGAACGCTCTCTGGATCCACGCGGGAGCCGCGAAAGCCGCGAGACCCGCGCCGCCGGCCAATAGGACACTTCTTCGATCCGCTCGTGCGATGCTCATGAACCCCTCCCAGCACTCCCGCTCTATCTACGATTTCTGCGCGGAGTACGCATCGAGGAAGAGCTTGCCGATCGCCGGGACGTAGCCCATTCCGCAGGCGAGACAGCTGTCGCGTGGGAGGGGCTCCGCAGCCGGAGCGGAGGTCGGGAGGGGCTCGGCTGCCGGACAGACTTGGGGTCGAGGGTCCGCAGTGGGCGCGATCTCCTCCCGGTGCGTGCAGCCTGCCAGGAGAAGAAGCCCGCCCGCGACGGCTTCGAGACCGGTTCGTGAAGTGAAGTGGAAAGACATTCGCAGCGATCTCCTGGACTCGTTGGCGCCCTGAACGCCGGGCTCGCGAGCCTTCTTGGTATCGGGTCCCGGAAGGCTACGGCCGAAGGACCGCCGCCTAGTCACCCACGCCGAAGGTGGCTACGGTCTTGGCGAGCCGTAACCCCATGCTCAAGCGGGTCCTCCTCGCCCTCGGCCTCCTCGTCCTCGCCGTCGCCGGCTGGCTCGTCTACGAGATCGGCCCGCGGAACATCATCGGCATGCTGCGCTACGACCAGCGGCGCGAAGGCGACTACAAGGCCGGCGACAAGGCTCCCGATGTCGTCCTGAAGGCGCTCGACGGCGTGACCGACGTGCGCCTCCTCGACGCCCGGCAGGGCAAGCCGCTCATCCTGATCTTCGGCAGCTACACGTGACCCCCCTTCCGGCGCTCGGTCGAGCGCGTCCAGGACCTCTACCGGCAGTACAAGGACCGCGCGAGCTTCCTGACGATCTACGTCAAGGAGGCGCACCCTACGGACGAGTGGCAGATGGACTCGAACGAGGAGGAGGGCGTCTGCTATCCGCAGCCCGTCACTCTCGCCGACCGCGTCGCCATCGCGCGCGACTTCGTCGAGAGCTGCGCCTACGAGATCCCGATCGCGATCGATCCGCCCGACAACCCCGCTGACGAGCTCTACGCCGCCTGGCCGGAGCGCTTCTACATCGTCGACGTCGACGGGACGATCGCCTACAAGGGCAAGACCGGGCCCTTCGGCTACCACCCCGAGGTGGTCGCCGGCTGGCTGAAAGCCCGCTTCCCGCCCGCCGTGCTCCCGCCGGCCGACGTGGGCTCCGACCGCATCGCCGTCGAGCCCCTCTCCGTGCGCGCGGTCGAATACTCCGACTCGCGCGAGACCTGGCGTCTCACGATCGACCCCTCGAACCGCACGACGATCGGCCGCGGTCCGGATGCGGAGTCCTTTCCGCTCGACGACTCGCGCGCCCGCGCCCTCCGCCAGGCGATCGCCGACCGCCGCTTCTTCGCCTGGAAGGAGTGCTCAGGGACTCCGAACATCGAGGCGCGGGCGCGAAGCATCACGGTCGAGGTCGGTGCGGACCGCAAGACCGTCCACCGCTACTCGTTCGCCGAGCACGAGGGCGACGAGGAGCCGACCGAGGACGAGTCCTCGAGCGAGGTCGCGGGCTTCGAGGCGATCTGGGACCTCCTCCGCGGCTTCGACACGGATTGATCCCGCCTCGTCGCCCGCGAGACGCGGCGGGATCCGCGGCTCCGGACCCTGGACGGCCCCGTCCAGGTCCTGGATTTTCCAGCGTTTCCGCGGATTCCCTCGCGGCGCAGCTCGCTCTCCGCACCCGCATCGAACCCTCCCGGGATCGGCATGCGCATTGCCCCGCGGCAGACATGAAGAGAGTGAACCGCCTCGTCCTGGCGACGATCTTCCTCGTCGCTCCCCTCGCTCGCGCGCAGCAGTACGAGCTGCACATCGTCCCCCCGTTCTCGCCCGGCGGCGAGAGCTCGGCCTCCGGCCTCAATGAGACGGGTCAGGTGACCGGATACTCGTCGAGCAACGAGCTGCGCGCCTACCTGTGGAGCCTCGCGACCGGCGCCGTCGACCTCGGCGAAGCCCCCACCGCCCTCTCGAACCACGGCGACGACGTCAATTTCTCGGGCCACGTCGCCGGCACCTCCAGCGTCGCTGCGCTCTGGACCGGCGTGGACCAGGTCCAGCTCCTTCCCGCGCCCACGGGCACGTACTTCCCCTTCGCTCGCGGCATCAACGACCACGAACTCGTCGTCGGCCTCGCCAATGTCTCGTCGAACATCACGACGGGCTGGGTCTGGGACGCGCAGCTGGGGACGCGAGACCTGCGGACGCTCGGCGTGACCTCGTGCACGAGCGCGATCCGCATCAACAACCGCAACCAGATCGTGGGGCAGCGATTGATCGGGAACTTCAAGGCCTACCGCTTCGATCTCGGCACGTCGGCCCTCGTCGACCTCGGGACCCTGGGCGGTCCCCAGAGCCAGGCGAACGGCATCAACGAGGCGGGATTCGTCTGCGGCGAGGCCCGCAACGCGAATTACAACCTTCGCCCCTTCCTCTGGACCCCCGCGGGCGGCATGCAGGACCTCGGAGCGCTCACGGGCACGAGCTACGACCTCGGCCGAGCCCTGGACCTGAATGATCAGGGTCAGGTCGTCGGAACCTCCACGGTGGGCCCCGGCCTGGGTTCGGCCTTCCTGTGGGATTCCGTGAATGGCATGCGCGACCTCAACGCGCTCGTCGTGAACCTGGGGACCTTCCATCTCGTTACCGCCACGGCGATCAATCAGGGCGGATGGATCGTCGGGACCGGCCGCGACAGCGCGGCGGGCTCGCTGCCGCGCGGGTTCGTCCTGCGGCCGATCGGATCGGAGAGGATCTCGCTCACCTGCTCCGGGGCCGCGCCAGCGGCCACGTGCCCGTGCGGCAACAGCGGCATTCCCGGTCACGGCTGCGAGAACTCGGTCGGATCCGGCGGCGCGTCGCTCGCGGCATCTGGCCTGGCGAGCCTCTCGAGCGACTCGTTGCGCTTCACGTCGACGGGGGAGCTGGGCTCCGCGCTGACGATCGTGCTCCAGGGCACGAGCGCGATGGCTCCGTTGAATTTCGGGGACGGCGTGCGGTGCACCGGCGGCGCGCTCAAGCGGCTCTACGTGAAGAATGCCGTGAACGGCGTCGTCGTCGCCCCGCAGGCCGGGGACCCGTCGGTCTCCGCGCGTTCGGCGGCCCTCGGCGACTCGATCCCCCAGGGCGCGACGCGGCCGTACCAGATGTACTACCGCGACGGGAACGCCTCGTTCTGCCCAGCGCCGGCCGGCAACACGTTCAACGCGACCAGCGGGACCCTGATCGACTGGGGAAGCTGAATCCGACTCGGGGGGGGGGGGGGGGGGGGGGG
>JBJXFB010000165.1:0-3445 GCA_046155895.1 Planctomycetota bacterium | reverse complement strand
ACGCCGGAACCCTCCGGCGGGGCCTTCGTGTATCCCCATGGAGCCTGGGAACCCTCCTCCCAGGCGACAGTATCAAAGCCAGCAGCGAAAACGGCCCTGGAGTCGACGAGCACTCGAAAGCATTGGTCATGGACTGTACGACGTTCGTAACGCGATTCACGGACTACGTCGACGGCGCCCTCTCGCGGGACGAGGGCCTGGCGATGGAGGAGCATCTCGAGCGCTGCGGCTCGTGCCTCCGCTACAAGAACGTTGTCGAGCACGGACGGTCGGTGCTCCTGTCGCTTCCGGTACCCGAGCTCTGCGAGGACTTCTCGTCGAGGCTCGAGCACCGGCTCTTCCGCGTCGCGGACGACGTGCCTGCGTCGGAAGCCGTGGCGTCGCGTGCTCCAGCGCTGGCCGTTTTCGGCATCGCCGTTCTGCTCACGACGGTGGCCTGGGCTCCGTTCCTCGGCGGTCGGTCGCCGGTCGTTCAGCTCCAGCCGATCGTCGTGGACCACGCGCCCACGTCGCATCAGCCGATCCCGACCCTGTTCGCGGGCCAGCGCGGTCCCGTGGATGATCTCGGCGAGGTCGATGCTCCGCTCTGGGAGGATCTGACGCTGTACGAGTTCTCGCCGCTGTCGCGCCGGTATCCGGAGACCATGCGCACCCGTCAGGTCGGCCTCCAGGCCGGGCGCTGATGTGACGCTGGAAGGTTTCCCGCGGCTGCGTGGTCAACGCGGGGGCACCTTCTACCTCCACGGCGAGGATCACTTCCGTAAGGAAGAGGTGATCCGGGCTCTCGTGGACGCACACGTGGATCCAGGGACGCGCGACTTCAACCTGGATCAGCTGCGGGGCACGGAGGTCGATCCGCAGACGCTCGCGTCCGTCCTCGCGACGCCGCCGATGATGGCGGAGTGGCGCGTGGTCGTCCTCCGCGAGGTCGAAGGACTGGCAGGCTCGAAGAACGGGCGCGAGGAGCTGCTCGCGGTGGCCTCGGCGCCGCCGCCGGGTCTGGCCCTCGTGATGAGCTGCACGGTCCCGAAGGGCTCCAAGGCGAAGTTCTATACGGACCTCGCGCGCCTGCCGCGATCGGTCGAGCTCGAGGCCATGTCCGACGCCGACGTCCCCGGATGGATCCTGGAGCGCGCCGGGCAGGCTCACGGGCTCAACGTGGACGTGGACGCGGCGCGTGCGCTCGGCGCGGCGATCGGGTCGAACCTCGGCGTGTTGGCCCGCGAGCTCGAGAAGCTCGCGGCCTTCGTAGGCGACCGCGGCAGCGTTACCATCGAGGACGTTCGCGCGGCGGGCACGCGCCTGCCGTCCCAGGACCGCTGGGCGTGGTTCGACATCGTGGGGGACCGGCGGTTCGAGGAAGCGCGCACGTCGCTCGGCACGCTGCTGGGTCAAGGGGAGACGGCGGTCGGCCTCGTGATCGGTCTGGCCACACACCTCCTCCGTCTCGCCATCTGTGTCGAGCAGGGTCCGCGCGGTCTCGAGGAGGCTCTGCCTCCCCATCAGAGGTGGCTCGCGAAACGCATGAAAGACCAGGCGAGGAAGTGGTCGATGTCCGAGATCGATGGCGCGCTGCGCGGGCTCGTGGACTTGGACCGACTCCTGAAGTCGAGCCCACACACCGAGGAGCATTTCCTCGAGACCTGGCTGCTCGCCCAACGCGTCGCGGCGGAGGCGGCATGAAGATCACTGCAGTCATGAGAAATCGCGCCGCGATCGTCGCGGTGCTCGCGCTCGCGGTCGCCGAGCCGGTGGCCGCCCAGGCACTCGATCGAGTGGAGGAGCTCGTGCGCCTCGGCCGCACCGAGGACGCGCGCACTGTGCTCACCGAGTGGTGGGAAGCCGACCGCGATGACGCGCCCCAGCGGGACCTGCAGCGCGGACTCTGGCTGCGGGGAAGGCTCACGCCGGATCCCATGCTGGCCGAGCTCGACTTCCAGCGGCTCGTCGTGCTCTATCCGAGCAGCCCGTACGCGCCGCAGGCGCTCCTGCGCCTCGCGCAGTCGGCGCATGCTCACGGCGACGGAGCGGCGGCGCAGCGCCACGTCGCGGCCTTGGTCAGGGACTACTCCGCTTCACCCGTCCGCGCGGAGGCCGAGGCATGGCTGCGCGGAGCCGGCGCGCCTCCTCCGCCGACGGACGTCGTGCGATCCGCGCCGCCACCGTCCGCGACGGCGACGACGACTCCGCCGGCAACGACGACGCCTCCAGCGGATCAGCCGGTCATTCAACCGTCGACACCGACGTCCACAGCGTCGAGGCCTCCCGCTCCGGCGGACGCCGTCCTGGATTGGTCCGTCCAGTTCGGCGCGTTCACGGACGAGAACCGCGCGTTCGCGCTCCATCAGGAGCTCGTCGGCGCCGGCCTGACCGCCCGTCTCGTGCGCGTGACCGGGAGTGGCTTCCTGCACGTCCGCATCGGCCGGTTCGCCACGAGGGCCGAGGCGAGCCAGCAGCTCCAGCGCGTGACCGCGCAGGGCTACACGGGCGCGATCGTGCGCGACGACCGGGCCGAGGAAGTCGTCCGCCGGTAGGGATGAACGACACGCCACTCATGCGGCAGTGGCGGGACGCGAAGGCCCGCCATCCCGACGCGCTCCTCTTCTTCCGCGTCGGGGATTTCTACGAGCTCTTCCACTCGGACGCGGAGGAGGGCGCGCGTCTGCTCGGGCTCACCCTCACTTCCCGGAACAACGGTGCCGCCTCGGCCGTGCCGCTCGCCGGCGTCCCCGCCAAGGCGCTCGACGACTACCTCGGGCGTCTCGTCCGCCTCGGTCGCCGCGTCGCGATCTGCGACCAGGTCGAGGATCCCGCGGATGCCAAGGGGATCGTGAGGAGGGAGGTCACCGAGACGCTCACCCCCGGAACGGTGTTGGCCGACCACCTCCTCGCCGAGCGCGCGAGCACGGTGCTCGCGGCCGTCGTGCCGGATGGTCCGGTAGGGTACGGCGTCGCCACGGTGGACGTCTCGACCGGCGAGATGACCGCGCGCTACGCAGGGGTGGCGGACCTCGTCGCCGAGCTGGGCCGGCTCGAGCCCTCGGAGCTGCTGATGTCCCGCTCGGCCGGCGACGATGCACGGCTCGACGCGGCTGCGGGCAGCACACCCAGGACCGTTCGCGACGACTGGATGTTCGATCCGGACGCCGCGCGCGCGGCTCTCGAGAGAGCGTATCGCGTGCAGTCGCTCGCGGGGCTCGGCTTCCAGGAAGGTGACGATCCGCTCGTGAGTGCCGTCGGCGGGCTGATCGAGTACCTCAAGGAGATCCGCCCGGGCGGGCTCACGCACCTCCGCCCGGTCCGCATCGAGCGACCCGGACGCGTCATGCCGCTCGACGAGATGACGCGCCGCAACCTCGAGCTGACGGAGACTCTACGCGCGGGCGATCGCGAGCAGCTCGGGACCGGGACGCTGCTCGCCGTGCTCGATCGCGCGGTGACGACC
>JBJXFB010000135.1:0-10226 GCA_046155895.1 Planctomycetota bacterium | reverse complement strand
TCGCCGTCAGGGTCGCGCAGCGCTGGACGGCAGGTCCGCAGGCTCCCGTGACCGTGACGCAGTACGTGTCGACCGTTCCGCCCACGCCCGCGGTCGCGGTGTAGCAGCTGTTCGTCGCGCCCGGGATTCCGATGCCGTTCTTCGTCCAGGAGTACGTGAAAGGCCCGGTGCCCCCCGCCGTGACGCAGAAGATCTGCGATGTGCTCTCGCAGGCGCTGGCCGCACCGAGGGTCGAGGCCGAAGTGTTCGCGGTCGAGGTCAGCGTCGTGCAGCTCTGGGCCGTGCCGCAGGTGCCCGTGACGCTCACGCAGTAGGTGTCGACGGTTCCACCCGTGCCCGCCGTCGCGGTGTAGCAGCTCGTCGTCGCGCCGGGGATCGTCGCACCGTTCTTCGTCCACGCGTAGATGAGCGGGTCGCCCTGGCCGGTCGCGTTCGTGCAGAAGGTGTGGGTCGAGCCTTCACATGCGCTCGCCGGTGTCAGCGCGGAGGTGACCGTGTTGATGCCCGCCGTCAGAGTGCCGCAGCGGGTGATCGGCGGCCCGCAAGGACCATCGACGGTGACGCAGTAGCTGTCGATCGTGCCCGGAGTCCCGGCGGTCGCGCTGTAGCAGCCGTCCGTCGCACCCGGGATCGCCGCTCCGTTCATGGTCCACGAGTAGGTGAAAGGGCCATCCCCACCGACCACGGCGCAGAACTCGAAGGGAACACCCTCGCAGCGCCGGGGCGTGGGCAGGGCGGCGACCGTCGTGTTCGCGAGCGAGGTCAGCAACGCGCAGGCGGTGTACGAGGTCCCGCAGGGGCCGCTCCCGGTCGTCGTGACGCAGTACTCGTCGATCGTTCCCGCAGGACCCGCGGACGCGTTGTAGCAGCTGTCCGTCGCGCCCGGGATCAGCACGCCGTTCTTCGTCCAGGAATACGTGAAGGGCCCGGTTCCGCTCGCGGTCGTGCAGAAGCCGTGCTGCCCACCCGGGCAGACGGTCGCCGGCGCGAGAGCCGACGACGTCGTGCTGGGGGTCACGTTGATCGAGAGGCAGCAGGTGGATTCCGAGTATCCGTTCGTCACGAAGAGCGACAGGACGAACCGTCCCCCGTCGTTCCCCGTGAGCACGCACACGGTGGGCTCGTTGGTGGGACCGCAGAAGCTCGGGCTCGTGGTGCCGGTGCCGGGGCAGGCGCCGACGCTCGCCGTGCTCAAGGACCACGAGTACGTCAGGCCCTGTGTCGGAGGAGTGATCGTCGCCGAGTAGGTGATGCCGGTTCCTCCCCCGCAGGTGCGGTCGGGACCGACGACGCTGCAATTGAAGTAGGGCGGAGGCGTCACTCCGGCCATCACTCGGCTACGGGCCGAGGTTCGGCCACCGGTGTGCGTCTGTGCGTCCGCGGCGTCACACAGCACGAAGAGGAGCGCGGAGAGAACGGGAAGCGTGGACAGACACCGTGAGATGGCGCGGAGCATGGTGAAACCTCTTGGGAGCGAGCAGGTCGGTGCACCGCCTCTGGCGGACGCGGATCACCGACGGGGAAAGTCGGAGCTCCGGGGGCGGAAAGAGATCCCGGGGCTCAGGGGGGGGGCGAGGGGAAGACTGCGGGCCAGTTTCCGCACGCATCTTAGGCAGGATCGCGAACGACGCGCAAGGGCCGCGCGCCGCGGGAAAACCGACTCGCGCGCGAAAAACCTCACGCCCCCAGGCGATCCGCGAGAGCGGTTGCGCTTCGAGGCGCCCGCCGCCTCGGAGCCCGGTCGAATCAGCCGCCGGTCTTGCCGGGAGCCTTCTCGCTCGGGCCGGGCAACGGGTCCTTGCCCCCGGCAGGCGCCTTCATCTCCTCCAAGAGAGCGTCGACGGCGTTCGAAAGGGCCTCGATCTTGAGGTTCCGGTACCGGATCACGCCCTTCGCATCGAGCACGAGGACGAAGGGGTAGGAGCTCACGCCCCAAGCGGTCGCCAGAGGACCCCTCTTGCTCCCCTGCCACGAATTGCGCCAGTTCAATCCCTCCTGCGCGAAGGTGCGCTTGAAGCTCTCCTTGTTGGTGTCGGTGTTGATCCCGATCAGCGCGAAGGGCTCCTTTTCGAGACGCGCGACCATGTGCTTGTGGTGGGTGAGCGCCCGAACGCAGGGCGGGCACCAGAACCCCCAGAAGTCGAGGACGACGACCTTTCCGCGGTAGTCGGAGAGCTTGAACTCCACGCCGTCGACGTCCTGCGTCGTGAAGTCGGGGGCTGTCTTGCCGACCGCGAGCTCCAGCTCGTTGAACAGGTAGCTCTTGCCTCGCTTGCCCTCCTCCGTCTGCGGATACTTGTCAGCCAGCTCCTTCATGATCGGGAGGACGAGAGCCTCGAGCTCGGGGGCCTTGCTCTTCTTGCACAGATGCGCCTTCGAGAGCAGGGCCTGGGCCCGGATGGCCGGCGTGGTGCTGTTCAGGACGACGAAATCGAGCAGAGGGAGGATGCGGTCGAGGCCGACGCCCATCGGCGGACCCTCGTCCTCCATGAAGCGCACGATGTCCTTCATCCAGGGCGAGTTGGGATGGACGCGCACGATGCGCTGGTAGAACGCGTCCTTGCGCGCATTCGTCGCGTCCATCTCGAGCTCGAGCATGTTGACCGTGCCCAGGCACCAGCGCAGGGCGTCCGGCTGATCCTGGAGGGCCAGGTCCTCGAAGCGCGGGAAGAAGTCCTTCGTGGGAACCTGGGGGTACTGCTCCTCGGGGAGCCCCTGGGCGCGGGCGACCTCCAGCGCGGCGGTGTAATCCTCGAGCGCGGCCATGAGCTCCTCCTCGAGCGCCTTGAAGGCCTGGCGGAGGACGGCGGGATCGGCCTGCCTGCGCGCGGAGGCCTGCGACTGCGGCTCGATTCGGAGGGGGGCCGCGCTCGCGAGCGGGGACAGGAGGAGGATCGAGAGGCAGGCAGACAGGGTTTCGAGGGTCTTCGGCTTCATGGGATCAGGCTACGAGGAGGGCGGCGGCAGGAGGCATTCGATGATAATGCACCCAGAGTTGGCGTCCACGTGCCGGAAACGGCGCATTTCCTAGCGCGTCGCCTCCAGGCCGCGGCGGGACTCCTCGTCGGAGGGATCGAGCTGCACTGCTCTCTGCCAGGCCGCGCGCGCCGCGGGGATCTCGCCGAGCCCGTGCAGGGCGCCGCCGAGCATCGACCACGAGCTTGCGACGCCGGGCCCGTAGCGTACGGACTTCTCCAGGTGGCCGCGGGCCGCCGCGAGCTCTCCAGCGGCGCCCAGGCGCGCTCCCTCGTCGGCGTGCCAGCGCGCGAGGATCGAGTCGTACTCGACCAGGGCGGGAAAGGTCGGGTAGCGCTCGCGGGCGCGGTTCCAGTGCTCCTCGGCCGCCGCCACGTCCCCCAAACGGCACAGCGCCGCTCCCAGGCTGAACTCCGCCTGGTTGTAGGTGGGATGGATCTCCAGGGCACGGCGCATCCGCTCGACCGCGCGCTGGAGGAGCGCCTTGCGCTCCTCCTCGCCCTCGGCGCGCGAGGAGAGGTCGAGGTACCCGATCCCGGCGCGGAGGTTCGCGCTCGCGCTGCCCGCGCTGGCGTCCTGGTCGGTGATCCCGAGGACCGTGTCGTTCTCCCAGGCTCGGTTGCGGACGACGGTCTGGAACGAAGCCAGGAGGATCGCGGACCCCGCCAAGCACGCGGCGAGCGCGCGGCGGAGCGCCGGGAGAAGGAACGCAGCGCCCTCGGCGAGGCGCTCGAGCCCGAACCCCGCCGCCAGCGCGAAGCCCAGGGAAGGCATGTAGAGGAAGCGCTCCCCCATCAACGCGCCGATGTCCACGAAGAGATTGGAGACGATCGACACGGTGGCGACGTAGTACAGGATCGCGAAGGCCAGGACGCTGCGGCGCGGGAGGAGCAGGAGGCCCGCCGCGAGGAGCGCACCGTGGATCGCGAGCGAGATCCAGACGCGCGCATCGCCGAAGCTCGAGTACGGGATCTGCGCGAAGGCGTAGTCGGCGGCGAGCGGGTTCGGCCACACGAGGAGGCGCAGGTACTCGAGCTGCACGCTCACGATCGTCGCGAGCTTCTGGGCGCCCGTCGCGTGGAGGAACGGGGCGTTCAGGATCTCCGAGCTCGTCGGACGCCCCACGCCGACGATGCCCATGCGCAGGGTGAGGTAGACGAGCGTGGTCAGCGCGAAGGGCATCGTCGCGAGGACGGCCTTGTTCGCGGACATCCGCCGGAACGTGTAGAGCACCAGGGGAACGACGGCGAGGAAGGTCAGGGCGCTTTCCTTGGAGAGAAGCGCGAGGAAGAAGCACGCGATCGTCCCCGCGAGCCGCGCGTTCGCCCCGCGCGCCTTGGGCTGGGCCAGGCGGTCCAGGTGGAGCTTCAGGGCTCCGAGCGCGAAGAGGAGCGCCAGGATCTCGTCGCGGCTCTTGATGTTCGCCACCACTTCGGTGTGGATGGGATGAACGACGAAGAGGAGCGCGACGAGGAACGCGGCCAGGGGACGGCCCGCAAGGAAGTGCCGCTCGAGGAGGACGAGCAGGAGCAGGCCCGTGATCGCGTAGAGGAGCACGTTCACGGCATGAGCGACGTGCGGATCGCCGCCGGTCAGGCTCTGCTCGAGGGCGAAGGTCACCAGGGAGAGCGGGCGATACCGGCCGCCCGTGAGCTCGCTCTCCGCTCCCAGAGTCGCAAGGAAGCCGCGGAACGTGTCGTGGAAGAGGATGTCCCCCACGCCCGCGACGCCGCGCTGCACGAAGGAGTTGCTCGTGATGACGATGTTGTCGTCGAGCGCCCGGTCGTGCGGGATCGTGTTGACGTAGAGGAGGATCGCCGCGAGGACGATCGCGAGGCGCCGGACGAGCGGAGAGAAGGCGGGAGACAACCCCATCAACGGTAACTCCTTCCAGCGGCACTTTGATAGAAGGATTGGCTGCGCCATGCATCCCTCCACACGGATCCCCCGCCTCCTCCTCGCTCTCGCGATCCTTCCGGGCCTGCTCGCCGCTCCGACCGCCGCCCAGCGACCACCCGCGCAGCTCGACGGTTCGGAGATCCTCCACCGGATGCAGAAGCTCGGGGTCGTCGGCAGCGCGCTGTACGTCGGCGCCCATCCCGACGACGAGAACACGCGGCTGATCAGCTACTTGTCGAACGGCTTGAAGGTGCGCACCGCCTACTTGAGCCTCACGCGCGGCGACGGAGGCCAGAACCTGATCGGGACGGAGCTCGGTGAAGCGCTGGGCATCCTCCGCACGCAGGAGCTGCTCGAGGCGCGCCGCATCGACGGCGGCGAGCAGTTCTTCACCCGCGCCGCGGACTTTGGCTACAGCAAGAACTCCGAGGAGACCTTCGCCCAGTGGGGCCGCGAGAGCGTCCTCGCCGACGTCGTGCGCGTCGTGCGGACCTTCCGGCCCGACGTGATCATCACGCGCTTCTCGACCGACGGCAGCGGCGGGCACGGGCACCACACGGCCTCGGCGATCCTCGCGCAAGAGGCCTTCGACCTCGCGGCGGACCCGGGCGCGTTCCCCGAGCAGATCGCGGAGGGCTTGGAGCCCTGGCAGGCGAAACGCCTGTTCTTCAACGCCAGCACGTGGTGGAACCCCAAGCTCGCCGAAGTGGCCGAGAAGGACCCCTCGATCTGGGTCCGGGTCGACGTCGGAGGCTACGACCCCCTGCTCGGCGCGAGCTACACCGAGATCGCCGGACGGAGCCGCAGCCAGCACAAGAGCCAGGGCTTCGGCGCCGCGGAGACGCGCGGGGAGCTGATCGAGTACCTGCGGCTCGAGAAGGGGGCGGACCTCGCGACGCCCGATCTTTTTGACCGAATCGAGCTCGGCTGGGCGCGTTTCGTCGACGCGTACCTCATAGAACGCACCGTGCGAGAGCTCGTGGCCGCCTACGACCCGAAGACGCCCGAGCAGAGCGTGCCGATCCTCAGCAAGCTCGTGCGGGAGTTCGATCGGATCCTGAGATCGAAGAGCCCCGGGAGCCACTGGGCCATTCTCCACCGCAACTCGGCGCGCGAACTGATCCTGCAGGTCCTAGGCGCCGTCATCGAGATCAAGGCCAAGCAGCCGAGCGTGGCTGCTGGGGATTCGCTGACCGTCACCCTTTCGGCGATGCAGCGCCGGTCCGGCGTGCCCCTGACCGTGTTCCAATTCCACTCCCCCGATTCGGAGGGGATCCCCGCGAACGAGGCGCTCTCGCCGAATCGCCCGTGGACCCAGGAGTTCGTCTACAAGGTCCCCGCGGACCGGACCTTCGACCAGCCATACTGGCTCCGCACGCCTCCCGATCATGCAACGGTTCGCCCGCACCGCGGTCCGCATTGGATCGAGCCGATGATCCCCGGCGCCGCGCTCTTCCGCTGCGCTGTGAAACTACCGGACGGACCTTCGTTCCTGATCGACCTCCCGTCGGTGCATTCGTGGGTCGATCGCGTCGCGGGCGAACGCATGCGCGCCGTCGGAATCACTCCGGTGGCTTCGATTGAAATCGCCGACCCGGTGGCAATCGCTTCCGGGGAGCGCACTCGAGTCTCGGTGGACATCGTGGCGCTCCGAGAGGACCTCGGCGGCCGATTGGAAGCGTCGGCACCCGACGGTTGGTCCATCGATGCCGCTTCGCAGGAGGTTGGGCCCCTCCGCCGCGGTGAGCGCCGGACGATGCAGGTCGGCGTGAGTCGAACTAAGGGAGCACGGGGCGGCCCCCTGCACTTGAAGTACACGGGCGCCTACGGAGCCAGCGACCGGACGATGCACGTCATCGATTACTCGCACATCCTGCCGCAGACCTGGTACTCCCCCGCCGACGTTCTGCTCGTGCCGCTCGACGTCGCAGTCGACGCCAAGACCGTGGGCTACATCGAGGGCGCCGGCGACGACGTCGCCATGGCGTTGAGGCGCCTGGCTGTCACGGTCGAGCGCATCGATCCCGCGACGGCCTCCCCCGCCGACCTCGATGGCTGCGACGCGATCGTCACCGGGATCCGCGCGTACAACACGGTGCCGGCACTGGCGCGCATCCAGCCAATGCTCCTCGCCTACGTCGAGAAGGGCGGCACGCTGCTCGTGCAGTACAACACCAACGGCAGCGACCTCGTGATCGACGCGAAGAAGATCGGACCCTACCCGTTCGTCTTGACGCGCGATCGCGTCACCGTCGAGGAAGCTCCGCCGACCTTTCTGGCCCCCGATCATCCGCTGATGACGACGCCCAACCGCCTCGGCCCCGCCGATTTCGAGGGGTGGGTGCAGGAGCGCGGGCTCTACTTCCCCGGAGAGCTCGATCCGCACTACACGGCCTTGATCGCCTGGAACGATCCCGGCGAGGAGCCGAAGAACGGCGCGCTGATCGCCTGCGATTACGGCAAGGGCAGGTTCGTCTACACGGGCATCAGCCTCTTCCGCCAGCTTCCCGCGGGCGTGCCGGGGGCCTACCGGCTCCTCGCGAACCTGGTCGCGCGCAGGACGAACGGGAACTGACATCCAGGGATGAGCCTGCTCGACTGGGTGATCCTGCTCGGGACGCTGGGCTTCATCGTCGGCTACGGCACGTGGAAGACGCGCCGCGGCAACACGAGCGAGAACTACCTGCGCGGGGGCAGGGAGGACCGCTGGTGGAGCGTCGGCTTGAGCGTCATGGCCACGCAGGCGAGCGCCATCACGTTCCTCTCGACGCCGGGGCAGGGCTTCCTCGAAGGCCTCGGCTTCGTGCAGTTCTACTTCGGCCTCCCGCTGGCGATGATCGTCATCGGGACCGTCTTCATCCCGCTCTACTACAAGTGGAAGGTCTACACCGCCTACGAGTTCATCGGCAGGCGCTTCGACGGCCGCACGCGGCTCCTCACCGCGATCCTCTTCCTGATCCAGCGCAGCATGGCCGCGGGGATCACGATCTACGCGCCGAGCATCATCCTGGCCAAGGTCCTCGGCTGGCCGCTCTCCTGGACCTGCGTCTTCATCGGCGTGCTGGTGATCGTGTACACGACGACCGGCGGTTCGCGCGCCGTCGGCGTCACCCACAAGCAGCAGATGGCGGTGATGTTCCTCGGGCTCTTCACCGCGTTCGGGCTGACGGTGCACCTCCTCGGCGATTCCGTGAGCTTCGGCGAGAGCCTCCGCGTGGCCGGGGCGCTCGGCAAGCTCGACGCCATCGACCTCTCCTGGGATCCCGATGACCGCTACACGCTGTGGAGCGGCCTGATCGGCGGCTTCTTCCTCCAGCTCTCCTACTTCGGCACCGACCAGAGCCAGGTGCAGCGCTATCTCGGCGGGGAGACCGTGCAGCAGGCGCGGCGCGGCCTGTGGATGAACGCCGTCCTCAAGATCCCGATGCAGCTCTTCATCCTGCTGACGGGAGTCCTCGTCTTCGTCTTCTACCTCTTCCATGCGGCTCCCCTGCACTGGAACGAGGCCAATCTCGAGGCGGCGCGGCGAGCCGACGGGACCGCGGCCGTCTCGGAGCTCGAGTCAAGCCACGCCACGGCGATGGAGGAACGCCGCCTTGCCGCCGGAGAGCTCGTAGCCGCGTGGCGGAGGGAAGACTCCGCGGGAGCGCAGGCGTCGCTCGCCGAGCTCGAGGAGCTCGAGCAGAGCGACGCCGAGCTCCGCGGCCGCTTCCGCGCGCGCCTCGGCGAGCTCTCGCCCGAGGCCGAGGCGAACGACAAGGACTACATCTTCATCTCGTTCATCATGGATCACCTGCCGGTGGGCGTCATCGGCCTCCTCCTGGCGATGATTTTCTGCGCCGGGATGAGCAGCACGAGCGCGGAGCTCTCCGCGCTGGCGACGACGAGCACGGTCGACGTCCTGCGCAAGCCTCGCAGCGAGGCCGGCTTGGTGCGTGCCACCCAGGCGGCCACGGTGCTTTTCGGCCTGCTCGCCCTCGGCTTCGCGGCGCTCTTCTCGCTCTTCGAGAACCTGATCCAGGCGGTGAACATCCTGGGATCGCTGTTCTACGGCTCGATCCTGGGCGTCTTCCTGGTGGCGTTCTTCGTGCGGTGGGTGCAGGGCACGGCCGTCTTCGTCGCCGCCCTCGTGGCGGAAGCCGCGATCCTCGCGCTGCACTTCACGGGCGTCGAGGTCGCTTTCCTCTGGTACAACCTGATCGCTCCGGCGATCGTCATCGTGGTGTCGATCGCGATCCAGGCCGTCATGCCGAGGCCGCCCGCCGAGGCCGGGCATCGCGTAGCGGGTGCAACGGGTGCAACGGGATCGCAGGGTGCCTAGAATCCGGGCACCATGAAGCACTCCATACTCTCCGCCCTGTTCATCACCCTCGCCGCCCCCGTCGTCCTCGCCGCTCCGAGGCAGGATTCGGGCCTCGAGTTCCCGCAACCCAGCCCCGGAGCCACGCTGAAGCAGCGCGTCGGCTTGACGGATTTCGAGATCGCCTACTCGCGGCCGAGCGTCAAGGGCCGGAAGATCTTCGGCGGCCTCGTCCCCTTCGGCGAGGTGTGGCGCACGGGCGCGAACGCCGCGACCAAGCTGACTTTTTCGACCGACGTGGGCTTCGAGGGGCAGCTAGTCCCCGCCGGGTCCTACGCGCTCGTCACGATCCCCGGCGAGAAGGAATGGACCGTGATCCTGAGCAAGGTCACGGGTGAGTGGGGCGCGTACGCGTACGACGAGAAGAACGACCAGCTGCGCGTGAAGGTGAAGCCGGTCGCGCTCCCGGAGCTCGTCGAGACCATGACGATCGATCTGGGCGCGCTGCGGGACGATGCGGCGACGCTGACGATCGCGTGGGAGAAGACGCGCGTGCCGGTGAAGCTCGAGACGGACCTCGTCGAGAGCCTCAAGGAGAAGATCGCGACGGCGATGGCGGGCGACGGGAAGAAGCCCTACTTCCAGGCCGCGATGTTCTATTACGAACACGACCTGGACCTGAAGCAGGCGCTCGCGTGGATCGACGAAGCAATCAAGGAGAAGCCGGACGCCGTCTGGATGGTCTACCGCAAGGGACTGATCCAGGCCAAGGCAGGCGACAAGAAGGGCGCCCTCGCGTCGGCGCAGGCCGCTCTGGAGATGGCGAAGAAGGCGGGCGGATCGCTCGGCGCGGAGTACACCCGGCTGTCCGAGTCGCTGATCGCGAGCGTGAAGTAGCTCCAGGCGAGCAAGAGATCGATCGGCCGGGCCGAGGTGACACGATCACCTCGGCCCGCTGCTTTCCCGGGGACCGAGGAATCCGGGGAACACCCTCATCACGAGGCTCCGCGCCCCCTTTTGAACTTCGGCTTCGGGGCGGGCCGTACTCGGC
>JBJXFB010000132.1:0-43952 GCA_046155895.1 Planctomycetota bacterium | reverse complement strand
CCCCGAATCCGAAGTTCAAATAGGACTCAGCCCGGTGCAGCGGGCGCTTACCCCTGCCCCTTCACCGTCCCGCCCTCTTCCTCCACCTTCTTCCACCAATCCCTCCACGCCTTGACCTTCTTCGCCCGCTCCGCATCGCTCGCGAGGGGATCGAAGCGCAGGTCCTTCCCCGTGATCACCCGCAGCGCCCCGAGCGCAGCCTCGCGCACCGCAGCCTCACCGTCCTCGAGCGCATCGATCAGCGCCGGCACCGCCGCGGGCACCTGGATGTCCCCGAGCACGCGCGCCGTCGCCATCCGCACGAACACGTCCGGATCCTTCAGCATCGGCACGAGGAACGGCACGGACTCCGCGTCGCGGCTCTGGCCGATCTGATCGACCGCCTCCCAGCGCGTGGCGGCTTTCGGGCTCGCGAGATCCGCCACGAGCGCGGTCCAGCGCTCGCCAGGCGTTTCGACGACCTCGCCGCCCGGGCCGCTCGGTCCGCCCGCGCCCGGTCCCGCGGCGAGCGGGAGCGGCGACTTGGCCAGTTCGATCTGCTCCTCGAGCTTCGCGATGCGCTCGAGCAGCGTCCGGTTCTCGTCCTCGCTCTTCGCGAGCCGGTGCGAGATCTCGTCCGTGCGGCGGTCGGCGTCCTGGGTCTTCGCCACGATGCCGGCGCGGATCTCGTCGATTCTCTGCGCGAGGTCCTGCTGGGATTCCGACAGCACCGCGGCCTGCGCGCGCATCGAGGTCTGCGCGGCCTCCCGGGCGTCGGAGAAGCGCAGATCGAGATCGCCGGCCAGCGAGGCCAGCGACTCGCCCGCGGCGCGATGGGCGCGCTCCACTTCGTCGAGCGCCTGATTCTGCCGCCGCAGCATGGCCTCGACCTGCGTCTCGCGCGCGCCGAGGTCGCGGATCTGCTCGTTCAGGACGGCGACGCCGCCCGCCGCGAAGATCAAGGCGACCATCGCGAGCACGAGCCCCGAGGAGCCGCGGGAGGTCGGGGGAGCCTCGGTCGCGGCCGGGATCAGCGCCGGAGGGGCGACGGCCGGTTCGGTCCAGCCCGGGCTCCTGACCGTGTCAGGCCGCGCTCCACTCGGCCGGGCGGTCTCGACCGCGACGGGCGCGACCGCGGCGGCCGTAGCATGGCCGCTATCCATCCCGCGCGGCGCGGCGGTCTTGTGCGCCTCTGAACCGGTCTCGTGCGTCATCGCGCGCTCGCAGACGGCGCAAATCACGCGGCCGCGACGAAGGAAGGCGCGCCCCAGGTCCAGGTCGGACTGGGGTACCGATTCGTTGCACAGACTGCAGAAGTGGATTTCCATCGGCATGCTCCATTCTCACTCTGGCGTCGCTGCGGGGCGGGCCGCGGTCGGGGAAGCCGACCCAGGCAAACCCCGGGCCGACGCCACCTGCTGCCTGTCGGGCCGAGACGAGCCTATTCTGTAGATCGACTGGACGATGGAACAAGAACGCCGGATTCCCGAAGGCCGCCTGGCGCCGGTCCTGGATGCCCTGGGCCTGGAATTCCTGGCCGGATTCCTCGAGACGGAGCTCCGGCTCCACCCGGAGAATCTGGGCGCGTGGATCGAGCTCGGGCACGTGTATACGCGGGCGAAACGCTACGAGGAGGGGCTGGCCGTCGACCGGGAGCTCGTCCTGCGCGCGCCGAACGACTCGACGGTGCGTTACAACCTCGCCTGCTCGCTGGCTTTGTTGAACCGGACGGAGGAGGCGCTCGACGCGCTCGAGCAGGCCGTCGCGCTCGGGTACGAGGACCCCGAGCACCTGCTCGCCGATCCCGACCTCGCGGGCCTGCGGGAGGAAGCCCGCTTCCAGGAGTTCGTGCGCGGACTGGCGAAGTAGCCGCGGAGCCTAGTGCTCGTCCGTGTCCGCCTTCTTCTGGGCCTGGGTCTCGGGCTTGAGCAGCGGATCGGCGTTGCGGGCCGTCCACCAGGCGTTCCACTTCTCGATCGAGGCTTGACGCGCATCGGGCTCGCCGCGCGGATCGAAGTCGAATCGCTCGCGAGTCGCCTCGAAGAGCGCTTGCGAGCAGAGCGCGCGCGTGATCAGGCGGTCGTCGTGCAGGCCGTGGATCAGCTGGGGGATGGTATCCCAGTCGCCGAGGCGCAGGAGGGTGCGCGCGCGCTCGAGGTTCAGGTCGACGCTGCCCGGGCCGGTCGCCGAAGGGATCGCGCGCAGGTGGAGGACGAGGCGCGAGTCGCGCGTGGCACCGAGGGCGGCCAGGGCGGCGCCGGACACGTCGGGGCGCGGATCGCGCGCGAACTCGAGCAGGGTCGAATACGCGGGCTCGCCGACGCCGGCGAACCACTGGATGAGCTCGACGCGCTCGAGTCCGTGAGTCCAGGGGAAGCGCTTGGCCTTCTCCTCGATCTGCTCGCGGAGGTTGGGTGAGGGCTCGAGCCAGGGCCCCTCGGGAGGTTTGTTCGCGCCGACGGAAGAGCTCGTCGAGACGCAGGCGGTCGAGGCGAGAGCGAGGCAGGCGATGAGGATCGGGAGTCCTCGACGGGCGTGGCGGGCGATGGAAGTTCTCATGGGGCTCCTCCGGGCGTGTGCTGACCGAGACGTGGAAGAAGTTTCGGCAGGCAGGCGGAAAACCTTGACGGTGCGCCGCGCTGCAGTCCCGCTCAGCGGACGCTGCGGGAGAAGGTGCCGGCGAATCCGGCGCCCGCGAGGAGGAGCAGTCCCGAAAGAAGGACCCAGGGGGCGGAGGAGTGAGGACTGGGACGGGAGCTCCCCGACTGCGGCCGATCGACGGCGATCGTCTCGAAGGGCGGGATGCGCGGCCGCGGAAGCACGAACTCGACGGCGCGCGGCGGCGCGAGAGCGAGGTGGATTGGGGTCCAGGACGCTTCGGCCTTCCCCGCTGCCCGGATTTCGACACGGGGGGCGCGCGCGGAGCCGAAGCTCCGGGTGACTCTGCCGAGATCGTGCTCGTCCCACAGCACCGAGAGCAGCTCCGTGGCGCTCGACGGCCACCTTCCGCGTCGATCCCGCCGGGGATCACCGCCCTCGATCGCCGGCGCGAGGGGGATCACGGCGGTCGGAGGATCTCCTTCCTCCGCATAGGCACCGAACACGCGCGCCTCGAGATCGGCCGGAGCATCCTCCGGCAGCGAATCGACTAGGAGATCCTCCCCCTCGACGCGGACTCTCGTTCGTTCGCTCCGCCCGCCGCGCGCGAGAGTGCGCAGAAGCGGTGTGAGGAGTTCGCCGAACGCGAAGGGGCGTTCAGCCGGGAGCTGCAAGCCGTGACCCAGGGAGAACGCGCACGCGGCTGACGTGCCCAGGCCGACTCGTTGGATCGCGAGCAACGGCTCGCCGGTCTCGGAGGTCCACAGGGCTGCGGCGCCCGGAGAGACCCTGGCCCGAACGTAGCTGGCGAGGGTAGGCCAGCTCTGCGCGGACTCCGGCTTCATCGCCGCGAGGATCTCGGTCTTCAACGCTCCCGTGGCTTGCGCGGGGAGGATTCGCAGCCTGTCCCCCTCACGAACGCGCTCCAGGTTCAGCTCGCGCCAAAAGAGAGCTCGAAGCTGCGTGCTGCTCGAGGAGTCGAGGAGCGAGCTGACCGATTCGAGTTGCTGACCCGGGGCCACCAGCTTCGACAGCAACGCGCGATCCGATTCCTCCCCCGCGGCGATCACGACGAGCCTCGCGCGAGCTGCGCGGAGCCGATCGAGGACCGAGGTGGCCGTCGCGAAAGGATCGGGATCCAGGTTCTCCAGCCCGTCGCTCAGGAGGAATACGAGCGACTCCCGCTTCAGCCGCGCGCGTGCGCCCGCCAACTCCCCGAGCGCGCGGAGGAGTCCCGTGGGCCCCCCCCCGATCTGGGTTGCGAACAGCTGGTCGGCGGCTCGACGACGCGCCTCCTCGCGATCGACGGGCAGCTTCGAGTCTCCAGGGCCGACCAGGTGGATCGCCGGAGAGAGCGTCGATGCGAACCAACGCAGCTCGACGGAGTCGGAGGGCAGGGCCTCGTCCATCAGCGCGAACACGGCGCGCCGGACATTCTCGCTGCGCTGGCCGGACATGCTCCCGGATCGGTCGACGACGAAGACGACATCGCGCGGCTCCGGGTTCTCCTCGGGCGGCAGCAGGGGGAGGAAGTCGGGAGCGGTTCCGGCGACGAAGCTCGACAGGGACTTCTCCCCGACCAGGGCCAGCCATCCGCCGCCGCGCCGGACGAAGGAGCGGACGATCGGCATCGGGAGCTCGCTGAACGGAAGGTCGAAGGTCACCACCGCGTCGAAACGATCGAGGCCGGCCGCCAGCTCCTCCGGCTGGACCCATGACGCTTCGAGGCCGTCACCCGTCGGCAGCGGGAAGTCATGGGGTCGACGGTCGCCGGGCACGAGCGCGACGAGGCGTGCTCCCGCGCCGCGCACAACGCCTGCGCTCGAGATGTCGGGGACCAGGTCGCTCACGACCGGAACGGACCGCCGACCGCTGATCCGGACCGGATTCCATCCCGCTCGAGCACGACCCACTTCCGTGCGAACGTGCCAGCGCAGGTAGCCGTCCTCATCCGGGACGAGCGACTCCGGGACCGGAAGCTGGATCAGGCCCCCGTAGCCGTCCAGCGTGACATGGTTCTTCCGCGCGCCGGCGCCCGGCGCGTAGAACACGTCGAAGCTCGCGGTGATCGGCGCTCCGACCTCGGCCTCGTCCGGCAGGTCAAGCGCGCCCGGAACGATCTCCTCGCGGTCGGCAGGCGGTAGGTCGGCGCGCTCGAGCCGCGCCCCGTGGCTCGCGAGCTGCCGCAGCGCGGGGCGGGGATCGGTGCCGGTGTAGGTTCCGTCGCCCACGAGGACCACCCGCGTCGCGGATCGCGGCAGCTTCGCGGCGAACTCGCCCGCGACACGCAGACCATCCGCGAGGCGGCTCGCCCGGCCTGCAGCCAGCCACGCACCGTGGTTCCCCGTCGCGCCGAAGGGTCCCGGGAGCTCGATCGAATCGTCGAAGGCCGAAGCGGCCGCCGGCCCGTAGATCCGCTGGACGTCTCGGCCGAAGAGGACGACGGCGAGTCTCTCGCCCGCGCGCTCGGCGGACTCGCTCTGCTCGCGCAGGATCGCCCGCGCGCGCTCGCTCCAGTCGCTTCGCCGCCATACCGCGCTCGCCGACGTGTCGACGAGGACGACGCGCAGCGGCGGATCGCTGGTCGCGTCCCCTTCCCGCTCCTTCGGCCAGTAGAGCCACGCCGACGCGGCGACCAGCAGCGTTCCGACCGCGGCGGCGGCGTCAGGGAGCGCTCGTCTCACGCAGCGCTTCCGCCCGGCCTCTCGTCTTCGGCGTCGAATCGATCCAGCCGCCGCCGAGCAGGAGGTCGCCGCGATACAGCGCGGCGCCTTGCCCGGGCGTCACCGACATCTGCGGCTCGTCGAACACGATCTCGGCCTCGCGTCCCTTCACGGCAACCGTCGACGCGGCCGGCTCGCAGCGGTAGCGGTGCTGCACCTCGCAGCGGAACTCCCCGCTCGCGGGCACGTCGAAGCCGATCCAGTTCATGTCGCCGACCACCATCGAGCGCACGCTGCACTCCTCGCGCGAGCCCAGCACTACCCTTCCGCTCTCCGGCTCGAGCGCGACGACGTACCTCGGCTCTCCGCCGCCGATCCCGTGGCCCTTGCGCTGTCCGATCGTGAAGTGCTCCGTCCCCGCGTGCTCGCCGATCCGCGTCCCCGCCGTGTCGACGAGCTCGCCCGGGTGCAGCTCTACCCCCTTCTCCGCAAGGAGTTTCCGGTAGTCGTTGCCCGGCACGAAGCAGATCTCCTGGCTGTCCTTCTTCGCCGCCGTCTTCAGCCCGGCTTCCCGCGCGAGCTCCCTCACGCTGCTCTTCTTCATCCCGCCGATCGGCAGCCGCGTCCGCGCCAGGTTGTCCTCCGACACGGCGAAGAGCTGGTAGGACTGGTCCTTCCCCTCGTCGACTCCCCGCCGCACCTGCACGCGCCCGCGCTCCATCGAGAGCTGCGCGTAGTGCCCCGTCGCGACCCCTTCCGCCCCGAGCTCCCGCGCGAAGCGCAGCAGCCGGTCGAACTTCAGGTCCCGGTTGCACACCGCGCACGGGTTGGGCGTCCTCCCGCGCGCGTACTCGCGCAGGAAGTACTTGATGATCGCCCCGAACTCGTCCTTCAGGTCGACGGCCTGAAAAGGAATCCCGAGATGGGCTGAAACCATGCGCGCGTCGCGCGCGTCGTTCGCAGAGCAGCAGGACTTCTTGGACGACTCGCTCTCCTCGACATGAACCCCGTTCCGCATGAAGAGGCCCACGACGGAGAGGCCCTCTTGCGCCAGCAGGAGCGCGGCGACGGAGCTGTCGACGCCGCCGCTCATGGCGACGACGAAACGCTTTTGGGATGCGGTCATGTCCCCGAGGAAACCCGCGCTTCCGCGGGGGGAAGGATTCTAGTAGCTTCTTCGCCCCGCGTTCAGCCCGAAGGGCTCTCCGCGATCCTCGAGGCACGAGAATCGACCCATGCTGCACCCCGCATTCCTCCTCCTGCTCCAGGACGGCGCCACCCCCGCCGCGCCCCCCGCCGCCGGCGGGAGCGCCTTCAGCGGGATGCTGCTCCCGCTCGTCCTCTGCGCGGTCGTCTTCTACTTCCTCGTCATCGGCCCCGAGCGCAAGCAGCGCAAGAAGCGCGACCTGATGCTCAAGAACATCGGCAAGGGCGACAAGGTGATGACGACGGGCGGCCTGTACGGGACGGTGGCGGGCGTGCAGGACGACGTCCTGACGCTGCAGGTTGCCGAGGGCGTCCGCATGCGCTTCTCGAGGTCCGCCGTGCAGTCGGTCATCTCGGACGAAGTGCCGGTGGCCGAGAAGGTCACCGAGACGGCCAAGAAGTAGCGCTCGGAAGCCGCGGAGACGGGCCTTGACCCGTCGGGCTCCTCCCTCCGCGCTGCGGAGAGCGCTGCTGCGCCACCCTCGGATCTTCGTCTCGCTCTTCGAGCCCGACGACGGCGAACTCGGCGCCCTGGGCGAGGAAGTCGCGGCGCGGCACCTCGACCGGCTCGGCTGGCGGATCCTCGCCCGACGGCTGGAGACGCGCGCCGGAGAAGCGGATCTGCTCGTCCGCCGCGGTGGGACCCTGGCGGTCGTCGAGGTGAAGACCGGGAGGGTCTCTCCGACGCCGCGACCGGCGGGACGCCCTCTCCCCGAGGACTTCGGCCTGCGCTGGAGGCCCGGATTCCGTTGCGACGCGCGCCGCCTGGCACGCCTGCGGCGCGTCGCCTGCGCGGTCTCCCGGTGGGAGAGCTCGCGGCAGGCGGAAACGCGCGTCGACCTGGTCGAAGTCCTCCTGTCGGAGCGCCCGCGCCGGTTCCGGGTGATCCATCACGAGGACCTCCGGGCGCCCCTGGCTTGAGCCGCAACCGGAGCCTCTCCGATGATGTTACAAGGCGGGTTCAGAAGAGCCCCGGACGCCGCCTTCCCCCGCGACCGTCGCCGAGCGTTGCCCCTCCTCGATGCTGAGCGTCCTGCGCCACTACCTGCCGATCCGGAAGGCTCTCCTCATCGTGAGCGAGACGGCCATCCTGACGCTCTGCCTGGCGACCTGGCTCTCGGGACACCTCTGGAACCCCTCCGAGGACATCCAGAAGCTGCTCCTGCGCGGGATCCCGGCCCTCACCGCGCACGACGCGATCCTCCGCTGCGTCACGAGCTCCTTCTTCCTCGCGCTGATCGCGCAGATCGCGATCGCCTTCAACGAGCTCTACGACGTCCGCATCTCGAGCTCGTTCCACGACCGCGCCGCGCGCTTCGTCGAATCGGCGGGCTCCGCGCTCGCCCTCACGCTGTTCGCCGTCGTGCTCGTCGACCGCTGGGAGTTGAAGCACCTGCTCGACACCCCCCCGCTGTCGACCTCGCAGCGCATGCAGACGCTCGTCTTCGCGATGCTCTGCGCGTTCGCCCTGCTCTACGGCTGGCGCTCGCTGTTCCACTTCCTCCTCCAGCGGCCGAACTTCGCCGACCGCGTGCTGATCCTCGGCTCGGGAAGCTCCGCGCGGGAGCTCGCGCGCGAGATCCTCGAGCGACCCGACGCGGGTTACGCGGTCGTGGGGCTCCTCCCTGATCCTGGAGAGGAGGGCCGCGAGACGGCCGGCGACCGGCGCCGGATCGGCACGGGGACCGGCCCCGGACCCGCCGCGCGAGCCGCGCCTTCCGGCGAGTTCAGCACCGCGCGACTGCGCAGCGCCATGGAGGAGCAGGCGGAGGAGAAGGTCGACCCCAAGCTCGACGCCGCGACCGCCGCGCTGCTCCTCGAACCGCTCCCCGAGCCGGCGGCCCAAGGCTCCGCGGAGACACCCGTCGCGCACCCGCATTCGGGCAACGGCTCGGCCGTTTCGGGCCGGCCGAAGACGCTGCTCGGCCTCGCCCAGAGCCTCCGCGTCGACATCCTCGTGGTCGCCCTGGAGGACCGGCGAGCAGGGCTCCCGATCGAGGAGCTGCTCCAATGCCGCCTGGCCGGCATCGTCGTGCGCGAGCAGGAAGCGCTGTACGAGCGCATCACGGGCAAGATCGCCGTGCAGGCGCTGCGCCCCTCCTACCTCATCTTCAACGAGGGCTTCTCGGTCCATCCCTGGGGGGATCTGCTGAAGCGGAGCGTCGACATCGCGCTTTCCTCGATCGGCATCCTGCTCTCGTGGCCGCTGATGCTCGCGACGGCGATCGCGGTCCGCCTCGACTCGCCCGGACCGATCCTCTTCAGGCAGGAGCGCGTCGGGCGCGACGGGCTCTCCTTCACGCTCCTCAAGTTTCGCAGCATGCGCGCGGACGCCGAGAAGACGACCGGCCCGGTCTGGGCCAGCGAGGACGATCCGCGCATCACCCGATCCGGCCGCTTCATCCGCCGCGCGCGCCTGGACGAGCTGCCCCAGCTCTGGAACGTCCTCGCCGGGCAGATGTCCATGGTCGGGCCGCGGCCCGAGCGCCCGGTGTTCGTGGAGGAGCTGGCCAAGAAGATCCCCTACTTCCGCCAGCGCCACATCGTGAAGCCGGGCCTGACGGGTTGGGCCCAGATCAGCTACCGGTACGGGGCGAGCTTCCAGGACTCCGTCCAGAAGCTCCAGTACGACCTCTTCTACATCAAGAACCAGTCGCTGCTCTTCGACCTCTCGATCCTCTTCAACACGGTGAAGATCGTCATCCTCCGCAAGGGCACCTAGAGGGCTTCTCTTCCCCCTTCCGGGCCCCGCAGGAGGCTCCCCATGGACAGGACCCCACCCGGGGGGTACACCAGAGCCGGCTCGGAGTGCTTCCCGTCCGGTCGGCTCCTTCGGGCCCGCGACACTTCCTGAAGAAACCCAAGAGGTCTTCGATGAAGCGGATCCATGTCGGCATGGCGAGCCTGTTCGCCTTTCTCGCGTACGCGGCCGTGATGCCCGCGCACGCGATGCCTGGGTGATGAAGCGGTGGTGGCGGGGGCGGTGCGCCCTCGGTTGCGGGTGGACCCGGCGCGGGAGCCGGAGGAGCGGGTGGTGCACTCGGACCCGGTGCGACCGGGCTTCCCGAGAGGGGGCGAGGTCCCTCCACGAAAGGGATCCTGCGGGTCTCCTGGGACTATCCTTCCTATCAAGCCCCGGAGCCTGAGTCGGGCGCCGGGACCTCCGTCGCGCGAGCCCGCGAGGCTTTGTCTCGCGAAGAGGCTTTGCGGGTGATCGCGGGCAACGACCCGCGCCCGCTGCTCGTCGTGCGCGAGTGCAAGGTCTGCAACAAGACCGACGACGCCCTGCTGCGGCCCGGAGCCCAGAACGAGCGGACGATCCTCCTCTCGCGCTGGTTCCACTGCGTCAAGGTGCCGGTCGACGTGCTGCAGCCCGACCACCCCTTCAACGCGCTCTTCCCCGACACGAAGTCCGAGCACCTGTTCGTGTCCGGCACCGACGGCTCGGCGAAGATTCCGCTCGAGTCGTCCACGTCGCGCGTCGAACTGTGGGCGTCGATGACGAAGACGCTCGCCTCGGCCTACGCCAAGGATCCGAGCGGGTCGATGAAGGACATCACGAGGGTCCTCGACAAGCTCGATCTGCTCGACGAGCGCGTCCACGGCCTGGAGCACAGCCGCAACAACCTCCTGGAGACCTCCGGCAAGCTCGACACCCGCAAGCTGAAGAAGCTCGACGGCGAAATCGAGACGGTCCGCAAGGAAATCGAGAAGTCGCTCGAGACGATCGACCGGCTCTCGAGGTACGACCTGAAGCCTCCCTCGAAGGCCTGAGACCAGAGGAACGATGCACCGCGGGGGCCGGAACGGGTACACGAGTCCCGTTCTGGCCCTTGCCCTTTTGGCGGGAAGCGCGCTGGGTCAGGGAACCTCGAAGCCGGAAGCCTTCGAACCCGTCGATCCCTACACGCGAGCCGAGGCGAAGGCTCTCGAGCGCGCCGGATACGTCACGCTCTCGCCCGTCGAGTGGGCGCAGGGGATCCGTACCGACGAGGTCAAGGAGACGCTGGGCGGAATCGACATCATCTGGATCGAGACGGCCCACTTCCGGATCGGATCGACGCTCGAATCGTACAAGGTCCCCGCCGACCCGAAGGAAGACGACAAGCTGGAGGCGGAGCTCGCCCGGCTCAAGAAGAAGCTCGCGCGCTTCAAGGATCCGAAGAACAAGCTCGATCCGTGGATGCGAATCCACCTGTACGCGCAGCGCCTCGAGGACGTCTACGCGGGCTTCGAGAAGTCGTTCGGACTCTCCGCGGCGGACTTCCCCGACGCGGACGGGCGCAAGCCCTCCGAGGATGCGAAGCTCGGCCTGGGGCCCTACCTCGGACGCGAGCGCAAGTTCACGGTGCTCCTCCTCGAGAAGACCTCGAGCCTGGCGCGCTTCGCGAAGCGCTACGCCGACCGCGAGGAGCGGCCGTGGGACCGCTTCCCGCTCCCGGGGGGCTCGGTCTTCCTGGGCGTGACCGCGGAGGGAATGAAGCAGTACGGGTTCGAGCTCGACGCGGCGCTGCACTGCCAGGTCGCCGCCGAGGCGACGCACAACTTCATCAATGGATTCCGCGGCTCGTGGTCGGATTCTCCGTTGTGGCTGGAGTGCGGCCTCGCGCATGCGGCCGCGCGCCGCGTCGACGAGCGCTTCGTGCCCTCGGTGATGGGCGCCCCCACCGCCGGCGATCCCGACGCCTGGAAATGGGAGCCGCGCGTGCGAGGACTGGTCGAGAACGCGGTCGCGAAATCGTGGCCCGAGATGCTCGGATGGAACGCCTGGGAGGACGTCAAGCTGCAGGGGCATCTCGTCGCGTGGTCGCGAGCCTCGTGGCTCCTCGACAAGGGGCCCGCGGCGCTGAAGACCTTCCTCCTCGCCGTCACGGAGCCCTTGCCCGAGGGAGAGGGCGAGGCGCTGGCCAAGGCGGCGCTCGAGAGGGAGGGCAAGGCCTGCCAGGCGGCGTTCGGGAAGGATCTGGCTGCCATGGAGGCCGAGTGGAAGAAGCACGTGCAGAAGCGCTACCCGAAGAACTAGCCGCTCTCCGCGCGTGCGCGTAGGCTCGGGATCGTGCGCCTCCCCTCCACCGGCCGGATCGCGATCCTCGCCGCGATCGCCCTCTCTCCCGGGCTCGCGCGCGCCGGCGGAACTCCCGAGAACGCGATCCTGATCGTCGATCCGACGAATCCCGAGTCCCTGCACGTCGCGAACTACTACCGGGAGAAGCGGGACGTTCCCCCCGGGAACCTCGTGTACATGAGCCCGACGCCCGCGAGCTTCGCGCAGTTCGAGGCCGCGACTCTCGAGGGATTCCTCGGGAGCCTCGAGAACTTGCGCCTCGCGGATCACGCGGACTACGTGATCCTGCCTTCCGGCGGGAGCTTCTACGTGGATGCGCCGGGACTCGTCTCCGACGGCTGTTTCCCCGTCGGGCGCTTCTCCTCGACCGCGCCGTTCGCGCTGGCCCGCCTCGCGGCGCAGATCCAGCCCGGCATCAACGCGGGCTTCCCCAACGGCTACTACCGCTCGAGCGACGAGGCGCGCGCCTTCGACTCGTCGCTCGCGTGGCAGTCCGGCCTGCCCGTCGCCTCCGGAGGACAGCGGCTCTTCATCGCGGGCATGCTCGGCTACACGGGGTCGCTCGGGAACACGCTCGCGGAGGTGCTGGCGACGATCGACCGCAGCGTCGCCGTCGACGGGACCTTCCCGGCGGGGAACTTCTACTTCATGCAGACGACCGACGCGCTGCGGTCCGCGCCGCGCCACGGAGCCTTCCCCGCCGCCGTCACGGCGATCGCGGCCCAGGGCGGGAGCGCGCAGCACCTCTTCGCCGACCTCCCGCTCGGTCAACTCGACTGCCTGGGGATCCTGACCGGCCTGGCGGGGCCCGACGTCGACAACGCGAACCTGGGCGTGCTCCCCGGCGCGTTCTGCGATCACCTGACCTCCTACGCGGCGACTTTCGACAGCCCCGCGCAGACGAAGATGTCGCGCTGGATCTCGAAGGGCGCGAGCGGGACTTCAGGAGCGGTCGAGGAGCCCTGCAACTACGCCGGCAAGTTCCCCCACGCGCGGCTGCACGTCTTCTACCGACAGGGGTTGTCGCTGGGCGAGGCGTGGTACCGCAGCCTGGGCTACGCGCCGTTCCAGACGCTCTTCCTGGGCGATCCGCTGACGCGGCCCTTCGCGCACATCCCCTCGGTCGACCTCGCCGGCGTCACGGCCGGGCCGATGTCGAACACGGTCGCGCTGACGCCCTCCGCGACGACGGCGCACCCGACGGCGCAGATCGCGGGCTACGAGCTCCTGATCGACGGCGTGTCGCGCTCGACCTGCGGCCCGGGAGGACACTTCGCGCTCGACACGACCTCGCTCGCGGACGGGTACCACGAGTGGAGGGTGCTGGCCTGGGACGACACGCTCGTGAAGTCGGTCGGGCGCAAGAGCGGCGCGATCTCCACGTCGAACCGGGGCAAGGGCGTGAACGTCCTCGTGTCGCCTTCCTCCGGGAGTCTGACGACGCGTTTCGACGTGACGGCCGACACGCTGGGCGGAACCGCGATCGAGGCTCGACTGCTGCAGGGCAATCGAGTGGTCGCGTCGAGAGTGGGCGCGGCGGGACCGATGTCGGTCCACGGACGAGTTCTCGGTGCGGGCGCCGTGAGGCTGCAAGTCGAGGCGGAATTCGCGGACGGTTCGCTCGCGCGGAGCATCCCCTGGGATGTCACGATCGCGAACACGGCCGGGACGATCAGCGGAACGGCGCCGGTCGCGCACTCGTACACGAAGCGGCTGCTCGCGACGGAAGGCGCGGTGGTCGAGCTGCCGGCGACCTTCGACGACGAGCTGGCGTCGGCGAGCTTCGCGGTGCTCGGCCATCCCGCGCAGGCGGCGATCCTCGGCGGAACGGGTCCCTACCGGATCCTGCGGCCGAACGCGGGCGCTTCGGGGAGCGACACGCTGACGTTCCAGGTGACGACGCCGTCGGGGACCTCGGCTGTCGCGACCGTGACGCTCGTCTACGAGAGCCCGATCGCGTGCCCGCCGCCGGCGAACTACTGCGTGACGTCGCCGAACTCCGTCGGATCCGGTGCGTTCATTTCGTATTTCGGGAGCACGGGGATCGGGGCGAACGACTTCTCGCTGTACGCCTACGGATGCCCGCCCAACAAGCTCGGGATCTTCTTCTTCGGCTCGAATGCCGCGCAAGTGCCGATGGGGAACGGCTGGCGCTGCATCGCGAACCCGATCAAGCGCGTCGGCGTGGTGACGACGGACGCGTTCGGGGAGGCCTCCAAGCTCCTCGACTTCGCGTCCCCGCCGCTGAACGCGGGCACGTGGGCGATCACGATCGGATCGACCAAGCGCTTCCAGCTCTACTACCGCGATCCGCCGGGCGGTGGCGCGGGAACGAACGTGACGGACGGCCTCGCGGTCACGTTCTGTCCGTGATCTCCCGCCTGCGGCGTTCGACGTGCACCGCGAGCAGCGCCACGTCCGGCGGACGCACTCCCGCGATCCGTCCGGCTTGTCCGAGTGTCCGCGGGCGGAAGCGTGTGAGCTTCTCCTTCGCCTCGTTCGCGATCCCGGTCAGCGCGCGGAAGTCCAGGTCGGCGGGGATCTCGATCGACTCCTGGCGCTTCGTCCGCTCGACGTTCTCCTGCTGGCGCGCCACGTAACCCTCGTACTTCACGTCGACTTCGAGCGACTCGGCGATCTCGAGATCGAGCTTCAGGGCTCGCAGTCCCTCGTGCGCGGCTTCCAGCTCCCCCCAATGCACTTCAGGGCGCTTCAGGAGCTCCGCGAGCGTCTTCCCGCCGTGCGCGCTGCTCCGCAGCGACTCGAGGACCGCCAGAGCGCTCTCCTTCGCCTCTCGCCGCTCCTCGAGCTTCGCCACCGCGTCCTCCCCCACCAACCCGATCTCCGCGGCGCGCGGCACGAGCCGCTCCTCCGCGTTGTCCGCGCGCAGGAGCAGCCGGTACTCCGCGCGGCTCGTGAACATCCGGTAGGGCTCGGTCGGGTTCGACGTGACGAGGTCGTCGACCATCACGCCGACGTACGCCTCCTCGCGCCCGAGCACGAACGCGTCGCGGCCCTGCACCCACAAGGCGGCGTTCGCGCCGGCGACGAGCCCCTGTCCTGCCGCCTCCTCGTACCCGCTCGTTCCGTTGATCTGCCCGGCGAGGAACAACCCCTCGACGGCCTTCACCGCCAGCGTGTCGGCGAGCTGGCTCGGCGCCGCGAAGTCGTACTCGACCGCGTACCCGTGCCGCAGGAACTTCGCGCGCTCGAGCCCGTGGATCGTCCGCAGGAACGCCTCCTGCACCTCCGCCGGCATCGACGTCGACACGCCATTCACGTAGATCACGTCCGTCGACAGGCTCTCGGGCTCCAGGAACACCTGGTGGCGCTCCTTGTCGGCGAAGCGCATCACCTTGTCCTCGACGGACGGGCAGTAACGCGGTCCGACGCCCTTGATCCGGCCGGCGACCATCGGGGAGGAACCGATGTTGGCGCGGAGGATCTCGTGCGTGCGCTCGTTCGTCCACGTGACGTGGCAGGCGATCTGCGGCAGCGCGGGAAAGCTCGATCGATCGGTCCATGCGCTGAACGGGACCGGACGCGCGTCGCCGCCCTGCTCCTCGAGCGACTCCCAGTCGATCCCCTCGCGCGCCAGGCGCGGCGGCGTCCCCGTCTTCAAGCGCCCGAGAGCGATCCCGAGCCGCTCCATCTCGCTCGAGAGTCCCGCGCTCGTGCCTTCGCCGGCGCGGCCGCCGGCCGCCTGCGACTCCCCGGTGTGCATCACGGCGCGCAGGAAGGTCCCGGTCGTGATCACGACCGCGTTCGAGGAGAGCCCACGCCCGTCCGCGAGGCGCACGCCGGCGACCCTCCGCCCTCCGTCCGCCCCGTCCTCGACGAGGAACCCCGCTCCCGTGCCTTCGATCAGCTCGAGCCCGGCCGCGTTGCGCACAACCGCGGTCGCCGCCTCGCGGTACAGGTGCCGGTCCGACTGGCACCGCGGCCCGCGCACAGCGAAGCCCTTTCCGGTGTTCAGCATCCGGAACTGGATTCCCGTCGCGTCGGCGACCCTCCCCATCGCTCCGCCCAGCGCGTCGATCTCGCGCACGATCTGCCCCTTCCCGAGGCCGCCGATGGCCGGATTGCAGCTCATCTCCCCGATCCGGTCGGCGCGGAGCGTGACCAGGCCCGTGCGGGCGCCCAGGCGGGCCGCCGCGAGGGCCGCTTCGATCCCCGCATGCCCGCCGCCGACGACGAGCACGTCGAAGGCGCGGCTTCCGCTGCGCGCAGGCGCGGGATGGGGATGGCTCGACATGAGGCCGAGCATTGGAACCGACACGCCGCTCCATGTCATCCCGAGGTCGCCTCAACATGCGCCTTCCCGCGAGCCGAAAGCCCTCCGGTGCGCACCTGGCTCTTCCGACACCGTTTGCGGCTGCGCGCGGTCTACTCCCCGCGACCGGCGCTCCTGCCGGCGCCGCTCGCGCCTGAAAGCGGCCGACGGGGACCTGTGATCGTCGAGCGAGTTGGCCCTCACACGATCCTCCGCGTCAGCGCCGCCCCCGGCGAGCGTCCGCGGCGGAAGCCGGCAGCGTAGATCGTCGACGAGCTTTGCCGCCGAACCGGCGTCGACTAGGTTGGTGGACCTCGATCGACCGCGATGAGGCTACTCCAGGTATTCGCGCTCCCGCTCCTCGCCGCGGGGCTTCTCACCGCGGCCGCCGAACCGCTCTCCGCGCGCGGGCCCGACGACCCGCCTCGCCAGACCCTCCAGGAGCTGCTCGTCCGCCTGCGCCAGCTGCGCGACGACCGCCTCGGCGAGCTGCGCGCCGACGTCGACGCCGTCCTGCGCGCGATCGAGATCGAAGCCCAGACCCATCACGTCGCCGGCCTCGAGGAACAGAGGAAGCGGCTCACCGCTCTCGGCCCCGAGATCGCCCCGCTCCTCGTCGACCTGATCGATCCCGGCGAGGCGGCCGACGACGCGGCGATCCTGCGCGCCGCGGTCGTCGCGGACGCCCTGGCCGAGCAGCCGTCGCCCGCGATCACCGCGCGGCTCGTCGAGATCGCGAAGACGGGAACGCCGAAGGGCCGCTTGAACGCCGCGAAGGCGCTCGCCACCTCGCCCGACTCGAAACGCGCGGGCGAAACCCTGTCGGAGATCGTGCGCACCGCGCAGGGCGAGCTGCGCCGCACCGCGCTCGTCGGGCTCGCGAAGCTCGGCGGACCCGAGAGCACGAAAACGCTCGAGGATTCCCTGCAGTCGCCCGATCCCGCGACGGTCCAGTCGACCCTCGAGGCACTGGCCGCCGCGCGCGCCGCCGCGTTCGCCCCCCGCGTCCTCGCGATCGCGTCCGTGACGCACCAGGCGACCCCCTACGTCTCGGCGATCCTCGCGTACTACCGCGCGGTCCCCGAAGTGGTCGACAAGGCGCACCTCCAGGCGCTCGTCCGCCTCGCGGGCGAGATCGCCGTCGGGAACGAGCTGCGCGCGCGGGTGCTCGAGATCCTGCCGGGCTTCGCCGACAAGTTCGACGCCGACGTCAAGAAGGACCTGAAGCAGCTCGCGGCCTCGCCGACGCGCGAGATCCGGGAGGGCGCGCTCGTGATCCTCGTCCTCGCCGGCGATCGCGGGGCGCGCAAGGACCTGCTCACCGACTACGACGACCAGATCGACCGCAACAAGACCTGGCCGGCGTCCTACGAGGCGCGTGCGAACATCCTCTACCGCATCGGCGAGTACCGCGACGCGATCCGCGACTACCAGAAGTCGCTCGATCTCTCCGCCAAGGACTTCCGCGCCCGCACCGAGGACGCCTACATCGGTCTCGCGAAGTGCTACGCACAGCAGGGGAAGCTCAAGGACGCTTCCCAGACGCTCGAGAAGGCCCCGATCTCGCGCAAGCAGCTGGCGGAGCTCGCGGGGGACCCGGTGTTCGCCAAGGTCGTCGAGCACAAGGTCTTCGGGAAGGTCTTCCGGGTCGAGTGAGCCGGTGACCAGGACGGCGATCCTCGCGAGCTCCCTGTCCGCGCGCCACGATACGGGCTCGGGGCACCCGGAACGCGCGGCGAGGATCGAGGCGGTCGAGCGCCGGCTCTCCGCTTGCGGCCTCACGGCGCAGGGGGAGCGCGTCGAGGCGCCGGCGGCCGAGGTCGCGTGGATCGAGCGGGTGCACGACGCGGCCTACGTCCGGCGCGTCGAGGCGGCGATCGCGCGCGGCGCGCGGGTTCTCGACGAGGGCGACACGCGCGTGTCCGCGGACTCCTACCGCGCGGCGCTCGCAGCCGCGGGTGGCGCCGTGCGTGCGGTGGAGGGCGTGGTCGCCGGCACGTGGAAGAACGCGTTCGTCGCAGTGCGCCCGCCCGGGCACCATGCCGAGCGCGGGAACGCGATGGGGTTCTGCCTGTTCAACAACGCGGCGGTCGCCGCGGCGCACGCGCGCGCGGCGCTGGGCCTCGAGCGGGTCGCGATCCTCGACTGGGACGTCCACCACGGCAACGGCACGCAGCATCTCTTCGAGGAGGACGGACAGGTCTTCTTCGCCAGCCTGCACCAGTGGCCGCTCTACCCGGGAACGGGGCTCGCCCGGGAGCGGGGCCGCGGCGCTGGCGAAGGTGCGACGCTGAACTGTCCCCAGGAGCCCGGCGCGGGCGACCGCGAGTGGCTGGCCGCGTTCGAGGAGATCGTCCTCCCCGCGGTCGAGGCCTTCCGCCCCCAGCTCGTGATCGTCTCGGCCGGCTTCGACGCTCACGAGCGCGATCCGCTGGCGCAGACACGCCTCACGACGGCGGCTTTCAAGACGATGACCGAGTCGGTGCTCGAGGTCGCGCGGAAGTGCTGCGGCGGAAGAGTCGTGTCCCTCCTCGAGGGCGGCTACGACCTCGATGCCCTCGCCGACTGCGTCGAAGCGCACGTCGGCGCGCTCGCGGCGGATTGCTCCTCGCCGGCCTGAAACGGGAAACCCGCTAGCTCGTCCGCGCGGGATCCTTCGATTTCGACCGGTCCGCGCGAGGGCGCTTCCGCCCGATGGCGTCGACGACGATCGGCGAGAAGAACAGCGCGTCGGGATCCTGCTCGCGCGCCGCCCACTCCGCGAGGAACTGCCGCCTCTCCGCGGCGGTGAGCAGGCCCTTCTGCTCCATCGCGACCGAGAAGTGCGGGAAGAAGAGCCCCGCCCAGCGGAAGGCGGGCGAGTCCGGACCGCCGCAGATCACGTTCGGGACGACGGATTCGGTCTCGAGGCCGGCCTTGCGGAAGATCGCGCCCGTTCGCCCCGCGACCCACGTGTCGCCGCCCGACTGCGCGTACATCGCCCGGGTCGCGCGCACGATGGCGCGGAACCCTTCGCTCTCGGGGAAGAGCGAGACGCCCTCGTGGTTGTAGTCCTGGAACGCGAAGGCTCCCCCGACCGCCAGGCAGCGCGATAGCCTCGCGACGACGTCCCCGGGCGACGGGAGGAAGCTCAACACCCAGCGCGCGAACACGAGGTCGAAGCTCTCCGTCTCGAAGTCCGCCTCCTGGATCCGCGACCGCACCGCGCGCACGTTCGACACGCCCAGGCGCCGGATCTCCCCTTCCACGTGCTCGATCCAGCGCGGCGATTCGTCCAGGGCGACGACCTCTCCTCCGGCCCCGACGCGCTCGGCCAGCTCGAACGTGACGAAACCCGGCCCGCAGCCGAGGTCGAGCACGCGCAGGCCGGGTTTCACGCCGATCCGGTCGAGGAACGCGCGCGTCTTCCCGCCCCAGACCTCGTGCTGGAAACGGAGCCGATCGAGCTCGGCGTCGCTCGTCCCCAGGGGGTAATGAGTCATCGTCGATACGGTACCGTATCCCCGATGCGCCTCACGACCACCGACCACGACCGCGACACCGCCGGGCTCGTGTACGTCTACCCCGTCGTGTCGCGGCGCTCGGGCGGCGTTTCCGTCGGGATCAACCTGAATCCGAACAACGCGTGCAACTGGCGTTGCATCTACTGCCAGGTGCCCGGGCTCGTGTCGGGGAACGCGCCGGCGATCGACCTCGCGAAGCTCGAGGGGGAGCTCTCGGGCTTCCTCGACGCCGTGCAGAACCGCGGCTGGCTGGAGGAGCACGCCCCGGAGGGCTCTCGCGTCCTCAAGGACGTCGCTTTCTCCGGGAACGGCGAGCCGACGAGCAGCCGCCAGTTCGCCGAGGCGGTCGACGTCGTCGTGCGGGTCCTCCGGAAGCACGACCTCGTGGGGCGGATCGAGATCGTCCTGATCACGAACGGGAGCTTCGCGCACCTCCCCGACGTAGGTCGCGGCCTCGAGGCGATGCGCGATGCGGGCGGAGTCGTGTGGTTCAAGCTCGACAGCGCGACGGACGCGGGAATGCGGGCCATGAACGACGCTCGCACGGGCCCTGAGCGCGCGCGCCGGAACCTCGAGATCGCCAGCCGCGCGTGCCCGACGTGGATCCAGACGATGATGCTCGCCGTGGACGGCGAGCCGCCGAGCGAGAAGGAGATCGAGGCCTACCTCGACTTGATCCGGGATCTCGTCCGCGACGAGGTCCCCGTGAAGGGCGTGCTGCTCTACGGTCTCGCGCGCCCCTCGCACCAGCCCGAAGCCCCGAGGCTGTCGGCCCTGTCTCGCGCCTGGATGGAGCGGCTGGCCGTGCGCATCGAGGCGGCAGGACTTGCCGTGCGCGTCTTCTAGCGGGACCTAACCCGCGCCCTTCTCGCGGATCAGCTTCCCGAGCTCGACCAGCGCGCGCGCGTGCATCATGCGCGCCGCGGCCGCGCTCGGACGGCCCGTCTCCTCGGCGACGGTCTCCCACGAAGCTCCCGCGTAGTTCCGCAACAGGATGAGCTCCCGGTACTCCTCGGGCAGCGCATGCAGGCACTCCTCGACGATCCTCTGCTCCTCCTCGCTCGCCGTCGCGTCGAGCGGGAGCGGGGCGCGGTCGTCCGGCATCGTGCTCGTGCGGAGGCTCTGCGAGCTGTCGAGCGACGAGGTGAGCGAGACGTTGCGCCGCTGGTCGCGCTTCTTGGCGCCGTGGTAGTCGGCTGCGGCGATGATCTGGCGCTCGGCGAGCCGCGAGAGCCAGTTGATGAGGCTCGCCTCCTCGCGCATCTCGAAGCTCTCGAGCGAGCGCACGGCGGCCATGAAGGTCTCCTGCAGGATGTCGCCCGAGTCGACCGTCTCGCGCAGGCGGGCGCCGAGGCGCAAGCGCACGATCCGCCGCACACGGTCGTAGTACCGTTCGCAGAGGCGGTTCAGCGCCCCCTGGTCCCCTTCCTGCGCGCGCAGGACGAGGTCGAGCGACTGGGTGATCTCGTCGGACAAGGCGGTCGCGCGATCGACCCGAGCGGGAAGGGGGTCACTTCGGCGCGACGCGGCATTCTACCCGGCGCTCCTCCACTCCCGGCAAGCCCACGCGCGGGGCGTCCCAGGCGGGCGGTGCTTCCCGGAGCTTCTTCGCGAATTCCAGGGCCTCTTCTCGCGTGAAGGACCCATCCGGCTTCGGCGGCACGCCCCGGGGAATCGACTCCATCTGCGTCTGAAGCGCCCGCATGGAGGTCGAATAGGGCATTCCCTTGTTCGCGGCGATGGTATCCATCCACAGCTCGATGTCCGGCCGCTGGACCGGGCTGGCGAGGACGATCAGCCCCTCGATGGTCCCGGGAGCGGAATCCTGCAGGATCTTCGTGCAGAGGAGGTCGCCGCCCTCCTCCCCCTCGGTGGGCGGCACCCGCAAACCCCATGACTCGCCCGGCAGCTTGGGTTGCAACGCGCGGTTGGGATCATCGGTAAAGGAGGTCTTCCAAGGCATGACTTGCCGCTCCTCGCCGACCGCTCCGAACTGCGAGAGCGTGTAGACCCAGTTCTCGCGCGAGTTCTTGTGGTTCACGCAGAGCCATTCGCCCTCGCGGACCTCCGCACCCGTCTCGGGGAGCATCTTCTTCTCCGCGGTGGCCTCGTTGAAACGGAAGGGTCGCAGCACGGTCCCCGACGCCTCGCCACCGCTCCAAATGACGAATCCGACCCCCAACGCCAGCACGACCGCCGCCGCCGCCGAGAGCACGGGATGCCGGCGCGCCGTGTAGCGCGTCGTCCGCACCAGGCTCCGCCAGTGCGCCGAGCGCGACGCGATCGGGGCGCGGCCCTCGAGCCAGCGCCCGAGGTCCTCGCGCAGTTCGCGCGCGCCCGCGTACCGGCGCTCGGGCTTGACCTCGAGCGCCATCGTGCAGATCGCCTCGAGATCGCGCGGCACGCGCGGGTCGACCTTGCTCGGGAGCTCGTAGAAGCCCGCTCCGATGCGCTGCAGCACCTCGCCGATCGCCTGGCCCGGGAAGGCGCGCCGCAGCGTCAGCATCTCGTACAGGATGAGGCCGAGCTGGTAGACGTCCGTGCGCGGGTCCATCCCGATCTTCTGGCTGCTCGCCTGCTCGGGCGCGAGGTAGCACACGCTCCCGTAGAGGTTCTCCGTCACCATCCCGGTCGAGAGCTCGGGGCTCCCCGCCAGACCGAAGTCGAGGATGATCGGGTTCCCGCCGCCCTGCAGCATCACGTTCTGGGGCTTCAGGTCGCGGTGCACGACCTTCTTGCCGTGCGCCGCCTCGAGCGTGCGCGCGATCTCGAGCAGGATCTTCGCGCAGCTGCGATACCAGTCCTTCGGCTCGACGAGGTCTCCGCGGCCATCGGGGACCGGGCGCCCGATCGCTCGCGTCAGGAGCGAGCCGTCCCGCGGCGGCAGCTTGTTCCCGCGCGCGCCGAGCACCAGGTGCGAACGCGCCTTGTCGAGGACCTCCCCGACCGACGATCCGTGGACGAGATCCATCACGATGTACATGTAGGAGCCGTCGCGCCCCGCATCGTGCACCGCGACGATCCCCGGGTGCTTCAGCTCCGCGAGAACGCGCGATTCCTTCTGGAAGAGCTCCTCGCGCTCCCGGTTCCCCTGGGAGAGCGGGTTAAGGAGCTTGACCGCGACCTGGCAGCCGAGCTTCTCGTCGACGGCGGAGAAGACGCGCCCCATGCCGCCTTCCCCCATCGTCTCCAGGATCCGGTAGCGCCCGGCCAGCAGCGTCCCGCCGGTGATCGCGCGCGGCAGCCCGCGCTCGGCGCACCCCGCGGCGGCGATCAGCCCCTGGAACTCCTTGCGGGCAGCATCGTTCTTCAAGCGCCCCAGGAAGGCGCTCTCATCCGCAGTCTCCCCCGAGGACCGCAGGGCGAGGAATTCGGCGGCGAGGTCGTCGGGGGAAGGCGCGTCGTCACCACGGATCGGTTCGGTCTTCTGGAGCATCTTGGGTCGGTCCTGGGTCTCTTCCGCCTCGGTAGGGGTGTGCCCGGACAGGGGTACGGCTCAGAAACCCGCACGGGAAATCCTAGCTCCGGCATTCCCAGTCCGCCGCTCTTCCTCTCTGTCCATGGATGGGCCGGGCACTCCGTGGCACGATGGGGCGCGGGACGGCGGCTGGAATGCTCGAACTCCTGGGACTCCACGGAACCTTCGCTGCGACTCTCCTAGGGCTCTCCTGGGCGCCCCCCCTGGCTCCCGCTCCCGCAGCCCTGGTCGAGCGGGCCGCGGAACCACAGAAAATTGCCCTTCTCGTGGGGATCGACCGCTACGCCCCGGGCACTCCGAGCACGTTCCAGCGGCTCTCCGGGTGCGTGCGCGACGTCCAGCTCGTCCGCGGCCTGCTCGTCGACCGCTTCGACTTCCCCGGAGAAGAGGTCCTGGTGCTCGCGAACGAGGAGGCGACGCACGAGGGCATCGTGCGCGCCTTCCACGAGCGCCTGATCGAGCGCGCCGGCCCCGCCACCGAGGTCCTGATCTGGTTCTCGGGCCACGGCTCGAGGGTCCCCGACCGGAGCGGGGCGGCGGCCGCGGAGATCGAGGGCAAGGACTCGACGCTTTTGGCCTACGACAGCCGCGCGAAGGGCGAGGACGGAGCCTTCGACGTCTCCGACGACGAGGTCGACTCGCTGCTCGCGGCACTCACCGAGAAGACGAAACGAGTCACGGTCGTGACCGATGCGTGCCACTCGGGAGGGGCCACGCGCGGAATCGGCGATCAGCTCGGGGTGCGAGTGCGCGGAGTCGCCGACGGCGGCCGTCCGGTCGACCGTGCTCGGCTGGAGCAGACCTTCTGGCCCAAGGAAATCCCCCTGCTCGACGACGCCGCCCCGGCGATGCGGGGAGCGACGGGGTACGTGCACATCGCGGCCTGCGCGCCGACGCAGCTCGCGGTCGAGATCGACGTCGAGGGGGACGACGGAACTCGGCAGTCGCACGGCGCGCTGACGTTCTTCCTCGTGCAACGCCTGAGGGACACGCAACCGGGAACCTCCTACCGCCGCATCGCCGACGACGTGTCGGTACGCGTTTCGACGTCCTGCCCGGCGCAGACCGTGTGGGCCGAAGGCGCGCTGTCGAGGGAGCTCTTCGGCGCCGCGTTCCAGCCGCGCCCGATCGGTTTCCGCGCACGAGCCGAGAGGATCGAGGCGCAGGGCGGCCACCGCGTCGACGTCCGCGTCGACGCCGGATCGGTCCACGGCCTGCGCGTGCGGTCCGTGCTCGCGCTGCACGCGGGCGAGGATCTGGTGGGCCGGGCCGAAGTCCTCCGGATCCACGCCGCTTCCTCGCTGGCGCGCTGGATCGATCCGGCGCCGGACGAGATCCCGGCCGGGTCGCTGCGCGCGATCGAGGAAACTCGTCCGGCCGACGAGGAGCCGCTCTCGCTGCACGTCCCCGACCCCGCGATCGCCGCGCTCCTCGCCAAGAGCGAGCGCGTGCGGATCGTCCCGGACGCCGCCGAGTACACGCTCCTGGCCGGAGAGGACGGGAAACTCGCCCTCTACGGTCCCGGCAGCGTCCGCCTGTGGAGGGAGCGCGAGCGCCTGCAGCGAGGAAACGGTGAGCTCGCCAGCCGCCTCGAGGAGGAGTTCCGCGAGGAATTGCGCTACCGCGCGCTCGTCGGCCTCTCCTCCGAGAAGGGCAGCCTCCACGTCGCGGCCCGCTTCGCGAGCCCCGAGCCGGCGGAGCTCGAGCGGTTCGAGCCCGGGTACGAGCGCCGTTTCGACGCGACCCCGCGAGTCGAGGCGATCGGATCGGGGTCGCCCGCCGGCAGCGTGTACCGCGCGCAGGGCACGACCGCGCTGGAGGTGGAGCTTTCGCTCGCGATGCTCGTGGTGGAGAACAAGGACTCGAAGCCGCTCCACGTCTCGATCCTGTCCGTATCCGAGGACCGCGAGCGGCACGCGATCTGGCCCCGCGAGGGCGAGAAGGACCGCGTCCTCCCGCCGGGGGAGAGCGTGCGCGTCCCCGTGAACGTGGTCGTCAGCCCGGAATGGGCCGAGCCGCGGCCGATGCGCGACCGCTACCTCGTGCTCGCGACCCTGGAGCCGGCCGACTTCACTCCTCTGGCGCGCGAGCGGACGACGCGCGGCGAAGCGCCGGCGATCCGCATGCCGCCGATCCTCGCGCTCGCGCTGGAGCGCCCGCGGACGCGAGGGTTCCCGCAGGCGAGCACGAATCGGTCCGGCTACGGCCTGTGCGTCGTCGACCTCCACGTCGAGCCGATCGCGAAGCGCTAGGCGGCGGCTTCAGGGATCGAGCGCGATCCGCACGAGCAGGCCCACGATCGCCGCGAGGATCGCGAGGTAGGCTCGCTCCAGGTTTCGCTTCAGCTCGCGCACGTTCGAGAACCTCCAGGCGGGTGTCGAACCCTGCTTCTCGCGCGAGGTTCCTCTCGGTCGTGCCTTTGACAGCGAGCTCGAGGGCGGCTCTAATCCAGGTGTCCTGCGGCTCGGCCGAGCTCCGGGACGCCATGCCCCGCTCCCCCAGACGGAGTTCGCCGATCGCCCAGGCGGTCTTCGTCATCGCGCTGGCGGCGCTGCTGCTGATCGAAGGGATCGCCAGCACGGTGCACTCGACGGCGGTGCGCCACACCGTCTGCGTCGAGCACGGAGAGACGCTCGATGTCGCGCATCGGCCTGAACTGGGCCATGCTCACGCGGCCGGGACGAGCTCCGACTGCGGTCCGAGCGTCGAAGCGGGCGCCCTCCACGGGACCGCTCACGATGCGTGCGCGTTCACGCTGCTCGACTCCCCTCGTCGCCTGGAGTTCCACGGCGAGCTGTTCCTGCTTGGACGAGCGCCGCAAGCGGTGGTCGCGGCCTGCCAAGAGCAGCCCGCCGGCCGCCTGACCGTCGCTCGGATCCGTTTCGCTCCGAAGCACTCGCCGCCGGCGTAGGTCCCTGGGCCTCGACGGCCCCTGCGCGTCTTCGATGGCGCGCTCGCGGTCCGTGAGCGGCAACCTCGCCGCGCCGGATCGATTGCCGCCGATTCCTCCTCCCGGCTCCTTCCGCGGAGGAAGTCCATCGGTGGTCGGAACCTTCCAAGCGACTGAACCCTTTCGAGCGAGAACGCATCACGTGAAACGAGAGACCCTTCGCAAATCCGCCTGGCGCGCCACGGCATCGGCGGCTCTTCTGGCCCCCGCATGGGCCCAGGGAGCCGGCTTCCAGACCCCAGGCATGCCCGCCCAGACCTACGGCCCCTCGAGCGCGTCACCCGGCGACATGAGCCAGGCGAACCGCTTCACTTCCAGCTTCAATCCGGCCTTCTCCTTCGTCATCGACACCGCCGTCGACTACCTGGACGTCGACACCGGTCCGGACGGCTTCGACGCCAAGCTCCGGATCCTCGAGTTCGGAGCCCAGTCCTGGGTCGATCCCAACGCCTGGGCGTACTTCATCGGAGCCGCCGACGAGGAGGCGCTGAACATCGAGGAGGCCGCGGTGCACTACACCGGCCTCGGCAGCCGGAGCACGCTGCGCGGCGGCCGGTTCTTCGTCGACTTCGGCAAGCAGATGCAGACGCACGTCCACGAGCTGCGCACGCTCGAGCGTCCGCTCGTCCTGCGCACCTACCTCGGCGACGAGGTCAAGGGCGACGGCCTCCAGTTCGACCAGTGGTATCCGGTCGGAGACGCGACGGCGATCCGCTGGTCGGTCGGGGCCTTCTCCAACCTGCTGCCCGAGGAAGGGCCCGACTTCCTGCCGGTCACGGCCGAGATCGAGGACCGCAAGTCCGCCGGCGACCTCAATTTCACGGCGCGGCTGACGGGCTTCACCGACGTAGGCGAGAGCGGAGTCTTCCAGCTCGGCGCCTCGGCGCGCGCCGTTCCGGAGTACTCGTTCGCCTACGAGCCCTCGGGCGCCACCGCCGAGGGTCTCTCGAACACGGTCCTTGGTCTCGACGCCACCTACGGCTGGACGGACGACACCGGGCAGAGGAAGTGGACACTCGGCGGCGAGTTCCTGGTCGATCGCGGGGACAACGGCGCGGAGATCCTGGATCCCGGGACGCCGGCCGATCCGACCGACGACACGATCGGCGTCCTGGACGACTCCGTCTCGGGCTACTTCGCGTTCGTCGACTACGCCTGGAACCCGTACAACAGCGTCGGGATCCAGTACAGCGCTCTGGAGCTGCCGGATTCCGCCGGGACGGACCAGTCCGAGATCGAGGTCTACTGGTCGCGCAGCTTCTCCGAATACCACCGGCTGCGCCTCGTGGCCGCCTCGTTCTCGAGCGACCTTCCCGACGAGGACTCGACGCGCTTGGCGTTCCAGTACACGGTGCTTCTCGGCGCACACGGCCACGGCGTCAACTGGTAGGAACAGGAGCTTCGACATGGTCCACGGCATCGCAACCGCACTGTTCCTGACCCTCGCTCCCGTCCTCTCGCCAGCCGCGGCGGCCGACAAGCTCAAGGTTGTCTGCACGATCGAGGATCTCGCCGACATCGTGCGGGAGATCGGCGGCGACCGCGTCGACGTCACCACCATCGCGCGCGGGAAGGAGAACTTGCACCTCGTCCAGGCCAGGCCTTCGCACCTGATCGCAGTGAGCCGGGCAGACGTCTTCGTGCAGGTCGGGCTCTCCCTCGAGGCAGCGTTCGTGCCCGGACTCCTCGAGGGAGCGCGGAATCCGAAGATCCAGCCCGGTCAGCCCGGATTCGTCAGCATGTCCGAGGGCTGGGAGGCCATCCAGGTCCCCGCATCGCTCTCGCGGCAGGGCGGCGACGTCCACCCCCAAGGAAACCCGCACATGAACCTCGACCCGCGCGCGGGCCGCCACATGGCGGCGCGCGTGCTCGCCGGGCTCTCCGCGGTCGACCCACGATCCAAGGACGTGTACGCGAAGAGGCAAACCGACTACCTCGGCCGCCTCGGTGCCGCCGAGGAGCGCTGGGCCGCGCTGGCCAAGGCCTGGGCGGGAAAGAAGATCGTCGTCTACCACAAGGAGTACGACTACCTGGCCACGGCCGACGGCCTGAAGATCCTGGGAACGATCGAGGTGAAGCCCGGCATCCCACCGACGCCGAACCACGTCGCCGAGCTCGTCGACACGATGAAGCGCGAGCACGCCGACGCGATCCTCACCGCGATCTGGTCGAACAACGACAACGTGGCCCGGATCGCGGACGCCACGCACGTGAAGGTCGTCGAACTCCCCAACCAGTGCGGGGGAATGCCCGGCACGGAGCAGTGGATCGGCATGATGGACCTGGTCCACCAGCGCCTGGCCGAAGCCCTCGGCGGGGCGCCGAGTCCGCGCTGAGATGCAGAAGCCCCTGGTCCTCGGCCTGTCGAACGCCACGTTTGGCTACGGCGGGCGCGCGGTGGTCTCCGGCGTGGATCTCGAGGTCCGCGCCGGGGACTTCCTGGGGATCATGGGGTCGAACGGAGGCGGGAAGACGACGCTCCTGCGCGGCATGCTCGGCCTCCTGAAACCCATGAAAGGAGGCGTCGAGCGCCACGTCGACGCGATCGGATACGTTCCCCAGCGCGAAACACTGGACCCGATCTTTCCCCTGCGTGTCGAGGAGGTCGTCCACATGGGCGCCTACGGACGGCTGAAGGGCTGGCGCGGCCTGGGCCGAGCCGAACGCCAGCTGGCACTCGATTGCCTCGCCCGCGTCGATCTCTCGGACCGCGCGCGGGCGCCGTTCTCCTCGCTCTCGGGCGGCCAGCGGCAACGCGCGCTGATCGCACGCGCGCTGATGGTCCGACCGCGACTCCTGCTGCTGGACGAGCCGACGAGCGGCGTCGATCGCGAGACGGCGGCCCACATCCTCGAGGTCCTGCTCGAGCTGAACCGGGGCGACGGGATCGCCGTGATGCTCGTGAGCCATCAGATGTCGCTCGTTCGCCAAGCCGTGCAGGAAGTCCTGCTGGTCGCCGAGGGCAGGGTCGTGCGGGGACCGGCCGCGCGCATGCTCGGGCCGCAGGACATGACCCTGCACTCTGGAACCTGAAGAGTGGACGTTACCTGGATCGAGCGACTGGACCTCTTCCGCTGGGCGATCCTCTCGGCGCTGGTCGCGGGTCTCGTATGCCCGCTCGTCGGCGCCCTCCTCCTCGTCAGGCGCACGAGCTTCTACGGCATCACGCTGCCGCAGTTCGCGACCGCGGGCGTCGTGTTCGGGTTCGTCCTCATCCCGTGGTGGACGGCGACGATCGGCCTGGGAGATCTGAGCGCGGAGACCGCCCTCTCGGACTCCCATGCGGCCAAGAACTACCACCTGGCCTGGGCCGCGGTGTTCACCTTCGGGGGCCTGGCCGCGCTCGCGATGACCGGTCGACGTGCCGGGAACGAGATCGGTCGAGTCGCGGCAGCGTTCGCGATCGCCAATGCGGCGACCTATCTGTTCGGGCGGATGTCCCCCATCGGCAAGTCGATGGTGGACGAACTCCTCGCGGGCGAGATCCTCGGAATCCAGGTGCACGGGTTCGAGACCCTGGCCGTGCCCCTGGCGCTGATCCTCCTCGCGATCGTCCACTTCCACCGCGATCTCCTCCTCGTCAGTTACGACCGGGAGTCGGCGATCGTGCTCGGGAAGCACGTGCTCGGGTTCGAGATCATCCTCATGGCCATCACCGGGCTGGCGGTGGCGACGGGGACGATGATTCTCGGGCCGACGCTGCTTTTCGGGCTGCTGGTCCTGCCTCCGCTGGTCGCGCGCCGATGGTCGGCGTCGATGGCGTCCTTCCTCGTGCTGTCCTCGCTCAGCGGTCTCGTCGCGGTCGTGCTCGGGATAGCCGCCTCCTTCGAGCTCGACCTGCCGCTCGGTGCGGCCATCGTGGGTGTGGCGGCGCTGGAGCTCCTGCCGGGGTTGCTCGTCCGGCCACGGGCCTGAGCCGGGCGTCCGTCAGGAGCGGGTCCCCTCCGGCTCCAGCCAGTCCAGGATTCCTTTCACGACTCCGTCCACACTCCTGCCCGACGTCTCCACGGAGACCGCGCAGCGCGAATACAACGGCTCGCGCTCGGCCAGGATCAGGCGGAGCTCGGCCATCGCGCGCGGATGGTTCGCCATCGGGCGCCGGTCGCCCTGGTCGACGACGCGTTGGTAGTGCTCCTCGGGCCGCGCGCGCAGCCAGACGGTCCGGCACGTCTCGCGGAGGCGCGCGAAGGTCGGCTCCCAGGCCACGATCGATCCGCCGGTCGCGATCACGAGACGCTCCCCTTCCGCCAGCACTTGCTCGAGCGCCTCACGCTCGAGCGCGTGGAATCTCTCCTCGCCGTGCAGGGAGAAGATCTCCGCCAGCGTCGAGCCCGCGAGCGCCTCCACGCGCTGGTCGAGTTCGACGAAGGGCGCTTCGAGCGCCAGGGCGAGTGCGCGGCCGACCGTCGACTTTCCCGCGCCGCGCAGCCCGAGCAAGGCCACGCGCCCGGATCGCTTCCCGCCGAGCGGGAGGGAGAGCAGATCGCCCAGAGGGATCCCGGCGGCACCGGCGAGATCGATCAGCTTCAGAACGCTCAGATTCGCGCGGCCCGCCTCCGCGTCGGTCGCGTAGCGCCGGCTCACACCGGCACGCTCGGCGAGCTCCGTCAGCGAGAGGCCGGCCCGGACTCGCGCCTCCCGCAGGCGCGCACCCAGATCCCCGAGAATCGACTTGCGCCTCGACATATGAGCGCTATCATGCCCGACCAACACGGTATAGCGCAATATATTGCTCACACCAAGTTCCCGAGGCACTCGATGGCCGCGACCGACACCGCCACCCCCCCCATCCGATTCCAGACGCACCCGGATCGCTACCGGCACTGGAAGCTCAGCTTCGACGGTGACGTCGCCACCCTGACGATGGGCGTCGAGCCCTTCGGCGGCCATCGCGACGACTACGAGCTGAAGCTCAACAGCTACGACATGGCCGTCGACGTCGAGCTCGCCGACGCGGTCCAGAGGATCCGCTTCGAGCACCCCGAGGTCCGCTGCGTCGTCCTCACGGGCGCTCTCGACCGCGTCTTCTGCGCCGGCGCGAACATCGTGATGCTGCGCACGTCGACGCACGCCTGGAAGGTGAACTTCTGCAAGTTCACGAACGAAACGCGCCTCTCGATCGAGGACGCCAGCGCCTCGTCCGGGATCCGCTTCCTCGCCGCGATCAACGGCACGGCCTCCGGCGGAGGCTACGAGCTCGCGCTCGCGTGCGACGACATCCTCCTCGTCGACGACCGCAACTCCGCCGTCGCCTTCCCCGAGCTCCCGCTCCTCGGCGTGCTCCCCGGCACGGGCGGCCTCACGCGGATCACCGACAAGCGCAAGCTGCGCCGCGACCGCTGCGACGTGTTCGCCTCGCTGGCCGAAGGCATCAAGGGGAAGCGCGCCGTCGAGTGGGGCCTCGTCGACGCGATCGCGCCGCTCTCGCGCTGGAAGGAATCCGTGCAGGAGCGCGCCCGCAAGCTCGCCGATTCCACGAAGGTGCGCGGGAAGAAGGGTGTCCCGCTGGGCGCGGTCGAGCGTTCCAGCGGCGCTCTCCAGAGCGACCATCACGCCAGCTACTCCCACGTCGATATCACGATCGACGACAGCGGTCGGAAGGCCGAGATCGAGATCACCGCTCCCCCGCAGGGCCCGAAAACGGCCGAGGAGGCCTTCCTCCAGGGCTCCGACTGGTGGGTGCTGCGCGCCTTCCGCGAGCTCGACGACGCGATCCTCGACCTGCGGATGAACCGGCCCGAGGTCGCCCTCGTCCTCCTGCGGGCCAAGGGGAGCCCCGAGACGGTCCTGGCGACCGACGAGATCCTCGCGAAATCCGACCACTGGTTCGTCCGCGAGGTGGGCCATCTCGTGAAGCGGGTGCTGAAGCGCCTCGACGGGAGCGCCAAGAGCCTCTACGCGATCGCGGACGAGGACACCTGCTTCGCAGGCACGTTCCTCGAGCTGCTCCTCGCCTGCGACCGCAGCTACGTCCTCGCCGATCCGGCCGCGAAGCTCACGCTCGGCGCGAGCGCGGCGAACGCGGGCCTCTACCCGATGGCGAACGGCCTCTCGCGCCTCGAGACGCGCTTCCTGGGCGAGCCCGCGTGCGTGGGCGCCGTACTCGAGCAACGCGGCCTCTTCGACGCCGCGGCCGCCGACGAGCTCGGCCTCGCGACCTTCGCGCCCGACTCGATCGACTGGGACGACGAGGTGCGCTTGGCTATCGAGGAGCGCATCGCGTTCTCGCCCGACGGCCTCACCGGGATGGAGCAGAACGTGCGCTTCCCCGGACCGGAGACGATGGAGACGAAGATCTTCGGACGTCTCTCCGCCTGGCAGAACTGGATCTTCCAGCGACCCAACGCCGTCGGCGAGCGCGGCGCGCTCACCTGCTACGGCACGCCGAACAAGCCCCAATTCGACATCCGACGGACCTGACCGCCATGACCCAGATCGACTACAGCCAGAAGATCCCGAACAACGTCGACCTCGCCTCGGACAAGCGCCTGCAGCGCGCGCTCGAGTCGTGGCAGCCCTCCTACCTCGAGTGGTGGAACTCGGTGGGCCCGAGCGACTTCAACACCAAGGACGTCTACCTCCGGACGGCCGTCGACGTCGGCGCGGAAGGCTGGGCGCACTTCGGCTACGTCAAGATGCCCGACTACCGCTGGGGCATCTTCCTCCAGCCCCGCGACGAGAAGCGCGTGATCGGCTTCGGCGACCACATGGGCGAACCCGCGTGGCAGTCGGTCCCGGGCGAGTACCGCAACTGGCTGCGGCGCCTGATCGTCACGCAAGCCGACACCGAGCCGGCCTCCGTCGAGCAGCAGCGCCTGCTCGGCCACACCGCGCCCTCGCTCTACGATCTGCGCAACCTCTTCCAGGTCAACGTCGAGGAGGGCCGCCACCTGTGGGCGATGGTCTACCTCCTCCACACCTACTTCGGCCGCGACGGGCGCGAGGAGGCCGAGGAGCTGCTCCAGCGCCGCTCGGGCAACGCCGACCACCCGCGCATCCTCTCTACGTTCAACGAGCCGTGCGAGGACTGGCTGTCGTTCCTGTGCTTCACGATGTTCACGGACCGCGACGGCAAGTTCCAGCTGCTGGCCCTGGCCGAGAGCGGGTTCGACCCGCTCGCGCGGACCTGCCGCTTCATGCTGACCGAAGAAGCGCACCACATGTTCGTGGGCCAGACCGGCGTCGCCCGCGTCATCGAGAGGACCTGCCAGGTGATGAAGGAGCACCCCGGCAAGGACGTGCGCGAGTACGGCGCGATCCCGCTCGAGACGATCCAGCGCTACATCAACTTCTGGTCTGCCTCCTCGACCGACCTGTTCGGCGCGGAGGTGTCCTCGAACTCGGCCAACTTCTTCGGCGCCGGGCTCAAGGGCCGGGCGAACGAGGAGCGCTGGACCGAGCACAAGGCCCTCGAGCAGACCTACGCGATGGAGCGCTTCGTCGACGGCAGGCTCGTGAAGGAGGACGTGGCGCTTCGCAATGCGATGAACGAGGTGCTGCGCGACGAGTACGTCAAGGACAACGAGAAGGGCATCGAGTACTGGAACCGCGTGTGCGAGCGCGCCGGGAGTCCCTTCCGCTTCTCGCTCCCCCACCGCCGCTTCCACCGCAAGATCGGCGAGTACGCAGCCGGGCACTTCGACCTCGCGGGACATCCGATCGACGAGGCGACGTGGAACGCGCGCGCCCACGAGTGGCTGCCGAGCCCCGAGGAGAAGGCCTTCGTGAAGTCGCTGATGATCCCCTGCGTCGAGGAAGGCAAGTTCGCGAGCTGGATCGCGCCTCCCGCGAAGGGCGTCGACGGCAAGCCCGTCGACTTCGAATACGTGAAGCTGTAGGCGGCGCTCGAGGCGCAGCGGCGCCGGCCTGCCCGCGCCGCGCGTGGGCGGGCCTCGGCGTTTTTCCTGCAAAATCCAGGTCTTCGGTTACAGTCCAAATTGCGGGGAGTCCGACAGGCCCCCACGTGCAGGGGATCCTCCTGGCAGGGGATCCATTCGAGGGGCTGTTTCGAGGGGGGTTTGGATGGGCCGCGTCATCGGGGGCGCTCGCACCTTCGTGCGAGCTTGGGATCGGTACGTATTCGCGCTCGTGATCTTCGGCGGCGTCGCGTGCGCGCCCGGGGGAGGAGGCGGAGGAGGAGGATCGACGACCGGCGGAGGAAGCGCGAACCCCGGCGACGTCGTCGGGACCTTCGAGCTGGCGGCGCCGACGGTCGACGACTTCATCCTGCACGGGACGCTGCCCGTCCCGCCGCTCACGTTCCCGATGCCGGGGGGCGAGACGCCGTTCCAGGTCGTGAACCACAACGGCGGGCTCGTTCCGGCCCAGGTCGAGACGGTCACGCGCTACGCGCGCTCGCAGCAGGGCTCGGACGTCGTCGAGGTCCTCGCGCGCGTCGCCCTGCCTCCTGGAACGAATCCCGGGGACCGCGTCCGCTACAACGTCGTGTACCAGCCCCGTCCGCCGGCCGTGTTCCGGCCGAACGCCAGCGTGCGCGCTCTCCTGACCCGGCCCGAGGGAATCCGCGTGCGGTCGCACGATGTCTTCGGGAACGAGTATCACGCGAACATCCTCCTCGACGCCGCCCAGGGCGCGGATTCCGCCCGGGTCCTCAAGAACGGCTCGCAGGCGATCCAGACGGCGACGCACGAAACGCTCTTCCCCGTCGCCCCCGTGACGGGCCCGAGCGGAACGCTCCCCCACCTGATGGGCGTGCATTCCTACTTCACGGAGTGGGCGAACGAGCCCTTCTTCTCGCTGGACCTGCGCATCCACAGCGCGCACAGCGGCGAGGACTCGGCCAATCCCTTCGACGACGCGATGGGCCAGATGTACTTCGACGCCTTCGAGATCATCCTGCCCGCGGGATGGGTCGTGCTGAACGCCTTCCCCGATCCGTTCATGGGAGCCCCGATCACGGAGGGCCAGAACCGCGCGTGGCCGATCGTCTCCCAGATCGGAGGCGGGACGATGCACGTCTTGCCGGCGCTGGGTCAGTTCCACCGGCGGCTCGTCGTCGCGAAGGTGGGCGAGGAACCGCGCGCGGTCGCCTACCTGCGCGAGGAGGGTCTGGGATTCTGCCGCGCGGGGCCTTCCCCGACCGGCGGGGACCTGTGGTCGTGGTGGAACAAGGACACGGCGCGCTACTTCCCGCAGAAGCACCGGCTGCCCTCGCTCGACCACGTCAACCAGGACGTGCTCCGCCAGCAGGACGACCAGGCCCTCGGCGTGCGCGCCCAGCAGGTCTTCAACGGTTCGAACGGGCCCTGGCCCTCGCAGGAGACGGGACTGGGTTACGCGCATCCCTGGGGCATCGACCAGGGCGGCATGGTCAGCGGCCTCGAGATCCACCTGTACGAGGGCATCAAGACCTTGAGCGCCGCTTCGAACAGCGGCTACCGGTTCTCCCAGCTCGTCCACCGGATGCTGACCGACCGGCAGAGGAACGTGATGTACAACGCGAACGGCCTTCCGACGCGCATGGAGGAATGGGTCGTGCCCCACCCGCAAGGCGCGCTCCTCCCCGTCTGGTGGTTCGGCGGACCGATGCTGTGGGCCGCGGATCCCTTCGGGGTCACGGCGTCGCCGAACTTCCAGCGCAACGCGGTCGCGGGGCTCGGCCGCCAGCCTCCCTGGGAAGGAAGGCTCCTCGCGTACCAGACGATCGACGCAGAGCACCTGATCCGCTACACGCGCATGGCGAAGGCGCTCGCGTGGCTCGGCAACGACGCGATCGCCAAGGACGACCTGCGCGGCCAGGCCGAGAGCGTGCGCTTCGGCTACAACATGTACCGCCAGGATCACTATCCCCAGGGCGTGATCGTGACCGGCATGTACTTCGACCGGAGCTACGCCGACTACCGTCCCGGGTGGGGCATCTCCTACGGCCGCGCGGAAGGCTGGGGCCTCGACACGATGAACGCCTACTACTCCCTCGGGGATCCCCAGTGGCGCGCCGACGTGCGGCCGTGGTTCAACCAGGTGATCGACATTCTGCGCGACGGGCAGACGGACTGCACGGGGATCATCCAGGCGACGCCCCTGACGAACGTCTTCAACGCGCAGTACCGGTGCCGGCAGTCGATCGAAGCGGCGATCACCGAGAACGCCATCATGGGGATGCGCGAGTCGGTGTTCCGCGGCGACGACCTGACCAAGGTCGCGCAGACGAACCAGGTGCTCGAGAAAGTGCTCTACGCGATGATCTCGGACTACGTGTGGGACGAGGTCGGGCACGGCCCCGCGGCGCTCTTCGGCGTCGGCGGATCGAGCACGGACCTGCCGCCTTTCTGCGACTATATCCCGACGGACGGCACCTACGGGTACCCCGACCACGCGCTGCCCTGGTGCTCGCTCGCGTACGGGTTCGAGGTCACGCGCGACCCGCAGTTCCTGAACCGGGCGGCGGAGGCGATGAACTCGGGCAACCTGACGGCGGCGTGCTTCGCCATGGGCGCCAACGAGATCGAGAACCGCGCGGCGCTGCTGGCGCTCGTGCAGGAGCTCTGAGCCCGGGCGGCCGCCGACCGGAGCGTGCTGGACGAGAGAGGGCCGCGGTCCCGCCGCGGCCCTCCCGTCTCGTCCGCTCGCGACTCGGCTAGTCGACGAGCTGGCTCACCAGCGTAGTCGCCTCGACGAGGCGTCGCCCGTGGAACGCCTGCTGGACGCTGTCGTGGTCGGGATCGATCGCGCGCAGGCGGTTCCCCACGACCTCGTACCGGCTCTGGTCGTTCACCTGGTAGTAGAGCCCGGTGTCGCCCGGCTGCTCGTTCAGGAAGAGCATGTACTTGCGGCCGGCCTCGAACTCGCCGCCGTCGATGTCGATGACGTGGTTGAGGCCGGTTCCCGGCTCGGTTCCGCCCGCGCGCTCGACATAGACGCGTCCGTCCGGGAACGAACCCTTCAGCACGTTCTGGACTCGCAGCTCGACGATCTGGAAGGGCAGCAGATCCGCGCCGCCGTCCGAGGTCGCGACCCGGCCGGGATAGATCTCCACGGCCTCGGCGACGACGATCGCGTCGGCGTGGCGAGCGAGCATCTTCGGGTTGTTCGCCACGAAGGCCCAGGCGGCGTCGGAGCGCGGCTCGCCGGGTGTCGAGAGCCGCAAGGCCACGGCGGAGGAGCCGGCCAGACCGGTCAGGGCCAGCGCGGTTGCAACCATCCAAGACTTTCTCTTGCTGATCATGGTCGTCCTCCTAGTAGATCGAGTTGACCAACGACTGGTCGTGCGAGTTGGGGTTGGGCACGTTGAGAATGCGGTCGTTCATGCACGACTGCGCCTGGCCCTTCTGGTGGCCGAGGCCCAAGGGGTGCCCGATCTCCTGGCAGACGACGTGCTTCTTGTTCGTCGCCGAGTACCCGTAGGCGGGGTTGTCGAGGTAGCTCTGGTTGAAGCGCGCGCGACCCTGCTGAACGATGCAGCCGCTGTAGGTGAGGATCTCCGCGATGCCGAGCCACCCGTTGATGCCGTAGGAACCGTTGAAACAGTTCAGGTGGTCGGTTGTCCCCTGCGAGGAATTGCTGAAGTTGACGTCCGTGTAGTTGTGCCAGGAGTTCGAATCGGACAGCCCTTCCTCGTTGACGTAGGTGGCATAGCTGCCCGTGCAACCGTTGTGGAGGTTGATGTTCGCGTCCGCGTACTTCCAACAACCCCACCGGTGATTGGCCCACGCCGTCCCGACCGCGCCGACCGCGATCGCGACGAGGAGGACGGTCGACCACAATAGGCTCGCGCGTCTCGACGTCATGATTCGACTCCTGGTTGAAAGAGAGTCCACTTGGGGATACCTCCCGCGCCCCGCACGATGCGCGACGACAGGAAGGGCCCAACTCTACAGCGCGTGCCCGATTCGGGGAGAGAATCGGGGGCTCCTTCCCGCGGTCCCAGCCGGGGGCTGGCGCGCGCGTGAAGACGGGCCTGAGCCTAGAGCAAGCTCGGGAACCGTTCCCGGAGCACTTCCGCCAGGCGCTTCGCCATCGCCAGGTTGGCCTCGCCCGTGTAGTGCCAGTCGTAGGGCAGGAGCGGGAGATGACCCAGCTCGCGGTGGAGCTCCGACAGCGGCTCGAACACGTCGGCGCACGCGATCCCGTGCTTCTCCACGAGCTTCCCGACGCGGCGCGGGATGTCGCGTCCCTCCTCGCCCGCCGCGACCATGCCGGCCGTCGGGATCGCGACGACGAGGAGGCGCGCGCCCTGGCTCTCCGCGGCGCGCGCCAGATCCCCCAGCGATCGATCGAGGCGCTCGAAACCGCCCTCGATCTCCTCGGGGGAGAGGCGCTTGGTGGTCAGCGAAGTCAGGATGTCGTGCACCTGCATCACGAAGGCGCTGCGGCGCAGGTACTCTTTCGCCTGCCAGACGAGCAGCGTCGAACCCTCGAGCCGCGACTGCGTGTCGTACTCCACCCGTCCCTGGCGCTCGAGCCGCGCGTTCATCTCCACGATGTCGTGCTTCTCCAGATCGTTGGGGTACCAGAAGAGCACGACGAGATCCGGGCGGATCCGCGGGCCGAGCTCCTCGAGCAGCGCGATCTCCTGCTCCGTCCCGTATCCGCGCAGCCCGCCGTTGACCGCGCGGACGGTCCGCGGGGGCTGCAAGTTCCGCGCGAGCTCGCGCTCGAGGAGCACCGGGATCGTCGCGTCCTCCGTGAGCCCCTGCCCGTAGACCGTACTGTCGCCCAGGCAGAGGACGCGCGTCTCGCCCTCCTGCTTCTCGGGCATCTCCGCGCCGCGCAGGCCGAGGCCGTTGACGCGCACCGGCCGCTCGTAGGTGTAGTGCTCCGTCCCCGGGATCATCGCGTATCCCCGCCGCGCGTCGGCGACCACGGGCATGATCGGGAGCTTCTCGCGGATCGGAATGCCGTACTGCGCGCGGCACCAGAGCTCGGCGCCCGCGACGGAAGCGAGCGACGAGATCGACAGTGCGAGGAGCGCCCGAAGCCGCCTGCGCCCCTTCTCCGGACGAGTTCCAGTCATGCCGAGTGGCGAAGAGGCTAGCGACGCCGTGGATCCGTTCCCACGCTTCTGCTAGGAGATCGTGCATGTCCGCCGCGGGACGGATCCTCTTCGTCACCGAGAAGTTCCCCCACCCCGTGGACGACGGCGGGCAGATCCGGACTTGGAACGTGCTCGCGCGCCTGGCCAGGGAGCTGCCGGTCACGCTGCTGTCGCTCGACCCGCCGACGCAGGCCGACCTCGAGGCGGTTCGCGCCCTGTCGATCGAGGTGGTCTGCCTCGGCCCGCGCCGGGCGCGCTGGCAATCACCCTGGTACGCGGCGGGAGCCCTCTTCACGCGCGCCCCCTACCCGATGGGCAAGAACTTCTCGTGGCGGATGCTGGCCGAGATCCGCCGGCGCATGGCCTTGGGCGGGGTCGCGGCGATCCATTTCAACCACCTCGACGCCGCGCAGTACGTCGAGCACCTCGGGGCCGATCGCCAGCGCGTGAGGACGGTGTTCGACACGCACAACTTGCTGACCCGCCTGTACGAGAGATTCGCCCTCGAAGGCCCGAACCCGGCGCGCAGGGCGTACGCGACCATCCAGTGGTGGCGGATGTCGCGCTTCGAGCCGGAGATCTTGCGCAAGGTCGACCGGGCGCTCGTGTGCTCGGACACCGAACGCGAGCTCGCGCACACGTGGGGAGTGAACGGCGTCATGGTCGTTCCCAACGGCGTCGACCTGGCGCAGTTCGCGCAACCTCGGCGTGCACCGCGATTCGCGGGAGCGCCCCCCACGATCATGTTCACCGGGGCCCTCGCCTACCCGCCGAACGCCGAAGCCGTCCGGTGGCTCCTCGACGGGATCGCGCCCGAGGTCGCGAAGATCATGCCGGGCTGTCGGATCGTGATCGTCGGCAAGGGCGCTACCCGCGCGCTCCTCTCCCGGGCGCGCCCCGGGACGGTCGAATTCACCGGCTGGGTCGAGGACGTCCGGCCCTGGCTCGCGCAGGCCGACGTGTGCGTGGTGCCGATCCGCATCGGGGGCGGAACGCGGATCAAGATCCTCGAAGCGATGGCCGCGGGCGTCCCGTTGGTCTCGACGAGCGTCGGCGCGGAGGGGATCGCCGCCCGGAACGGCGAGTCGATCCTGCTCGCGGACGACACCGCGGGGTTCGCGCGCGCCGTGGCGGAGCTCCTGCGCGATCCTGGCCGGGCCTCGTCGATCTCGGATCGCGCCGGACGATTGGTGCGCGAGCGCTACAGCTGGGACGGCGTACTCGACCCGCTCGTCGATCTGTACCGGACCGGCTGATCAGCCGAAGACGACACCCTGCGCGAGCGGCAGGTCGCGGCCCCAGTTGATCGTGTTCGTCTGGCGGCGCATGTAGGCCTTCCACGAATCGGAGCCCGACTCGCGTCCCCCGCCGGTCTCCTTCTCGCCGCCGAAGGCGCCGCCGATCTCGGCGCCCGAGGTTCCGATGTTCACGTTCGCGATGCCGCAGTCGGAGCCCGACGCTGACAGGAAGCGCTCGGCGTGGCGGACGTTCAGCGTGAAGACGGCCGACGACAGGCCCTGGGGCACGCCGTTGTGCTTGGCGATCGCGTCGTCGAGGTCCTTGAACGGGATCAGGTACAGGATCGGCGCGAAGGTCTCCTCCTGGACCGTCTTGAAGCGGTTCTCGGCGCGCACGATCGTCGGCTCGACGAAGTAGCCGCCGGCGAGATCGCCCGACATCTTCGGCTTCCCGCCGCCGCACAGGACCTTCCCGCCCTCGGCGACGACGGACTTGAGCGCCTTCTCCATGTCCGCGACGGCTTCCGAGCTCACGAGCGGGCCGCAGAGCGTCCCTTCGACGGACGGATCGCCGATGCGGACCGTCTGGTACGCGGCGAGGAGCCGACGCTCGACCTCGGGCATGATCTTCTCGTGCACGAGCAGCCTGCGCGTCGTCGTGCAGCGCTGTCCGGCCGTGCCGACGGCGCCGAAAAGCGTCGAGGGGATCGCGAGCTCGAGGTCCGCGTCCTCCATGAGCACGACCGCGTTGTTGCCGCCGAGCTCGAGGATGGTCCTCCCGAAGCGCCCCGCAACCGTCTGCGCGACGCGGCGGCCGACGGCGGTCGAGCCCGTGAACGAGACGAGCGGCACGCGCGCGTCCTCGAGCATCTTGTTCCCGACCTCGCGCCCCGAGCCGATGCAGAGCGTCGCGAGCGCGCCGAAGCCCTCGGCCTCGAGGACGGGCCGCACCGCGTTCGTCATGCCGATCGCGCACAGCGGCGTGGAGCTGGATGGCTTCCACAGGCACGAATCGCCGCAGACGTACGCGAGCATCGAGTTCCACGCCCACACCGCGACGGGGAAGTTGAAGGCCGTGATGATCCCGACGGTGCCGAGCGGGTGCCACTGCTCGCGCATCGAGTGCTGGGGCCGCTCGGAGTGCATCGAGAGGCCGTAGAGCATGCGCGATTGGCCGACGGCGAAGTCGGCGATGTCGATCGCTTCTTGAACTTCGCCGTGGCCCTCGGTGAGGATCTTGCCCATCTCGAGGGAGACGAGGCGGCCGAGGAGGTCCTTCTTCGCGCGCAGGGCGTCGCCCATGCGTCGGACGATCTCGCCACGGTGAGGCGCGGGGACTTCGCGCCAGCGCAAGAAGGCGGCGTGAGCGGCCTTCGAACAGCGCTCGTAGTCGGCGGCGGAAGCCTGCTTGACGCGCGCGATGACCTTGCCGGTGGCGGGGTTCAGGCTCTCGAGAACCTCGCCCGAGGTCTCGATCCACTTTCCGTCGTAAGCTCCGAGGTGCTCGGCCTCGATGCCGAGGGCTTTCAGAAGAGACGTTGCGGCTGCGCTCATTCCGCCGATGATAGCGTCGTCGATAGACTGGGCCAGCCCGCCGCCGCACTTCTCTCGCGCAGCTCGGACTCGGCAGTCCGCTGGGTACTCTTGCTCGACCGCCGCAGCCTAGGAAAACTGTCATCCATGCCCGGCCATTCAGACTGCACTCGCCGGGCAATCAGGATTGGCCAGGAGTGAGTTGAAGATCGCCTGCTGGTACACATGGTTCGTTCTTGGCACCCTCGCAGCGAGCACGTCGGCCAGCGAGGCGCGAGTCGGCTCCGCAACGCCGTCGACGGGAGCACCGAACCACGTCGACTTCAGCCGTGAGCGCGCGCTGCTCGACGAGTCCGCGGCGGCGCTGAAGGGAGCGGACCGGGCGTCGGCCCGCGAGAAGGCCCGCGAAGCCGTCGAGCTGCTGCTCGCGCGCCCCGAAGGCGATCGGGATGCGACCTGGCTCGATCTCCTGAATCGCGCGGGACTGGCGGCCTGGGACGCAGAGGACATGCCCGTCGCGAGGACGGCCTGGGAGAAAACTCTCGAGGTCCGCTCGGCTTCGCTGCCCGACGACCACACGGACGTGCAATGGTCGCGGCTGAATCTCGCCGCAACGATCAAGAAACTCGGCGACATCCGCGGCGCGCGAGAATTGGAGGAGAAAGTAGTCGAGATCCGCTCGCGCAGCCTGCCTGACGACCACCCCGACCTCCAGATCGCGCGGCTGTGCTGCGCGGACTCGGCCCACAAGCTCGGCGACTACCCGAGCGCGCGGATGCTCCGGGAGAAGGTCCTGGAAGTCCGCTCGCGCTCCCTGCCCGATGACCACGGCGACCTTCAGAAGGTGCGCCTGAGCCTCGCCACCTCCATCCACGCTCTCGGCGACTCGGAGGGCGCGCGCGCGCTGCGCGTGAAAGTCGTCGAGGTCTACTCGCGCACGCTCCCGGATGACCATCCCGAGCTGCAGGCGGCGCGGACGAGCCTCGCCAACTCGATGCGAGACTCCGGCGATCTGCGCGGCGCGCGGACGCTCTACGGGAAGGTCCTCGAGGTCCAATCCCGCACGCTCCCCGACGACCATCCCGACCTCCAGACGGCGCGAGGGAATCTCGCGGTCACGCTTCAGCGGCTCGGCGACCTCGAGGGCGCGCGGGCGCTCCAGGAGAAGGTCCTCGAAGTCCGCACCCGCACGCTGCCGGACGACCACCCCGACCTCCAGACGACGCGCGGGAACCTCGCCACCTTGATCAAGAAGTTCGACGACCTCGAAGGCGCGCTCGTGCTCGAACGGAAGGTCCTCGAGATCCGGACGAGGACGCTCCCCGACGAGCACCCTCACGTCCAGTCGGCTCGGTTCAACCTGGCCACGACGCTGGCCTACCTGGAGGACTTCCAGAGCGCGAGGTCGCTCCTCGAGCGGGTCTTCGAGGTCCGATCGAGGACTCTGCCCGACGAACACCCGCAGCTCCAGCTCGCCCGCCAGGGGCTCGCGGGCGTTCTCCATTCGCTCGGCGACCTGCGCGGCGCGCGGGCACTCTACGAGAGGGTGCTCGAGGTCCACTCGCGCACGCTCCCCGACGACCACCCCGATCTGCAGGCGGCCCGACAGAACCTCGCCGTCACGGCCGGAGGGCTCGGGGACCACGCCGGCGCCCGCGCCCTGCTGGAGAAGGTCTTGGAGGTGCGGTCGCGCACGCTTCCCGACGACCACAGGGATCTTCAGGCAACGCGTGCGAGCCTCTCCACCGCGCTGTACTGGCTCGGCGACCTCGAAGCCGCGCGAGCGATCGACGAGAAGATCCTCGAGGTCCGCACGAGGACGTTGCCGGGGGACCATCCCGACGTGGCGCGGTCGCAGCAGTGCCTCGCGGTCACGCTCTGCGCGCTCGGCGATTTCTCTCGCGCGCGTGAGCTCCAGGAGAGAGTGCTGGAGGTCTTCTCCCGCACGCTCCCTGACGGGCACCCGAGCCTCCAGATCGCGCAAGGGAACCTCGCCGCGACGATCGCCTCGGCGAGCTCGGGTGCGAGCGAAGGAGAGAAGGAGGAGCGAAGAAAGCAGTGTGTCGAGCTGGTCCTGGCGCAGTGCCAAGCTCGGATCCGCTCGGCTAGGAATGCGCTGGTCGACCGCTCGCCGCGCGAGGCGACCGCGCGCTGCCTGGGGCTCACCAAGGGTTTGGACAACGTGCTCTCCTTCGTCGGCGGCGCGGGGGTGTTCTCGGGCTCGCCCGAACTCGTGTTTCCGGCCTTCGAGCTGTCCGAGACGACTCGCGGCGCCGCTCTGGGATCCGCGGCTCTCATGCGGCTGGCGGCCGGATCGCGCCGGTACGCCGAGCTCCGCCGCGAGCTCCAGTCACGGAGCGAGGAGCTCGCGAGGCTCGCGGAGGAGGGCATGACGAGCTCGGAGTTCCAGGGTGCGCTCACCCGACGCGAAGCGGCCGAGCGGGAGCTGGTCGCGCTCGCCCGGGCCTTGTC
>JBJXFB010000129.1:0-18259 GCA_046155895.1 Planctomycetota bacterium | reverse complement strand
CGGGTTCCTCCCGGACGGGAAGCCCTCGACGCTCGCGATCGAGGTCGAGACCGTGCTCGAGGCCGTCCGCTCGCTCCTCGCGGAGGCGGACCCGACTCCGCCCGGTGGAGCACGAGGCCCAGCGCGGAGCGCTCTCCCCGCGTAACCTAGCGCCGGCCTTGCGGCAGGCCGACGTGTTTCAGCCGCGGAACGAGGCGTCCCGCCGCGGTTCCAGGTGAACCCGGGTTTTCTCGCCGAACGGGCCTTCTGGCACAATCCCCCGCTCGCATGACCATCACGCGCTTCCAGTCCAAGGCCTCGGCTGCCCCCGACGCCGCCGCGCCCGCGCCGGAGGGCAAGCGGGTCCACGTCGTCACCTTCGGGTGCCAGATGAACAAGTACGACTCGCTCCTCGCCGAGGGGCGCTTCAAGCGCGCCGGCTGGGAGGTGTCGGGGACGATCGAGGACGCCGACGTCGTGCTCTTCAACACCTGCTCGGTCCGCGACCACGCCGAGGAGCGCGCGTACTCCTGGATCGGCGAGCTGAAGCGCGTGAAGGCGCGGCGGCCCGACCTCGTGATCGGCGTCATGGGCTGCATGGCCCAGCGCGTGGGCGAGGAGATCTTCGCGCGCGCCGGGCAGGTCGACGTCGTCGCCGGCACGCGCCAGTACCACCGGATGCCCGATCTCGTCGAGCAGGTGCGCGCGGCGCGCGCGGCGCGGAACGGGAACGGCTCGTCCGCGGCGGCGCGGATCCTGGCGCTCGAGATGGACGATCCGATCGCCGTGGACCGCTCGGAGGAGCCGTACTCGGGCGAGACCTGCGCGTGGCTCACGGTGATGCGCGGGTGCGACCTGAACTGCGCCTTCTGCATCGTGCCGACCGTGCGCGGGCGCGTGCTCTCGCGGCCGATCGACGACGTGGAGCGCGAGGCCCGCTGGCTCGTCGAGCGCGGCGCGCGGGCGATCACGCTGCTCGGCCAGACGGTGAACAGCTACGGCGAGGATTTCGCGCCCCCGGGGCCCGGAGAGCCGCGCTTCCTCGGTCGGCAAGGGCGGCCGGGGCTCGCGGACCTCATCTATCGTCTGCAGGCGATCGACGGGCTGGCGCGAATCCGCCTCGTCACGTTGCACCCTTCGTACGTGACGCAGGAGCTCGCGCGCGCGATCCGGGACTGCGACAAGGCCGAGCGATTCCTGCCGCTGCCGGCGCAGTCGGGTTCCGATCGGATCCTGCGCGCGATGCGGCGGGGCTACACGACCGAGCTCTACCGCCGCCGCGTCGACTTGCTGCGCGCCGAAGTGCCCGACATCGAGCTCGGCAGCGACTGGATCGTCGGCTTCCCGGGCGAGACCGACGAGGACTTCGACGCGAGCGAGGCGCTGCTCGCTTCGCTCGGCTTCGCCGTCAACTACATCTTCAAGTACGACGAGCGCCCCGGGACGAGCGCGGCCGAGAAGCTCCCGGACGGCGTTCCCGAAGAGGTCAAGAAGGAGCGCAACCAGCGCCTCCTGCGCAAGTCCGAGGAAGTCGCGCTCGGGCGGCTCACGCGGCACGTGGGGTCGGTGCGGCGCGCCCTGGTCGAGGGGACTTCGGACCGCGGGGAGGGCGTGTTGCTCGCGCGGACCATCCACGGCGTCGTCGTCAGCTTCCGCGGCGGCCCCGAGCTCGTCGGGAGCCAGGTCGATGTCGCGATCGAGGGGGCGACGGCGTACGGGCTGTCGGGGTCCCTGGCGTCGAGCCCCAGCTAGGGCGAACTGTCGAAGACCGCGAACGCCGCGCTGCGGAACGCCCAGCCCATCCCGTCCGGCACGTTGCCCGTCTCGATGTGCGAGCTGACCTCCAGGGTCGCCAGATCGATCACGTCGATCCTCCTCGCGTTCGTGCACGCGACGAAGGCGAACCGGTTCGTCGGTTCGACGAGGAGCCCGACCGGCGTCGACGCCGCCGGCGGATCGCCGGGGGCTACCTCCGGACCGGGCAGCGGGATGCGCGCGACCTCGGCGCGCGTCGCGGTGTCGATCACGACCACGTCGTCGGACTCCGCGCACGAGACCAGCACCCGCTGGCCGTCGGGCGTGAACTTCAGGCGGATGGGCATCTTCGCGCAGGGAATCGAGGCGAGCTTCTCGAGGCTCTCCACCGCGAGGACGGTCAGGGTGTTCTCGGCCCGGTTGCCGACCCACAGCTCGCGGCCGTCGGGAGAGATCGCGATCGCCTCGGTCTCCGCTCCGGTAGGCACGATCCGGACGAGCCTGCCGCTCTCGAGGTCGATCTCGCTGACCGATCCAGAGCTGATGTTCGCCGTGTAGACGCGCTTGCGGTCGCCGGAGACGGCGAGCATGTGCGATCCGGCGGCTCCGGTGTCCATCACGCGCACGACGCGCCGGCCGCGGACGCTGACTTCCAGCACCGCCCGGCTCGTCTCGGAGGTCACGAGCAGCGAGCTCCTGTTGTCGAGGAAGGCGATCCCGTGGGGCCGCGTGTGCGGCGCGAGGTCGATCGTGTCGACGACCCGGCGCTCGCGGAAGTCGTAGACGGTGAGCGTGGACCCCGGCGTCTTCTCGCCGTAGTCCGCCGCGACCGCGATCGACCCGTCGTAGGCGACCGCCACCTCGTGGGGGCCGATGCCGGTCGCCACGAGGTCCTTCGTCCAGCCCGTGTTCGGCTCGACGATCGCCATCGTGCAGTCGGCCTTGTTCAGGACGACGAGGTAGCTCCCGGGCCGCGCGGAGGCGCCTCGATCCCCCGTGGCGCAAGCCGCGAGCAGGACGAGCGGGAGGAGGCAGCGAAGGTTCACGGCGAGCCTCGAGGCTCCGGGATTCTACGCGTGCGGCCCGCCGCCGCTTCCCAGGCGAGGAAGCAGCGCTCGGATTCGTCGACGAATCCCGCGTGCCTCGGCTGCCAGCCCAGCCGGCGGGAGGCCTTGCCCGAATCGACGTGCTGGTCCAGCGCCAGGCACTCCGCCCACGTTCCGAGCGCGTTCACGGCCTCGGCCACGGGCGTGCTCGAGGTCCTTCCGCCGGCACCCGCGGCGCGGCTCGCGGCCTCCGCGCACTCGCGCACGGTCGATCGGCTCCGGTCGGTCGCATTGAAGACCTCGCCGCGGCAACCGCTCTCCGCCGCGAGGACGTAGAGCCGCGCGAGGTCGTCGCGGTGCACCATGCTCCAGCGGTTCCGGCCCTCGCCGACATAGCGGGCGCTGCCCTCGCTCGCCGCGCTCGCGAACCAGGAAGCCGTCAACGATCCGCTTCCGCCGTAGACGCACCCGGGACGGATCACGAGCGTCCGCAGCGCGCCGCGATCGGCCTCGAGGACCAGCTTCTCGTGCTCCTGCCGCCGGGCGACGTACGGATGCGGCTTGGCGGGCGTCGATTCGTCCACGCGGCGGCCGCCGGTGTCGCCGTACACCCACACGCCGCTCGTGTAGAGGAAGAGTCGGGGAGCCCCTGCGGCCCGCGCGGCATCGAGGAAAGCCACCACGAGCTCGCGGTCGAGGTCGAAGGCGCGCGGAGAGTGCTCCGCCGCGGCGTGGACGAGCACCTCGCACTCGCCGGCGCGTCCGATCCAGTCCGCGCGCGACTCGATCGTCCCGAGGACCGTCGCCACCTCGGCGGCGTGGAGTTCGCGAGCCTTCTCCGGGCTCCGCACGAGCCCGAGAACGGCGTGACCGGCGCGCGCGAGGGCACAGGCGACCGCCGAACCGATGTAGCCGCTCGCCCCGGTGACGAAGATCCGCATCCCGCGGTCAGCCGAGGAGGTCGGCGACCACGGAGCGTTCGAATTCGAGCTCCTTGACCGACGCGGCGACCTTCTCCTTGAGGAAATCGGTCATCGCCAGGCCCGGGACGACCTCCCAGCCGCCCTTGCCGTCGCACCGGACCGGGAAGGAGCTGATCAGGCCCTCGGGGACGCCGTAGTTCCCTTTGCTGCACACCGCGACGGAGCGCCACTCTCCCGCCGGCGTCGGCCGGACGAGGTCGCGCACGTGGTCGATGAGCGCGTTCGCGGCCGACGCCGCGCTCGACGCGCCGCGCGCGGCGATGATCGCCGCCCCGCGCTGCTGCACGTTCTTCAGGAACTCGCCCTTGAGCCAGGCGTCGTCGCCGATCACTTCGGCGGCGGAGCGCCCGCCGATCTTGGCGTTGACGAAATCGGGCACCTGCGTCGCGGAGTGGTTGCCCCAGATCAGCGTGTTCCTGACCTCCGTCGTCCTCACGCCGGCCTTCTTGGCCAGCAGCGCCTGGGCGCGGTTCTGGTCGAGGCGCGTCATCGCGCTGAAGCGCTCGCGCGGCACGTCGGGCGCCGAGTGCATCGCGATCAGGCAGTTCGTGTTGCAGGGGTTGCCGACCACGGCGACGCGGACGTCCTTCGCGGCGCGCTCGTTGATCGCGCGTCCCTGGCCCGTGAATATCGGACCGTTGACCTTGATCAGGTCGTTGCGCTCCATCCCCGGCCCGCGCGGGCGGCTGCCGATCAGGAGGCACCAGTTGGCGTCCTGGAAGCCCACGAGAGGCTCGCTGGTCAGGACCATTCCCTGGAGGAGCGGGAAGGCGCAGTCCTCGAGCTCCATCGCCACGCCCTTCAGGGCGAGCTGGGCCTTCTCGTCGGGGATCTCGATCATCTGGAGGATGACGGGTTGGTCAGGACCGAACATCTCTCCCGCGGCGATCCGGGGGACGAGCGCGTAGCCGATCTGGCCGGCGGCTCCTGTGACTGCGACGCGGACGGGGGCCTTGCTCATGGGGCTGTGCGGGGGTTCCGGTGGGCAGGAGGATCCGCGCGGCGGAGTTCGGCGCGGATAGGGGTGAAGTAGTGTGCCGCTGCTGCCGAGGAAGGGAAGAGAGGCCCCGGTGGATTCCCGGGGGGACTCACGCTCCGGGCCGCCACCTCCCCCTCGAACGCGTCCTATGCTAGAGAGTCGAGGACCCCACCCTCGGAGGCACACCTTGGACAAGACCGCGATCCGATCGGCTGCGAGCGTATTCTCGGAGGAGCGCTGCACTGGCCTCCTGCGGGAGCTCGGCGAGGAGGCGCGGCGCTTCCGCTTCGAGGTCGCGCCGAATCCTTGTGTCGGCGCCGCCGTGCTGTCGGGCGACCGGGTGATCGCGAGGGGGTTCCACGAGGTCTGGGGCGGGAGTCACGCCGAGATCGCGGCCCTCGAGGCGGCCAGGTCCTCCGGAGTGCCGGCCAGCCGCTGGGATGCGCTGCTCGTGACGCTCGAGCCGTGCACGACGCGCGGCAAGACGCCGCCCTGCGTCGAAGCGGTCCTCGCGAGCGGGATCCCGCGCGTGATCGTGGGGGAGGTCGATCCCGATCCGCGCCACCGCGGCGCGGGGTTGAACGCGCTCCGCGACGCCGGGCTCCAGGTCATGCTCCTCGAGGGCGAGGCGCCGCTGAAGAAGGTCTCCCCGCACTTCCTCAAGTGGACCAGCGACGACCGCCTGCGCCGCCCGCGGCCCTGGATCGTAGCGAAGTGGGCGCAGACGCGCACGGGCCAGATGACGCCGCCGCCGGAGATCGGCAGCGGACGGTGGATCTCCGGACCGGAGTCGCAGCGTGAGGTCCAGGTCATGCGCGGCCGGGTCGACGCGATCGTGACGGGGGTCGGGACGGTTCTCCGGGACGATCCGCGGCTCACGGTGCGTCCGCCGGGCGATTTCAGCCGGCAGCCGCTGCGCGTCGTGCTCGACAGCGGGCTGCGGACGCCGCCGAACGCGACGCTGCTCCAGGCTCCTCCGGCCGGCGAAGGGGGCGGGGAAGTACACATCCTGTGCGTGGGCGGCAACGACGTGGGCCGCCACCGCGCCCTCGTCGAGGCCGGGGCCTTCGTCCACGAGCTCCACGCCGCGACGGACGACGGCGTGTCGCTCCGCGACGCGCACACGTGGATGTGGGAGCGCGGGATCCGTCGCGCCAGCCTCGAAGCGGGCCCGCGGCTCCTGGCGCACCATCTTCAGTCTGGATTCGTCGACCAGGTCCGCATCTACACGGGCGCGGTGAACGGCGGCGAGGGGATCTCGATGGGCCCGTGGATGAGCAAGCTCGATCTCCGCGAGCGCCTCGATCGGGAATCGGGGCCCGACGCGGTGCTCGAGGCGTTCGTCGGATAGTGCGCGCGCGGTCCGAGCGGGCGGAAGGGGCGCGCATGTCTTCGCGCGGTCTGAGGATCGAATCGCTCGCCCTCCTCGGGCTCGTCTCGCTGCTCGCGCTCTCGGTCCTCGCCTGCGGCTCGCTCCGCCGCGTGCACCTCCGCCCGGTTCCGGGAGCCGCCTCGCGCGCGTTCGCGGAAGCTCGCGCGGCGGTCGACGGGCGCCATTCCTGGTCGGAAAATCCTCGCGACGAGCAGGCCGCTCGCGATCGGGCCCGGGAGTTGGCGCGCGAGGCGCTCGCGTCGGCTCCCGACTGGGTGGGGCCGGCGCGGCTCCTCGACGACCTCGACCGGCAGGAGCTGCGCGGCGTCGAGGCCCTGGCGGCGCGGCGCGAGGCGATCGCGCGCGACGGCAGGAACGCCGAGGCGTTCTACCTGGCCGGGCGCCTCGAGGGGGACAGCGGCGAGCCGCGCTTCGAGCGCGCGTTCGACCTCGACCCCGATCTCTCCTGGGCTCGGCACGGCCTGGCGTGGTCGGCCCAGCGGCGGGGCCGCTTGCGCGCTGCGATCTCCCACGAGCGCGCGGCGATCGCCCGGGCGCGCGACGGGTGGGAGCGCATCTACTTCACGTCATCCCTCGCGCGCTTCCTGGCGCAGGCGGGACGGAGGGGCGAGGCGTTCGCGGTGATCGCCGAGCGCCTGCGCGAGCGCGATTCCACCGCCGCCGACCGCCTCGGACTCGAGCTCGAAGGCCTGGGGCTCGCGATGGAGCGCATCGGCTCACCTGAATCCGAGAAGGCGGTGCGGCGCGCTCTCGACCTCCTGCGCGAGCAGGATCTCTCCGAAGCGGAGGTCGAGGCGCTCGTCGCCAGGCTCCGGTTCGCCACCCTCCGCGAGAAGAGCTGGAAGCTCGAGCTCTCGACGGCGCTCGCGGCTCGCCGCAGTCCCGCGCGCGACCGCCTGCGAGCCGAGCTCATGCTCGCCGCCGGGCCGACGCCCCTCGCCCTGGGCCTCCTCGAGCGCGCGCGCGCCGACGAGGGCACTCCCCGCCGCGCCGGCCCGCTCATGCGTACGGCCCGCTTCGCCGCGGACGAGCCCCTGCTGGCGATCGAGCTGTGGCTCGAGGATCTGCCCTCCGTCCTCCGGGACGAGCACGGCCTGCCCCGCGATCCGCTCCTGGCGCACATCGTCCGCTGCGCGCGCGCTCTCCCGGATCGGACGCCTTCGCCAGCCAGTGCCGACCCGTGGTTCGACCTGGCCGATGCGCTGCTCGCCGCGGGCTGGTTCCGCGAGGCCCGCGCGCTGGCGGGGAACCTCGCGCGCGCCGACCTCGACCGCGCCCTTGCGATCGAGACGCGCGCCGTCACGGGCGTGCAGATCCTCGAAGGGCTCGACGAGATGATCGCCGGCGCGGACTCGGGCGGCGTCGCGCGTCCGGCTTCGGTCGTGACCGACGTCGGCGAACCCGACGCGGGGCAGGCGCGGGTCGGAGGGACGAGGAACACCCCGATTCCGCGCGGGGCGAGCGACCTCACCAGCCTGCTCGAGGACATGGGGAGGCTCTTCGCCCGATCGAGCCGGGTCTGGGTCCAACCGATCGACTCGCGCGAGCTCGGGGAGGGCTTCGCGGCCTCGCCCCGGCTGGAGTACGGGCCCGCGGGCGAGATCGTCCACCCCGGGCCGAGGTTCTCGATCGAGGACGAGCGCCTCGGTCTCGGCCGCGCCGGCGAGCCGGTGCCGGGTCTCGCGCGCGCGATGGACGCGATCGGGCGCTTCGCGCTCGTGGGAGAGCTCGCGGGGTCGGACGGACCCGACGGGACGATCCTCTCGCGGGTCCTCGTCGAGGAGAAGTCGGGCGAGCACCTCGGCGTGCGTTGGTCGGGCACCGTCGCGTGGTGCGAGGGAGCAGACGTCCGCAGCCGCATGGAGCGCCTGGGCGCGCGCGTCAGCGCGGCGGCGCTCCACGAGGGCTACTGGCTCGACGTGCAGGCCGTGCGCGGGGAGCTCGCGAGCTACCGGTCGCTCGCGGCGGAGTACGGGGCGCCGGAGGCACTCGCGCGCATGCAAGCCGTGCTCGCGAGCAGCGGGCTGCCGCTCGAATCGGCGAACGAGGACCACCGCCGGATCGAGCGCCGGCGCATGCGGGTCGGCCTGGGCGAAGCGAGCCGGGTGAGGCTCGCGATCCTGCGCGACGCGGCGAGCGAGGCGGACGGCCGCACGCTGGGGGAGATGACCCTGGACCGGCTCGTCGTCGCCACGGCGACGCACGAGGAGGGGCATCTCACCGACCGCACGCGCTTCCTGCCGCTCTCCAAGCACTGGCGGAAGGCGCTCGCGTTCCTGCTCGACTGCGGGTTGCGGCCGACGCGCGTCGCGGAGCGGCTCGAGTATCGCGCGCAGCTCGTCGCGCTGTGCGCCGCGCCCGATCCGCGGATCACGCTCGCGCAGACGCTGGAGGCGGCCGAGGCGGACGGCGGCGGCGGGTCGGCCCACGCCGCGGGGTATGCGGATCTGCTCGAGGACCTCCTGCTCGTCCTCGACGAGCGGATCGCCGAGAACACCGCGGAGTGGCCCGAGATCGATCCCGGGCGCACGCTCGTGCACCAGCTGCACCGCCTGGCGCCCGAGCGGGTGCGCGAGCTCGCGCTGCTGCTGGCGAAGGAGAAGGGGATGTCCCGCTAGTTGGCTCGGCGTCCGGCATCTCTCACATCGACCAGTCCACCCGGCCCGTCTGCGTCGTGCTGAAGGTGCTGGTGGCGGGACAACCGCCCAGGATGACCCCGTCGCGGTAGTACACGTGGTACCAGCGGCTCTGGCCGGACTGGATCGTGTTGCCGAGCGCGGCGGAACGGGCCGAGACCGAGGGATTCCCGGCCCCGAAGTCCGGCGCGGTGATGCTGCCCAGGGAAGCCGTCTTCGTGTAGAGCCGCTTGAGCGTTCCACCGACGCAGCGGACGCCCTGACCGTAGACGACGCCGCTAGAGAGGTACGTCGTGCCCTGCAGCACGATGCTCAATGCCGTCGGCTTTTCCCCGAAGGTCGTGAAGACCAGGCTGTCCGTCGAGAGGTAGGCCATTCCCGACGCGGTGAGGAGCGCGCCGCCCGTGCCGGCGGAGTTGTTGCAGCCGCGGCCGGACACGGTGGGCGGATTCGAGCAGGGGCACGCGATCACGCCGCCGGAGCCAGGTAGGCATAGGCTCGTGAAGCCGCTGGTGTCGCGGTCGAAAAGATAGACGTCCAAGAGGCCGTTCGTGTCTCCTGGAACGAGGTTGGTCGCGCTGCTGCTGAATGCCACCAAGCGACCGTCTGCTGAAATCGAGGGCCACTCGCTGCTGCCGTCCGCCTGGGCCCCGCCCGAGGTGATGCTGGCCCGCACCGTCGTGCCGCTGGAACGGCTGCGAACGAAGACGTCCGAGACACCGTTGGTGTCCCCCGAAACGAGGTTGGTCGCCTCGCTCGCGAAGGCCACGTAGCTGCCGTCGGCGGAGATCGAGGGACGATCGCTGGAGGCGTCGGCCAATGTCCCGGTGGAGCTGACGCTCACGATCTCCAGGTTGCCGGTAGACCCGTCGTAGCAGAAGACGTCCCAATCAGCGTTCGTGTCCCCGGAGACGATGTTGGAGGCCCTGCTGACGAAGGCCACGTCGATGCCATCGGCGGAGATCGAGGGGAGGGTGCTGTGGCCGTTGGGTGCCGTCCCCGGGCCCGGCGTGCGGCTGATCCTGAAGGTGGTTTGAGCTTGCCGGTCGCGACGAAAGACATCCGCGAAGGCGTTGATGGGGTGTTCGAGATTGGTCGCGAAGGAAGTGAATGCCACGTAGCGGCCGTCCGCGGAGATCGAGGGCTCGATGCTGAGGCCGTCCGCCTCATTCGCGATCCCAACGAGGCTCACTCGCTCGGTCACGGCGTTCACGAGGTCTCGAACGAAGATGTCCATGGCGCCGTTCGTATCCCCGGGAACGAGGTTGGTCGCGTCGCTGCCGAACGCCACGTACCGCCCGTCGGCGGAGATCGAGGCGTAGAAGCTCTGGGCATTCCCCTGGACTCCGGCGGAGGAGACGCTCACGCGTTGGATCGTCCCTGACAGCCGGTTACGGACGAACACATCCCAGGTGCCGTTCGTGTCCCCGGGGACGAGATTGGTCGCGATGCTCGCGAAGGCGACGAGGTTGCCGTCGGCGGAGACCGAGGGGGGCAGGGTGTCGGCGCCCCCGTTGCTCGGGGCCTCGTTCGAGTCGACGCTCGCGTTCTCGGTCAAGCCGCTCACACGGTCGCGGAAGAGAATGTCGGAGACGCCGTTCGTGTCGCCCGGAACGAGGTTGGACGCGAGGGAGTAGAACGCCACGGAACTGCCGTCGGCCGAGATCGAGGGGTACTTGCTGTCCCCGTTCCCCTCCGTCCCGTTCGAGGCGACGCTCATGCGCCGGGTCAGTTGCGCCCAGCCGGTGCTGCCCAGGACGACCGCCATTCCCAATACCTGCCAAGACTGCCTGATCTTCATCGATTCCCTCCGGGTGAGATGCCTGCCCACCGACCTCCCGGCTCGCCGCCGCGGAGACAGGAATTCCCGGAAGAATCGGGCCGGCTACCCCAGCGCCGCGACCACGTCGTCGGCCAGGGCCAGCATCTCGCGCAGCCCCTCCTCCGTGTGGTCGCCCATGTGGCCGATGCGGAAGGTCTTCCCCTTGAGGTCCCCGTAGCCGTTCCCGATCTCGTGGCCCTTCTCCTTGAGGCCCGCGATCAGCTTCGACACGTCGAGCGGGCCCGCCTGGATGCACGAGATCGTCGGGGAGGCGTGCTCGGGCGCGGGCAGGAGCTGGAGGTCGTGGGTGTGCGCCCACGACTCGGTCGCCTGCTGCATCTTCACGTGCTCCTCGAAACGCGCCTGCCAGGCGGCCTTCCCGCTGGCCCCGCGCTGCCGCGCCGGCAGCGTGACGCCGCTCGAGATGTCCTCGAGCTGTTGCGCGAGCGCGTAGTAGAGCCCGATCGCCGGCGTCGACGGCGTGGCGCGCTTCTGGTGGCCCTCGATGATCTTCACGGGGTCGAGGTAGAAACCGCGCTGCTTCTGCGCCTTGGCGCCCTCGAGGTACCGCGCCGATGCCGCCATCACCGTGATGCCCGGCGGCAGCGCGAAGGCCTTCTGCACGCCCGCGAAGCCGAAATCGATCCGGTTCGCGTCGAAATCGACCGGCGCGCCCGCGATGTAGCTCACGAGATCGAGAAGGAACATCGTCCGCGGGTGCTTGGCGAGCAACTGCGCAACCGGGGCTAGCGGCGTCCGCACGCCCGTCGAAGTCTCGTTCGACACGAGCGTGAGCGCGTCGAATGGCCCCTTCTCGGAGAGCACCCGGTCGATCTCCGCGGGCGTCGCGGCGCCGCCGAGCGGGACCTCGAGCTTCACCGCGTCCTTCCCGACGAGGCCGGCGATCTCGAACCAGCGCTGGCTGAACGAGCCGTTCACCACGCACAGGACGCGCGGGCCGACGCCGCGCAGCGAACCCTCCATCATCCCCGTCGCGCTGCAGGTGTGGACCGCGACGCTCGCCGTGCTGCCTTCCGCGAGCCCGAAGGCCAGGCGCAGGCCCGGGTCGAGGCGCTCGATCAACGCCGTCATGGCCGAGCCCCGGTGGCCGATCATCGGCCGGGCGCACTCGCGCAGGATCTCCGGACGGACCATGGTCGGGCCGGGGATCCACAACACCTTCTCGGACTTCGTCGTCGTGCTCATCGATGTCTCCTCAGGCCAGGCTCCGCGCGGTTTTCACCAGCGAGGCGAGGCTGGACGCGCTCTCGAGCTGCCGGATCTCCGCGGGCGAGACGAGCAGCGGCAGCAACGCGGCCAGATCGCGCTTCTCGCAGGTCACGCGCGCCCTCTCGAACACCGGCCCGCGCTTCACGACGCCGCCGAAAGCGATGAACCGCGAGGCGCTCTCGGCGGCCTCCAGGTCGGTGATGCCGTCGCCGACGATCGCCAGGCCGCCCTGGCTGGCCTCGGCGAGCCTGCGGACGTAGGCGATCTTGCCTCCGCTGCGCGCGAGCGGCGAGCTCTCGTCGAAGCCCGCGTAGGTCCCGTCGCTCGCGTGGCGGACGGGGACGGCGAAGACGCCGCTCTTCTCGATGTCGAGGTGCTCGGCCAGCATCCTCACGGCCGGCTCCAGCGCTCCCGAGACGATGCACACGCGCTTGTCGAGCTTCCCGAGCGCGCGCACGAGCTCGCGCGCGTGCGGCAGCACGCGCTTGACGTACTTCTTCCCGAGCTTCTCCAGCGCCTCGCGCGAGGGCCGGATCGCGTCCAGGCGCGACTTGTACACGGATTCGAGCGGGATCTCGCCGCGCATCGCGCGGTTCGTGAGCTCGCTGACCTCCTTGCGCATCCCGGCCGCCTCCGCGAGCTCGTCGATGCCCTCGATGGCCGAGAGCGTCGAGTCGACGTCGAAGACGATCGTCGCGTACGGAGGCGGAGCGTCGCGGAGAGGGGTCAAGGGAGCTCCGGCCACTCAGAGACGGACCAGCTTCACTTCCTTCACCGGCGGGAGCGCCGCGATGCGCGCGACGACGGCCGGCGCGGGCGCCTCGTACAGCGAGAGGAAGCCGCGGGCGAGCTCGGCGTTCTTCGCCGTGCCGTCGCCCTCCGCCGCGGGGCCGAGCTCGATGCGGCGAATGTTCACGCGCTCCTCCCCGAGGACGGTCCCGAGCATCCCGACCACGCCCGGCACGTCGCGGTGCCTCGTGATCAGGATCGGGCCCTTCGGCTCGAGGTCGACGTGCAGCTCGTCGATGCGGACGATGCGGGGCGAGCGCCCGAACACCGTGCCGGCCACGAGGTGGCTCTCCTCGCCGCCCTTCGTGCTCGCGCGCACCTTGATCAGGCTGGCCCAGGAGTGCGATTCCTCCTCGGCGCCTTCCAGCAGGCGGATGCCGCGCTCGCGCGCGATGATGGGCGCGTTCACGAAGTTCGCGCCCTCGTCGATGCCGGCGCGCAGGATGCCGCACAGGAGCGCGAGCGGCACGTGTCGGTGGTCCGCCCGCGCGATCTCGCCCGAGAGAGTCAGCTCGATCTTCCGGATCGGGCCCGCGGTGAGCTGCGCGAGCAGGGCGCCCATCTTCTCCGCGAGCAGCACGTAGGGCGCGATCTCCCGCAAGGTCTGCGCGCTCACGGCGGGAGCGTTCACGGCGTTGTGCGCGACGCCCTCGACGAGGAAATCGCAGATCTGGCGGGCGACGTCGACGGCGACGGCCAGCTGCGCCTCGTGCGAGGAGGCGCCGAGGTGCGGGGTCAGCACGACGTCGTCGCGCAGGAAGAGCGGATGATCCTTGGGGGGCGGCTCCTCGGCGAACACGTCGAGCGCCGCTCCGGCGAGGTGGCCCTGTTCGAGCGCCTCCGCCAGCGCACCCTCGTCGACCAGGCCGCCCCGCGCGGCGTTCACGAGCCGCGCGCCTTTCTTCATCGCGAAGAGCCGCTCGCGCGAGAGCAGGTTCGCCGTCTGGTCGGTGAGCGGCAGGTGCAGGCTGACGAAGTCGGAGGTCGAGAGCAGCGTGCCGAGGTCGACCAGATCGACGCCCGCGACCGGCGGCGCGTCCCCCTGGAGGAAGGGATCGACCGCGACGACGCTCATCTCGAGGCCCAGGGCCCGGCTCGCGACCGCGCGCCCGATCCGTCCGAGCCCGATGACGCCGAGGCGCTTGCCGGCGACCTCCGTCCCCGTGAGGCCCTTCTTCGACCACGTGCCCTTCCGCACGCCGCGGTCCGCCCGCGGAATGTGCCGCGCGAGAGCCAGCAGGAGGGCGACCGCCAGCTCGGCCGCGCTGGTCGTGTTCCCGGTCGGCGTGTTCATCACGACCACGCCGCGCTCGGTCGCCGCTTCCGTGTCGACGTTGTCGACGCCGACGCCCGCGCGCCCGACGACGCGCAGGTCGGCCGCCGCCTCGATCACCCGGCGCGTGATCTTCGTCGAGGAGCGGACGACCAGGGCGTGGACGCCGGGGACGGCGGCGACGAGCTGGTCTTCCGTCAGGCCGAGTCGGACCTGGGGCTCGATCCCGCGCGCGCGGAAGACGTCCATCGCCGCCGGGGCGAGATCGTCGCAGATCAGGACGCGGCTCATCGCATCAGCCGGTGAGCGCCGTGCGGACGAGCTTCTCGAGGTCGTTCCGGTCGACCTTCTTCGACGCGCGTTCGACGCTCGCGCGCGCTTCCTTCTCGGCGTAGCCGATCGAGAGCAGGGCCGCGACCGCATCCTCGATGGCCGGATCCCTCGCCGAACCGTCCGCGGAGGAACCGGGAGCCTGCGCGCCCGGCGCGCCGGATTTGACGCGGATCTCGGTGGCCTTGTCCTTCAGGTCGAGCAGGATCTGCTGAGCCGTCTTGTTGCCGATCCCGCGGATCCGCGTCAGCGTCGCCGCATCGCCGGCCGCGACGGCCTCGATCAAGGGATCTCGCGGCAGGCCCGAGAGCAGCGCCAGCGCGACGCTCGGCCCCACGCCCTTCACCGTCAGGAGCAGCCGGAAGAGATCGCGCGTCTCGCGGTCGTCGAATCCGTACAGCGTGTGCGCGTCCTCGCGCACGGCGAGATGCGTGAACGAGCGCGTCTTCCCCGTCGAGGGGAAGCGCGAGGAGAGCGGGACGACGAGGTCGTAGCCGACGCCGCCGACGTCGAGCACGAGGCGCGCCGGAGCCCGGCTGGCGACCCGCCCCTCGATGTAGTCGAACACGCCGCGCGCGCCCAGAGGGGATCAGCCGGCCTTGGGCTTCAACTTGAGATTGAGCGCCGAGAGCTTCGTCTTCAGCTCCTGGAGCGAGGTCGTGCCGAAATTCGGCATCGCGAGGAGCTCCTCCTCGCTGTGCTGGAGCACGTCGCCGACCGTGAGGCAGCCCATGGCCTCGACCGTGCGCCGCGCGCGGATCGAGAGCTCGAGCTCGGAGATCGGCTTGTTCATGACGTCGACGTTTTCACCGGCCGGGTAGCGCCGGCGGGCGACCTCGATGCTCTGCACGGCTTCCTCGCGGTTCATCCCCAGGCGCAGGCCCTTGCTGCCGAGGATCTCCTTGATCTCCGCCAGGGAGGTCTCGCCGAAGTTCTTGTACGAGAGCAGCTCCTGCTCGGTCAGCTTCACGAGGTCGCCGAGCGTGAGGATGTTCATCTTGTTGAGGCAGTTGCGTGCGCGCACCGACAGCTCGAAGTCGGTGATCGGCACGCGCAGGATCTGGTTGAGCCGGTCCTCCTTGCGCTCCATCTCCTCGTCGTAGAACATGTGGATCGACGCGCGCGCGTCGTCCAGGAAGAGGCGCATCTTGCGGTCGGCCGGATCGAACCGCTTCGCGATGTCGTAGCAGGCGGCCGCGTTGTCGTCCTGGCCGAGGTCCTCGTACAGGACTCCGGCGTTCACGAGCACGTTGCGGTCGATCGGCAGCATGCGCATCAGGCTCTCGTAGCAGTCGAGGGCGAGATCGTCGTCGCCGCAGCGCTCGGACACCCAAGCCAGGCGGAAGAGGTTCGTGCGGTGGGTCGGATCGGCCTGGCGCGCGGCGGAGTAGTGGTCGAGCGCGCCTTCCCAGTCGCGCGCGAGCTCGCAGGCCCGGCCCGCGAGGTAGCGGCCTTCCGCGCTCTCCGCGAAGGACGCGGGGGCGGACTCGAGGGCGGCGACGAGGTGCTCGTGGGCGGCTTCGTCCTTGCCTTCGAGGAGGTCGGCTTCGAGGCGGGCTTCGATCGCGCCGCCGCGCGGACGGGGCTCGTCGGGGTAGGCCTTGGCGAGGCGCTCGAAGACCGGCTGGGCCTCCGCGGGCTGGCCGAGCGACATCAGCGCCTTGGCGCGCGTGAACGCGGCCACGTGATCCTCGGCGTGCTTGGCGAGGAGCTCGGCGGCCTCGCGGTAGCGCCCGAACATCCAGAGCCCGAGGCCCTTGCGGCGGCCGGCTTCGCCTTCGTCGGCGAGGTTCATGACTTGCCGCCGGAAGGTGTCGAGGTTCCGGTGGCGCACGAAGATCCGCGAACGCTCCGACACCAGCGTCCCGAAGTTCGGGATGGGGCTGTTCGCGATGTCGAATCTCGTCTCGGAGCTCATCACGGCCGTGTCGCCGTGGCCAAGGGTGTCTGCGGTCATCTGGAGTGGATTCCTGAGGAAGATTCGGCTCGGGAGCAGCGAAAAACCGCTGCGCCCCCCGTGAGCAAGCGGGGGATGATAGGCGCAGCGCGCCGAGCGCGTCAACCGCGGCAGGCCCGAGGAGGCGTGCGGGAGGCCGGACGCGAAGGCCCCGGCCGAAGGCCACGAGGAAGGTCGGAAGCCCATTCGCGCCGCGAACTTGCAAGGGAGCCGACGGGCTCGCCTTGGAAGGCCGTCGAGGCGTTGGTAGGCAGCGATCGGAAGGACGCTGACCTCGTGCCGAACACCGACTGCATCTTCTGCAAGATCACCCGGGGGGAGCTCCCCTCGCAGAGAGTCCTCGAGGACGAGCTCACGATCGCGTTCCGGGACATCCGTCCCCAGGCGCCGACGCACGTGATCGTGATCCCGCGCGCTCACGTCGATTCCCTCTGGCAGGAGATCGACGAGCGCCTGGCCGGCCGCCTGCTCCGCAACGCGGCGGAAGTCGCGCGGAAGGAGGGGCTCGAGAAGGGCTGGAGGCTGATCGCGAACACGCGCGAGCACGGCGGGCAGGAGGTCCAGCACCTCCATCTCCACGTCCTGGGAGGCAAGCCGCTCGGACGGATGCTTTCAGCCAAGTGAAGGCAAGGCGAGACGACCCGTTGCCGAAGGATTTCAGGCCGCGATAACGCAGGAGAGGAACGAACCGCGTGGACAAATTCGTCGTCGAGGGCGGCCATCCGCTCGAGGGTCTGGTCGAGGTGCGCGGCTCGAAGAACGCCGTGCTCCCGGTCATGGCGGCAGCGCTGCTCACCGACGGGCCCCTGCGGATCGAGAATGCTCCCCGGCTCGCCGACGTCGAGACCATGGTCGGCGTGCTGCGGAGCCTGGGCTGCCGGGCCGAGCGAGACGAGTCGGGGGTGCTGGAGATCTGCGCCCCGGCCGTGCCCGATTCCCGCGCCGGCTGGGAGCACGTGCGCCGGATGCGCGGGTCGGTCACGGTGCTCGGGCCGCTGCTCGCGCGGACGGGGAAGGCGGCGGTGAGCCTGCCCGGGGGCTGCGTGATCGGCGTGCGGCCGATCGACGTGCACTTGAAGGGCCTGGAGGCGCTGGGCGCCCGCGTCCGGATCGAGCGCGGCTACGTGATCGCCGAGACGCCTCGCGGAGGCCTGCGAGGGGCCTCGATGTACCTCGGCACTTCCTTCGGCTCGTCCGTGACTGGAACCGCGAACGTGATGATGGCCGCGGTGCTCGCCAAGGGGCGGACGGTGATCCACGGCGCCGCGTGCGAGCCCGAGGTCGTGGACCTGGGCGAATGTCTCGTCGCGATGGGCGCGCGGATCCGGGGCCTGGGCTCGCCGCGGATCGAGATCGAAGGACCCTGCCACCTCTCGGGCACCACCTGGTCTGTGATCCCCGACCGGATCGAGGCGGGGACCTTCGCGATCGCCGGCGCGATGGTCGGCGGACGCGTGCACGTCGCCGGCTGCCGGCCCGACCACTTGAGCGCGCTGCTCGACCGGATGACCGAGGCACGGATCCCCTTCGAGAACGGGGACACCTGGATCGAGACCCAGCCCTACCACCCGCGCGATCCGCTGCGGCGCCCGCGCTCCAGCGACGTGACGACGCTGCCGCACCCGGGGTTCCCGACTGATCTTCAGGCGCAGTGGATGGCGCTGATGACGCTGGCGGACGGGATCAGCGTGATCACGGAGAACATCTACCCCGACCGCTACATGCACATCGCCGAGCTCGCTCGCCTGGGCGCGCAGGTGCGGCGGCAAGGGACGAGCGCGGTCGTGCAGGGGACGCCCAAGCTCTCGGCCGCGCCCGTGACGGCGAGCGACCTGCGCGCGTCGGCCGCGCTGGTCCTGGGCGCGCTCGTCGCAGAGGGGACGACCGAGATCCACCGCGTCTACCACATCGACCGCGGCTACGAGCGGATCGAGGAGAGGCTGTCCGCCCTCGGCGCCGTGATCCGGCGCGAGGACGAGAAGGAAACGAGCGAGACGGGGGCTCCGGTTCTGTCGGGGACGGCGTGAAATACTGAACCAGGTTCGTTTTCTCGCACCTGGAGCCGGGCCGCTGCGCGCGCGTTGGCC
>JBJXFB010000114.1:0-2872 GCA_046155895.1 Planctomycetota bacterium | reverse complement strand
CTCGAGGTGCGAGAAAACGAACCTGGTTCCGTACTTTCCGGCTCAGTGCCCGTCGTCGAAGTAGTTCATGAAGGACATGCCGATCTCGCCGAACTGGTGCGTGCGCGGCACCTCGATCGCGTCCTTGATGCAGACCTGCTCGCACAGCTTGCAGGACACGCAGTTCTTCTCGATCACGACGGCGATGCGATTGAACCCGTCGTCGCACATCTTCATCTCGAGGGCTTCGAACGGGCACACGTCGACGCAGAACTCGCAACCGGTGCAGAGCTCGTCGTGGACGACCGCCTTGGGCACTTCCTTGGGCGTGAGCTTCGGAACGACGACCTCGCGGCTGTCGTCGATCGCGTCGAAGGGGCAGTACACGCCGCAGACGGAGCAGTTGATGCAGAGATCAGGGTCGATGTAGAAGCGCTCGCCGCCCGTGATCGCGTTCGTCGGGCACACGCGCTCGCAGATCGTGCAGGCCGTGCACTTCGTGGTGATGAAGTGGGCCTTCCACTCCCACGACTCCATCCTGGCGCGGTCGGTGAAGAGCAGCGCGACGGCGCGCCCGTGGGCGTCGTGGCGGTGCTTCATGCCGACGATGTCGCGGCTGACCTCGATCGTGGTCGTGAACCGGCCCGGGAAGGAGCGCGAGGTGTGCGTGAGCGCGCGGATCTTCGGGTCCTTGACCCAGCCGGTGATGTTCAGCGTGTTGCCGACCATCCAGAGGTGCGTGCCGTATTCCGGCATCGTCTCCGGCATGCCGTAGCGGAAGCGGTCGCGGACGGCGGGGACGCGCTTGGGGAAGTGGAGGGTGACCTGCACGTAGCCGTCACCCTCCTCGACCTGGTAGTCGCGCCCGTAGCGGCGGTCGCGCTCGAGGGAATCCTCCTCGGCGTCGCGCCACCTGGCCCACTCGAGCTCCCATCCGGGGACCTCCTCGAGCTTGGAGAGGTCCTCCGCCGGCGGCAGCTCGCCCGAGAACAGGATCGCGTCGGTCGGGCAGACGTCGACGACCGTGCGCGCGTTGTAGAGCGCGGCCTTCTGGTCGTCGAGCGCGTGCGCCTTCTGGTCCGTCCCCATGTAGAAGACTTCGGGGAAGTCCTGGCAGCACGCGTCGCAGGCGATGCAGAGGACGGGATCGACGCGGAACAGGCCCTGGGCCTGCGCGACGGTCTCGGCGATGGCGGTTCCGGCGGTCTCGGTCATGGGTGGGGGGAAGGGTAGCGGCGCGGGAGGGGAGGGAGAAGGGGCCTCTCCCGGTGTCGAATGAGCCCAACTGCAGAATCGACACGAGTCTAGCTCGATCTGAAGAGTCGCGGAATGGGTTCGGACGACGAAAGTCGCGCCGATGCCACTCAACGAGCCGCGCGCGCCCGTTCGAGGCCGGCAGCCGCGCGCAGCGTCAGCGCGGAGGCGGGGTCGATCTCCGCGGCCAGGGCCAGCTCCTGGGCGGCCTCGTCGAGGAGCCCCTGTTTGGCGAGCGCCCCCGCGAGCAGCGCGTGCGCGTCCGCGAGGGTCGGATCGATCCGCACGGAAGCCCGGTACTGCTCGATCGCGCCGTCGAGGTCGCCCTGGCTCTCGAGGAGCTCGCCGAAAGCGTTGCGCTGGTCGGTGAAGTCGGCGTGGATCGCGAGGCCCACGCGGTACGCGGCGATGGACTCCTCGATGCGTCCGGCGCGGTGCAGGGCTCCCGCGAGCGCGTACTGGGCCAGGAAATTCGGCCCCGTCACGGCGCAGGCGCGGCCGAACAGCGAGACGTCGTCCTTCCACGTGTGGACCTGCGCGCGCGTGAGCAGGACGCACCCGGCGAGCACGGCCCCTCCCGCGATCGTCCGCAGCGCCCCGCCGAGCTTCCATCTCGCCGTGAGCTCGGCGGCGCCCAATGCGGCCAGGATCGAAGGGCCGACGAGCGGGAGATAGGTGTAGCGGTCGGCCATCGCCTGGCGCCCGACCTGCACGAGCCCGATCACGGGGAGCAGCGTGACGACGTACCACAGCCAACCGACGGCGATCCAGGGGCGACGGATCCCCGCGCGCACCGCGAGAACGGTCGCGATCCAGACGAAGGCGCCGGCGGCTCCAACCTTCCAGAACGGGATGCCGTCGAGCGGGTAGGGGTAGAAGACGCCGAGGCGCGTCGGCCACAGGGCCTGGAGGAGATAACTCGCGTAGGACACGAGCGCGTTGGCGGCGCGGAGCGCGAGCGGGATGTCGGGGAGGCGCTCCATCGCTCCGCCCGATTTCTGCGCGACGAAGGTGATCACGGCGGAGAGCGCGGCGAGGAGGAAGAAGGGGATCTTCTCGCGCAGGCGTTGCGGGAGCTCACGGATCGTCGCTCGCTCGAGCGGCCAGAGGTCGAGGAGCACGAGGAGGAGCGGCAAGCTCACGAGCATGGGCTTGGCGAGCAGTCCCAGCGCGAAGAGCGCGAGCGAGAGCGCGTAGCGCGCGTGGCCTCCGCGCGTGGTCCAGCTCGTCCAGGCCGCGAGCGAGAGGAGGCCGAGCAGCGTGCTCAAGACGTCCTTGCGCTCCGCGGCCCACGCGACGGACTCGACGTGCAGCGGGTGGAGCGCGAAGACGCCGGCCACGAAGAGGCCCTTCCAGGTCGCTCGCGTGATCCCCGCGAGCCAGAAGAACAGGATCACGGCGCTCGCGGCGTGGAGGAGAACGCTCGTGCGGTGGTGCGCGGCGGCATCGAGGCCGAAGAGCTCACAATCCGCCATGTGCGAGAGCCAGGTCAGCGGGTGCCAGTTCGCCGCGTTCCCGGTCGTGAAGGCCCACGCGAACCCCTCCGCCGTCAGTCCGGCCACGACCTGCGGATTTTCCGTGATGTAGATCGGGTCGTCGAACCGGACGAACCCGTTCTCGCGGACCGGCGCGTAGGCGA
>JBJXFB010000112.1:0-3001 GCA_046155895.1 Planctomycetota bacterium | reverse complement strand
GGCAGGAGGACGTCGGACAGCGGCGGGAGATCCACCAGCGTGATGCCGGCGAGAGATCCCGCGATCGGTGACACCGGCACGTCGCCCGACGCGTACCACTCTCCCGAGCGGGGCTCACCGCTCGGTATGCCCGCGAGCTCGGCTCCCTCGGCGTCGACGGCCAAGAGGACGGTGCGACCCTCCCGCCGCGCGAGCGCGCGCACCCACGGGTCGGCGTCACGCCCGAGCCCATGCAGAACGAACAGCGTGGCCGACGACGCAGCCTGCCGAACCGTCGCCGAGTCCACCGGCGCCCCCCGGTCGAGCGGGCGCCCCATCGGCACGAAGCGATCGGCGCCGGCGCGGATGTACCCCACGCCCGGGAGTCCCGTCACGTCCTCGAGGAGCGGCAGGAGATAGCGAGGCTCCCAGTCCGGCCGGAGGGAAATGAGCACGAGCGCGCCCTCCTCGTGGCCGACGCTCACGTAGGCGACGGCTTCGTCGTCGGAGGGGAACGCGTCACCTTCGACGGTCACGGTCGCCGTGTAACGCACGCGTCCGGGGGCGCTCGCCGGCGGGAGCTCGAGGGGTTCCCGCGCGCGCAGACCCGGCGACGGCGCGGCGACGCGCACCTCGGCGACTTGGGTCCCCTCCTCGTAGACGCGGACGGTGAGCGAGTCGACAGGCGATGCCGCGTGGATCTCGACTTCGGCATTCACCACGTCGGTGGGGCGACCGACGTCGGGGATGTCCAGCGCGGAGACCCCCGCGTTCACCACCACCTCGGCACCGAGGCGCTCCAGCTCGATCTCGAGCGGAAGCGACTCGAGCGCGGATCGCACGGCGACGGCATCCTCGAGACGGAAGTCCGAGAGCACGCGCACACGCCGCACGCCCGCCTCGGCGGCGCGGTCGAGGATCGGCGCCAGGAGCGTTCGCGACGCGAGCGGCTCCGACTCGGGATCGAAGGCGGTGGTCGGCTCAGCCCCGCCGAAGGGCACCACGTTCCATCCCTGACGCTCGAGGTCCGCCGCCCGCCCGCTCGCCTCGGTCCAGGCCGAGGAGCCGTCGGGCGACGACGCCGACATGCTCAGCGACGCGTCGAGGAGCACCCACTCGTCGGACGCGCCCCCAGCCCCGGCCGTGGGGAGCCGCACGTCGAAGAGGAGCAGCAGCACCAGGACGAGCGCGGCCGCGCGTGCGGCGGCGAGGAGCCTAGCGGCGGGGACTGCGATCTCGAGACGGAGGTAGAGCCAGAAAGAGTAAGCGACGAGCCCGGCCGCGAGGGCCAGGAGAAGGCTCCACCGGATCACGCGCTAAGTCTGCGGTGCTACTGGACGCTGCCGCTAGCCGCCGAAGCAGTCGCCCCCGTCGGCGCCGCGCTCTCCGCGTCGACCAACAGCGTGCGGACCGGGCCGGCGCTCGGGATCCCATCGAGGAGCGCCGCGCGCACGCTCGACTCCTCCAGCCAGCGCATCCTGTCGTCGGACGGCACGGGGTCGCCCGCGGGCAGATCCACGGACAGCGGATCGACGAAGCGCCCGCGCTGGAGCATCTCGTAGTGGAGGTGCGGACCCGTCGCCAAACCCGTCTGACCTACGTAGCCGATGATGTCGCCCTGGTGCACGCGGCTCCCGACCACGATGCCGCTCTTGAACGAGCGGAGGTGGCCGTAGCGCGTGACCCATCCGTTCGAGTGACGCACCTGGATCGAGTTGCCGTACCCGCCATCGACGCCGCGTTGGATCACGACGCCGTCGGCCGTGGTCATGACCTCGGTGCCGAGCGCCGCAGCGTAGTCCACGCCGCGGTGCGAGCGCCAGGTGTTGAGGATCGGGTGCAAGCGCGAGTTGGTGAACCGTGACGAGATGCGCCGGAACTCGAGCGGCTTGAGGAGGAACGCCCGCCGCACGGACTCGCCTTCCATGTCGTAGTACGCACCGCGCCCGTCGCCATTCGGATCGAACCAGATCGCATGATAGGGCTCGCCCGCGTTCACGAGCTCCGCGGCCAGCAGCCGCCCCGACCGCATCGAGCCGTCGGGACGCACCTCGCGCTGGACGGCGAACCGGTAGGTGTCACCGGACTGGATCTGGCGCGAGAAGTCGACCTGCCACTGGAAGACCTGATCGAGGCTGTGGATCATCTCGTTCCGGTCGGCCGCGGGCATGGTCATGAGCGCGGGGTTCATCACCACCGCGTCCCACAGCACAGACTCGATCTCGCCGGTGGCGTAGAGCGTGTCCACGTAGACGGGCGTCTGGATCATCTCCGAATCCCAGCCGAACGGCTCGCGCGACAGGCGCACCGTCTCGTCCGCATTCAGCGCCACGTCGACACCGCGCAGGGCCTCTTCGCCCTTCAGGTACCGGAGCGTGATCTCCGTCCCCTCGCGCATCCGCCGCGGCGAGTGCTGCTCCTGGAACGCCAACAGGAGCGTCGCCTGCTCGTTGGCCGAGAGCTCGCCGTCGAGGATGTCGCCGAACGTGTCCCCCCGACCCAGCGCGAAGATCTGCACGGTCTCGGCCGGCGGCACGTGCATCCGAGCCAAACGGCCGGCATCGGGGGTTTCCCCTACACAAGCGGCGCACGCCGCGACGGCCGCCAAGGCGGCTGCCGCGCTCCTCGGTACCTCGGGAAACGGGGGGCGTGCGCGTCGCTTCATCTATTCCATTTGTCGTCTAATGAAGGTCGGAATGTCCAGACCGGTGATCTGGTCCCGGGACACCGACCGTTCCGGGAAGCGCGATATGGGTACGACTCGTGGCGTGACCTGGGGGGTTCGGTCGCCCGCGACCGCGCGGACCTCCTGCCGGACCTCCACTTGGCGTGCTGCTGGAATATCGGCTACAACCGTTTCCTGCGCAGGGGGGACCGTAGTTGGAATAGTGGCGTTGGCCGGGCGGGTCCTGCGGAAGTCCCCCGGGATGATCTTCTCGTCGTGGACCGAGTCGAATCCGGTCGCGATGACCGTGACCCTGATCTTCCCTTGGAGACTCGGGTCCTGGACGGCGCCGAAGAT
>JBJXFB010000080.1:0-103049 GCA_046155895.1 Planctomycetota bacterium | reverse complement strand
CGCGCGAGCCGCGAAAGCGGCCGACCAGACGCATCTCAAGGCCCCGACCAAGCTCCCATGATCCGAGCGCATCGCCCTGGCGGTCTCCCCAGCTACCGCGCTACGCCTGGTGAGAGATGCGGGCTAGTGCCCGGTCAGGTGGGCGTGGCCCGTTCCGGGCTCGATCTCCACGATGCGTGTGGCGCGCCGGTAGGAGAGTGTGATGCTCCCCGAAGCCGGATCGGGCCGGTCGCTCTCGAAGACGACCTTCCCCTGCGCCCCCAGGCCGATGGGCAGGATCGAGACGCCCTCGAAGACCGCGTCCCGGCTGTACCGCCGCTCGATGCGATCCGACGAGGGGGTCGGGCTCGCGCCGTCCCCCACTCCGTCGACGATCCGGTAGCCGTCGCCCTCCTCGTGGAAGACGAGAGAGATCGGCGAGTGGAGGAGCGCGGCCCGAGCCTGGGCGATTCGAATGTCACGCACGAGGAGCCGCGCCGCGTTGTCGAGGGTGACCTCGGGGCGCGCGAAGTAGGCCCAGATCGACAGGGCCGCGGTGACCGTCACGATCGCGATCACGAGGATCAACTCGACGATCGTGAACCCGAGGCGGCCGCCGGCGAGCGGTCGCGGCGGCGAGAGACCGGGGGACTGGCTCATCGCATGCTCTTCGGTGAGGGGATCGACCCGTCTGAAGGTGAACCGAACCAGGCGATCGAAGGGCGCGTCAGGGGCTTGTCGGGCTGCCGGAAGAGGCCGTGTGGCCAACGGGCGCGTGCCGCGCCCTCGAGCTACCCGCGACGTGGAGGAGCAGGACGGAAACCACGATCAGGAGCGTGATCCGGACCCAGAGCCTCCCGCGGTCCTGCACGCGGCGATGGGCTCTCGCCCCTTCGCCGAAGGGGATCTGGCGCTGACCGGCGACAGACGCGAGTCCAGGCAGGAGCGCGCCAGGTGCGCTCTCGATCAGGTCGGTGTGAGGGCCCACTCGATCCTCTCCAGCGGCCATCGCCAAGCGGAGCCGTGGAGAGGATTTCGGCCAGGAAGGAGGCCGTTCTTGAGCTGCTCTGGCTTGGGTTCTGTGGCCCGGAGGGAAGCCTGGGAGATCTGCTATCCTTCGCGCTCCGGGCGCCCGTAGCTCAGCAGGATAGAGCGTCGGTTTCCTAAACCGAAGGTCGGCAGTTCGAATCTGCCCGGGCGTACCAGCCCCTCTCGTGAGAGGGTCCTAGGTGTATCCCCGGAGGGCGCACCTACCGGCATCCGGAGTAGAATGTGCGCGTCGATGCGGGATCCCCGCATCGATCCGTCCAGGCTCGAGGGCCGGACGGGACGATCTTTGCGGCGGCGCAAGCGACTCGCACGTGCCCGAAAACACTTTTCAAGGCAAGCTCGAAGACCTGCGGCAAAGGTACCGCACGTTCGAGCAGCTGGTCGAAGCTGCTCCCGGGCCGGCGAGCAGGACGCTCCCGAAGGTGCTCGCAGGCCTGCAGCGATCACTCGAAGACCTACAGATCGACGTCGCTGTGTCCCCGGAGCGCGAGTGCGCGGCCTCGGACAGGACCGCGGCCACTGAGGGAGTTCGTTCGAAAGGCGATCGGCCCGAACGCGGGCTGCAGCTCAATGCCGCGTCCGAACAAGGCCCGATCCTCGTCCGGATCATGGACACCGAGACGCACTGCCGTTGGGTCAACGGGACGTGGCTCGAGTTCACGGGGCGGAAAATGGACGAGCTTCTCGGCCAGGGCTGGATCGGCCAAGTGCACCCCGACGATCGCGAGGGGTTCACCAAGAACTGCCACGCCGCCATCACAGCGCGCCAACTCTATTCCGTGGAGTACCGACTCCGCCGCGAGAACGGCGAATACGGCTGGGTGCTCGAGATCGGTGCTCCGCGCCTCACCTTGCGGGGGGAGGTCGGTGGCTACCTGGGGACCGCGATCGAGATCACGGAGCACAAGCAGACCGAGTCGCGTCTGGCGATGCAGTACGCGGTCGCCCGCGTTCTCTCGGAGTCCGAGATCCTGGAGGAAGCCGCGACACCGATCCTGAGGCACATGTGCGAGACCTTGGGCTGGGACGTCGGAGAACTGTGGTCCGTCGACGTAGCGGATGGCGAGCCGCGCTGCGCTCGAGTGTGGGCGAATTCCTCCCTCGACGTTTCCGCGGTCCAGGAAGGATCGCGGACCAGGGCGTTCCCTCCCTGCGTGGGGCCGCCGTGGCAGACGGGCATCCCGGTCTGGGTCGCCGACATGCAGCTCGACGAGCACCTCGCGCACGAGCCCGAGACCGCGCGAGTAGGTCTACGCGGCATGTTCCGGCTGCCCGTCTCGGTGCACGGCGAGATCCGCGCGATCCTCCGGGTCTTCAGCCGCGAGGTTCGTCCGCAGGACGCCGCCGTGGTGGAGTTCATGGGCTCCGTTGGCGTTCAGATCGGAACCTTTCTGGAGCGCCGCCTGGCCATCGAGAAGATCCGGGAGTCGGAGGCTCGCAAGGCGGCCATCCTGGAGGCCTCGCTCGATGCGGTGATCACGATCGACCACGAAGGGCGGGTCGTCGAATTCAACACCGCGGCCGAGACCCTCTTCGGCTACAGCCGCGAAGACACCCTCGGACGCGAGCTCCTCGACCTGGTGGTCCCGACTAGACTGCGCGATCAGGCCTCCGCCAGTCTTGCCCTCTACAGGACGACCGGCGAGAACGGGTTCCCCGGGAAGCGGTTCGGGACTTTCGCGATGCGATCGGACGGCTCGGAGTTCCCGATCGAGGTCGCGTTGGTGCCGATCGGGATCGGCACTCCTCCGCTCCTCACGATGTACCTGTGTGATGCCACGGCCCGCAAGGATGCCGAGCAAGAGGTCAGGACCTACCAGGGACGCCTGCGATCGCTGATGGCGGACCTCCTGCTGGCGGAGGAGTACGAGCGGCGGCGCTTGGCCGTCGACCTCCACGACGGATTGAGCCAGACGATTGCGCTGACGCGGATGAAGCTCGCGAAGCTGCGACTTGCGCTGGAAGGACGGCTGGACGGATCGCTCGCCGAGATCGAATCACTCATAGACCAGGCCAATCACACCGCACGGTCGATCAGCTTCGAGCTCAGTCCCCCGGTGCTGCAAGACTTCGGATTGCAGCCGGCGGTGCAGTGGCTGGTCGAGAACATCCAGTCTCGCTACGGCATCGAGATCGCGCTGGAAGACGACGGCCAGCCCAAGCCCGCCGACGAAAAGACCCGCGTGATCCTCTTCCGTTCTATCCGCGAACTCCTGATCAACGCCGCCAAGCACGCGGGCGCACGGCGCGTCCACGTGCGGCTGCAACGCGAAAAGGATCAGGTGAACGCTTCGGTCGAGGACGACGGCGTCGGGATGGCGGTGGACCTGATGGGTGTCCAGGGATCCGGCTTGTTCAGCATTCACGAGCGACTGAGTCATGTCGGTGGCAGCATGCGAATCGATTCTGGGCCCGGGCGGGGGACGAAGGTCCACCTTCGGGCGCCCCTCGCAAGTCCGATACGGAAAGAAGTGGTAGAGGCATGAAGATCCGAGTGCTCCTGGTCGACGACCACATGATGATGCGCGAGGGTCTGAAGTCCCTGTTGGCCGAGTTCTCCGACATCGAGATCGTCGGTGAGTGCGCCGACGGGCGTACGGCGCTCGATTTCGTCCGCACGCTCTCGCCCCACGTCGTGGTGATGGACATAGGGATGCCGGGGCTGAACGGGGTCGAAGCGACTCGTCGGATTCGTACGGAGTTCCCCTCGACCAGGGTGATCGCACTCTCCACGCACACGGACAAGCGGTATGTGCAGCACATGCTCGAGGCCGGCGCGTGCGGCTACGTCCTGAAGATCGGAGCCCACGCCGAGCTCGTGCAGGCCGTTCGGGCCGCGGCTGTCGGAAAGACCTACTTGAGCCCGGAGGTCGCAGGATCGGTCGTCGAACGCTTGACGAGCCCACACACCCCCGGCGAGGTGACCGCCTTCTCGACGCTCAGCTCCCGGGAGCGCGAAGTGCTGCAGCTGGTGGCCGAAGGCAAGACGTCGGCTGACACGGGCAAGGAAATGCACATCTCGCTCAAGACCGTCGAGACGCACCGGCGGAACATCACCATCAAGCTCGGGCTGCACGGGACGGCCGAACTGACCAAGTACGCGGTGCGCGAGGGGCTGACCTCGCTCGACGAGTGAGCTGAGCTCGGGAGCGCCTTCCGACATGGACGTTCGCCTCGTTCCTGCGACCTTCGGAAGGCCGCTCTCGGAGCCGTCGGCCCGTGAGTCATTCCGCAGCATTCCTCGGGGCCGGATGCAGGAGCGGAGTTCGTGAGCGAGCACGATCTCTTGCGGTGCATGGAACGCGCACGGCTTCGTCTGACGGCGCTCCAGGCGCGCCTCGAGCTGACGCGCACCCCGACGGGATCGCCCGAGTTCAACGCCGCGGTGGTCGAGCTCGTTCAGATGGTGGGGCAGCTGGAAGCTCACTGCGGCCTCCTGCGAGAGATTCTCGTCCGAACCGACGAAGCCTTCTTTGCCAAGGACCGAGACGGTCGGTACGTGGTGATCAATCGGAAGGGCGCCGCCATGCTCGGGAGACCCGTCGAGGAGATCCTCGGGCAGAACGACCTAGCGCTCCTCGAGCCCCAAACCGCGGCGCAAGTGATGGCGGTCGACCGCGAAATCATGAGAACGGGGACATCGCAGACGTCGGAATCCGCGTTCGACGTCGCAGGTCTTCCGGTCACCATGCTCGTCATCAAGGCGGCTTGGTACGACCCTCCTGGCGTCCTGCGCGGCGTCATCGGGACGGCGCGAGACGTCTCCGAGCGCAAGCGATTGGATCACGGAGCCGAGGGCCGACAAGAGCGTCTACGGTCGCTCGCGTCGGAGATCGTGGTCACCGAAGAGCGCCTGCGGCAGACGCTGGCCGCCGACCTGCAAAACGGCCTGGGTCAGGACATCGCGCTGGCCATGATGAAGCTCTCGGCGCTGCGAACAGTCTCCTCGCTCGAAATGAGCGATCCGCTCGCGAAGATCGAACGTCTCATGGAACAGGCGGATCGCTCGCTTCGCTCGATCACGTTCCGGATCAGCCCCCCCGCGCTTCACGATCTGGGCCTGGTGCCGGCGCTCCAATGGCTGGCCGAGGACATCGGCGGCCGTTTCGATCTCGACACGCGGATCGAGGACGAAGCCACCCCCGCCGTGACGGATGATCGGATGCGCGTGATGCTCTTCAGGGCCGTACGGGAGCTCCTGATGAACACCGCGACCCATGCGCGCGCGCACGCGGCCTGCGTGCACCTCGATTCCGTGCCCGGCTCGTTTCGCATCGCCGTCGCGGACGACGGAGCGGGATTCGATCCGGCGAGGGTCGAGCTGGGGGGCTACGGCCTCTTCGGCATCGGCGAGCAGCTGAAGCACGTGGGCGGCAACATGAAGGTCGACTCGGCTCCGGGTCGAGGCACGACGGTGACATTGACGGTGCCGTCCGTAACGGGCTGAACGGTCATGACCTCGCCCAGCGGGGCTCGAAGGATCGGCGTCGTGGGGTTCCGCACTCCTCCGGCCCATCCCGGAAACGACGACGGGGCCCGTAAAGGCCCCGTCGTCTCGAACGATCCGAGCGGTCAGAGCGCTTGATAGTCGAACTTCTGTCCGCCGATCGCGGCTTCGAACATCAGGCCCTTCTCGTCCATGGTGAAGACGGCCACGCCGTCGGCGTACTTGGCGTTCGCGCCGGCGCCCGAATGGAGCGCCACCGCGGTGGCCTGAGCGTCGAAGGTGAACTTGCCGGACTTGAAGCGGTCGAAGGCCTTCTGATCTTGGAAGCAGATGATCTCGGTGTAGGTCTGCCCGCCGAGCGCGAGGCCGATCGAGGCCTGGCTCACGTCGCAGTATCCGACGATGTGACCACCTTGGAACAGGACGCCCTTTCCGTAGGCCCCGCCGATTCCGACCGCACCCTTGCCGATCTTGGGGAACACCGCACTGCCGTGCGAGTCGTTGAACACCTCGGTCATGGTCGGATCCGTGAGTTTGGCCCGCGCCAGCGCCGTGTGCGAGTCCTGCCGGATGTCCGATCTGGCTTCGACGCTTCGAGGTGCCGTCGAACAAGCGGACAGGGCCAGCAGAGCCAGGGCGGCGCAAACGATTGAAATCGACTTGAACATGAAAACGATCCTTTGGTTTGGTTTCTAGTCCTCGAGGACCCTACAGGAGTCGGCACGGGCCGAATATCAGCGCTTCCACTCATTGTCGGTCGGATTGATTGCGAGGACAGAGAGGCCGCCCACTCCCTCATCGAAGATGAAGTCCAGCCCGCCACGCCATCGCGGTTCCTCCCACGGAGATCTCCGGACAGATCTGAGTGTTAGTGCCGATCGCTCTCAGCTCTTGGCGTCCTTAGGGTTCGGGCGAGTCGGCGATGAGTGCGCAACGCATCCGAAGCCTAGAGCCGAGGACCGTCCAGCGCGCCGCGCTCGAGCAATGTCACCAAGAATCAAGGCAAGACAAGATGAAAGCACTGTACATGACGGGCGCGCTGATCGGCCTGACCCTGCTCACGAGCGCCGCCACGAACGTCAAGGGATTGCCCTGCGTCTGGCTGGCCAAGGACCTCATCGGGATGAAGGTCGTCTCTCAACAAGGTGACGACCTCGGCAAGATCGAGGACGTCGTCGTCCACCCAGGCGGCGAGAGGTCCTACGCGGTTCTCACCTTCGGAGGCAGGATGGGCATGGGCGACAAGTTGTTCGCGATGCCTTGGAGCGTGTTGCGCACCGTCGAACCGGACACCACCAAGAAGAACAGCGAGCTCTCGCTGGTCCTGCCGCTCGACAAGGAGCGCCTCAAGAAGGCTCCGGGTTTCGACAAGAAGAGCTGGCCCATCATGGCCAATCCCGATTGGACCAAGGACGTGGACGCCTTCTACGTCGGCGACCTGAATCCGAACACCGCGAACACGAAGGACGCCGCCGCGCGCACGTCGGTCATCACGTGGCGGGCCAGCGAGCTGAAGGGGGTCGACGTCCGGACTCCGACCGGGGAGAACCTGGGCGAGATCAAGGAGCTTGCGATCGACTCGAACGGACGCGTCTGCTACGCGGCCCTGTCGGTCGGCGGTTTCCTGGGGATGGGCGACCGGATCGTCGCCGTGCCTTGGGACTCCCTGACGTTCTCGCTGGCCGTGGACAAGGGCGACAATCGGCGGATCACTCTCGCGAGCACGAAGAAGCAGCTCGAGGACGCTCCGCAGTTCCACGAAGGCAAGGAGAAGGGCGCCGAGATGTGCGATCCGAAGTGGATCGGCCGCGTCTACGAGTACCACTCCTGCCCGGTCTACTGGAATCACACGGGCGACAAGGAAGTCATGCGCAGCTCGAAGCTCTGACGCGCGACGCGTGACCCGCTTGCGCTGCCTCGTCATGAGCAGCGAGTCGGGGATCTGGCTCACGATGCGGCTCGGGACTTGGTCCCGGGCCGCTGCCGTTCCGGGCGACGGTGTTCCCTCCGGGCATTCACCGACGACGATCGGTGTATACCCCGATGTCGGCCTTCCCCCGCGAACCGTAGGGTGAGCAAGTCTGACAGAGAGTTGCGACGAGGGAGATCTCGACGTCAGGTCTCGACCATGAGCTGCATTGAAAGAACCATGATGATGGGCAATTTCACGAGCCGAGAGCCGCGAGTCTCCCGAGGCACGATTCTTCCGTTCGCACTGCTCGCCGTCCTGCTCCTGGTCGCCGGCTGTCGCACGACCACGACGACGATTCCGCCCGGTGAGCTGTCGGACAGCGCCGTGAGGCTCGATCTGCCGCTCGTGCGTCAGGACGCCCTCTACGACTGCGGTTTGGCCTCGATCTCGGCCCTGTGTCAGTACTGGGGGATCGAGATCCCCGCCGAGCAGCGCCTCGAGCTGGCGCGCAAGGCTTCGGATGAAGCCGGTCTCTCGGGCGGCGAGCTTCAGCACGCGCTCCAAGGCCTGGGCCTCGAGGTCTACGTCTTCCAAGGCCAGCTCGACCGGACCTCGCTCGGTCTGTATGCGCACGTGGACGCAGGACGTCCGCTGCTGGTGATGCTCTCGCCCGACGGCAGGAGCAACCACTACGAGCTCCTGCTCGGCTACGACGAGCCTCTGGGCAACCTGATCCTGATCGACCCCATGCAGGGCGAGATCCTCGTTCACCGCGACGTGTTCGTCCGCAACTGGGCGCAGTGCCGGCAATTCACGTTGCTGGCTTGTCCCCTGGTGCCTGGAGCACGCCACGACCTTCCGGGCGAACTACTCACCAAGAATTGAATCCATGATGAACACCGTTCTCACAAGTGCTCTGGGCCTCACCCTTCTCCTCACTCCCGCAGCGGCCGCGACTGCCGTTGCGACTCGACAGTCCTCGCTGCCTTTCGAAATCGCGAGTCTGCGCGGGCACACCGACCCGACTCTCGACTCGATGCGCGCGGGCTACGTCGGCGCACCCGCTCCGCTCGCAGCGCAAGAGCGAGCCGATCTAGCGACCGCTCAGCAGAACAGTGCTTCGCTCTCCGAGTTGCGCGGCGGAGGACTCTCGGACAAGGAGCTGACCTGGCTCGCCATCGGAGCGGCGGTCGTGCTCCTGATCATCCTCATCTGAACCTGCGGATCACTCGAGCCACTTGGCTGGCGGCTTCCCTGTTGCGCGATCCTCGATCGAAAGTACCTCGAATCAACTCCGTTCCACGACAAAGGCACTCATGACAACGCAAAGCACCGTGTATCCCGAAACCAACGTTCCGCCGACCCGCAAGCCTTCGACGGATGGTCGGTCCGTTCCGGAGGCGATCGAGGAGGTCGGTCAGGACATGAAGACCCGTCTCCGGCATATGGTCGAGTCGGGCAAGAACCGCGCGAACGAATGGAAGGGCGGCATCCAGGAGGGGATCCGCGAGCGACCGATCCAGTCCGTTCTCATTGCAGCGGTGGCGGGTGCCGTCATCGGCGTGCTCCTCGGACGGCGAGCTCGGTGAACCGCGTGTTCGCGGACGGTGCGTCGCGGCCGAGCACTCCCTCGGAGGACAATCGGCAAACCGACCAACCCGCGGGGGGTCGAACGAACGGAGACGCGGAGCACGCGTCCCCGCATTCGCGCGGCGATCTGTCCCAGACTCTCTTGCGAACGTTCCAGGAGATCTGGGGCTCCGTCGAGAGCCTCGTCGAGGTCAAGAGTGATCGCATCCGGATCTCCCTGAGACGCTCGATCGTTCGAGCGGTGCTCGGAATCACCCTGGCCGTGTGCACCACTCTCTGGCTTGGCGCGGCTGCGCTGTCCGTCCTGCGTGGAGCCCGCGGCGGGCTCACCGAGCTGTGGGGAGGGCGTGAATGGATGGGCGACTTGACGGGAGGCCTGCTCGCCTGGGCGCTCGCCGCAGCCGCGATTGCGATCCATCTCCGACTGTCCTCGCGACGAGAGCTGGCGGGATTGAGAGGGAAGTATGAACGGATCCGACATCGACACGACGCGAACCCAGGCACGACCGCTCCAGCCGGCAACGGTGGGGGAGTTGCTTGATCACGAAGAGGCCCTGGCGGTCCAACGGCTGCGAGCTTCGTTGCAACAAGCAGGGGAGGATCTGTGCGCCGCCATCGACCTGCGACCGAGCATTCGACGGCATCCCATCCTCGCGACCGGGCTGGGGGCGGCCTTGGGCTTCGCGGGAGGTCCGCTCTTGCCCCGCGCTTTCCGGTGGATCGTGACGGCTGCTCTCCACGCTCCGACCCTCGCCACGCAGGCGCCTGTCGGCGCCTCCGGTTTCGTCATGACCGCCTTGCGCGGTCTCCGCACGCTTCGCTGACGAGATCGCGGAGCACGATCCAGGCTTCCGCCCCATCCACCGACCGAATCCCGAGACGAAGGAGAACTCCCCATGCTCTACACGCTAGCCCTCATCCTGATCGTCCTCTGGCTGCTCGGACTGGTCTCGTCCTACACGATGGGCGGGTTCATCCACGTCCTGCTCGTGATCGCGATCGTCGTGATCCTCCTCCGCCTGATCAGCGGTCGAAAGGTCGTCTGAGGCCTGCCCCATGAGCAAGATGTTCTTTCTCGTTGCTCTCATACTCGGCGTGATCCTCATGGTGTTCGGATTCATCGAGTCCGATTCCATCGGCTCCGACTTCTCGCGCTTGTTCACCGGAGAGCCCACCGACAAGGCCCTGTGGCTGCTGATCGGCGGAGGCGTGGCCACCATCGTGGGCATCGGTGGAATGGCTCGCAGCTCCAAGTGACGGACGCGAGGCGAGCCTGACGCCCGCGGCGCCGCGCATGCTCGAGGCGGCGCCTCGCTGAAATGGAACGCACCGAGAAGTACCCGCGACTGGTCACGCTCATCGCGAGCGTCGTCGTCATCGCGGCCCTCTACCTGGCGAGGGGCGTGCTCATCCCGTTCGCCCTGGCGATGCTCGTCAGCTTCCTGCTCGCGCCACTCGTGCTGCGCCTGCAGCGCTGGCACTTCAGCCGATCGATGGCCGTGACGACGGTGGTCCTGCTCGTCTTGGTCGGGACGGCCGCCACGAGCTGGCTCGTGGCGATCCAGGTCCAGGACGTGACGACGAATCTGTCGGGGTACAGGCAGAACATCCGGGACAAGATGGGCACGCTCCGCGGCATGGTGGCCCAGCCCGTCCAGGACGCCACGAAGATCGTCGAGGACCTGGGCGCCGAGCTCGAAGCGAAGGCGGAGCCCGATTCGGTGGTGCCGTCGATTCCCACCGTGCGGCTCGCCGAGCCGGAGGCTCGCCCGTTCGAAGCGCTGCGCAAGACCTTGGGCCCGGCCCTGGAGGCCCTGACCACGGCGGCGATGGCCCTGCTCTTCGCCTTCGTGATGCTCCTGCGTCAGGACGATCTGGGCGACCGCTTCATCCGCCTCGTGGGCCACGGACGGATCCTCGTCACGACCCGCGCGCTGGAGGAAGCCGCGCGGCGGGTGAGCAGCTACCTGTGGCGTCACCTTCTCCTCAACGGCGTCCACGGCCTCGCGATCGGGATCGGACTCGCCCTGATCGGCGTGCCCAACGCGATGCTCTGGGGCCTGATGTCGGCGATCCTGCGGTTCATTCCCTACATCGGCCCGTGGGTTGCGGCTGCGTTCCCCGTCCTCACAGCTCTCGCGGTCTTCCCGGGTTGGCCGCAACCGCTGCTGACTCTCGCGCTCTTCCTGACCCTGGAGCTGATCAGCAACAACCTGCTGGAGCCCTGGGTCTACGGCCGAGGCACCGGGCTCTCGTCTCTGGCGATCGTCGTCTCGGCCTTGTTCTGGACCTGGATCTGGGGTCCGGTCGGCTTGATCCTGTCGACTCCGCTGACCGTCTGTCTGGTCGTGATGGGCAAGTACGTGCCGCAGCTTCGGTTCCTGCAGCTGCTCTTCGGCGACGCGCCCGGTCTCACACCTCCCGCACGGCTGTACCAGCGCCTGGTCTCGGGCGATCAGGATCAGGCGTGGCTCGTGGTCCAGGCGGAAAGCAAGGGCCTCGCGCTGCACGAGCTGTACGACCTCGTCGTGCTGCCGGCGCTGTCGATGGCGGAGCGAGATCGGCAACGGGGCGCCATCGATGGGGACGTCGAAGCCCGAATCGAGGAAACGATGAAGCTGCTCCTCGAGGAGGCGGCGGAGCTGGGCTCCGGTCCCGCGGTGATCACCGAATCCGGCGTGGAACCGGTCGTTGCGGATTCGACGCGCGTGCTCTGTCTCCCGGCCCGAGGCTCGGCGGATGCCTTGGCCGCCACCATGCTGCGTCAAGTGCTCGAGCGCGACGGGACGCAGGTCGAAGTTTCGTCCACCGCCGAGCTGTCGGCCGAGACGCTCGATCGCATCGAGAGCCAGCGTGTCGATGTCGTCTGCATCTCGTCCGTTCCCCCTTCGGGATTCATGCACGTGCGCTATTTGTGCAAGCGAATCGCCGGCCGATTCCCGAAGCTGCCGATCGTCGTGGGCCTGTGGACGCCCGACGCCGAGGTCGATGAGACCCCTGAACGACCCCCGATCGTTCCGGACGTGCACGTGGTCGCCTCCCTGGGCGAAGCTCGCATGCAAGTTCGCCAGCTGGCGGAGTCCGCGCGACTCCAGCGCGAGGCCGGTGTGCCCGTCGGGCCGGCCCCGGCCACCGAGAGCTCGCAAATGGTCGGCCAAGCCTCCGGCCGATAGATCTCTCGAGCTCTCCGGTTCGTTCGCGCAGTCGCCTCAAGCGAGCTGGAGGCCGAAGAGCGTCGCGCTCATGGCCAGCATCAAGAGCGCCGGCAGGGACTTCTTCGCTGGGTCCCCGACCTTCACGTGCATCGCGAGGGCGCCGAGCATCATGAGCACGACCAGGCCCGCGGCGGGCAGGACCAGCTCGGAGACCCACAGCCCGACTAGCAGCAGCACCGCGGATCCCACCTTCAGCGCCCCGACCAGGAAGAAGAACCAGTCCGACAGGCCGTAGGCGCGAAACTCCTCTTTCAGCGACCGCGCCCCGCCGCCGCGATAGGGCGTCGGCACCGAGGCGCGCAGGAGCCAGACGTTCAAGAGTCCGATGCTCAAGACGACTTGGAGGACTGTGGCGATCGACATCGGGGACATGCTCCCATCTGTGGTTTCGGTGATGCGCGGGGCAAACCTCGCTCGCGCGAGGGCTGGGAGTTCGTGCTGCATGGTGAATCGAAGTCGAAGCCGTGAGCGTTGGGATCCTCAGCAACCGAGCTGGTGACGCAGGGCACCTTCGAGCTCGGGGTAGGCGAAGTCGTAGCCGGTCTCCCGCAGGCGCCTGGGCTGCACGCGCTGGCTCGCTAGCAACAGCTCGTTCGCGAGTTCGCCGAACGCCAGTCGCGCGGCGAAGGCCGGCATCGGCAGGACCGTGGGCCGCCGCAGGACGCGGCCCAGAGTGCGGGTGTATTCGGCGTTCGTCACGGCCTGCGGGGCGACGGCGTTGACAGGACCGTCGATGCCTTCCGCGAAGAGCGCGTGGTGGATGGCTCCCACCGCGTCGTCGAGCGCGATCCAGCTCATCCACTGCCGGCCGTCCCCGATGCGACCACCCAGGCCGAGCCGGAAGGGGAGCAGCATCTTGGCGAGCGCGCCGCCGGCGGGGCTCAGCACCACGCCGAAGCGAAGCTGAACGGAGCGCACGCCGTCGGCCCGGCGCGCCTCGGCCTCCCACTGCTCGCAGACCTCGGCCAGGAACCCCTCGCCCTTCGCGCTGTCCTCGGCGAGCAGCTCGTCGCCCCGGTCCCCGTAGATCCCGACCGCGGAGGCACACACGAAGGCTCGCGGAGGGCGGGTCGCCCTGCGCATCGCATCGACAAGGAGCCGCGTTCCCGCGACTCGGCTGGCGCGGATGCGCGCCTTCTGTGCCTCCGACCAGCGCCGGCCCGCGATGTTCTCGCCTGCGAGGTGCACGACCGCGTGCACGCCCTCTAGGGCCGCGGGGTCGAGCTCGCCACGCTCGGGGTCCCAGCGGAACTCGTCGCCGTTCCGCGGCGCGCCGCGCACGAGGCGGCGCACGCGGTGGCCGCCTGTCGTCAGGAACGACGCGAGCGACCTGCCGACCATGCCCGAGGCGCCGGTCACGAGCACGTCCGCCGGAGGTGCCGCGACAGCTGCGTGGCGGGCCAAGTCGCGCGCGGTGACGCGGTGGCGGTACGCGAACATGCGGTCGAGCTTGCGGCGCACGAAGCGGCCGGCCGCGAAACTTCCCAGGCGCCCGAGCGGCAGCTCGTAGCGCACGCTGTCTTCGAGCACGGAGCTGCGCCCCCCGGCCGCGGGACGCATCGAGTGCGCGTGCTCCCACGACGCGAACGGGCCCGAGAGCTGGACGTCCCGGAAGCCGGTGCCCGGCGTGACCGAGGTGATCTCCGAGCTCCACCGCGCGCGCAGCGGACCGAGAGGGAAGGTGACCGTCTGCCGCGCCCCCTCCTCGATGGGCGCAGCGGGGCCGTCCAGGCGCACTTCCTCCCACGGCGGAACAAGCCGCTCGAAAGCCCCTGCGCGGCAGTGCCAGCGGAAGACCGTCTCTGCATCGGCCTCGAGCTCGAGCGAGCGGTGGAAGCGGGCGGCGGCGGGCTTCACGCCACCCCCAGGGCCGCGCGCATCGCGACCAGCGTCCAGAGGCCGCGCGCGGACCAGGCCGTCGTGCGCACCCAGTTCGTCTGGACCAGCGCCCTCATCAGGCGCGGGGCCCGGCCACTGAGGCGCGCGTGCAGTGGCACCGCGACGCAGGCCGTCCAAGCCCAGTTGAGCGCGAGCAGTCCCAGGCCGATCCAAAGCAGGCCAGCGGTCAGGCCCTCGGGGCCGCGCCAGAAGAGCGCCAGGCCGGTCACGAGCTCCCCGACCATCAGGGGGGCCACGATCCAGGAGATGCGGGAGCTGTGGTGTTCGTGGAAGTCCGCAAACTCCGCTGCACCGACGTGGGCAAAGCTGGGGTACTGCACCAGTTGAACGGTCCAGATCAGGCCGACCAGGGCCCAGGTCAGGGCGAGGTGGACGAGCAGCAAGTCGAAGGCGGACACATGGTCTCTTCGCCCAGTGGGCGGCCGCGGATGCAGGCGCGGGCCATCTTCGGAGGAGCCGGACTGGTCTTCGGCGGGCTCTCGAGGGGCCGCGGCGGTTCAGGCTCCCTGGCCGGCAAGGCGCGCGTGGACCTGCTCGGCGGTGCGCCGGCCGGACTCCAGCGCGCCCTGGATCGAAGGCGTCGCGACGTGATCGCCGCAGACGAAGAGGCCCTTGGACCCGGACCCCTGGAACGCGCCGGCCGCGCTCCGCGACGGCTCGCCGAGGCGCGGGAGCGCATGCGCGATGCGGTCCACGCGCAGGAGCCTCCAAGCCCGCACCGCGTCCCCGTACCAGCCTCGGAGCTGCGTTCGCACGTCCGCGTCCAGCGCGCCGTCGGCTGCGGCGGGGACGCCCAGCACCCCCGGAGCTCTGGCAGGTCCATGCCCATCAGCCCTCGCGGCGGGGGAGCCTTCGTTGCTTGAAGCGCAGGTCGGCCGCTCGAATCTCTGCCCGAGCGAACCAGTCCCGACGTCCCTCGTCAGCGGCTCGCCGGATCGCCCTGCGATAGTCGCTGCGCGACGGCCATCGCCTCTTGCGCTTCCGCTTCGCGGCCGAGCAATCCCAGCGCGAGCCCGCGACCCTGGTGTGCGCTCGCGAGCCCCGGATGCAGCGCGACGGCTCGATCGAAGGCGACGAGAGCCTCCTCGATGCGACCCAGGTCGCTGAGCACGTTCCCCCGGCCGTTGTGCGGCGCCGCCAGCGTCGCGTCCAGACGGATGGCCGTGTCGTAGGCCGCGAGCGCCTCGTCGAAGCGGCCCAGTCGGCGCAGCGCATTCCCGCGCCCGTTGTGCGCAGCCGCGTCGCCCGGTTCGATCTCGAGCGAGCGCTCGTAGGCGGCGAGCGCCTCGTCGAAGCGACCGAGGCTCACCAGGGCGTTCCCCCGGCCGCCATGGGCCCACGCGAATCGCGGATCGATCCGCACGGCTTCGTCGCAGGCGGCCAGGGATTCCTCGGCGCGACCCAGCTGGCGCAGCACGTTCCCGCGACCTTGATGGGGCAACGCGCTCCTCGGATCCAGCACGATCGCGCGGGCGTAGGCCTCCAAGGCCTCGTCCGGACGGCCGAGAGCCTCGAGAGTGTTCCCGCGGCCGTTGTGAGGCGCCGCGAAGCGAGAGTCGCGCGCCACCGCCGCGTCGTACTCCGCGAGCGCTTCCTCGAATCGTCCGAGGTCGTACAGCGCGTTCCCCCGGCCGTTGCGGGGGAGCGCGTCGGAGGGATCGCGCTCGATCGCCAGGTCGTAGGCCGCGAGCGCCTCCTCGAGCCGATGCATCTCGCGCAGGACGATGCCTTTGCCGTTCGGGGCCTGCGCGTCGGCCGGGTCGAGCTCCATGGAGCGTTCGTAGGCCGCGAGCGCCTCCTCCGCCCGTCCGAGTCCCGCCAGCGCGTTCCCGCGTCCGTTGTGGGCCGACGCGTCTTCCGGCGTGAGCTCGAGCGCGCGATCGTAGGCCGACAACGCCTCTGCGTGCCTGCCGAGCATGATCAAGACCCAGCCGACATTCTGATGGATCAAGGCGTCTCGCGAGTCGAGCTCGAGTGCGCGTCGGAACGCGGCGAGCGCCTCTTCGGCACGGCCGAGATCCAGCAGGGCATGGCCGATCCCCGCCTGGGAGAGGACGTCCTCCGGATCGACTTGCAGCGCCTGCTGGAACATCTGCAAGCCGTCCTGGAAACGCCGTTGCGCGCGCAGCACGTGCGCTCGGATCCGGATCGCCCGGGCGCGCACTTCAGGACACAGGAGCTCGGCCTCTCGGCTCAACTCCGTCGCTTCCTCGAGTCGTCGCGACTCGTTCGTGTACCGCTGGATGACCGTCGAGAGCGGCGAGCCGCCCAGGTCGTCCCAGGCGCGATCGAGCTTGCTCTGGGCCGTGAGGCAATCGAAACTCGCACGCTGGGCACGTTGCTCGTCGGCGACCCGGTTCGCGTTGCGATACCCGATCAGACCCAGGACGGCGCCGGTGATTCCGGCCAGGGTCGTGATGATCTTCAGTCCGAGATCGAGCCGATCCCCCCGCCTCGCGGATTCCGCAGCCGCGGGGGTCTCGCGGGGAGGGGGAGGAGGCTCGGGCTGGCTCTGGGGCGCGGATCGCTTCCTTCGTCGCATGCCGGGGACCGGAATACGGTAACGTATTCCCCGCGGGCCAAAGCCCCGTTCCCGCATCGAGACTCGCCGTGAGCGTCTTTCCTGGAGACCGCTTTTCGCTCGGTCGATGGGCCTGGATCGGCCCCGCTCTGATCGCCGCCTGCGGCGAGGCCGCGATCGCTTCCTCCGACGGGCAAGCTCCGGCGAAGAACGAGAAGCCGGCGATCGCGGCGAGCCAGAATCTGAAACTGCGCAGGATCGAGGTCGCCGATCCCGGCATCGGGTGCACAGCATTCACGATGCTCATCCCCGCGGAATGGACGATCCAGGGCGGCGTCCTGTGGCAGATGCAGTACTCCAATCTCGCCACCGGACAGTTCGTCGTTCGTGACCCGAAGAGCGCGGCCGCCTTGGAGTCCTTCCCCATCATCCCCGCCTGCTGGGACGACAGCGGAAGCGTGGGCTTCTTCCAGACGGGGCAGAACTACATGGGCAGCGTGGTGTACCCGCCCCCGCGCGACGTGCTCGGCTACGTGCGTGACGTGTTCGTTCCCCTGCACCGCAAGAGCGTCCAGGGCCTGAAGATCGGGGCCGCGACGGAGCTCCCCGAAGTCTCGCGCGCCGTCCAGAAGGGCGTGCAGGAAGCGGGCGTCGAGAAGCGCGTCAGCGCCGGAAAAGTCCGGCTCGAATACGTGGACCGCGGGAAGGCGGTCGCGGAGGACGTGTACATCACGATCGTCCTCTCGCGCTCTCCCCTCGTCCCGACGATGACGATCTGGAGCCTCGAGCACCAGTACTCGTTTCGAGCCGAGAAGGACCGCATCGACACGCTCGCTCCGCTCTTGCAGGCGATGATCTCCTCGCTGCGCCTCGAGCTCGCCTGGTACGCCGGCTACGCGCAGGTCCTGGATCTCTGGCGCCAGGGCCAGATGCAGTCGATTCGCGACGCCGGAGAGCTCTCCCGGCGGATCTCGCGCAACAACGACGAGATCCTGGCCGGGATGCGCTCGTCCTGGGAGGAGCGCCAGGCCTCTCAAGACCGCACGTCGCGGGAATTCAGCGAGTACGTCCGCGGCGTGGAGACCTATGACCATCCCTACGAGGGACGCGAGGTCCAGCTTCCCTCGGGCTATCGAGACGTGTGGACGAACCGGAGCGGCGAGTACGTGTTCTCCAACGAGGCCGGCTTCGATCCCAACGTGGGGTCGACGCTCGCATGGACCCGGCTCGAGGCCGCTCGCTGAGCGCGGCGGGCGCGGCGATCACGCCTGGAGCCGCCGCAGGGTCCTCGCCACGGCCGCGCCGTCCCTGATTCGGGGGATCGAGGGAGGGGGGCCTGGCTGAGACGTGCACTTTGCGGTACAAAGTGAACGGCCTCCTTCCCGCCGGCCTCCTCTGGGATCCCATGACCTCTGCCTCGCTCGCGTCACGCGCTTCGGCCCTGTTGAGGAGCGAGCCCTCCATGGCGAGCGGGTGGATCTTCTCCCGGAACGCCGCGGGCTTCCTGGAGCCCGTCCTCCTCCTCACGGTCGGCGGCAGCGCCTACGGCGCGGCCATGGGCCTGTGGCGCGATCCCCTTCTCGCCGCCTACGTCGCGATCAAGCTGCCCCTGCTCCTCGTGCTCACGGCGCTCACGAATGCCGTGCTGAACGGACTGTGGGCGAGGCGTCTGGGACTCGACCTGACGTTCGCGCAGTCGCTGCGAGCCGTGCTCCTCGCCTTCGGAGTCGCTGGAATCGTCCTCGGGTCCTTCGCGCTCGTGATCTTGCTCTTCGACCTCACGCTGCCGGGGCCCGAATCCGTCGGCGCGCGCGTCGGGCACGACGTTCTGGCCCTCTCGCACGTCCTCGCGATCGCGGTCGCCGGCATCGCGGCCGTTCGACGCCAGCAGCGTTGGCTGCGGGAGGCATGTCCCTCCGCCGCGCACGATGACCGAGTCGTCCTCTCCTGGCTCGCCGTCAACCTGATCGTGGGCGCGCAGCTGTCGTGGAACCTGCGGCCCTGGTTCGGCACGCCCGGCATGGAGGTCGAGTTCCTCCGCGAGGACGCGTTCCAAGGGACGCTCTACGAGTCCGTCTACCGCATGGTCCTTTACCACTTCTGAGCTGAGCCGATGAACGAGCGAGCCGATTCCGATCCTCCCACCTCCGCCCGCGGCAATCCCCTCGATCGGCTGATCCGAAGCCCGGATCTACTTCTCGCCGAGCTCGACGGCCCGGGCGCGGCGCGCCTGCTCGCGATGCTCGCCCTGACCGCGATCGCCGGACATCTCGCGTACGGCCTCGTCGTCGGTAGCTTCTCCGGCGGCGCGCAGTGGTGGGCGGCCCCCTCGAAGATCGTGCTCGGGACGGTTCTGTGCGGGGCGATCTGCTACCCGAGCCTCTACATCTTCTCGACGCTGTCCGGCGCGGAGGTGCGGGCGAAGCACGTGCTCGGACTCCTGCTGGGCCTCCTCGCCCTGACCGCAGTTTTCCTGGTCGGATTCGCGCCCGTCGCCTGGGTGTTCTCCCAGTCCTCGACGCTCGTCTTCTTCATCGGCGCGATCCACCTCATCGTCTGGGGCTTGTCGATCCTCGTGAGCGTGCGCGTCCTCCATGCGTCCCTCAAGCGCTGGAAGTCGAAACACCCCGAGCTCACTCTGGTCTGGGCCCTGATCTTCCTCCTGACCTGCTGCCAGATGATGACGACCTTGCGCCCGCTGGTCGGGAGATCGGATCGGTACTTCGATCCGGAGAAGAAGTTCTTCCTCCAGCACTACCTCGAGACGATCGAGGAGGATGCGAAAGCGAAATGACCGAGCGGGGCGAGCTGACTTTCCGTCCGCTGCGGATCACGACTCGCGTCGCTCGTCGCCCCCCCGACAGGACCCGCGCCCGACGACCCTGCGCCGACGGGCATTGACGCGGTGCCAGATTGCGGGCATGGTGTTCAATGCGTGGAAGCTACCTCGCTCACGGCATCACTTCTGCGCGCCAGCACGAGAGGCTTCGCCGGCTTGGCGGCGGCGAAGATGTTCGAGCGCGCGCCCGATGTCGTCGAGTCGACCGGTTTCGCTGCGTGGCAGGATTACTTGAGCCGGCAAGTCCTCGCGCTGGCTTCGGCGGTCGAGGACGAGGCTCCCGAGCTTTTCTCGGCAGGAGTCGCCTGGTCTCGCGACGCTTTCGCCGCACGCGCCATGCCTTCCGACGGTCTCGCTCTGGCCCTGACGTGTCTCGAATCCGTGCTCGAGGAATCCCTGCCGGGCGAGGCGTGGTCCCCCCTCGGCGAGTACTTCCGGCATGCCCGCCACGAACTCGATAGCGGAGTCGCCGCGGAGCCGGCGCCGCCCGGCCCGGCCTCGCCGGCAGGAACACTCGCGCAGAGCTACGTCGACGCGCTGGTCGCCGGGGACGAGGTCCGCGCCACGAGCCTGGTTCGCGAGGCACTCGACGAGGGCCGGCTCACGGTGCAGGCGCTCGTCGACTCGGTCCTCGTTCCCGCCCAGCGCGAGCTCGGCCGGCGCTGGCATCTCGGCGCGGTGGGCGTCGGCGAGGAGCACTACGCAACGCAGACCACGCGCAAGGTGCTCACGCTCGCGCTGTCGAAGGCTCCCCGTGCTCGTCCTCGAGAGCGCACCGTGGTGGTCGCCGCGGTGGCCGGCGACGCGCACGACCTCGGACTGGCGTTCGTGGCGGCGCACTTCGAGCTCGACGGTTGGCGCACCCTGCTGCTGGGAGCCGACACGCCGGTCGCGGACTTGGTGACCTTCGTCCTGCGCCATCAGCCCGATCTGGTCGCGTTGGGCGCGACGCTCGACGAGCAGCGCGTCAGGACGGCGGAAGCGATCCGGGCCCTGCGCGCGGGCAGACCTGGCCTGCGCATCCTGGTGGGGGGCGCCGCATACGCGGGACGACCCGAGCTGTGGCGGCGCTCCGGAGCCGATGGGCATGCCGCCGACGCCGCGGAGGCCGTTCGAAAAGGGCTCGGGCTGGTCGGTTCCTAGCCGGGGCGCTCGCCTGGCGCGTCCGGTTCAAGGCGTCGCAATCGCGAGCAGGTGCTCGCGCGCGGACACGACGACGCCTCCGGGAGCCTCGAGCGTGAGCGCGAACATGGCGGCCCGGCGGACCTCGAGCTTGGCGTCGATTGGGACGATCACTTCCGTGCCGGAAACGACGTCGAACACGCCGCCATCGACCGGCTTCGCCTGCCATTCCGCGCGCGTCGAATCGAAGATCCAGAGCTGATACTGGTTCCGCGCGGGGTCGTTGGCGGGAAGGGAGCGCAGGGTCATGTAGCCCTCCTGGCGCGCGGAGCTCCAGACGACGTCGCCGCTCACGCCGCCGGCGAACGGATCGTCGCTCGCCTTCCAGGCCGCGCGCACGAGGTCGGATGCGCTGGCGAGGAGCTGCTCGCGCCGCTCGACCGGAGCCAGGCGACGCTCGCGGACACGATCCAGCACGAAGACAGCCAGGACGAGCGCGGCCGCGAGCAGGGCGGCTGCGACCCAGCCGCGGCGGCGCGCACTCGGGATCGGCGCGGGACGCTGCGACGCGGGCGGCGTGGAGGCCGTCGTGGCGAGCCGGGCGCGACCGGCGGCCGCGATACGCCGGGTCAGCTCGGCGGGCGGGGATTCCAGCTCTCCCAGCGCCGCGACGTTCAGCGACGCTACGGCGAACTCGAGCTCCTGCAGTGCTCGCGGGTCGACGCGCTCCAGGAGTTCCTCGCGATCCAGAGGATCGAGGCCGAAGGTGACTTCGTCCAGGGCAAGCTCCAGCGTGCGCTGGTCCCAGCCGGAGAAGTGGGCAATCACGGGCGAGTCTCCGTGCGCGGCGCGCGCAGGATCTGAGCCGTCCGGTCCAGTCCGCGGCGGATGTGGCTCTTGACCGTTCCGAGCGGCAGTTGGGTTCGAGCCGCGATTTCCTGATGCGTGAGCCCTTCCACCACGGCCATCAGGATCAGACGGCGTTGCTCCGGCTTGATCAACTCCAGGGCGCGCATGGCCCGCTGGGCTTCGTCGCGGTCGTCGACCGAGGACAAGTCGGGCTCGGGCTCGGCGGCCAGCGATTCCTCGGGCAATTCCACCGTCGGAGCCCGCGCGGCGCGCCGCTGCCGGTCGATGATCCTGCGCCTCGCGATGGTCGCGATGTAAGTGGCCTCGGAGGCTACGGCCGGATCGTAGCGGCTCGCGCTGCGCCAGATGTCGACGAAGATCTCCTGCACCAGCTCCTCGATCGTGCCCACGTCGCGCGTCATCCGTTTCGCCAGGGACCACACGAGGGGCGCATGGCGCTCCATGCAGGCTTCCACGGCCGCGGCCTCGCCGCGTGCGATGCGCTGTAGCAGGCTGTCCGGGTTGAACTCGGGCATGAGGTACGCGCGCTCGGATCGCCATCGTACTTCATGGGCCTGCTGGCGGCCCGCGTCAGGCGTGAGTGGGGGCAGGCAAGCTCCGGTAGGAAGCACCGGGTCCCTGAAGGCGTGTCGAGGGCGCCAGCGCGAGGCGGGCCTGTTCGGATCGAGCATCGCCGACGGGCATTCCCTTCCTCGCATTCAAGCCGGACGCCGTGCGAGCAGGAGCGCCGCGATCAGGAAGAGCACGATCTCGGCACAGTAGAAGAAGCGCGCGTTGCCGAGCTGCCCGAATCCGAGCCGAACGACCGCGATGGTCCTGAAGGCCGAGATGCCCCCGTACAGCAACACCGACAGCCAGAGCGCCGAGCGCTGCTGGCTCTCGGAGACGGACGCCAGTCCGAAGAAGAGCGCCAGGCCCGCCTGCAGCCCGCCGTAGACGGCCAGGTATTCCGACTCGCCTCCCGAGCTGGCCGTCCGCAGGCCCACGAACTCCGCGGTCTGTCGCGGGGCCATGGTGCACCACGCGGCGAAAACCGCGTACATCAGTGCATTGAAGGCGAGGTACAAGTGGGTGGACATGCTCACGTTCGGGGGCGACTCCGCCGCAGCGCTGTTCAGGCAGCCGAACGGCATCCCTACCTTCGACCCTGACTTCCCCCTGGATGCATCCAGGGAGTCGCATCCACTGCCGGGTTTGGCTCGAAAGACCTTCATGACCCGAACGAAGCGCAAAGACACGGCGGTCCTGGCGGTGTGCTTCCTCGCCAGCATGCTGGCCGGCTGCAGCTCCCCGAATCCCAACCGCGATCCGACGGGGGAGGAGCTCCCGCCGCTGGCCGGCAAGACGCTGGAGGGCGAGGAGCTGCGCCTGCCCGAGGACCTCCGCGGGGAACCCGCGGTGCTCCTCGTGGGCTTCGAGCAAGACGCCCAGTTCGACGCGGACCGCTGGCTGTTCGGGCTGCTGCAATCCGAGACTCCCGCGCGCGTCCTCGAGTTGCCCACGATCCCCGGCAGGATTGCGGGAGCTTTCGCACGCTTCATCGATTCGGGAATGCGTTCCGGCATTCCCCACGAAGATTGGGGCGCGGTCCTCACGCTCTACGGCGAGAGTGCACGGGTCATGCGCACGCTGACCGGCAACGAAGGTGGCCGGAACATGCGCGTGTTGTTGATCGACGCGCACGGCGAGATCCGCTGGTTCCATGATCGAGGGTTCTCCGCGGGCAAGCTGCTGGAGCTCGATCGAGAGGTTCGCTCCCTCGCGGCCGCCTCTCCGGGTGGCGAGCCGGCCCGATCCCGGCCGGTGACGGGCGGCTGAGGCGTTGCGTCGACAGGAGTCCATGACCGGCCTCGTTCTGATCACGGGCGCCACCGGGTATGTCGGCGGCCGTCTGCGCCGCCGCCTCGAGGAGAGCGGCCACTCCGTGCGCTGCCTGGCTCGCAGGCCCCAGGACCTGGCGGCACGCGTCGGGCCCAAGACCGAGGTGGTCGGCGGTGACGTTCTCGAACCGGGGAGCCTGGATCGCGCGTTGGAGGGCGTGCAGAGCGCCTACTACTTGATCCACTCGATGGGCTCGGGCCAGGACTTCGAGGAACGCGACCGCACAGCGGCACACAACTTCGCGCAGGCCGCGCGTCGCGCAGGGGTGGAGCGCATCATCTACCTCGGCGGGCTGGGGCACGGCGACGAGCTCTCGCCGCACCTGCACAGCCGGCAGGAGGTGGGTAGGGTCCTGCACGAGTCGGGCGTGCCCGTGCTCGAGCTGCGGGCCTCGATCGTGCTCGGCTCGGGCAGCCTGTCGTTCGAGATGATCCGCGCGCTGGTCGAGCGCCTCCCGGTCATGATCACGCCCCGCTGGGTGGCCGTGGAAGCGCAGCCCATCGCCATCGAGGACCTGCTGGACTACCTGGTCGAGGCGCTGAATGTGCCACTCGAGGCGAGCCGTGTGTTCGAGATCGGCGGTGCCGACCGGGTCTCCTACGGTGATCTGATGCGCGAGTACGCGCGGCAGCGCGGGTTGCGGCGGATCATGATCCGCGTGCCGGTGCTCACGCCGCGTCTCTCGAGCCTGTGGCTGGGTCTCGTGACTCCGCTCTACGCGCGCGTGGGCCGGAAGCTGATCGAGTCGATCAAACATCCATCCGTGGTGCGCGACCTGGCGGCACTCGAGGCCTTCGCGGTGCGCCCGCGCGGAATGCGCGCGGCCGTAGCTGCCGCGGTGCGCAACGAGGAGCGCGAGTTCGCCGAGAGCCGCTGGTCGGACGCCTTCTCGTCCGGTGGCGATGCTCGCAGCTGGGCCGGCGTTCGCTTTGGCAACCGGATGATCGACGCGCGCGCGCGCACGGTGGCCGTGGCTCCCGGGCGCGCCTTCGCGCCCATCCGCCGCATCGGCGGCGAGGCGGGCTGGTACGCGTTCGACTGGCTCTGGCGGCTGCGCGGCCTCCTCGACCTCCTGGTGGGCGGGGTGGGAGTCCGTCGCGGACGCCCTCACCCCGATCGGCTCCGTGTCGGCGACGCGCTCGACTTCTGGCGCGTGGAAGCCTATGAGCCCGACCGCCGCTTGCGTCTGCGGGCCGAGATGAGGCTGCCTGGACGCGCCTGGCTCGAGTTCGAAGTCGAGCCGCGCGAGGGCGGCGCGACGATCCGCCAAACCGCGATCTTCGACCCCGTCGGGTTGGCGGGCCTCGCCTACTGGTACCTTGTCTACCCTCTGCACCGCATGATCTTTTCCAGCATGCTCGAGAGCGTCGCGCGCGCGGCGGAGGCCGGAGCTCGGCCGAACGCGGCGGAGGCTGCGTGATGGTCGAATCGGCCGCCATCGACCTGGGCTGCTGGAACCACTGGCACTCGAAAGAGATACCGCTGCGCATAGGCGTCTCCAGCTGTCTCCTGGGGGAGAACGTCCGCTTCGACGGCGGTCACGCGCGCGATCGCTTCGTGGTCGAGACCCTCGGCCAGTGGTTCGAGTTCATCCCGGTCTGTCCAGAGATGGAGATCGGCATGGGGACCCCGCGCCCCACCGTGCGCCTGGTGGACGAGGGCCAGGGCCTGCGCATGGTCGCGCCTTCCACGGGCGAGGACTTCACCCAGCGGATGCAGGCCTACTCCGCGAGCCGGATCGGAGAGCTGGCGAAACAAGACCTCGACGGTTACGTGCTGAAGAAGTCCTCCCCGTCCTGCGGTCTGGAACGCATTCGCGTCTACCAGAAGGGCATGCCGATGCGGCGCGACGAGAGGGGGCTCTTCGCAGCGGAACTGCTGCGCCGCTGGCCGGGGCTGCCGGTGGAGGAGGAAGGGCGCCTCAACGATCCCCACCTGCGCGAGAACTTCATCGAACGCGTGTTCTGCCGGAATCGCTGGCGCGTGCTGGTCAGCCGCGGCCTGACGCGGCGGCGGCTGGTCGAGTTCCATACCGCGCACAAGCTCTTGATCCGCGCCCACAACGAGGCCGCCTACCAGCGTCTCGGCCGGCTGGTGGGCAGCATCGGGAAGACCGGCAACCGTGAACTGTTCGAGGCCTACGAGACCGAGCTCCAGGCGGCGCTCTGCACGCGAGCCACGAACAAGCGGCACGCCAACGTGCTGCAGCACGCGCTGGGTTACATGAAGACCGAGCTGAGCGCGCTCGAGAAGCGCGAGATCCTGTCGGCCATCGAGGACTACCGGCGCGGCCTCCTGCCCCTGGTCGTGCCGCTGACGCTCCTGCGCTACGACATCCGCCGCCATCAAATCGATTACCTGGCGGCTCAGCTCTACTTCGACCCGCATCCGAAGGAGCTGATGCTCCGAAACCACGCCTGATGGGCACCCACAACCCGGGTTCCGTACCGGCGATCCGCATTCGCGCCATGAACGCGGCGCCGTTCCGCACGGACGGCAGATACGTCCTGTATTGGATGACCGCCGCTCGCCGCGCGCGTTGGAACTTCGCCCTCGACCGCGCGGTCGAGCTGGCGCGCGATCTGGACCGCCCGCTGATCGTGCTCGAGGCGCTGCGCGCGGGCTACCCCTGGGCCAGCGAGCGCCTGCACCGGTTCGTCCTCGACGGGATGGCCGACAATGCGCGCGCGTTCGAGCGCGGCGGCGTCTGCTACCACCCCTACGTCGAGCCTCGGGCCGGCGCCGGACGCGGACTCGTCGAGCGACTGGCCGCGGACGCTTGCGCGGTGGTGACCGACGAATACCCGGCCTTCTTCCTGCCCCACATGGTCTCGGCCGCGGCCCGGAAGGTATCCGTGCGGCTCGAGGCCGTGGACTCGAACGGCCTTCTTCCGCTTCGCGCGGCCGACAAGTCGTTCGCACGCGCCTTCGACTTCCGCCGCTTCCTGCAGCGCGAGCTCGCGCCGCACCTCGCGGCGGCACCGCGCAGTGACCCCCTGCGCACCGAGCTGCGTCCGTGCCGGCGGCTGCCCGATGGCGTGGCCGCGCGCTGGCCGCGCGCCAGCGAGTCCCTGCTCGGCGGCGCAGACGGGGCCCTGGCCGAGCTGCCCATCGACCACGGCGTTCCTCCCGCACCTCTTGCCGGCGGCTCGCAGGCCGGGAGCCGCGCGTTGAAGCGATTCCTCGCGGACGGCCTGGAACGCTACGGCGCGGAGCGCAGCCAGCCCGAGTCCGATGCTTCCTCCGGCCTGTCGCCCTACCTGCACTTCGGCCACGTCTCGCCGCACGAGGTGTTGCAGGCCCTGGCCCGGCGCGAAGGCTGGTCACCGAGCGAGGTGACGGGGGCGCGCAAGGGCAAGCGCACGGGCTGGTGGGGCATGAGCGGCGCGGCCGAATCGTTCCTGGACGAGCTCGTGACCTGGCGGGAACTCGGCCTGAACTTCTGCGCGCAGCGCGACGACTACGACCGCTACGAATCGTTGCCCGACTGGGCCCGGACCACGCTCGAGGAACACGCCGGCGACCGGCGCCCGCACCTGTACACGCTCGCGCAATTCGAGCGCGCCGAGACCCACGACGATCTGTGGAACGCGGCCCAGAACCAGCTCCGCATCGAGGGCCGCATCCACAACTATCTGCGCATGCTGTGGGGCAAGAAGATCCTGCACTGGAGCGAGAGTCCGCGCGACGCGCTCGCGACCATGATCGAGCTCAACAACAAGTACGCGCTCGACGGCCGCGACCCCAACTCCTACAGCGGCATCTTCTGGGTGCTGGGGCGCTACGACCGTGCATGGGGCCCTGAGCGCGAGGTCTTCGGCAAGATCCGCTACATGTCGAGCGAGAACACGCGCAGAAAGCTGAGCGTGGACGCGTACATCGAGCGCTGGGAGAAATGGGAGCTCCCGTCCGCTTCCTCGAGGCGGAGTGCGCGAGCCTGATCCGACCCGCGGGCGAGAAATCCGGCGTGAATCGAAACCTGGGGAATCCGGGCGGGCCCCGTCAGCGAAGACTACGGCGATGATCCCCGCTTTCCTGCCCCTCACCGAGCCCACCACGGGCGGCGCCACCCCGCTCCTGTGGGGCGGCTTCCTGTTCTTCCTACTGGGAGGACTGGAGGACAAGTTCCGCTACCTCGACGTCGGCCTGGCCGGCGTGCTGGTCTTCGTCGGTGCGAAGATGACGCTCGTGGACGTCTACAAGATGCATCCGGGCGTTTCGCTCGTCGTCGTGCTCGCGATCCTCGCGGGCTCGGTCGTTGCCTCGCTCGCGAACCCCGCCCCCGCGGGCAAGCCTGGTGTGCCGCGCAATTGACCCGTTGCCAGTGACCCGTTGGAGGTGCTCAGGTCACTGGCGCGGGAGCTGGAGATCGAAGCGGTCGAGGTTCATGACCTTGGTCCAGGCAGCGACGAAGTCGGTCACGAACTTCTCCCGGCCGCCAGCGGAGGCGTAGACCTCGGCGATGGCACGCAACTGGGAGTTGGAGCCGAAGACGAGGTCCACCGAGGTGGCGGTCCACCGGACCTGACCGGACTTCCGGTCGCGGCCCTCGTAGGCATTCGAGCTGCCCGGCGACTTCTGCCAGGCGGTCCCACTGTCGAGCAGGTGCAGGAAGAAATCGTTGGTCAGGGTCTCGGGGCGCTCCGTGAACACGCCGTGCTTCGCGTCGGCGAAGTTCGCACCCAGGACACGCAGGCCCCCGACCAGGGCGGTCATCTCGGGCGCGCTCAACGTCAGCTGCTGGGCCCTATCGACCAGGAGCTCGGGCGCTGGGCGGGTGACGCCGCGGCCGAAGTAATTGCGGAAGCCGTCCGCGCTGGGCTCGAGCACGGCGAAGGACTGGACGTCGGTCATGTCCTGCGTCGCGTCGGTGCGACCGGGCGCGAAGGGCACGCGCACGTCGTGGCCGGCGCGCTTGGCCGCTTCCTCGACGCCGGCGCAGCCCGCCAGCACGATCAGGTCGGCCAGCGAGACCTTCTTGCCGCCGGACTGCGCGTTGAAGCTCTCTTGGATGCCGACGAGGACCTCCAGGGTCTTCGAGAGTTTGGCCGGCTCGTTCGCTTCCCAGTCCTTGTGGGGGATGAGGCGCAGGCGGGCGCCGTTCGCACCGCCGCGCATGTCCGAGTCGCGGTACGTTGCCGCCGATTTCCAGGCGGTCGAGACGAGCTCGGAGACGGACAGGCCAGAGGCAAGCACCTGGCGCTTCAGCTCGGCGACGTCCTGCTCGCTGACCAGCGGATGGTCCACCGGCGGCAGGGGGTCCTGCCACAGCTGCGACTCGGGCACGAGCGACCCGAGCAGGCGCGCGCGCGGCCCCATGTCGCGGTGCGTGAGCTTGTACCAGGCGCGCGCGAAGGCCGCGTTGAACTCCTCCGGGTGCGCGTGAAAGCGTTCGGAGATCTTGCGGTACGCCGGGTCCGTGATGAGCGCGAGGTCCGTCGTCAGCATCATCGGCTGGTGCTTTTTCGACGGGTCGTGCGCATCCGGCACGTTCCGGCCGGCGTCACCCTTGGGCTTCCACTGCTGCGCGCCGGCGGGACTCTTCGTCAGCTCCCATTCGAAACGGAACAGGTTCGCGAAGTACTCCTGCGACCACTCGTCCGGCGTGGACGTCCAGGCGCCCTCGAGGCCGCTCGTGATCGTGTCGCCGCCGTGGCCCTTGCCGTAGGAATTCTTCCAGCCGAGCCCTTGGTCCTCGATCGGCGCAGCCTCGGGCTCTCGGCCGACGTACTTGCGCGGATCGGCCGCGCCGTGGGCCTTCCCGAGGGTATGGCCGCCGGCGATCAGCGCGACGGTCTCCTCGTCGTTCATCGCCATGCGCCCGAAGGTGGTGCGGATGTCGCGCGCCGCGAGCATCGGATCGGGGACGCCGTTCGGTCCCTCCGGGTTGACGTAGATCAGGCCCATCTGCGAGGCCGCGAGCGGATTCGCGAGCTCACGCTGGCCCGAGAAGCGCTGGTCGGCGAGCCACTCGCCTTCGGGCCCCCAGAAGACGTCCTCCTGCGGCTCCCACACGTCCTCGCGCCCGCCGGCGAAGCCGAAGGTCTCGAAGCCCATCGACTCGAGCGCGACGTTGCCGGCCAGGATCATCAGGTCGGCCCACGAGATCTGGTTGCCGTACTTCTGCTTGATCGGCCACAGGAGCCGGCGTGCTTTGTCCAGGTTGCCGTTGTCGGGCCAGCTGTTGAGCGGCGCGAAGCGGATCGTGCCGTCAGCCGAGCCGCCGCGCCCGTCTGCGACGCGGTAGGTGCCCGCGCTGTGCCAAGCCAGGCGAATGAACAGGCCCCCGTAGGTCCCGTAGTCGGCCGGCCACCAGTCCTGCGATGTCGTCAGCATCGTCGCGAGGTCCTTCTGGAGCGCCGCCAGGTCGAGTTTCTGGAACTCCGCGGCGTAGTCGAAGTCCGCACCCAGAGGATTCCCCGCGGGCGAGTTCTGGTGGAGGATCTTCAGGTCGAGCTGATCCGGCCACCAGTCGTCCGTGGACATCGCGCCACCCGTTGCGTGCCGGTAGCTCGCATCCTTGGCCACCTCCGTGCTCATGACGGGGCATTCGGCGGCGCTATCCGTGGTCATGGCCGCCATCGTCTCGTGGCTTTGCGGCGCGGCGCATGCGCTCGCTCCGGCCAGCAGGGCCAGCAGCCAAGCGGCGCGCGACCTGCCGACTCCGTGCCGCTTGCGGACTTGTTCCGCTGTTCTTCGCGTGGAGCACAGACGATCGATCTCGACGTTCGACACGGGAATCTCCATGGTGGGGGTGTTGATCAGACTCGAAATTCGGACGCGTCAGGGAGGTGCCGCGGTCCTCGCCGGCCCTCTATTTCCCGACTCGGAAGCCTCGAGGTAGCAAGCCGGGCATAGGGCCCAGTATAGGATCTCCTCGCGGGCGATACGGTAGCCGGTGTGCGCAGGAGCCGCATGGCGGAGTGCGGTTCTCGGACCAGGAAGAGCTGGAGGCGATCGAGCTCCCCCAGGCGTGTGTAGCCGTCCGCGCTGGCGCGGAAACGCTCGATGTGCCGGCTCGCGCGTTCCACGAAGCTCTCGCCCGCGTACCAAGCGCGCACGGGCGTCATCAGCCCGACGATCACGCCCGCCAGTGTCGGCCGCACGCAGGCCCACGGCGAGCGCACCCCGACCCACTGCATGCCGAGCACGCTGCTCGCCACCACGGGCATGCCGGCGAGCTGGATTCCGCTCGGGTAGAAGAGTGCGATCACGAGGATCGGCCCGAGGTCGTCGATCACCGCGGCGAGGCTCTCCGCATCCGGATGCGGACCGCAGGGGGCCCGCGCGGCGCTGTGCAGCGCCGCACCGGGGCGAGCTCGTGCTGCCGATGCGCTGAGCGCTGGGCGGCTGTGCTGACTTCGTTGTGGATGGCGGCAGTCGTCGATCACATGCTGCAGCGGGGCGTCCTGCGCGAAGACCTCGTGCCAGCCGCGACAAAGACAAGTCGCCGCGCACCTCATCCGCCGGCTCGCAAAGCTCGGCCTCGTGGTCGAGGTGAAAGCCGCTTTTCGACTGCCTCTCAGCGATGCTTGTCTTTAGCATGAGACCATGCCGGGCCCTGATGCAAGTCGGGAGGACATGGCCCCCGTCGCTCCGCCGGACTCGGAGGTGGCCGAGCTGCTGGTCCAGCAGCACCGGCGCTTCCTCGACTTCCTCGTGAGCAAGGTCGGCGACCGGGCGCTGGCCGAGGACATCCTGCAGGATGCGTTCGTGCGCGGCCTGCAGCGAGGCGCGACTCTGCGAGAACGGGAAGCCCTGACCGCCTGGTTCTACCGGGTTCTGCGCAACGCCGTGGTGGATCACCAGCGCCGGCGCGCCACGGGGCAGCGCGTGCTCGACCAGCTCGGCGCGGAGCTGCCCGAGGCGGGTCCCGATCCCGAGGCCGAGCGGGTGATCTGCCAGTGCGTGGTCGAGCTTGCTGGCAGCCTGAAGCCCGAGTACGCCCAGGCCGTTCTGCGAATGGAGGTCGAGGGCGCTTCGGTCAAGGACTACGCCCGAGAGGCCGGAATCACTCCCGGCAACGCAGCGGTGCGCCTGTTCCGGGCACGCGAAGCCCTGCGCAAGCGCGTCGAGTCGGCCTGCGGAACCTGTGCCGTCCACGGGTGCGTGGATTGCACCTGCGCGGCCTCGGGCGGTTCCTGCGACTGACCGCTCGCAGTCGAAGGCGGGGAACCCGCGCTTCCGCCGCGGGCGGTGATTGCGCTGCGTGACGGCCAGCGCTGGCCTGCGGGCTCTTTCGCAACCGGAGGAGGGCCTGAAAGAAGGGGTGTTATGCCGCCCAGTGTCGTTCGTCTCTGCGGGTGTCCCCAAACCGGAGCTTTCCCCATGACGACGATCGGACACACCGCCGCACCCGAGCGAGCCAGCCTGCTACCTGACCCCGTCTGCGGCATGCGGGTCGATCCCGCCAGGGCCAGCGGAAGGGTCCTCGAGCACCGGGGCGCGACGTTTGCCTTCTGCAGCGCGGGGTGCCGGGAGCGTTTCGAGGCCGAACCCGGGCGATACCTCTCGGGCCGGGACGAAGGTCCCAGCGCAGGGCGAACTCGCGACCCCGGCGCCGCCGGTCACGTGGTGGGGGACACGGAGCATGCGGAGCCCCACTCGGAGACATCCCAGGTCCCGCGCGGGACGGAATACACCTGCCCGATGCACCCCGAAATCGCACAGGGTCACCCGGGCGACTGCCCCATCTGCGGGATGGCCCTGGAGCCGCGCGGGATTCCCGTCGAGGGTGAGAGTCACGAGCTGGTCGACACGCGCCGGCGCCTCGGATGGAGCCTGGCTCTCGGCCTGCCGGTCTTCGCCCTGGCGATGGCCGAGATGATTCCGGGTCGGCCCGTGAGCCGGGTCCTGTCCGTCCAGGCCCAAGCCTGGTTGCAGCTCGCGCTCGCGACGCCGGTCGTGATGTGGGGCGGCCTGCCGTTTTTCCGCAAGGGCTGGGCCTCGCTCGCGACGCGCCACCTCAACATGTACACGTTGATCGCGCTGGGCGTCGGCGCGGCCTTCGCCTACAGCGTGGCGGCGACGGTAGCACCGGGGCTTTTCCCGGAGTCCCTGCGTGGGCCCGAGGGCGCAGTGCCCGTCTACTTCGAGGCCGCGGCCGTGATCACCGCGCTGGTCCTGCTGGGACAATTCTTCGAGCTGCGGGCCCGCAGCCGCACTTCGAGCGCGCTGCGCGCGCTGCTCGACTTGGCCCCTCCAAGCGCGCGGATCGTGAGCGTCGACGGCCGCGAGCAAGACGTGCCGCTCGAGCGCGTGCACGTGGGGGACTGGTTGCGCGTGCGTCCCGGGGAGCGCGTGCCCGTCGACGGCGTCGTGCTCGAGGGACGCAGCCACGTGGACGAGTCGATGCTCACCGGTGAGGCCCTGCCCGTGACCAAGCAGGCCGGCGACGCGGTCTCCGGCGGGACGCTGAATGGCGCGGGGAGCCTGATCCTGCGCGCCGAACGGGTGGGTAGCGAGACCCTGTTGAGTCGCATCGTGGGCCTGGTGGCGGAGGCTCAGCGCAGCCGCGCGCCGATTCAGCGCCTGGCGGACGTGGTGGCCAGCTGGTTCGTGCCGGTCGTGATCGTCATCGCCCTCCTGACCTTGGGAGCCTGGCTCATCTTCGGCCCCGCGCCGGCCTTCAGCTTCGCGCTCGCGAACGCCGTGGCGGTGCTGATCATCGCCTGCCCGTGCGCCCTCGGACTGGCCACTCCGATGTCGATCCTGGTCGGCACCGGCCGAGGAGCGGCCGCCGGCGTCCTGATCCGGGATGCCGAGGCGTTGCAGGCGCTCGAGCGTGTGCAGGTGCTCGTGGTGGACAAGACCGGAACGCTGACCGAAGGCAAGCCGCGGCTCAAGCGCGTGCTTACGACCGGCGAGTACGGCGAAGCCGAGCTGCTCACGCTGGCCGCCAGTCTGGAGCGCGGCAGCGAACACCCTCTCGCCGGCGCAGTCCTGGCCGCCGCGCACGAGCGCGGTCTCGAGCTGTTGCCCCTGGCGGACTTCACGTCAGTGCCCGGGAAGGGCGTGCAAGGTCGCGTGGGGGAGCGCGCGGTGGCCCTGGGCAACGAGGCCCTGCTGGCGGAGCTCGGCGTCCGCCCGATGGGACTCGAGCGGCAGGTCGCGGCGCTCCGGGAGAGCGGTTCCACGGTTATCTATGCGCTCGTCGACGGCGCCCTGGCAGGGGCCATGGGAGTGGCCGATCCGATCAAGGCCACGACTCCCGAGGCCCTGCGGCTCCTGCGCGAGGAAGGTCTGCAAGTCGTCATGCTCAGCGGCGACGAACCGGCGACCGCCGCAGCCGTCGGCCGCGATCTGGGCATCGTCGACGTCACCGCCGGCGTACTGCCCGCGGAGAAGGACGAGTTCGTGCGCCGGCTGCAGGCCCGGGGCTATGTGGTGGCCATGGCCGGGGACGGAGTCAACGATGCACCGGCACTGGCACGGGCGGACGTCGGCATCGCCATGGGGACCGGGACAGACATCGCCCTGGAGAGCGCCGGCGTGACCTTGGTCAAGGGCGACCTAATGGGCATCGTGCGCGCCCGCAAGCTGTCGCGCGCAACCATGGGCAATGTCCGGCAGAACCTGGTCTTCGCCTTCCTCTACAACGCGCTCGGCGTGCCGGTCGCGGCCGGCGCACTCTATCCCTTCTTCGGCCTGCTGCTCGACCCCATGCTCGCGAGCGCTGCCATGAGCCTGAGCTCGATCTCGGTCGTTCTCAATGCGCTGCGTCTGCGCAAGGTGACGCTGTGAGCCGCGCTGGTGCCCGGCCGTCGGGGCGTGGTGCTCCCAGCTGCAGCCCGGCCGTCGGAGCGTGGTGCTCCCAAGCGCCGGGGTTGGCGCCCGGGGAGCCGACCTGCCACGCCCGCTCTGGCGGGGCGGAGCAGGTCACGTCCCTGCGCCTGGGCCCAGGCCGAGGCGAAACGCGGGGAGGCGCGCCCGCATGATGATCTCCAAGTCAATACTTGACACATCAACTATTCCCCACCAGAATGCAGCCAGCATGCGGCCCAAGCCCCGAACCGTGAGCGAAGCCCTCCACCAGACCAAGCCGTTTCGTTCGCGCAGGCAAGAGGCCATCCTGGCCTTGCTGCTCACGACGGACGCCGTGCGGCGCCGCTTCGCGGACATCCTGGGCGCACGCGGCGACCTCACGCTGCAGCAGTACAACGTGCTGCGGATCCTGCGCGGCGCTGGTGTTGCCGGTCTCCCGACGCTCGCGATTCCCGATCGCTTGGTGGAGCGCGCACCAGGCATCACGCGACTGATCGACCGCCTTGCCTCGAAAGGGCTGGTGGAGCGCGACCGCAGTCCCGAGGACCGCCGCCAAGTGGTCTGCAAGATCACGAAAGCGGGCCTGCGGGAACTCGAGGAACTCGACGAGGCCATGGATGGCCTCGACGACATGTGTCTCGACTGCCTCACCCCCGGTGAGGTGGCGACCTGGATCCGCCTACTGAACAAGGTTCGGATCCACCAACCCTGACCCAGAGAGAAACCGTCCCATGAACTCTTCCACTTCCACTTCCACTTCTTCCACCATTTCATTGACTAGTCAACAGTTGCCTGGGCGTGCATCTCGTCTCCACGCGATGCTCGCGACCTCGGACAACGTCGCTCCTCTGATCGCGCGCGCTGGGCTCAGCGTCGTCATGTTCGCTCACGGCGCCCAGAAACTCCTCGGCTGGTTCGGCGGCTACGGATTCGAGGGGACGCTCGGGTACTTCACCGGGAGCATCGGGCTTCCGGCGTTCGCCGGGGTCGCGATCATCCTTCTCGAATTCTTCGGGCCGCTGCTCCTGATCGCCGGGCTGGCGACGCGCCCGATCGCGGGCGCTTTCGTGGCGATCATGGCCGGCGCGGTCTGGAACGAGCACCTCGCCCACGGGTTCTTCATGAACTGGTCCGGCGCACAGGCGGGGGAGGGCTTCGAGTTCCACATCCTGCTCGCGACACTCGCCGCGGTCCTCGTCGTCATGGGCGGTGGACGCCTGTCCCTCGACCGTCGCCTGTCCCAACACCGGCAGTCGTGATCCGACGCGACCCTCGACCGGGCACTCCACACGGAACCGCGCGCCCGACGTGAAGGGCGCCCGAATCGGTGTAAGGGCCCGGCGCCGCCTACGTCTGCTCTCCCAACTCCGGGGGCACCGAGCAAGTCCACGAACCGATCCACTCCTTCTCCGAAGATTCGAAACATGCATCCGCACCTAACCAACGGTTCCCATCCCACGGTCACCGACTTCACGCGGGACGACTCGCCGGCGCCGATCGTGCGCGAGGGTCTTCCCGGAGCCTCGCCCAGGTTGCCGGGCGCACCCCCGCCCCCCGCAGCGCGGCCTGGCAGAAAGGGAACGATCGCGTCGCTCTGCCTCGTCGCGGCCGTCCTCGCGAGCGGCTTCGGTCTCAGCGCCTGGAAGCAAGCCGCGACCGCGGCGGCCGACCGCACGCTCGCCGCGAAGCCCGAGCTCGAACAGGTGATCGAGACTGCGATCTCGGGGACGCGCGAACAGGTGCCGACCACGACCGCGATCGGCACGGTGCGCGCCCTGCGCTCCGTCAGCCTGCGCAACGAATTGCCCGGCACCGTCCGCGAGGTGCATCTGCAGGCGGGTGATGTCGTCGAGGAGGGCGCCCTCCTGGTCGCCCTCGACGTCGACGTCGAGCAGGCCGAGCTGCGTTCCCTGCGTGCCGACGCCAGCCTGGCCCAGACTCTGCTCGGTCGTGTGCAGCGCGCGCACGAGGGCAACGGCGCAGCCGCCGCGGACCTCGATCGAGCGCGCTCGCAGCTCGAGATCGCACTCGCCCGGGTCGAGCGCCACGAGTCCTTGATCGAGCGCAAGACGATCCGCGCGCCTTTCCGGGCGCGGGTCGGCCTGGCCGACGTCCACCCCGGCCAGTTCCTCGAGAGCGGCACGCTGCTGACGACGTTGCAGGGCGTCGACGATGCGGTGCACGTCGACTTCGCCTTGCCCCAGCACCAGGCCGAGAAACTGCCCGTCGGTTCACGCCTGGCGGCGCTGCTCACCGAAGGGGAGCAGCGCCTGACGGCCGAGGTCCTAGCGCTCGACGCACGCGTGGATTCCGCGACCCGCAGCATCGGGGTCCGGGCGCGGGTCGAGGACCCGCAACACCGGCTCGTGCCGGGCTCCTCCGTCGTGCTGCGCGTGCCGCTCAGCGCACCGATGACGGCCGTCGTGCTTCCGAACAGTGCGCTGCGCCGCGGCCCGGCGGGCGAATACGTGTTCGTCGTCGCGCCCGACGCGGCGGACGTGCTGCGCGCCGCGCGCCGCGACGTCGTCAGCGGTCCCCTCCTTGGCGACGAGGTCGTCATTGCACAGGGCCTTGCCGCCGGCGAACGCGTCGCCGCCGCAGGCTCGTTCAAGCTCTTCGACGGCGCGCGCGTCGCGCTGACGGATCGACACGATCACGCGGCCCAAGCCGCCCGCTGAGGAATCCCACCATGCGATCCTTGACCGACGTCTTCGTACGCCACCCCGTCCTCGCGGTGGTCGTCAACCTGGTCCTGCTCCTGGTCGGATGGCGCGCGGTCTCCGCGCTCCCGGTGCAGCAATTCCCGCAGATCGAGAGTTCCTCGATCGTGATCACGACCGTCTACACGGGCGCCAGCGCAGAGACGGTTGCGGGTTTCCTGACCACACCCATCGAGAACGCCGTCTCCGCGATCAGCGGCGTCGACCACGTCGAGTCCTCGAGCCGCGCCGGTCTCAGCACCGTGAACGTGCGCCTGAAACTCGACCACAGCTCGACGGCCGCTCTCGCGGAGGTCAGCGCGCGGCTGCAAGGAGTGCTTTCCGAGCTGCCGAGCGAGGCCGAGCCGCCGCGTATCGAGATCCAGCGCGCCGACCGCCCCTACGCCACGTTCTACGTCAGCTTCACGTCGCAGGAGCGCAGCACGTCGATCCTGACCGACCTGCTCGTGCGCACGGTCAAACCGCAGCTCTCGACGCTCGAAGGCGTCCAGCGCGTCACGAGCCACGAGGGCGGCCGGCAGATCGCGATGCGCGTCTGGATCGATCCCGACGCGCTCGCGGCCTACAACCTGTCCCCGGGCGACGTTCACGAGGCGCTGTGGCGCAACAACTACCTGGCCGCGGTCGGACAGATCAAAGGCAACGCCGTGCAGGTCGACCTGCTCGCGGACACCGACTTGCGCACGACCGCGGAGTTCGAGGACTTGATCGTAGCCCACGGCGACGGAGCGATTGTGCGCCTGCGCGACGTCGCGCGCGTGGAGCTCGGCGCCGAGGACGCGGACCTGGTCGCGAAGTACAACGACGAGCAGAGCGTCTACCTCGGTGTCTGGACGGTCATCGGCACGAACGAACTGGACGTTGCCAGTCGACTGCGCGCGGAGCTCGACCGGATCCGGCCGACGCTGCCCGCGGACGTCGAGATGCGCCTGGTCTGGGACGGCACCCTCTTCATGAGCGACGCGCTGTCCGAGATCACGAAGACCCTGGTCGAGACGATCCTGATCGTCGGCCTGGTCGTGTACCTGTTCCTCGGCTCGCTGCGCACGGCCCTCGTGCCCCTCGTCGCGATGCCCGTGTCGCTGATCGGCGCGACGATCGTGATGGTCGCCCTCGGGTTCAGCCTCAACCTGCTGACGATCCTCGCCATCGTGCTCGCGGTCGGGCTCGTCGTCGACGACGCGATCGTCGTCGTCGAAAACGTGGAGCGTCACGTCCGCCTGGGCAAGAGCCGCCGCGATGCCGCACTCGTCGCCGGGCGCGAGCTGTTCGGGCCGATCGTCGCGATGACGATCACGCTGGCTGCCGTGTACACGCCACTCGCTTTCCAAGGCGGGCTGACGGGTTCGCTGTTCCTCGAGTTCGCCATCACGCTGGCAGCCGCGGTCGTGGTCTCGGGCATCGTCGCCCTGACCCTCTCCCCGCTGATGAGCTCGCGATTCGTGCACCCCAGCGGACGGCAAGGCCGCCTGACCCGTTTCGTCAACCGCGGCTTCGAGTCGGTGCGCTCCGGCTATGAGCGGCTGCTCGACAAGGCCCTCGGCATGCGATGGGGGCTTGTCGTCGCGGCCACGCTGGTGACCGCTGCAGCCTGGCCGCTGTACGGCGGCGCGCGGCGCGAGCTCGCCCCGGTGGAGGACCAGAGTCACGTGAGCCTGTTCTTCGAGGCCGCGCCTGACGCGACCCTCGAGGCCGTCGACCGCGAGTCCCTTCGAGTCGTCGAGGCCGTCACCGCGCTACCGGAGGCGCGCTTCATGTGGTCCCTGGTCGGCGCGTGGGGGGGCTTCGGCGGCATGGCCACCGAGGACTGGCGCTCGCGCAAGCGCTCGACGCAAGAGCTGTACGGCGAGCTGTTCGCCGCGGTCTCGAAGGTCCCCGGCCTGCGGGTGTTCCCGCGCCTCGATCCCCCTCTCCCAACGCCGGGCCAGTACGACGTGGAGTTGGTCCTGCAGAGCGAGGCGCCGCCCGAGGAGTTCCTCGAGACGGTCGGCGCCGTCGTCGGAGCGGGCTGGGCGAGCGGCAAGTTCCTGTACGTCGACACCGACCTCAAGATCGACCGCCCGGAGTCGCGCGTCGTCGTCGACCGCGATCGCGTCGCCGACCTCGGCATCGACTTGGCGTCGGTCGGCGGCGAGCTCGGCACGCTCCTCGGCGGCGGCTACGTCAACCGCTTCAACTACCACGACCGCAGCTACAAGGTCATCCCGCAGCTCGCGACGGAGCGGCGCGGTGACCTAGGGCCCCTGCTCGACCTGAAGATCAAGACCCCCGACGGCCGCCTGGTCCCAGTCTCGACGTTCACACGGGTCGAGTCGAGCACGGGCCCGCGCTCCCTCAACCGCTTCCAGCAGCGCAACGCCGTGCGCATCTTCGGCGGCGTCCTGCCGGGCGTCACCAAGGAAGAGGCCCTGAGCGTGCTCGAGGAGGCCGCCCGTGCGGCCTTTCCGACCGGCATGTCGATCGACCACGCCGGCGAGTCGCGTCAGATCCGCCGCGAGGGCGCGGCGTTGACGGTCTCCTTGGCCTTCGCCATCGCCATGATCTACCTGGTGCTGGCGGCGCAGTTCCACAGCTTCCGAGACCCGCTGATCGTGCTGCTCGGCTCCGTGCCCCTCGCAATCTCGGGCGCGTTGGTCTTCGCCTACCTCGAGCTCACGACGATCAACATCTATTCGCAGGTGGGTCTCATCACCCTCGTGGGGCTGGTCGCGAAGAACGGCATCCTGATCGTCGAGTTCGCCAACAAGCTGCAGGAGGAGGGGCTCGCGAAGCTCGCCGCCCTGCGCGAGGCCGCCTCGACGCGCCTGCGCCCGGTCCTGATGACGACCGCGGCGACGGTGTTCGGCCACCTGCCGCTCGTGTTCGTCACCGGACCCGGGGCAGAGGCGCGCAACAGCATAGGCACGGTGCTCGTGACCGGCGTGACCCTCGGGACCCTCTTCACCCTCTTCGTCGTTCCCGTCTTCTACTCCCTGATCGCGGCCGAACGCGGCGCGACCTCGACCTCCACGGAGCCCGCTGCCGCGGCTCCCGTTCCGGCCGCGCCGGCTGTGGCGTAGTCATGACCTACATCAACCTGAACGCGCTCCGGGGACGCATCTTCAGCGCGATCGTTCCCATCCTGCTCGCGAGCTGCACGACCCTCGGTCGCGACTACGAACCGCCCGTCATCGACGTGCCCGACACGTGGAGCGGGCTGGAGAGTCAGTGGCTGGCACCGGACGCGCCCGCGCTTGCGCGCTGGTGGCGGCAGCTCGACGAACCGCTGCTCGACGACCTGATCGAGCAGGCACTGACGCGCGGGCCGGATCTGCGCGAGGCCCTGGCCCGCGTGCGCCGCGCACGCGCGGTCGCGGGCATCGTGGAAGGCGAGCTGCGGCCCGCGCTCGACCTCGAAGCCTCCGTCGTGCGCCGCGACGAGAGCGACAGCACTCCGTTCGGCGCGTTCGCGCCCGAGGCGACCACCCACAGGTTCGGTTTGGCCGCGTCGTGGGAGGTGGATCTCTGGGGCCGCGTGCGGCGCTCGATCGAGGCCGTCGAGGCCGACCTCGACGCCACCCTCGAGGACGCGCGGGCCGTGGCGGTGCTGGTCGCAGCCGAGACGGCGACCGCGTACGTGGACCTGCGCGCATTCCAGAACCGTCTCGCGATCGCCCGCACCCACCTCGCGCTGCAGGAGGATTCGTTGGCCCTGGTGCGCTCGCGCTACGAAGCTGGACTCGTCGACGAGCGAGACGTGGCCCAGGCTGCGACGAACGTCGAGGCGACCCGCGCTCGCGTCCCTGCGCTCGAGATCGGCACGCGCCGCGCCGAGAACCGCCTGGCGGTCCTGGTGGGCCGCGCTCCGGGCTACCTAGGACAGGCGCTCCAGGAGCTGAGGGCACTGCCGCGGGCGCCCGAGCGGGTAGCCGTCGGCGTTCCCGCCGACCTGCTGCGGCGGCGGCCGGACGTCCGACGGGCCGAGCGCGCGCTCGCCGCCGAGGTCGCCCGCATCGGCGTCGCGCAGGCTGACCTGTACCCGCGGCTCACGCTGGCTGGCGACCTGGGCCTCGCCACCACCCGCGTCGGCGACTTGTTCGAGAGCGACAGCGGCGCGTGGGGACTGGGGCCCTCGCTGCGCTGGAGCCTGTTCGACGGCGGTCGCCTGCGCGCTCGCGTCGAGGCGCAGGACGCGCGCGCCGAGGAGGCCATGATCGCATGGGAGCACACCGTGCTCAGGGCGCTCGAGGAGGCGGAGAACAGCTTGACCTCCTACGTCCGCGGGCACGAACGTCGCCGCTCGGTCGAGGCCGGCGCCGCCCAGGCGCGCCGCGCGGTCGGGCTGGCGCGCACGCAGTACCGCGAGGGCCTCGCCGATTTCCAGGTCGTGCTCGACTCGGAGCGCGTGGGAGCCGAGCTCGACGACCAGGTGGCCACGAGCGACGCGGATCTGCTCGCCGACCTTGTCGCCCTCTATGCGGCGCTGGGCGGCGGCTTCGGCGAAGAGTCGTCCCCGGGAACAGCCGGGGCCTCGCCGGGGAACGGCTAGCCCGGACGATTCGTATCGATGTGCCCCAGGGTCCACGCCAGACGCCCGCGTGATCCGGCGCCCGACTCCAGCGCGCCCGAGCGCGTGGAGGAGGCGCGAATCGCCAGAGGTCCGGAAGGTGCTGCGGTTGATCGGGGACCAGCGTGAAGCAGGACAGTCACACCTCGTCCACCGAGCGCCAGCCCTCGCAGACGCGGATCGGCGGCGAGTTCGGGTTGGCAGGTTCGGCGGCGGAGTCGTCGAAGAGGAAGAGATTGCTCACGGGTCTCACCTCCCCCCATCAGCGACAGGGCGCCGAAGGAGAGGATGGAGGGAACCCAGACTCCGACGAACAGCCCTTGCTCACGATCGACCAGGAACCAGAGGTAGACCGACAGGAAGAACGACAACCCGGCGGCGGCGAAGATCAGCGCTTGGGCTTTTTTTCGGGCAGACGTGGTGAGGGGAATCGGCTCGGGGTGAAAGAAAAGCCCCGACTCCAGCGGGTGGAGCCGGGGCTGACAGAAGAGGAGGGGAGAGAAGAGGAGAGGAAGGTCACGCTCCAGGAAGGAGCACGCGATCGATCACGTGGATCACGCCGTTGGTGGTCTCCAGGTCAGCCTTCTTCACGTTCGCCTCGCCGACCATCACACCGTCCTCGCCAACCTCGATCTTCACCTTGCCACCGCCCAGGGTCTCGATGACCGAGTTCGAAAGCTGGTCGGCGTACACGCGGCTGCCAACCACGTGGAGCTGGAGGATCTCGACGAGTTTCTCCTTGTTGGCGGGTTCGAGGAGACTCTCGAGGGTGCCCTTCGGCAGCTTGCCGAAGGCCTCGTCCGTGGGCGCGAAGACCGTGAACGGACCCTTGCCGGAGAGCGCCTCGACCAGGCCGGCCGCGCCCAGAGCCTTGGCGAGGATCTTGAACTGGCCCGCGTCGACCGCGGTCGTCACGAGGTTCTTCGTGGCGGGCATCATCACTTGATCCACGATGTGGATGACGCCATTGCTGCAGGCGATGTCGGTCTTGACCACGCCAGACCCGGCCACTCGCACGCCGGCCTTGTCGACGTTCACGGCGATGCGTTGACCGTTGAGGGCGGTGGCCGAATTCAGCTTGACGACCTTCTCGGCACGAACATCGCCGGAGACGACGTGATAGGTGAGGATGGTCGAAAGGGTCTCCGCGTTCTCGGGCTTGAGCAGGTTCTCGAGCGTTCCCTTGGGGAGCTTGGCGAAGGCCTCATCGCTGGGCGCGAAGACGGTGAAGGGGCCCGGTCCCTTCAGCGCATCGACCAAATTGGCCGCTTCGAGGGCCTTGACCAGGGTCTTGAAGCTCCCGGCGCCGATGGCGGTCTCGACGATCGTCTTGGTCTCGACGGACGAAGCGGACGCGGTTCGATCCGCGCAGGTCGCGGAGCTGCCTTCGCCGGTGGAGAAGTTGAGAGTCGTGGCGACGGCCATGAGAAGGCCGCCGTGGAGGAGAGAGTGCATGGGGAGGGTTCCTTTGGGGTTTCAGTGGACCGCCTGCTCTTCGCCTCTGCCGCCCCGATGGATGCAGGTCGCCCAGCAGAATCCCGCAGGCTGGGATCGATCGCCAACCGCTGGAATGCCGACCCGCCAGGGGGTTCCCATGCCTGGCTCGCGGTGCATCGGGTAGACGACCTGCAGGCCCTCGCGGCACGGGCGGCTCCGGTACCCGGCCTTGCGAAGCTCCGTGGGTGTGCACCCGTTCGTCCAGGCGATGGGGGATAACCACCACCCCGCCTGCTCCGCATCCAGGGGGCGCCTCGCGCGAACCCGAGCCGGAGTTGAAGAACCCGCGCGTCACATGGCCGCTCAACGTGCCGGCAGCCAACGGACGCATCCACACGGTTGACCGGGTGCTGATCCCCATCGTCCTGCCGTGAGAGGCAGCGCGGGGCGTGATGGGCGTCCCGCGTAACCGTTGGCGAAGCGGCGGTCCCGGCCCTCGAGCCGGGGCCGCTGCTCTGTCTAGGCGTCTCCGAGCGGAATCACTGGCCGTCCGCTCGAGTTCCTGACTTGCGCATCGAGGCTCTGGGCAGCCGGACGGCTACTTCTTCCGCTTCGAGGTGATCGTCATCACCTTGACTTCCCCGGCAGGCGGGATCGTGTCGTACATCTCGGCCTCGTGGAGGTCATCGCTCTTCGGGTGGATCACCATCCGGTAGGGCCGCTCGCCGGCGACGTCGATCATCGTGCCCTTGTACTCGATCGTCCCATCCGCGCTCTCCTTTCCGCGCGAGGTGACCCACCACGTGCTCATCGAATCGGCCCAGAGGGAGATGTACTCCTTCTTCATGTTGTCGTACCCGAGGATGTGCAGGCCCTCCATCGGCATGCCCATCACCTCGAACTGGACCGTCTCCATCACGTAGCGTCCGCCGAGGAGAGGCTTCACTTCGCCCGTGCCCTTCGTGTCCATCCAGGGCATGTCGGGTCCCCAGCGCATCTTGTAATCGATCTCCCAAGTGCCGACCAGCTTCGCGAGCTCCTTGTGGGGCTCGCCGGGCGTCGCGAGCTCCATCATCTTCATCATCATCGCGGGATCCATGTCCGGCGGCGCTCCCTCGCCCTTGTCCTGAGGGCGGAGAGCGGCTGCGGTGACGAGAACGGTTCCTCCGACGAGCGCGACGGCGGCGAGAGACAGCTTCAGGGCGGTATTCATGGAGTTCCTGCGGGAAGGAATGGAGTCTGTGGTTGGGAGCGGAACCGCCGAACGATTCAGACGGCGGGCGGCGCCCATGGTACTCACGGAGGCCGGGGAGCGCCCAGGTAGCATGGCCTCCCGACGTGCCGACCTCCTCCCCGACGCATTCCGTCCGCGCTCCGGGCCGTGTGAACCTGATCGGCGAGCACACGGACTACAACGGGCTGCCCGTGTTCCCCATGGCGATCCAGCGGTCCGTCCGGATCGAGCTGCGCCCGCGCGACGATACTCGGGTGTGCCTCGCCAACCCGGATCCGCGCTTCGAGGCTGCGCAGTTCGAGATCTCCGGCGCGATCGATCCGTCTCCGGCTGGGTCGTGGATCAACTACGCCAAGGCGGCGGCGCAGGCTCTGCATCGGCGTGAGCCGCTCGTTCGCGGCTTCGACGGGTTCGTCTCGGGAGACATCCCCGCCGCGGCGGGACTGGCATCCTCGTCGGCACTCGTGGTCGCGTCCGCGCTCGCGCTGCTCGCCGCGAACGAGATCGAGATCGACCTGAAGGAGCTCATGGAACTCACCGCTCGCGCGGAGCGCTACGTCGGCACGCACAGCGGAGGCATGGACCAGGCCATCTCGCTCGGTGGCCGCGCGGGACACGCGGTGGCGATCGATTTCGATCCGATCCGCCTCGATCCCGTGCCCGTCCCGTCCGATTGGCGGTTCGTGATCGCCAACTCGCTGGTCGAGGCGAAGAAGACGGGCGAAGCCCAAGCCGGCTACAACGCCCGCGTCCTGGAAACCAGGCGGGCTCTCGAGATCCTGGCGAAGCGACGGCCGTATCGTTCGCTGATCGCCGATCTTCCCGAGGGGGAGCTGCTGGATCTCGCCAGGACGCTGCCCGATCCGCTCGATCGGCGCTTCCGCCACGTCGTCGGCGAAGGGCTCCGTGTCGCGAAAGCCGTCGCGGCGATGCGCTCGGGCAGCCTCGAGTCCTTCGGGCGGCTCCTCGACGCGTCCCACGCGAGCCTGCGCGACGACTACGAGGTCAGTTGTCCCGAGCTCGACGAGCTCGTGGCGGCCGCGCGCGAGCACGGAGCGGCGGGGGCCCGCCTCACCGGCGCCGGCTTCGGCGGTTGCGCAGTCCTCTTGACGCGCGCAGAGAGTCTCGCGGGGTTCCTGACGGGTCTCCGGGGCGCGTTCTACGGGTCCCGCGGGATCGATCCGTTCGCACGGGATGCGCTCTTCGTAGCCGAGCCTTCCGACGGAGCGCGGTCGATCCGCCTCTAGCGGCCGCGTATGCTCGGGCCGAAGGACCTCCGATGCCGCTCTCCGTCGCCGAGATCGAGGACCTGCGCCGGGCGCAGCAGCTCCTCGAGCATCCCGGCATTGCCATCAAGCTCACGAACCTGATCGGGACGCCGGTCGAGAAGGGGATGGCGCTCCTGCCGAAGCGCGCCTCGGCGCTCGTGAATGACGCGACGACGAAGTCGCTGCGCGCCGCGCTGCGGGTCGCCACCGCGACGATGCGGAAGAAGCCCAGAAAGGCCTCGCGCTTCTCGCACAAGATCCTCGCGGTCGGAAGCGGCGCCGCCGGAGGCTTCTTCGGGCTGCCCGCGCTCGCGATCGAGCTCCCCGTCTCGACAACGATCATCCTCCGCTCGGTAGCGGACATCGCGCGGAGCGAGGGCGAGGATCTCTCGCGCCCGGAATCGCGCCTGGCGTGCATCGAGGTCTTCGCCTTCGGCGGCCGCGGAAAGGGCGACGACGCGGCCGAGACGGGATACTTCGCGGTGCGCAGCGCGCTGACGTTCGCCGTCGCGGAAGCCGCCGAGTTCATCGCGAAGAAGGGGATCGTCGAGGAAGGAGCGCCCGTCCTCGTGCGGCTCGTCGCGCAGATCGCCTCGCGCTTCAGCGTCGCGGTCTCGGAGAAGCTCGCGGCCCAGGCCGTGCCCGTCGTCGGCGCCGTCGGCGGCGCGACGATCAACGCGATCTTCGTCAGTCACTTCCAGGACATGGCGACCGGGCACTTCATCGTCCGGCGCCTGGAGCGCGCGCACGGGCTGGAGGAAGTCCGACGCGCGTACGCCGACCTCGACGCGGCCGCCGCGGCGGCTCGGCAGCGTCTTCTCGCGCCGCCGAAGCTGGAAGCCAGGGCCCCGCAGGATCCGCCGCGGCTCGTCTAGCGCCGCATCGAGACGAGGATCGGCTCCTCGCTTGCCTGGACGCGGTCGAAGTCCTCGCGCGAACGGATCCCGCGCCAACCCTCCTCGACGAGGATTTGGCCGCACACGCCGCCGAGCGAATTGCCGGGGCCAGGACACACGAGGCGGTCGGGCGCGTGCTCGCGCAAGGCGACGCGCACGCTCGAGGTGAAGTCGAAGGGCGACGAGACCTGTTGCCCGAGCGTGTACGCCGCGAGCTCCGCCGGATCCGTCGACCAGGGCGTGAATCGGCCGCCGCGGCCGTCGACGAGCGTCACCTTCGGCGCGGTGAAACGGAGATCGGCGAGGCGCCGCCGCGCTTCCTCGGCGACTCCCTCGACGAGCGGCGTGTGGTAGGCGCCGTGCTGCATCAGGCGGAAGGGGTACAGGTTCTGTCCGAGCTTCACGCGCGGGAGCGACTTCATCAGGTGCGCGATCCCGGCCTCGGTCCCGGCGAGCACGGCGTAGCCGCCGAGGCGGATCGAGGACATCGCTTCGCCGTTCGAGCTCACGAGCGCTTCCTCGACGGCCGTTTCGAGCTTCGAGTCGCCTCTCCAGCTCTCGTCGATCACGGGAAAGATGATCTGCCCGCCGCCTTCGGACTTCTGCTGCTTGTGCTGCAGCATCGACATCTCCTGCACGAGGCGGAACCCATCGTCGAAGTCGAGGGCGCCCGCTACCGAGAGCGCCGTGTACCAGCCCATCGAGTTCCCGGCGACGCACACGACGCGGTACTCCGGCGCCGCGGCCGCCGCGTCGAGCATCGAGACCAGCCAGATCATCGGCGAGACGTCCGCGGGGGCGAGGTGGCGCTCGGGCTCGAACTTCCTGGCGCCGTCGAGCTCGGCGAGCGACGACAGCCCGCGCTCCGCGCGCAGCTCGTCGGCGCGCCGCACCCACGCGTGATCGCGGGGCAGAGATCCGAGCGACTTCTCGGTGTACGAGCCGCGGCCGGGGCAGAGGATCGCGACGCGCTTCATCGCAGCAGCGCCTCGGCCGCGGCCACGATCTCGTCCTCGCCGACGAGGACGGCGGACGTCGCGGATCCGAGCGGCACGTAAGTGTCCGCGGCTCGGACTGAGCGCGCGCGAACGGTCGAACCGGATTCGGCGAGCCGGGCGATCACCTCGTCGGCGATCCCGCCGGCCGTCGCGCGGCCTTCGTCGACGACGAGGAGGCGGCGGCAGGCCTCGGCGTGCTTGCGGATCGCCTCGTGGGGGAGCGGCGAGAGCCAGCGCAAGTCGAGGACGCGCGCGCCGATCTTGGAATTGTTCTCGAGACGCTTCGCCGCGCGCAGCGAGAGCCGCACGCCGTTGCCGTAGGTGACGATCAGGAGGTCCTTGCGGTCCTCGCCGTACAGACCGACCTCTCCTGGCAGGAGATGGCTCGGCGGAGGCGGGTAGTCCGTCAGCCAACCCTCGTCGCCCTCCTCGTGCAGGTCGCGCTCGTGGTACAGCGCGATCGGCTCGAGGAACACTACGATCCTCCCGCACGCAAGCGCGGTCGCGATGGCCCCGCGGAACATCCGCGCCGCGTCGTCTCCGCGCGAGGGAACGGCGAGCATCAGCCCGGGGATGTCGCGCAAGGCTCCCACCGAGTTGTCGTTGTGGAAGTGGCCGCCGAAGCCCTTCTGGTAGGCGAGCCCTTGCACCCTCACGACCATCGGGTTGGTGAACTGGCCGTTCGAGAAGAAGGAGAGCGAGCAGGCCTCGCCGCGGAGCTGATCGAGCGCGTTGTGGATGTACGCCAGGTACTGGATCTCCGGCACGGGCAGGTAGCCGACGTGCGCCATGCCCTGCGCGACGCCGAGGATCGTCGTCTCGTCGAGCAGCGTGTCGAAGACGCGTCCCGGGCCGAATCGCTTCTGGAGTCCGGCGGTCACGGCGTAGACGCCGCCCTTCTTCGCGACGTCCTCACCGAAGACGAGCATCTCGGGGCGCCGCAGCATCTCGTCGGCGAGCGCGGAGTTCACGTGGGCGGCCAACGTCCGCCTGGTGGAGCTCTGCGTAGCCTCGGGGAGCGCCGCACCGAAGGTCGCGCTCCGTTTCGACTCGTCCACGGGCGACGACGCGAGCGCCCGGATCGCCGCTTCGTCGTAGGGCGCCAGCGGCGCGACGACCGCGGCGCGCGTCGTGAGTTTCGGCCGGCGCGCGGCCTCCTCCGCCGCCGCGCGCACGCGCTCCCGCGTGTCCGCGACGAGCTGACGCAGGAAATCCGGATCGGCCGCGCCGGTCTCCACGAGCCTCCGGGCGTTCTTGAGGATCGGATCCCGCGCTTCGATCGCCTCGATCTCGGCGGGCGTGCGGTACGTGGTCTCGACGTCGCTGCCTGCGTGCCCCCAGAGCCGGACACACTTCAAGTGGAGGAAGACCGGCGCGCGGCTCGCGCGGCACATGTGCACCGCTTCGGCGGCGGCGTCGAAGACCTCGTCGATCTCGCCGTCGGCCAGGACGTAGCGCAGGTGCCGCGCGCCGCCCCAGACGTCCTCGACCCAGCGCGCCGGCGTGTCGACCGAGATCCCGATGCCGTTGTCCTCGCACAGGAAGAGGATCGGCACCGGAATGCCGCGGCGGTGGACGTAGCGCGCGGCGTTCAGGCCAGCGAGCGCGGTCGCATGGTTCACCGAGGCGTCGCCGAACGAGCAGAGGACGATGGCGTCGGGGCGGAGACCCGTGTCGAAAGTCCGCCCACGCACGGGCGTGATCGCGCGCGCGAGGCCCACCGCCTTCGGCAAGTGCGACGCGATCGTCGACGTCTGCGGCGGGACCCACATCCTGCGGCTGCCCCAGACCTTGTGGCGGCCGCCGCTGATCGGATCGTCGGACGAAGCGCACATGGAGAGCAGCGTGTCGAACGCCGGAGTCACGCCCGGCGCCTTGCGGCTGCGAGCCATCATCAGCGCGCCCGACCGGTAATGGAGGAAGCACGGATCGTCGAGGCGGAGCAGCGCGCCGAGGGCGACGTTGTTCTCGTGGCCCGCGCTCGAGATCGTGTAGAAGCTCCGGTTCGTCCTCTTGAGCTCGCGCGCGGTGACGTCGAGAGCGCGCGAGAGGACCTGGTCCTCGAACAGCTCGATCGCCTTGCGCGCGGTGAGCGAAGATCCCGCGCGGATCGGATCGCCGGGCGCGAGCCGGCGCGGCGCGGCGACGGCGCTCTCGAGATAGGCGTCGAGGTTCGACTCGACGACGGCAACGCGGTTCGTGCTCACGCGGGATCCGGCGGTGGGAGAGCGCGGGAATCTACCATCGGAGAGTCATCCGTCGTCCTCCTCGACCAGCGGCTTCGCGGTCGGGAAAACCTCGGCGCCGGGTCCGGGGGCGAGAACCCCGCGGGAGGACCAGGTCCAGGCCATCCCGAGCGCCAGCACCATCCCGGAGACGATCCAGGCGGTCTGCGCCAGCGATTCGGTCGCGTCGTAGATCGCCCCGGCGACGAGGCCGCCGAGAGCGAAGGAGATGTCCAGGGCCAGGAACTCGAGCGCGAAGACTCGTCCGCGGTAGGCTGGCTCGACGCGCTTCTGCCACAAGACCGTCGACGCGACCCACAGGGCGCACCCTCCGACGTGCGCGACCGCGACGAAGACGCAAGCAGCCCAGAGGCTCGTCGTGAATCCGAAGAGGGCGTACCCGACCGCGGCGACGACGAAACCCGCGCTGATCTGGCGCCGCAGGGCGGCGTCGCTCTTCCCGAACACGAAGTTCGCGACGAGCGGCCCGAGGCCCGTGCCGACTCCGCGCGCGGTGTAGAGCGCCCCGGTGGCGACGGCCGTCGCCCCGGCCGCTGCGGCCAACTCGGAAGCGGAGCTCGTCGCTTCCGGGACCTCGCCGAAGCGGTCGCGGCCCGCGAGCGAGAGCAGCACGAGGTACCCGCCTGCCGCGCCCCAGTAGGTCTTCGTCCACAGGATCGGCGCGATTCCGAGCGAGCGCACGTGCGTGAGGCCGCGCTTGAGGTCGGTCATCAGCACGATATCACGCCAGCGGAATGGCTGCTCCTGCTTGGGAACGGGCGGCAGGCGCACGCCGATCAGGAACACGGCGCTCACGACGTAGGTCGCGGCGTCGATGACGAAGGCTCCTCCGACGCCGACCCACTGCACGAGCCAGCCTCCGGCGAGCGCGCCGAAGCAGAGCGTGATGCTCCACGTCATCGCGGAGAGCGCGTAGGCGTCGTGGAGGTCGTCCTTCGCGACCGTGTCGGGCAGCGCGGCGGTCCGGGCGGCGTCGAAGAAGATGCCGATCGCCATCTGGAGGACGATGAGGACGTAGAGAAGCGGCAGGTGCGCGGGCTCGCGCACGAGCAGGAACCCGAGGACGATGACCGCGCGCGAGAGGTCCGCGACGACCATCAGCATGCGCCGCGGCAGACGGTCGGCGACGGGGCCCGCGAGCGGCCCGAGCGCCGCGGAGGGGAGCAGGCGCAGCGCCAATTCCGCTCCGAAAAGCGCTCCGACGCCGAGGACGGGACCCGTTCCTCCGAGGTTGCCGATCAGGACGAGGCTCGCGACGCGGTTGAGCCAGTCGCCGGTCTGGCTGACGAACTGGGCGAGCCAGAGGCGCGCGAGCTGGGGATTCTTGGCGACGACGCGTAGCACGGGCGTCAGGCTAGCAGCCGCTTCGAGCGGGACCATGAGCGACTTGACGGACATCGCGCACCGGCCGTGGCCGCTGCCTCGCGCGCCCTGGACGATGACGCAGGTCTGGCACGATCTGCTGTTCGCGCACTGGCGGATTCCGGTCGCGGCGATGCGTGCGGCGGTGCCAGAGCAGCTCGAGCTCGACCTGTTCGAGGATCGGGCGTGGCTCGGGATCGTTCCGTTCCGGATGAGCGGCGTCCGTCCGCGCTGGATGCCGCCGGTGCCGGGGCTCTCGGCGTTCCCGGAGCTCAACGTGCGGACGTACGTGACGCGCGAGGGGAAGCCGGGCGTCTACTTCTTCTCGCTCGACGCGCACAATTCGCTCGCCGTCGCGATCGCGCGCGCGTGGTTCAACTTGCGGTACTACCGCGCGCGGATGTCGTGCGAGCGTGAGGCCTCTGACCCCGACGGCATCCGCTACTCCAGCGTTCGGACGCACTCCGGCGCTCCCTCCGCCGAGCTCACGGGCTCCTACCGTCCTACTGGAGACGTCTTCCGAGCCCGTTCAGGGACCCTCGATCACTGGCTGACCGAGCGTTACTGCCTCTACGCGGCTCGGCCCGACGGCCGAACGTGGCGCGCCGACATCCACCATCCGCCGTGGCCGCTCCAGTCCGCCGCCGCGGCGTTCGAGCGCAACACGATGGCCCGCGCGCACGGGTTCGAGCTCCCCGGCGAGCCGCCGCTGTTGCACTTCGCGCGCAGGCAGGACGTCGTCGTCTGGAACCCGAAGCGCATCGAGTAGGTCGCCGACGAAGTCGAGCTACTTCGGCTCGACCCTGGCCTCCGCTGGTGCCTTGAGGTGCTTCTCGAGGAACTTCCGCACCTCGATCCAAGCCTTGCCCGCGTTCTCCTCGTCGTACTTCGGATTGCTCGGGTTGGCGAAGGCGTGCTGGGCTTCGTACGAGAAGATCGTGTGCTCCTTCTTCGCCTCCGTGAGCGCGTTCTGGAACTTCTCCACCATCTTCGGAGGAATGCTCGAGTCCTTCGTGCCGAAGATGCCGAGCAGCGGCGCCATCATGGGTTCGAGCTTCATGGGATCCAGCTCGGGATGGCCGTAGTACATCACCGCCGCGTCGAGATCCGGCGCCGCGAGCGCGAGCTGGAGCGACATCTTGCCGCCGAAGCACCAGCCGATCGAGCCGCGCTTCGTCGCCTGGACGCGCGGATCGTCCTTCAGGAACGCGAGGGCAGCGAGCAGGATCTCCTTCGAGCGCGCCGGGTCGACCTTCTTCATCTCCGCGTTCGCCTCGTCGGGCGTTGTCGCGACCGTGCCGCCGTAGAGGTCGACGGCGACGGCGGCGTAGCCGTCGGCCGCGAGGCGGTCCGCCCAGTGCTTGACGTGGTCGTTGAGTCCCCACCACTCGTGGATGACGACGACGGCGGGCATCGGGGCCTTCGCGCCTTCAGGGAGCGAGAGGTAGGCCTTCGATTTCGCGATCTCGACCATCGTGCCCTTCGACGGCGGCGCGGCCTCCTGCTTGAGCTCGTGGAGCTTCTTGAACTCCTCCTCCGTGATCTCTCCGGCCGGCTTCTTCTCCTGCGGCGCCTTGTCCTGCGCGGCCTTCTCCTGGAGCGGGGCGGCGAACAAGAGAGCGAGAGAGACGAGTGCGGTGATCATGGCTTCCTCCGTACGATGTGCCTGCGGCGATTCGACGCCGAGTGTAGCCGATGAAGCTCCCGCCGATCACGATCGACGACCACCCGACGCTCGAGGCAGGCGTGTTCGTCACAGAGTTTCCCCGAACGCTAAGGGAGATGGTGACGCCTCCGGAGTGTCTCGCGCTGCTGCGGGCCGGAGCGCCGGCGCCGATGACGAGCGACGATGCCGTGCGGAAGGCCGTGCGCGACCTGCTGCGGCACGGCGGATACAAGCCGACGGGCCGCGGAAAGCCCGCGAGCGAGTACCTGATCGGCGCGGCGGCCGCGGGGACGCTCGAGCCGATCAATCTCGCGGTCGACGCGTGCAACGCGGTGTCGCTGCATTCGGGGCTGCCGATCAGCGTGGTCGACCTCGTTCTCGCGCGCGAGCCGTTCCGGATCGGAATCGCGTCTGCGGGCGCGAGCTACGTGTTCAACCGGACGGGGCAGACGATTGATCTCGAGGGGCTCTTGTGCCTCTTCGACGCCGAGGGCCCGTGCGCGAACGCGGTGAAGGACTCGCAGCGCACGAAAACGCACGCCGGGACGCGTCGAACCCTTTCCGTGGTCTGGGGCACCCGGTCTCTCCCCGGACGCGCCAGCGAGGGGGTCGGCTGGTACCGCGAGCACCTGCAGGCAGCCGGCGCGAGAACCGAGATCGGCCGCTAGGATAGGGCTTGGCAAGCCACCCTCACTGAGGAGACAGCGAACATGAGCCGCCTGCGATCTGGAGTACTGGTTCCGGCGCTAGTCCTGGGAAGCACGGCGTGGGCGCAGGTGACGCAGCGGGTGAGCCTTTCTACGGCCGGACTGCAGGGGAACCACGGGAGCGTCGGTGCTCGACTCTCCGTGGACGGCCGATTCGTTGCGTTCCAGAGCAAGGCGACCAACTTCATTCCCGGGCTCGTGGGCAACCACATCTATGTTCGCGACCGGGTGAACGGCACCACGGAGTACGTCAGCCAAAACACCAATGGAGTCCCCGGCAACGGGGGGAGCTACTCGCCGAGGATCTCCGCCGATGGCCGGTTCGTGACGTTTGAGAGCGCGGCATCGAATCTCGCTCCCACAGACGCCAGCGGCTCCAACACCGACATCTTTCTCCGGGACCGGCAGCTCTCGACCACCGAGCAGATCAGCGTCGATTCGAACGAGGTGGGAGGCGAGGGCTCGTGCTCGGGTGGTTCCATCTCCGCCGACGGGCGCTGGGTCGTGTTCAGCAGCTTCGCGGACAACCTCGTTCCCGCGGACACGAACGACACGTTCGACATCTTCCTCCGCGATCGCCAGCTCGGAACGACGGTGCGGGTAAGCGTGAGTTCCACGGGAGAGGAGGCGAATGCGCAGTGCAGGCGCCCCTACCTCTCCGACGACGGCCGATTCGTGGCGTTCTACAGCTCGGCGAGCAACCTGGTGCCCGGCGACACGAACGGCACCTTCGACATCTTCGTCCGCGACATGCAACTCGGGACGACCGAGCGAGCGAGCGTGGACTCGAACGGCGTTGAGGCCAATCTCGAGTCGGGGTACTGGGGCCTCGGGTTCTCCGCCGACGGCCGTCATGTGGCGTTCACGAGCACCGCCACGAACCTCGTCCCCGGCGACACGAACGCAGCCGTGGACGTCTTCGTCCGCGACCTCCAGACCGACACGACCGAACGGGTGAGCATCGGTGGGGGCGGGGTGGAGGGGGACTACTACAGCAGCGCTGCCCAGATCTCCGGGGACGGTCGCTATGTGGCCTTCGCCAGCTACGCGACGAACCTCGTTCCCGGGGCGCTCATCGGGGCCAACGTCTACCTCCGCGACCGCCTGAGCGGCACCACGGAGCTCGTGACCGTGCCTCTCGGTGTCCCGCCGCCGGGTTGGGACTGCACGACGTCGACGATCACCCGAGATGGACGATTCGTGGGCATCACGAGCGGTTACGGCAACCTGGTGTACGGCGACTGGAATGGACACGACGATGTCTTTGTGGTCGACCGGTTCGGGGGAACGAACTTCGAGAGCCTCTGCGACCCGGGCGCGGGCGGAGTGATCCCATGTCCGTGCGGGAATCCGCCGAGCGGACCCGGCCGGGGCTGCGACAACTCCTCGTCGACGGGCGGCGCCGTCCTTTCCGCCTCGGGCGGGACGTACCTTTCCTCGGACTCGCTCGTCTTCACGACGAGCGGACAGCGCCCGACGGCCCTCAGCATCGTGAGTCAGTGGACGGGCGGGGGCCTTTCGGGAATCGCCTTCGGAATGGGTGTGCGCTGCACTTCGGGCACGTTCAAGCGCCTGTACGCGAAGAGTGCGTCGGGGGGCAGAATCACCGCTCCGGATTTCGTCGCCGGCGATCAGCCCGTTTCGGTCCGCTCGGCCGCCCTCGGAGACACCATCCAGGTTGCCCAGTCCCGTTGGTACTTCGTGTTCTATCGCGACAACGTGGCGCTGGGGGGCTGCCCCCCGACGAGCAATTTCAACAACACGCAGACCGGGCGGGTGCTCTGGTCGCCCTAGATCCACCCGCGCGTATCGAAGTCCGCGATCGTCAAGCCGATCATCAGCACGAGCCAAGCGAAGCCTGCGCCGGCGAACACCCACGTCAGCCGGCTCGAATACTTCACGTGCATGAAGTAGAGGATCACCAGCAGCGCCTTGATCACCGCGATCGTGATCGCGACCACGGTGTTCATCGGGCCCAGGTCGAGGAACGCGACTCCCACCGTCACGGCGGTCCCCACGAGCAGCGCGGCGAAGATCGCGTAGTAGGTCTTCAGCGGAACGATGTGCTCGCTCATCCGTCGTCCTCGCTCAATGGTGGCGTCCGATCAGGTACAGCAACGGGAACAGGAAGATCCACACGAGGTCCACGAAGTGCCAGTAGAGGCCCGTCATCTCGAGCGCGGAGTGGTGCTGCGGCGTGAACTCGCCTCGCCGCGCGCGCGCGGCGACCCACGCGAGCAGGCCGAAGCCCACCACCATGTGGAAGGCGTGCAGGCCCGTCATGACGAAGTAGAACGAGAAGAAGATCCGCGCGTGGCCGCCTTCCGCGCCGAACTGGGCGACGTCGAAGCTCGGGCCGGGCATCAGGTGATCGACCCACTTGTGGTGGTACTCGAAGCCCTTGATCACGAGGAACGCCGTTCCGAGCACCATCGTCGCGATCAGGTGGCCGACCTGCGCATTCCGCTTCCCCACCTGCGCGGCGCGGATCGCCAGCGCCATCGTCAAGCTCGATCCGATCAGGATCACCGTGTTCGTCGCGCCCAACCCGATGTCGAGATGGTGGCTCGCGAGCCGGAACGCTTCGGGATACATGTTCCGGTACACGGCGTAGCCCGTGAACAACCCGCCGAAGAACATCACTTCGGTCGCGAGGAACGCCCACATCCCCAGTCGCGATGCCTCGTGCTGCTGCTCGAGGCTCACGAAGTGGTGCGCGAGCCCTTCGACGTGCTGCTCATGGGCGGCGTGAGCCGCGCCGGCGGCGTTGGTCGCGCTAGGGGACAATGGCGGGCTCCTCCTTCGCGTACGCGTAGGCTTCCTCCGTCACCACCGGCGTGTGCTCGAAGTTCGCCGTCGTAGGCGGCGACTGGCTCTCCCACTCGAGCCCCTTCGCTTCCCACGGATTTCTCGCCGCCTTCTTCCCGTACTTGAGCGACCACACGAGGTAGCCCATCGGGATCAAGTACCCGATCCCGAGGATCGACGCGCCCGCCGACGAGAGTACGTTGAGCACCTGGAACTCTTCGGGATACGCGTGGTACCGCCGCGGCATCCCGAGGTACCCGACCAGGAACTGCGGGAAAAACGTCAGGTTGAAACCGAGAAACACGACGATCGCGGCGAACCGCGCCAGGAACTCCGGGTACATCCGGCCGAACATCTTCGGCCACCAGAAGTGGAGGCCGCCGAGGTACGCCATCACGGTGCCGCCCACCATGATGTAGTGGAAGTGCGCGACGACGAAGTAGGTGTCGTGCACGTGCACGTCGAGCCCGATCGCGGCGAGGAACAGACCCGTCAGCCCGCCGATCGTGAACAGGCCGAGGAACCCGAGCACGTACAGCATCGGCGTGTCGAACGAGATCGATCCCTTGTAAAGCGTCGCCGTCCAGTTGAACACCTTGACCGCCGACGGCACGGCCACGAGGAACGACAGGATCGAGAACACGAGCGCGGCGTACGGCGACTGCCCGCTGACGAACATGTGGTGGCCCCACACGAAGAACCCGAGGATCGCGATCGTCAAGCTCGAGAAGGCGACGAACCTGTAGCCGAACACGCGCTTCCGCGCGAAGCAGGCGATGATCTCGCTGATCACGCCCATCGCGGGCAGGATCATGATGTACACCGCTGGGTGCGAGTAGAACCAGAACAGGTGCTGGAAGAGCAACGGGTCGCCGCCGATCGTCGGGTCGAAGATCCCGATGTGGAACAGGCGCTCCAGCGCGAGCAAGAGGATCGTGATCGCGATCACCGGCGTCCCCAGCAGAATGATGATGCTCGTCGCGTAGTGCGCCCAGATGAAGAGCGGCAGCCGGAACCACGAGAGACCCGGCGCCCGCATCGTGTGGATCGTCACGATGAAGTTCAGTCCGGTCAGGATCGACGAGAACCCCGTGATGAACGCCCCCAGGCCGACCGCGATCACGTGCGTGTTCGCGTACGTCGAGCTGTACGGCGTGTAGAAGGTCCAGCCCGTGTCGACGCCGCCTGCGGCGAGCGCGTACAGCGTGAACGCCGCGCCCGTGATGAAGATGTACCACGAGAGCAAGTTCAGCTTGGGGAACGCCAGGTCCTTCGCCCCGATCATCATCGGCACGAGGAAGTTCCCCAGCACGGCCGGGATCCCAGGGATCAGGAAGAAGAACACGAGCACGAGCCCGTGCATCGTGAACAGCTTGTTGTACGTCTCCGACTGGACGAGGTCCCCCTCGGGCGTCATCAGCTCGAGGCGAATGAGCACCGCGAAGGATCCCCCGACGAAGAACAGGAACGAGATCGAGATCAGGTACAGGATCGCGATCCGCTTGTGGTCCTTCGTCAGGAGCCACGACTTCCACGAGAAGTCCGTGTTGATGTAGTCCTCGGGCGGCCGCTCGCGCTCCCCCGGGAGAGTCTTCCACGCGGCGCTCATCGCTCGCTTCCTCCGGACTGCACACCCTTCAAGGTCTTCAGGTACGCGATGATCTGGAGCACCTGCTCCTCCCCGAGCTGGCCGTCGAAGCTCGGCATCGCGGGCTCGAAGCCCTTCGTGATGCGTGCCATCGGCCGCAAGATCGACTCGCGCACGTAATCCTCGTCCACGAGCGCCGTCCCGCCGTCCGCGAGCGCGACCTGCGTCCCGAAGATGCCGATGAGCGACGGCCCGCGCGGGAGGACCGGGGCGCCCGGGACCTCCGCCCCCGGTTGGACCGGGTGGCAGGTGTCGCAGCGCAGGCTCTCGAAGAGCTTGCGTCCCGCCTCCGCCGGGGGCTCGCCCGCCAGAGCGCCGGAGAGCCAGCGCTCGTAGTCCTGCGGCTCCTGGACGTACACCGAACCGATCATCCCGCTGTGCTTCGTGCCGCAGTACTCCGCGCAGAACAGGTGGTACCGTCCCGGCTTCGTCGCGCGGAACCACGCGTGCGTGTACCGGCCGGGGAGGACGTCCTGCTTCATGCGGAAGGCCGGCACGAAGAAGCTGTGGATCACGTCCTCGGAAGTCATCGTGAGCCGTACCGCCTGGCCGACCGGAACGTGGAGGTCGTTGATCTCCCGCTCGCCGCCGGGGTGCTGGAGCTTCCACATCCACTGCTTGCCCACGACGTAGACGTCCGTCACGTCCGCGGGCGGCACGGCCGCCGCGAAGTACACCTTCGCCCCCCAGACGAAGATCACCATCGTCAGCGCGAGCGGGATCAGGCTCCACACGAGCTCGAGCGTCAGCGACCCTTCGATCGCGGCGCCGCGCTCGTTCTTCGAGCGGCGGCGGTACCGGAAGGAGAATCCGATGACGAGAGCGCAGATCAGCGCCGAGAAGAACGCCGTGATCGCGACCAGGAAGAAGTAGAGGTTGTCGACCCCGTCGGACAGCGACGACGCGCTCTCGGGGAAGAGGGGGAAGTCCTGCCACATGCCCGCCTCAGCCTCCCGCCTGGAGCCGCGGCGTCCTGCGGCCGCGATGGAGCATGAGCCCGACGAATGCGGCGATCGCGAGTACCGTCAGCACGCCGAGGGCGCGCAGCGCGCTCATGATCGCGAAGCCGTACCGCCCGGTCGTCGGGTCGTAGTGGTAGCAGAGCAGCAGCACCTGGTCGACGAGCGACCCGATGCGGCCCTCCGAGGATTCGATGAGCGCCAGGCGCAGGTCTCCCGCCGGGTTCTCGAGCCCGTAGAAGTAGCGCGAGAGCACGCCTCCTGGCGTCAGCACGACGAAACCACTCGCGTGCGCGAACTCGTCCGTCGCGGGGTCGTAGACGTAGCGGAAGCCGACCTCTTCCGTGAGGCGTCGGATCGAGTCCTCGCCCCCGACGAGGAAGTGCCAGCCCTTCTCGGCTCCCGCGCGCCCGTACTCCTCCACGTAGGCCGACTTCTTCCGCGCCGCCAGTTCGGTCGACTCGCGCGGGTCGATGCTGACGGTCACGATCTCGAAGTCCTCTCCAGGATCGAGGTCGATCGGCCGCAGCGAGTGCACGAGGCCGTTCAGGACCTGCGAGCAGAGCATCGGACAGCGGTTGTAGACGAAGACGAGGATGACCGGCCGGTCGTCGAAGTAGTCGCCGATCCGCACGTCGCGCCCTGACTCGTCGACGAAGGGCAGGTCGAGGGAGACTTCCTCGCCGAGCCGCTGGTCGATCCCGACCTCGCGGACGATTCTCGACGCCTCCTGTGCCTGCGCGACCGCGGGCCCGGCGAGCGCGGCGAGGAGCAGGACGAGTGCGCAGCGCGGTCCCATCTACCTTCCGCCTCCTTCCCTGACCGGCAGGCCGTCCTTCGCGACGAGCTCCATCGCGCGCTCGATTGGCACGTGGACGACTCCGGCCTGGCGGTCGACCCAGCCGTAGGTCGAGAGGCGATCGCTCTCCCTGGCGCGGAACGCGTCGAGGTCGATCGCGGGATTCGCCTGGAGGCGGGGCTCGGGCGGCGTCTCGCGCTCGGCGGCGAGCGGATGGATGGGCTTGGACGCCTCGCGGATCTCCTTTTCGAACGAGTCGTGCGCGAGCTTCATCAGTCCGAGAACGGCGAGGGTCCCGACCGTGAGCACGAGCGTGAAGATTACGACGGGGCGCACGCGCTCCTCGTAGGGCTGGTAACCGCTCAAGTGGTCGTTCGCTTCGTGCCGCGCCATGTCAGCCTCGACTGGGTTGCTCGAGCATCGTCTCGAGCTTCGCGTCCTGCAGCGAGATCAGCGGACGGCCCTTCAGGTTGTGCACGAAGAATGCGAGCCACAGGCCGCCGATCGCGACCGGGATCGCGAGATCGAGCCAGTGGAGCGAGAGACCCTCGGGATGGAAGGACGGCCCGACGAGCCACGTGACGTCGACGAAGCGCATGCCGAGGATCAGGAGCGCGACGAAGGGGAGAACGCGCGTGTCGCGTTTGATGCGGCGCCACAGGAGCAGGAGGAAGGGCACCGCGAAGTGCAGGAGCGCCAGCGAGAGCGCGAGGACCTGCCAGCCGCCGTGCGTGCGAGCCAGATACCACGGCGTCTCCTCCGAAACGTTCGCCGACCAGATGATCAGGAACTGGGAGAAGCTCGTGTACGCCCACAGGAGGACGAACGCGAACATCAGGTTGCCGAGGTCTTGGAAGTGATCGGCCGTGAGGAAGCGCTTGAACGGGTCGTGCCGGCCGAGCCAGGACGAGGCGATGATCGCGAACGCCAGAGTGGAGAGCACCTGGCCGACGACGAAGATCACGCCGTACATCGTCGAGAACCAGTGCGGCTCGAGCGACATCGCCCAGTCGATCGCCGCGAACGTCATCGTGACGCCGTACATCGCGAGGATCGGACCGGAGAGCAGCCGCGCGCGTTTCTCGTGCTTCTTGTCGCCCGTGCGGTCGGACTTCCACGCCAGGCGGAGGATGATCGCGGCCGCGCCGATCCACAGGACGAAGAAGCCGGCGGTCCGCGCCAGGAAGAACGGCGCATTCAGGTACGGCTGCTTGTGCTGCAGCAGGTGATCGCTCGCGACCTTCGCCTCGTCCGTCCACGGATACAGCCTCTCGAGCCCGAGCGCGATCGGCACGAAGAGCACCGCGAGCAGAGGCAGCGTGCGCATGCCCGCCTCGAGCAGCCGCCGGATCGCGAAGCCCCACGAACCTCCCGTCATGTGATGGAGCATCACGATCGCGAGGCTGCCGAGGCCGAGGCCGAGCCAGAAGAGCCAGGCGACGAGGTAGGAGCGGTGGAACTGGAGCGGGTCGGCGAGGAGTCCGGCGACCGCGGCGACAGACGCGACGGCGCCGACGAGCAGCGCCCGCTTCTGGATCGAATCGAGCTCGTGGCGAAGGGTCGGCTTCACGGCGACCTCCGCAGGCGCTCGCGCTCTTCGGGCGGGACGTCGTCGAGAGTCGCGCCCTGGCTCCGCTGGAGCGCGCGGATGTACGCGGCGATCGCCCAGCGGTCCTCGACGCTCACGCGGTCGGAGACGTCGACCATGGCGCCGAAACCGTTGGTCATCACGTCGAAGAAATAGCCCGGAGGCGACTTGCGGAGACGCTCGATGTGGTACGAGGGCGGTCGGCGCAAGCCGCGCCGCACGATCATCCCGTCGCCGTCGCCGACACGGCCGTGGCATGGCGAGCAGGAGATGTCGAAGCGCTCCCGGCCGCGCTCGAGGACCTCGGCGGTGACCGGGAAGGGGAACGTCGCGGCGAGTTCGCCGTCGATCCGGCCGCGGTGGAGGTGGTCGTCCTCGTCGAGGTGCCCGCGTGCGATCGTGCCGGGCACGAGCGGCCGCGCCGAGCGGCCGTCCGCGAAGAACGCAGACGGCCGGAGGGGCCCGTAGCGCGGCTGGTCCTGCATGTCGCGGCGGCACCCGGAGGCCAGGCACGCGAGGGCGAGGATCGCGGGAAGCACCTTCAATGCGGCACCTCCTCCAGCGAGACGGGCGCGAGCGACTCGAGGAACTTCTTCGTCCCCGCCATGTCGAAGCTCGGGTCGCGCGACAGGATCATCAGGAAGAACTTGTCGCGTGAGGCCTCGACGAAGTGCGGGACGTTGAAGACCGGGTGGTAGGGTTGCGGCAGGCCGTTCAACCAGAGCATCCCGAACACCGCCGACGCGGCAGCGAAGAGGATCGTGCACTCGAAGGTCGGCACGATGAACGCGGGCCACGAGTTGAGGGGCTTGCCGCCGACGCTCATCGGGTACTCGATCACCGAGGCCCAGTACTGCAGCCCGAAGCCGACGCATGCTCCGACGAGCCCGCCCGCGAACACGATCGCGGGGAGATGGTTCTTCCAGCCGAGGATGTCGGCGAGACCGTGGATCGGAAGCGGGCTGTAGGCTTCGACGACCTGGTAGCCCTTGTCTTTCACGGTCCGCGCGGCCGCGAGGAGACTGCCCTGGTCGTCGAACTCGACCAGGTAGCCGTAGATCGGTTGCGCTCGGACCAAGGGTGTCGCCATGCGATCAGCCGTGTCCCTTTCGCGCGTCCGCGCCTTGGGCGTGCTTGTCGCCGGTCGGCACGAGCGTGCGCATCTCGAAGATCGAGATCACCGGCAGGAAGCGGATGAACAGGAGCATCAGGAAGAGGAAGAAACCGATCGTCCCGAGGAACATCGCCCAGTCCCAGCGCGTTCCGCTGTACATGCCCCAGGAGGACGGGAGGAAGTCGCGGTGGAGGCTCGTGACGATGATGACGAAGCGCTCGAGCCACATGCCGACGTTCACAGCCATCGCGACGAAGAAGAGGACGTAGATGTTGCGGCGAGCCTCGCGGAACCAGAGGAGCTGCGGGACGAGCACGTTGCACGCGAGGAGCGCCCAGTACTGGAACGCATACGGCCCCGTCAGCCGATTCTGGAGCATGTAGGACTCGTACGGATTCCCCGAGTACCAGGCCGTGAACGCCTCGATCGCGTAGCCGTAGGTGACGATCAGCCCCGTCGCGAGCATCACCTTCGCCATGTTGTCGAGGTGGCGCGCGGTGATGAAATCCTCGAGCGCGTAGAGTTTGCGCAGCGGGATCGCGAGCGTGAGGACCATCGCGAAGCCCGCGAAGATCGCGCCGGCGACGAAGTAGGGCGGGAAGACCGTCGTGTGCCAGCCCGGGATGATCCCGGCCGCGAAGTCGAACGACACGACCGTGTGGACGGAGATCACGAGCGGCGTCGCGAGGCCCGCGAGGAGCAGGTAGGACGTCTCGTAGCGCTCCCAGTGCCGCGCTGCTCCGCGCCAGCCCATGGCGCCGATGCCGTAGAGGATCTTCGCGAGCGGTCGCTTGGCGCGGTCGCGGAGCGTCGCGAGGTCGGGGATGAGGCCGACGTACCAGAAGAGCAGCGAGACGGTGGCATACGTCGAGACCGCGAAGACGTCCCAGACGAGCGGGCTGCGGAACTGCGGCCACATGCCCATCGTGTTCGGGTAGGGGAGCAGCCAGTAGGCCAGCCAAGGCCTCCCCATGTGGAGGAGCGGGTAGAGGCCGGCGCAGGCGACCGCGAAGAGCGTCATCGCCTCCGCGAAGCGATTGATGGACGTGCGCCAGGTCTGCCGCAGGAGGAGGAGGATCGCGGAGATGAGCGTTCCCGCGTGTCCGATGCCGATCCACCAGACGAAATTGATGATGTCGAAGCCCCAGCCGACGGGCTGGTTGTTGCCCCAGATGCCGACGCCTGTGAAGAGGAGCTTGACGATCGAGACGAGGAGCATCGCCGACATGAGTCCGGTGATGCCGATGGCGATCCACCAGGCGATCGGCGTGCGTCGGCGGAGGACGATCGAGCTGATGTGATCGGTGACCGTGGACAACGAGTGTCCCGGAGCGATCACGGGGAAGCGCGCGGAGCCTGTCGTCTCGGTGGCCATGTCCAGACGGGCGGTCAGCCCTCGAGCTCCGGATTGGGATTCTTGAGCTTGGCGAGGTAGGTCGTGCGCGGACGGACGTTGAGCTCCTCGAGGATGCCGTACTCGTGGGGCTGGGCCTTGAGCTTCGAGACTTCGCTCGCGGGATCGAGTATGTCGCCGAAGACGATCGCTTCGGCGGGGCAGACCTGTTGGCAGGCGGTACGGACGTCACCATCGCGGATGGGGCGGTCCTCCTTCCCCGCCTGGATCCGCGCTTGGCTGATGCGCTGGACACAGTACGTGCACTTCTCCATGACGCCGCGCGAGCGGACGGAGACGTCGGGGTTGCGGCCGAGCTTGAGGACTTCGGTCTCGAAGTCCTGGTAGAGGAGGAAGTTGAAGCGGCGGACCTTGTAGGGGCAGTTGTTCGAGCAGTAGCGCGTGCCGACGCAGCGGTTGTACGTCATCTCGTTGAGGCCGTCGGGGCTGTGCGTGGTGGCGCCGACGGGGCAGACGGTCTCGCACGGCGCGTTCTCGCAGTGCATGCACGGGATGGGCTGGTGGTGGACTTGCGGCTGCGCGGGATCGCCTTCGAAGTAGCGATCGATGCGGATCCAGTGCATCTCGCGCCCGCGGCGGACCTCCTCGCGTCCGACGATGGGGATGTTGTTCTCGGCCTGGCAGGCGGTGACGCACGCGCCGCACGCGGTGCAGGCGTTGAGGTCGATGACCATGCCCCAGGCGTTGGGCGAGGTGTTCTCGAAGGTGTGGAGGACGGGCGCGCCGTGGGCGTCCGCGCCAGCGTGCTCCTCGACGAGCTTGGGGTTCTCGCGGAAGCGATCGATCGTCGCGACGCGGATGAGGTCGCGTCCTTCCATGCGATCGTGCTCCTGCGTGGAAGAGAGCTTCTGCTTGTCTCCGGTCTTGGTGACCTTGAGTCCGGGCGCTGACCACATCGCCTTGGTCGTGCGAAGGAGATAGGCGTTGAAGCCCGCGCCTTCCGCGAGCCGCCCGCCCTTCGTGCGTCCGTAGCCGAGGTGGACGACGACGGTCTGGTCCGCCTGCCCCGGCACGATCCAGATCGGCGCGCGGACCTTGCGCCCGTCGAGCTCGAGCTCGACCACATCCTCGTTCCCGACGCCGAGCCGTTGCGCCGTGGCAGGGCTCACCTGCGCCGTGTTGTCCCACGTGAGCTTCGTGATCGGTTTCGGCAGCTCCTGGAGCCAGCCGTTGTTCGCGAACCGTCCGTCCCAGATCGTCGGGTCGGGGCGGAAGACGATTTCGAGCTCTCCGGCCAGCCCCGCGGACGAATCCCCGATCGATCCCGTCCTCGCGGACCCACCGAGCAGGTCGAACTGGGTCGATCGGATCAGGCCGTCGTGGAGCGAGCGCCGCCAGTTCGCCTCGAACTCGCCGCTCGGGTGGCGAGCCATCACGTGGTCGTGCACGAGCTGGTAGCTGGAGACGCCGCCCTGCCCGGCCATCGCGGCCAGCATCTCGTGCGCAGTCTTGCCTGCGTACAGCGGCGCGATGAGCGGCTGGACGATCCCGACCGTCCCGTCGGGGGCGAGAGCGTCGCTCCAACTCTCGAGGAAGTGCGCCTCGTTCACGTGCCAGTCGCAGAGGTCCGAGGACTCGTCTTCGCAAGTCGAAAGGTGAACGCGGAATCCCACCTGGCCGATCGCGCGTGAGAACTCGAGGTCAGCGGGAGCGTTGTAGACCGGGTTGCCGCCCAGAATCACCAGCGTCTCGACGCGGCCCCCGTTCATGTCCGCGACGAGACTGTCGATCGACTCGCTCGCGAGATCGCCCTCGCGTCGGCGAGAGTAGGCGATGGCTTGTCGGTGGTTCTCGAGGCGTTGATTGACGGAGTCCGCGGCGTCCAGCGCCGCCCTGGGAAGGTGATTGCCCGCCAAGACGAGGGACGACCCGCCATGGCGCTGCAGGTCCTCCGCCACGACCTCGATCCAGCGCTCCAGCCTCGTGGCGGGGTCCTTGATGCTCTCGCGAGACTCGATCCGACTCGCCAGCATCCGGGAGAAGTCGACGATCTCCGTGGGCCGGAGAGCGAGCCGATGATCGGCCATCGCGCCGGTGGCCGTCATCGCGGTTTCGACCACGTAGAGACGGTTCATCTCGGTCGCGCCCTCCCGACCTCGGCGGCGGGACGCGAACATCTTCGTCTTCCGCACCGAATCGGGCCCCAGCCCCAGGAAGTCGTCGTCGATCGAGAGGATCACCTGCGCGCGCTCGATCTGCGGTAGCGCATGCCCGTCGTCTCCGAGTTTCGGGCGTCCTGCGTCAGCGGGCTCCCACTCGTGCCACTTCGCCTCCGGGTAGAGCGCAAGCACCTCCTGGATCTGCGCCGCGAGCGTCGGCGAGGTCACGGTCTCCGTCAGGATCCGCAGGCCCGCGCCCTTCTTCGCCGCCTGCGCCGTCAGCGCGGCCTTCAGCGCCGTCAAGAAGTCGTCCCAAGTCGCGATCCGGCCGCGGCGCTTGATCGCCTTGGACCGATCGGGGTCGTAGAGGCCGAGGATCGAGGCCTGCGCGAACGCGTCGGTCGCGCCGAGGCTCGCGGGGTGATCGGGGTTGCCCTCCACCTTGGTCGGGCGTCCCTCGTGGCTCTCCACGAGCAACCCGATCGCTCCGCGCGGCCACGGCATCGACGTCGCGAAGTACAAGGGCTTGCCCGGGATCGTCTTCTCCGGGCTCTTCGCGTACGGGTAGATCTTCTCCTCGGGCTGCCGCGCGCAGGACGCGCCGATCCCGGCCAGCGCGAGCGAAGCGCCCATGTACTTCAGGAACTCCCTGCGCTCGGGCAGGTCCATGAACTTGTGCAGCTGCGACGGATACTCGCGCCGGATCATCTCCTCGAACTGGGGAGTGCCGGCGAGTTCCTCGAGGCTGCGCCACAGATCGCGTCCGCGCAGGCCTTCCAGCTTCGCGCGCGTCGCAGCGACGGGCTCCAGGGGGATCGCCGAGCTGTTCTCGATCTCCTTCGCAGCGTTCATCGGTGGCACACCGAACAGTTCGTCACGCCGTGCACGTGGTTCTCCCGCACGAGCTCCTCGCCGATCTCCCGCTGCGTCCGCGGCGGATTCGCGCTCGAAGGATCCCATCCCATCTCGAACAACTTGTCCTTCGGTCGCAGGAACGCCGCCGGATCGCGGTGGCAGGCCAAGCACCACTCCATGTTGAGCGAGTGCTCCCGCCACGTCAGCGGCATCTCGTCCACGCGCCCGTGGCAGCTCTCGCAGCCCACGCCCTTCTTCAGGTGGATCGAGTGGTCGAAGTACACGTAGTCCGGCAGGTCGTGCACCCGCACCCACTCGATCGAGCGGTCGCTGCGGAAACTCTCGCGCACCGGTTCCAGCAACGGCGCGTCCTTCCACACCTCCGCGTGGCAGCCCATGCACGTCTTCGTCGGCGGAATCCCCGCGAACGCTCCGTCCTCCACCCCCGAGTGGCAGAATCGGCAGTCGATCCCGAGCCCTTGCACGTGGTGCTTGTGGCTGAACTGCACCGGCTGCTCGCGCGCGACCTGTGCATCCGTGATCCACGGCGATCGGTTGATCTCCCGGACGGCCCAACCGACGATCCCAACGACGAACACCCCCCCGAAGATCGTGACCTTCGAGATCGTGTTCGCGCTGGGGTGGAAGACCTGGGCCATCGAGGGGTTCCTACCGACCCTCGATTGCCCTGCGAGCGCGCCGGCGGTCACGGGGACGGCCTTGGTGCTCCGCAGCGGTGCCGCGAAGGATCGTTTCGACCAGGACGTCGACCCCGAGTCGGAAACCGGGCCGAATTAATAGCGCCCACGTAGTCGTGGAGCAAGTCGCCGTGATGGGGTGGAGACGCGCTCTGCCGGGCTCGCCGGCGGTGGTCGCGCCGTGGCGAGCCGCCCCACGAGTCGAGTTCTCGCGACTCGACATCTTGAGCCTGGGAGTCTCTCGCAGGAGCTGCGCGGGCGAGCCCGCGACGGCTTTCATTGCGGGATTCCGCCTTCCGGCATAGCCTTGCCTATCGTCCGCCGCGCCGCGGGAGTTTTCTCGCTGCCGGGTGCGGCGGGAGCAAGAAGGAGAACTCCCATGTTCGCGCTTCCGCGCCGCTTCGGTTCGCTCGCCCTCTTCGCGATCCTTGCCCTGGCGGCTCCGCCCGCGCAGGCGCAAGTCTGCGCCCCCGACGGACTCACTGGCCCGTGCTGCGCGCTCGCCACCGCCAACATCCCCGCCATCCCGGCGCTGCAACTAGACTGCCGCTCGATCTGCTTCAACGGCTGCAACGTGTCGCAGCAATTCCTCGACTGCGTCAACCTCGGCGCGCTGGTTCCGGCGACCTCGGGCGGCGTGACGCTGTGCGGCGTCTACGACCTCCGCTTCCGCGTCAAGACCTGCGGGACGGCCAACTTCCTCTGGAACGGCGTCCTCAAGGCCCACTACACGCGCACTTGGCAGGAGATCCCCGCGGTCGGCGCGAACCCGCTCCAAGTCTGGCGCTTCGTCGTGAACGGCGACCTGCTGCCTACCGCTCTCCTGCCCACGGGACCGTGCCGCAAGCCGTCCTGCACCTCGAACTACACGCGGGTCTACTTCAGCGGCCACATGGACTACGCATTCGACTGCGCGTCCGGCGTCTGGAGCGTCGCCTTCGCGATCACCCACGGTTGCGACGGCGTCCACCACCAGCCGGGGACGGTCCGGCCCGGCGTCTTCCACGCGTCGCGCTCCTTCTCGATCGTCGGCCCCGGATCGACGTTCGTTCCGGCCGTCACGGGCCCGAGGAGCGACGGCCAGGTCACCGGCGAGGGGTTCCGGTGGAACAACTGGCCGGCTAGTCCGGCCTGCACCTTCGAGGAGCCGGCGGGCGGAGGGTTCTTCGCGACGACCGAGTCCTGCTTCTGCACGGCCGGAGGACCGAACCAGTACATCTCGACCATGGTGGACATCCGGGGCGCCTGCAACAGCCACGCGATCTCGAACACCCCTTTCGGCACGTACACGCAGAAGCGCATCGGAAGCTGGACGGCCCCGGGCACGTTCCCGGGCCTCGAGTTCGCGCTCTTCGACTTCGGCTGGCTCACCTACGCCAACGGCTGCACGATGGTGAACACCACCGAATGGGTCGAGGGAGGCGAGACCGTCGGAGGCTTCCCGGCCTTCGATCTCGCCGGAGCGGCGATCCTCCCCGAGTTCGAGGATCTAGGGACGTGCAACAACTCGACGACCAATCCGGCGCCCAGGATCGGCGGGCCGCACGTGTCCAACTACATGATCTACCTCAACCTGCCGTAGGCCGGGATCCGCGCGGCAGCCGCCGCTCTGCGATCACCGCTTCGCCAGACGTCCGTCGGCGAACTCGACGTTCGGCTTTTCGGAGCCGTCCTCGTTCCAGTACTTCCAGACGCCGCTCGACAGCCCCGCGGCGTAGGTCCCTTCGGCCTTCTTCTGGCCGTTGGAGTACCAGGTCGTCCAGCTTCCGTGCGCCTTGCCGGCGACGTAGTCGCCCTCGTCCGACTTCTGTCCGCTCTCGTACCAGAACGTCCAGCGGCCTTCCTCGGCTCCGGCGCGGAACTCGCCCTCCTGGTTCTTCTTCCCGTTCGGATACCAGAAGGTCCACGGGCCCTCTTCGCGTCCTTCCCTGAACGCTCCCGACTTCGTCGGATTGCCCTTCTCGTCCCAGAACTTCCACGGGCCATCCTGGAGACCGTTGCGCCACGCACCCTCGGCAGTCTTCTGCCCGTTCGGATTCCAGGTCGTCCAGGTTCCCACCTTCTTGCCGTGCTCGAGCCGACCCTCCTCGGTCTTGCGGCTCTCGCCGTCGAAGTAGGTCCACTGCCCGTGCATGTCGCCGGCGACGAACTCGCCCTCGGCGCGTCCTCTCTCTCCGTACTGGCTCGTGAACCACCAGCAGGTCCATCTGCCTTCCGGCTTGCCGGCCTTGAAGCTGCCTTCCTGCAGCTTGTCCCCGCGTTCCCTCCAGAAAGTCCATGGACCTTCCGGGACGCCCTGCTTGTACTCACCCTCGGCTTCCTTGCCGCCGTTCGGGTACCAGTACTTCCAGGGGCCTTCCTTCTTCCCGTCGCGCCACGCGCCCTCGGAGTCCTTCACCTCGTTCAGATACCAAGTCGTCGACGGTCCGTCGGCGACCCAGCGGCCGGGAGCGACCTCGCGCATCTGCTTCGACGTCCTCGGGCTGCCGTCCCGGTAGTTCTCGCGATCGATGCGCGTGCCCGGAGTCCTTTCCGCCTGCGGCGCCGTTGTTGGATGAGCCGCTGCGGAGGTGGCGAGGAAGGCCCAGAGAATCAGGCTTCTCGTCATGAGATCAGGCCTTGACGACGGGCAGCGTCTCGTACTTCGCGTTGAGGACGCGCTCGGAATCGACGTGGAACCAGTCCTGGAGGACGCTCGCGTAGACGCGACGGAAGTCCGTCGTGAACTTCAGGTCGCCGGCCTCGAGGTCCTGGACCGAGGGGTGCTTGCCGAACAGGCCGCCCTGGGCGGGAGTCCCCGCCAGGAACATGGGTCCCGCGGTGCCGTGGTCGGTTCCCATCGAGGCGTTGTCCGGAACGCGGCGCCCGAACTCGGAGAATGCCAGGACGAGGACGCGGTCGCCGGTCTCCGTGCCGCGCACGTCCTGCAGGAATGCGGCGAGGCCCTGGGAGAGTTCCGTCATCAGCTCGTCGTGGCGGGCTTTCTGGTTGTCGTGCGTGTCGTAGCCCGGCTGCGTCACTTGGACGACGCGACAGCCGATGCGCGACTGGATGAGAGCGGCGGCGAGCTTGAGATCGCGGCCGAGTCCCGTGGGGGGGTAGGCGACGCGGGGCTCGTAGGTTGCGGCCGCCCGCCGCACCTCTTCCGAGGTGCTGCTCGCATTGCGCATGGCGCTCCGGATCCGCGCCAGCATCGAATCCGGCTCGGCCTTCATCTCCGCGCCGACGCCGCAGTTCACGATCGCCTTGCCGTCCGCCCCGAACTGGTACAGCGAGGGCGACTCGAAGCAGACGACCGGATGCGTGCTCGACTGCAGCGCGTAGGCCATCGTCTTGCCCATGCAGACGGCGTGCGGGACCTTCGCGTCGTCGGGGTAGAGGGCTCGCAGGAGACTGCCGAGCCAGCCGTCGCCCGCCGCGCGTCCTCTCGGGCTGGCCGTGTGCCAGATGTCCTGCGACGTGAAGTGCGAATGGTTGGGCTGCGGATACCCGGCGCCCTCGACGATCGCCAGGCCGCCATCCTGGTAGATCTTGTGGAGCTCGCCGAGATTCGGATGCAGCCCGCGGTAGTCGTCGATGCGAAGAAGATCCTTCTTCGGGTTGAGGCCGGTGTGCGTCCGCACCTTGTAGAGGTCGTCCTCGGGGTAGGGGACGATCGTGGCCAAGCCGTCGTTGCCGCCGGAGAGTTCGAGGACGAGCAGCGTCCGGTCCGGCTCGGTCCATTCGAGCGCCCGCTTGGAGAGGCCCGCCGCGGCTCGCGCGTGGTTCGAGATCAGGGTGAGTCCGCCGAAGACGGTGACGCCGCCGCGGAGCATCCGGCGGCGGTCGAGAGTGAATCGGTTGGCTTCCATGACAGGGCTCGGTTCGACAGGTCTCAATTCAATTGCGCTTCGGGAAGGCTCAAGATCAGGTGCGCGGTACGCCGCAGGAGCGCCTCGGACCGCGCGTCGGCCGAAGCGAGCAGCTCGCCCTCGCGGATCCCGAGCGCTTCACGCTCGCTGCCCAGGAACCGCACGACTTCCTCGAGCGTTCCGGGGGCCGCCGGGGCCGCGAGGAGGTTCTCGATCATCCGGCCGGCGATCGCGGAGTCGCTCGGCTTCGCTCCGAGCGGCGCCAAGGACTTGCGCAGGTCGAGGTCGGGTTGCCACCCGGACTCCTGGATGAAATTGAGGAGCCCAATCCCGGTTCCCGCCGTGATCTTCTTCGGGGCGGTCTGCGGCGAGCTCGCCGGCTTGGCCATCGAATCGCCGGCCATGGGATCGGTGCGCTCGGCTTCGGGATCGGAGAGGAGCTTCGCCGTCTCGACCGTCCCGAGCATCGTTCCGATGACGTTGCTGCGGTGCATGATCGAGGCGGTGTTGATCCAGCTCATGTCGCCCTCCCAGCCCTTCACGCTCGGGGGCCAGAAGATCCGTTGGCCGAGCAGGTCGCCGCCGGCGAGGACCAGCTGGCCGGGAGGATGCATGCCGAGACGCCGCGACGCGCCGACGAGGTACTCGATCGGGCCGGCGACGCGGTTGCCGACGATCTCGTCCCTGTAGAAGGCGGGGTCGTGGAACAGCCGGCGCAGCAGCTTGCCGATGTGGTAGTCGTTCGAGCGCAGGAAAGCCGCGTAGTCCTCGACGCGCTCCGGTGCGGGTGGGAAGCCCTCGAAATAGGCGATCAGCTTGCCCGCGATGAATCGCCCGCAGGCCGGCTGCTCGAAGATGATGTCGACGATGTGGTCGCCGTCGAAGTTCCCCGTCACGCCGAGCACGGTCTTCTGCTCGAAATCGTGGTTGAGCCGGCGGTACAAGAACCGGCTCCGCTCCTGGCTCCAGCCCGTGAACGCGCGCGCGGACTCCTTGATGTCGTTCTCGGTGTAGTTGCCGTCGCCGAGCGTGAAGAGCTCCATGAGCTCGCGCGCCCAGTTCTCGTTGGGGTGCCCCTTGACGTTGTTGTCGTTGTTCAGGTACCGGAGCATGGCTCCGTCTCTTCCCATGCCGCGGGCCAGCACCTCGAAGTCGCCCAGCGCGTTCTCGCGCAGGAAGCGGATCTGGCCGATGATCGCGTGGGAATTGCCGACCTCCTTGACCGAGGACACGAAGTGTCCGTGCCAGAAGATCGTCATGTGATCGCGCAGGGGATCGTCGGAGGCGATCATCCGCTCGATCCACCAATCGCCGAAGTGGTTGAGGGCGGCGATCAGGTTGGCTTGCAGGCGCACGAAGCCCTCGCGCCGGCCCTCGACCGTCGCATGCATCTCGGCGGGGTCGACGAGATCGCCCGGCAGCTCGGCCTCGCCGAGGATGTCGGGCTGCGGGATCCGCGAAGGGTCGGGGAAAAGGCTCTCGATCGCCGCGTCCTGACCCATCGCGACGTAGCGCGCGACTTCCTCCGTCGAGGCGCCGAAGCCGGCGCGATTCACCAGGTGCTCGGCGTTGCGGGCGTTCCACTCGACCGGTTTTCCGTCCGCGGAGGCCCGAGCCGGGAGGAGGAGGATGCCGGAGCAGAGCGAGATCGCGGCAGCACGAGTCAGGCTAGAGGAGCATTGGATCATGACAGCAGGCCCAGGTGCCAAGGCCAAAAAGGCATCGACCGCGCGCCCAAATCCGCCCAAGAGATTCCGCGAATCCCGCGGATCTGTCAAGGCGCGATAGCCCGCGCCGGAACCCCGGTGCGCTCCTCATCGTCTGCTATCCTCACGACTTGCCTCTGGCCGCCGTCGGGCCTGCGGGTCTGATGCCATGGCCAAGAAGAACCAACGTGCGGGGAGAGCCGCCTCGAGGGCGACGCTGAACGTGGAGCCGGCGGCGGAAGCTCGCCGCCCGAGGAAGAGCTGGCCGGCGATCCTCATCGCGTGTGCTCTGGTCGCGGCGGCCTTCCTGGGCTGGAAGTGGGTTTCCGGCGGCGAGAACGGCGGCTCGAGCCCGCCGCTCGTTCGACCGGCGGGCAAGGAAGCCGCGGCGTCGGAGGATCCCATCCGCGCGGAGTTCCTGGCCGTCGCGGAAAAGCTCTTCACGACACCCGGCGGCCTGATGGACCGCACAGGTTCGAAGGTCCTCCGCGCAGCGATCGATCGTCCCGGGAGCGACTGGGCCCAGAACATGCTCGCACGCTGCGATCTCGTCATCGCCCTGCTGAAGGAAGACGAGACGGAGCAGGCGGTCGAGGCGGTCGAGACGATCTTCCGGCTCTTGGCGAGCCAGCCAGCTGTGCTCCACAACGAACCGAAATTCCATCGGCTGCGCGCGCTGGCCTACCTGCGCCTCGCCGAAGTCCAGAACTGCATCACGCGCCACAACAGGGACTGCTGCGTGTTTCCCCTGAAGGGCGACGGCATCCATACCGAGAAGTCGCCGGCGGCCCAGGCCGCCTCCAGCCTTTTCGCGTTCTTGCGCGCGCAGCCGGAGGATCTCGAGGTGCGTTGGCTCTTGAACATCGTTTACATGGCCCAGGGCGGGTATCCCGATGCGGTGCCCAAGGAGTTCCTGATCCCTGAGAAGAGTCCCAACAGCTCCGACGACTTTCCGCGCTTTCGCGACGTCGCCCGGGAGTGCGGCCTCGACCGCCTGAACCATGCGGGAGGCGTCATTGCCGACGACATGGACGGCGACGGGCTCCTCGACATCGTCCTTTCCAGCAATTGCCCGGACGTCCCTTTGGCCTTCTACCACAACCGCGGCGACGGCACCTTCGAGGAGTTCGAGGACGTGGCCGGGCTCTCCAATCAGCTCGGGGGGCTAAACCTCGTCTCGACCGACCACGACAACGACGGCGATCTCGACATCCTCGTCCAGCGCGGCGGATGGCTCTTCGACGAAGGCCGCATCCGCAAGTCGCTGCTGCGGAACAACGGGGACGGCTCCTTCACCGACGTGACCCATGCGGCGGGGCTGGCCGAGTCGAAGTGCCCCATGCAGACGAGCGTGTGGTTCGACTACGACAACGACGGCGATCTCGACGTGTTCTTCGGCAACGAATCCCGTGCGGATCCCGTCGTGTTCCCGAAGCGGGGCGCCCAAGGAAGCGACTACCCGTGCAACCTCTTCCGGAACAACGGCGATGGCACGTTCACGGACGTCGCTCGGCAGGCCGGAGTCCTGAACGACCGGTACTGCAAGGGCGCGACTGCTGGGGACTACGACAACGACGGTTGGCCGGATCTGTACGTCTCGAACATCGGCGCCAACCGCCTCTACCGCAACAACCGCGACGGCACCTTCTCCGACGTGGCCGAAACGCTCGGAGTGGCGGAGCCCGTGCGCAACAGCTTCGTCCCTTGGTTCTTCGATTTCGACAACGACGGCAACCTGGACATCTTCGTGGCGGCCTACGACCGGATCCTCGCGGACATCCCCGCCTGGTACCTCGGCCTGCCGTTCAAGTCGGCTCCGCCGCGTCTGTACCGCAACAAGGGCGACGGGACCTTCGAGGACATCACGCAGGCGGCGAGATTGTGGCGGCCCATGCAGCCCATGGGAGCCAACTTCGGCGACCTCGACAACGACGGCTGGCTGGACATGTACCTGACCACGGGCAATCCGGAATACGAAGCCTTGATGCCCAACGTGATGCTCCGGAACTGCGGCGGAACGCACTTCGAGGACGTCACGATCGCCGGCGGCTTCGGGAGTCTCCAGAAGGGCCACGGCGTCGCCTTCGCGGACTTCGACGACGATGGCGACCAGGACGTGTTCAACGACCTGGGCGGGTTCTACAAGGGCGACGTGTTCTACAACTCCCTCTTCGAGAATCCCGGGAACTCCAACGGCTTCCTCACGCTCAAGCTGATCGGGACGCGCACGAACCGCCTCGCCTACGGCGCGCGGATCCACGTCATCGTCCGCACACCCACCCGCCGGCGCAGCCTTCACCGCGCCGTGGGATCGGTCAGCAGCTTCGGAGGCTCCCCGTCCCGGCAGGAGATCGGCCTGGGAGACGCGGAAGCGATCGAGTCGGTCGAGATCTGGTGGCCCGCGAGCGGACTGCGGCAGAAGTTCACGGACCTGGAGTTGAACTCGCACTACGAAGTGACCGAGGATGCGGCCGCTCCGAGGAAGCTGGAGCGGAAGCCCTTCCGGCTCGGTGGAGACTGATCGATCCCTCGCTCTCCATGGAAGCACGGTCACAGGAGGTCTCCCGCTCCTCTCCTCTCCATGAGCCCGAGGACATCCGCCGCCTGCAACGCCTGGCGGTCATCCTGGGATCGATCTCGGTGCTCGCGGCGGTCCTGGTCGGCTGGTTCTCCTACACGGTCAGCCGTGAAGCGCTCGTCCACGGCTACTACGACGACACGCTGACCATCACGCGGAAGTACGTCGAGATCCTCGAGGGAAGCAACCCCCGGTCGCTTGATCGCGAGGTGCTCGAGGCTCTGCGAGGCAATTTCCAGGACCAGCCAGAGCAGTGGCCGGGGGCGTACCTGTGCGTCGTGGATCAGCACGGCCGGCTCGTGCTTCACACCGGGAGTCCCGAGAAGGAGGGAGTGGTCGTCGGCCACTGGAAGTTCCGCGGCCAGGACGAGGAGGGCTGGGTTCCCGGGAACCTCCTCGAGCTCATTCACACGCACCGGAACTGGAGCGGCCGGTACGAATCCCTGGAAGGGAAGCTCCAGATGGCGGCTTTCGCCTACGTGCCCAGCGTGAATGCCCTGGTCGCGACGCACGTGCCTTGGGACTCCGTGGAGCGCCGCCTGAACTCCGCCACACTCCCCTGGGCCCTCGGTTTCGGATTGATCGTCCTCCTGGCGGGGCCCTTCTCCCTCTGGGGACTATCCAAGGCCTACGCCGAGACGGATCGAGCGGCGCGGCGCGCGCGGGAGTCGGAGCGCCGGGCGAACGAGCATCTGCGAACACTGCGCGAGATCGATCGCGCGATCCTCGGCGGAGGATCCGTCCAGGAGATCGCGCAGGCTGCGCTCGCCCGGATCCGCGTCCTGATCCCTTGCATCCGCGCGAGCGTCGCCCTCATCGACGAGCCGAAGCAGGAGAGCCGCCTGCTCGCCGTGGAGGGGGCGGCGAGGATGAGCGCCGGTCCGGACACGGTCGTCTCCTTCTCGGACATCGGCCAGGACGTGCTCGACACGCTCCGCGCGGGGCGCGTTCACTGCACGCCCGACACGCATGTCCGGACGTCGATGAAGGGCTTCTTCGACCAGCTCCGCGAGGAAGGCATCCGCTCCTACCTCAAGGCGCCTCTCATCTCCCGCGGCGCGTTGATCGGCACGCTCAACGTCAGCTTCGATCACATCGGGGAACCGGCCGCGGAGGAGATCGAGCTCGCCGGCGAGGTGGCCGACGTGCTCGCGGTCGCGGTCGTTCAGGCGCAGCTCCGCGAGGAACTCCGCGTGCAGGCCGCCGATCTCGAGCAGCGAGTCGCCGAGCGCACGCGACAGCTCTCCGAGGTGAACGCCGAGCTCGAAGGGTACGTCCACTCCGTGTCCCACGATCTCCGAGCGCCGCTGCGCGCCGTGCGGGGCTTCGGAAACCTCCTGATCGAAGAGGTCGGGAACCGCTTGCAGCCGACCGAGCGCGAGTATCTTCAACGGATGGTGTCGGCCTCGCAGCGCATGGAGGCGCTGATGCGCGATCTGCTCGCGTACAGCCGGCTCGCGCGCGAGGAAGTCGACATCCGGCCGCTCGACCTGCAGCTCGTCGTCCGCGAGGCCCAGGACATGCTCCAGGGCGAGCTCGAAGAGCGGCGGGCCGTCCTCGACATCGGCGAGCCCCTCCTGCCGGTGGCCGGACACCATTCGACCCTCGTCCAAGCGGTCGCCAATCTCCTCTCGAATGCCGCGAAGTTCGTCGCGGCGGGGGTCCAGCCTCGCATCCGCGTCCGGACCGAGAAGCGCGGGGACCTCGTGCGCCTGTGGGTCGAGGACAACGGCATCGGGATCGCCCCGGAGTACCACGAGAAGATCTTCCGCGTGTTCGAACGCCTGAACGGAGTGGGCGCCTACCCGGGCACGGGAATCGGGCTCGCGATCGTTCGCCGCGCCGCAGACCGCATGGGAGGCGCGACCGGCGTCGAGTCGCGACCGGGCGAAGGCAGCCGGTTCTGGATCGATCTGCCCGCCGCGGGGGGCGCTGTTTGACGACTTCCTTGGTGGTCGTCGAGCGCCGCGAAGAGGCGGAAGCCGAGCTCGCCCGGGAAGTCGCGGCCCTCGTGCGCGAACGCCGGCGCGTCGTCCTCGGACTCGCGACGGGCGACACGCCTTCGGGGCTCTATCGGGAGCTCGCGCGCCAGCGCCGCGAGGAAGGCCTCGACTTCGCCGAGGTCGTCACCTTCAACCTCGACGAGTACCTGGATCTTCCTTCCGGTCATCCCGCGAGCTTTTCCCGATGGATGCTGGAGCGCGTGTTCGAGCCGCTCGGGATTGCGGGAGCGAACCGCCATGTCCCGGCGGCCGACTGCGCCGCCTACGAGCGGTCCATCCGGGAAGCCGGCGGGATCGATCTCCAGATCCTGGGCATCGGACGCAACGGCCACATCGCCTTCAACGAGCCGCCGTCCTTCCGCGACAGCCGGACGCGAGAGGTTCGGCTGCACGCGTGGACGCGCGAGGACGCCGTACCGATGTTCGGAGGCCTCGCGGAGGTTCCTACGCGCGCCGTGACGATGGGGATCGGCACGATCCTCGACGCGAAGAGGATCCGCGTGCTCGCCTTCGGACCGCGCAAGGCCGAGATCGTGCGGCGCGCGCTGGAGGGCCCGATCGATCCGGAAGTTCCCGCTTCCTTCCTGCGCGACCACGCCGACCTGCGGATCTGGCTCGACCGGGAGGCGGCTCGGGAGCTCCGCTCGAGCCGCCGCGCGGTCCGATCCTGACGCTATCGCCTGCGCACGATCAGCCGATCGACGATCTCGTTCCGGTCGCCCGGACTCTTCGGGAAGTGCTCCGCGAGGACTCCGCCGCACGCGCGGACTCCCGCGCCGAGCCCTTCGGCCAGCGATCCGCGCACGATGCCCTGGAGCACGGCGTCGCGCGTCTTCTCCCAGTGCGCGTCGCCCACCTTCGCGTGGATCCCGGCGTCGCCGAGGACCACGACTCGGTGCTCGAAGAGGCTGACGAAGATGAGGACGCCCGTTCGCTCGCGCGTGTCGCGCAACCCGAGGAGCTGGAACTCCTGGATCGCCTGCTCGCTCGCCATCTCGGTCGCGCGGGCTTCCGTGACGAAGAGGCGCTGGAGATCGGGCAGGAGGCTCGCGAGAAGGAAACCGAACGCTCCCAGGCCCAGCTGGCACAGGAGGAGCCAGTGAGGTTCGCCCCAGGGCAGGTGCCTCTCGAGCAGCGCGCTCCCGAGGAGCATCGTGCACAGCGCAGCGAGCCATGTGGCGCCGGGATAGTGGTCGGAGCGCTCGAGGACGACCGGCACGATCTCGCCGACCGTGCGGTTCTCGGCGTCGCGGATCTCCTTGCGCAAGGTCTCCTGGGCGCCCGCGTCGAGCACCGAGACGGCGCGGTAGCGCCTCGATCGCGCGATCGCGCGGAGGACCAGGACCACGGCGAGGGCGAGGAAGACCCATGGCCCGTACTCCGCGACGAAGTACAGGAGAGGATGCGCACCGCGCTCCCACGCGTCGCTGACGCCGGATTGGACGAGCGGGATCATCACCAGCCTCCCGAGGCGCCGCCGCCGGAGAAACCGCCCCCTCCTCCGAAACCGGAGAAGCCGCCGCCCCCGAACGACCGGCCGCCGCCCGAACCGCCCAGCGAGCCCATGAGGAGCCAGGGGAGCGCGGATCCGCCGTGGCTGCGCCCGCCCCCCCGCCGGCGCGAGAGGACGACGAGCAGGATGGCGAGGATCACGAACGCCGGGATGATCCCGGCGAGGCCGCTCGAGGGAGAGCGCTCGGCGCGCTTCACCCTCGCGTAGTTGCCTCCGATCGCCTCGTGCATCGCCACGATCCCCTTCTCGAGCCCGGCTTCGTAATCGCCGCGCTTGAACTCGGGAGCGATCACGTCGCGGATGATCCGGCCGGAGATCGAGTCGGTCAGATTCCCCTCGAGCCCGCGTCCGACCTCGATCCGGATCTTGCGGTCCGCCTTCGAGACCACGAGCAGGGCCCCGTTGTTCTTCTCCTTCGTCCCGAGGCCCCAGCTGCGTCCGACCTCGAGGGCGAAGCGCTCGATGGGCTCACCCTGGAGGCTCGGGATCGTCAGCAAGGCGATCTCGTGGCTCGTCCCGGTCCGGTACGACTCCATCCGGGCCTCGAGCTCCCTCTCCTTGGCTGCCGAAAGCAGCCCGGCGAGATCGGTGACCCAGCCGTCGTGCTTCGGGACCTCGAGACGGCCCTCCTGCGCCTTCGACGTCGTCGCCGCGAACGCGAGGAAGAGCGCGGAGAGGATGCGGGGGAACGCGCCCACCGGCGCTACTTCGCCCCCGTGCCGAAGTCGACCTTCGGCACCGCGCGCTCTTCGGGAGCGATCGAGAGCTGGGCCAGCTTCTCCATGCCCGCGAAGCCCGCCACGAGGTTGCCCGGGAAGGTCTCGACGGTCGTGTTGTAGGCGCCGACCGCCTCGATGTAGTCGCGCCGCGCCGTCGTGATCCGGTTCTCGGTGCCTTCGATCTGGTCCTGGAGAGACCGGAAGTTCTCGGTCGCCTTGAGCTGCGGGTAGTTCTCGGCGACGGCGAAGAGCCGTCCGAGCGCTCCCGACAGGTTCTGCTGGGCCCGGATGTAGGCCTCGAGCTGCGCCGGATCGGTGGGAAGGGTGTCGGGGAGCTGGATCCGTCCGACCGACGCGCGCGCCTCGGTCACGGAGTCGAGGGTCGAGCGCTCGAAGTTGGCGGCGCCCTTGACCGTCTCGACGAGGTTCGGGATGAGGTCGAAGCGGCGCTTGAACTGGTTGTCGATCTCCGCCCAGGCCTTCTCCACGTTCACGCGCTGCCGCTTCAGCTGGTTGTACTTCCCGACAGCAGTGCCACCGACGATCAGGAGCAGGAGGAGGAGGGCGCCTCCGACGCCCAATCCGACGAGGCAGCCGCGGGAGACGGCGCCCTTGCGGCGGGGATCGGGACGCGTGAAGGGGATGGGACGCTCGTTCTGCATCAGGAACCTCCGAAGGGGGGCGCAGTATGCGCTCTCCGGCCCCGCATTCACGCCGGGAACCTAGCGAGGCTTCGGCCGGTGCGAGCGGAGCACCATCAGCGGCCCGGCGGCGGTGATCTTCGTCGCGTCCTGCTCCTGGGCGTCCAGCCGCGCGACTTCGATCGGCTTTCCGGCGGCGAGCCGCGATTCGCCGAGGAACACCCAGCCTCGATTCCGCGGGCTTTCCGTGTCGATCCCGATCGTGCGCATGCCTCCCGCGGAGGCGATCTGATACTTCGAGCGGGCCGCCAGATCCCCCCGCGAGGGTATCCAAGCGTAGAGGGAGTAGTTCCCCGGATCCTCGGGCTCGAAAGTCCAGGTCACGTGGCCGGTCTCCCCGCCGTCCATCGCGAGGAAACGCGGCGCGCCCTCGGGCGTCATCCACGTCCAGACGCCGCCCCCAGCGAAAGGCTCGATGGGGCTCGCGGGTCTGCGCCGCGTGCGGTCCTTCCTCCATGGAAGTCTCGCATCCTCGGCGAATGGCCCCGCGCGCAGGCTGAGCACGAGCTCTCCTTCCTTCTCCAGGAGCTTCGTGAGGCCGAACAGGACGTGTCCGGCCTTCTTCGGGACAGCGCTCGAGACCTTCGGCAGCTGCAGCGCGACATCCTCGCTCCCCACGTCGACGCCTGCCGGAGCGAGGACGGCCAGCTCTGGATCGAGCGCGGCGATCTCCTTTCGAAGCCGCGCCAAGGGCTTCAGGCAGACGACGCCGTCGAGATCGTGGGCTTGGCAGGCTTCGATCACGGTCTGGACGAAGACGTCCTCGGCCGCATCGCCCGGATCGAACCAAGGCAGAACCTCCAGGCCTTGTCGATGAGCTTCGAGCAGGACCCCTGCGAGGAGCTCGCGGTCCGAAGCGGGGGGGAAGACCACATTCACTCCCGATTCGGCGACCTGCTGCATCGCGCCCGCGAGGTCCTTGCGGGAGAGGACATCCTCGGTGGCGATCCAGGCGCCTCGTAGTTCGACCGGCGGAGCATCCTGCGGCGCGCAGATGTGGAGGGCCAGAATGAGGAGGGGGCTTGTGATCACGGCTGCAAGGCCTTGCCTCCCATGATCTTGCAGGAATCCTGGGTCAGGGCCAAGAAGGCCTCCTGGCCAGGCGCGTATCTAGTCGATATCATAGCAATATCACTTTCCCAGGAGACTCAGATGCATCCCACTGAAGCTCGAATCGAGAAGTCCTTCTCCCCCCTCTCCGGTTGGGGACCCGTCATCCTCAACCTCGCCCTGGTCGCAGCCGCTTTCGTGTTCCTCGACCCGGAAGCGCCGTGGACCCTGCTCCTGCTCGTCCCGGCGCTCTTCCTCGTGTTCGGCTACTTCCTCGTCAACCCGAACATGGCGCGCGTCCTCGTGCTCTTCGGCACCTACCGCGGAACGGTTCGCAAGGAGGGCTTCTACTGGACCAACCCCTTCACCTGGCGCCAGAAGGTCTCGCTGCGCGCCCACAACCTCAACATGAAGACCCTCAAGGTGAACGACCTGATGGGCAATCCGATCGAGATCGCAGCGGTCGTGGTCTGGCGCGTCCGCGACACGGCCAAAGCCAAGTTCGACGTCCAGAACTTCGAGGAGTTCGTTTCCGTCCAGAGCGAGGCGGCTCTTCGACAGCTCGCCGGGGGGCACCCCTACGACGAGGGCCACACGCAAGCCGTAAGCACCAACCTGCGCGGCAGCCAGAACGAGGTCTCCGTGGAGCTCATGCACATGCTCCAGCAGCGCCTCGATCCCGCCGGAATCGAGGTGATCGATTCGCGGCTCTCCCACCTCGCCTACGCGCCGGAGATCGCTTCGGCGATGCTCCAGCGGCAGCAGGCGACCGCGATCATCGCGGCCCGCGCGATGATCGTCGACGGCGCCGTCGGCATGGTCGAGATGGCCCTCGAGAAGCTCTCCCAGAAGGGCGTCGTCGAGCTCGACGGCGAACGGCGGGCGACGCTCGCTGGCAATCTGCTCGTGGTCCTCTGCGCCCACGAGAACCCGACGCCCGTCCTGAACACGGGCAGCCTCTACAACTAGGGCGTCCGCCTTGGCCGGAAGAGCTCGAGACAGCGCGGCCGCGCCCGAACCGGAGGAGGACTCCGGCGAGGGCGTGGACGAGCGCAAGGCCTTCCTCCTCCGGCTTCCCGCCCCGCTGCTCGCGGAGCTGCGCCGATGGGCCTCGCAGGAGGTCCGCAGCCTGAACGGGCAGGTCGAATACCTCTTGCGCGAGGCGGTGAAGGCGCGGAGAACGGGTGGCTCGGGGACTTGACGGGGCGTGCTAGGAGAACCAGCGGACGATCTCCTGATCGGTGTCGACGGCGGCGCCACCGAGGTCAAGGCTCACGAGGTCGTGCGGTCGGATTCGATGCTCGGCCTCGGCGCGGCCAGCGCGTCCTTCCTGTACGAACGCGCGCGCGGCTTTCAGCCCGTCCCGATGCCCTCGCAGCTGCTGGCGCTCGAGAAGGGAACCCTGCGGCCGGGCGGCGTGGAAGGCGCTCAAGCGCGACTCTGGCTCGAAGCCTCCGCGCGAGCGATCGCGTCGGTCGCCGGGCAGGCGGGCAGGAGGGAGGTGCGGCTCGGCATCTGCATGCCCGGCTTGAAGACGGCGGACGGGCGGGGGATCGCCGTGATGCGGTGGGGGCCGCGGATTCCAGGCTACCTCGACCGGCTCGAGGCGCTGCTCGCCGAGAGCGGACTCGCGCTCGGACGTCCAGTCAGCCGGCTCTCGAGCGACGGAGAGGCCTGCGCTCACGGTGAGCGGATCGACGCCCGAGGGCTGCTGCGCGGAATCGGCTGTGCGTACTACCTCGGGGGGGGAACCGGGCTCGCCGAGGCTCTCTTGATCGAGGGAAGGATTCACGGCTTCGACGCCTTGGACGGATTCGTGCGCAAGGCCTGGCAGATGGAGGCGACCGGCGGGCGGATCGTCGAGGATCTGCTCTCCCCGCGCGGAATGAACTCGGCGTACGCCGCGATGGCGAACAAGAAGCTGCCGCTCGCGCCCGGCGATCACCCCGAGTCGCGCGCCCTGGCGGGGGACGAGCAGGCCGCGAGAGTGCTCCGCGACGCGGCCGAGGCGCTCGCGGAGCTCGTACTGGACCGGATGGGTGCCCTGCGGCGCGGATTCCACTCCTCGTCCGCGCGGATCACGCCGAACACCTTCCTGGAGCGCGTCGTGATCGGACAACGCCTGGGAGGCATCTTCGCCTCCGCCGCACTGCGTCCCTCATTCCGGGACCCAGCCGAGGAGCTCTTGGCCCGCAAGATCGTCGCCACGGGCGACGGAGCGCTGCGCAAGCACTATCTCGAGGGATCGAGACTGCGGCCGGACCTCCTCGTCGGCTCGGAGCTCCGCGCCGCGCCGGCGATCGGAGCCGTCGCGATCGAGCTCGGGTCGAGCGGGGAGGCGGCCCGCGTCACGGCGCCGTGGAAGAAGCCCTGATCGACCGGCGCGGGCGTTCGGCGGCCTGGAACGCCCCTCCGGACATCGCTATGTTCCGGTCGACGCTCGCTAGGGAGGCCGAAAATCCATGCTCGAAACCACACGCTCGCTCTCGTTCACGGTCCTGCTCGCCGCGACGCTCGCCCTGACCGGTTGCGAGAATGCGTCGATCACCTCCTCGATCCCCTCGGCTCTGCCGCGCGCGCGCGCCGCGGAGAGGGCGATCTGGGTCACGCGCTTCGACTACAAGACGCGCGAAGACGTGGAGCGGATCGTCGAGAACAGCAAGAGCGCGGGCTTCAACACGATCCTGTTCCAGGTGCGCGGGAATGCCACGGCGTTCTACCGCTCCTCGCACGAGCCGTGGGCGGAGCAGTTCGGCGGTGTCGATCCGGGTTTCGACCCGCTCCAGACCGCGATCGAGGCGGCGCACTCGAAGGGGATGCGCATCGCGGCCTGGATGAACGTCATGCCGGCCTGGTGGGGAAAAACACCGCCCACGGATCCCGAGCACGTCGTCAATGCCCACCCCGACTGGCTCTGGTACGACCAGCACGGCGAGCGCCAGCCGTACTCGGAGAAGTTCTACGTCAGCCTGAACCCCTGCCAGCCCAGGGTGCGGAGGCACATCGTCGCGGTGATGCGCGACGTGGTTGCGCGCTACAGCATCGACGAGCTTCACCTCGACTACATCCGCTTCCCGAACGAGCAGCCGCCGGGCGAGCCGGATCGAAGCCACTTCGACTACCCGCGCGACGAGTCGACGGTCGGCCTCTTCCAGGCGGAATCGGGCAAGCTGCCGGATGAGGATCGGGCCGCCTGGGACGCCTGGCGCACGGAGCAAGTGACGATCCTCCTGCGCGAGATCCGCAGCATGATGCGCGAGACGCGCCCGCGAGTGGAGCTCTCGGCGGCGGTCGGATCGGTGCCGGAGAACGCGCTCTCGCACCACCAGGACGCCGCCACGTGGCTCGAGGAGGATCTGGTCGACGTCGTGTACCCGATGAACTACACGCGCAACCTCGCCGTGTTCAACGAAAGGGTCGCGAACTGGAAGAAGATCGCCCACGGAAAGCACGTGGTGATGGGCGTTAGCCTCGAGCCGGGAGACATGGACATCGCCGCGCTGGAGCTCGAATACGCCATGAAGGCGTTCAACGGGTTCGCGGTGTACGCGTACTCGTCGATGTTCGATTCCGCGAACGACTCGATCGCCAACCAGGACGAAGCGACGCGGTTTCAGCGCCAGCAGCGCCGCCACGCGATCATGCCGGTGCTCCTCGACCTCGCGAAGAACGGCGGGGCCTGATCCGCTCGGGTCGCGGCGAGCCGGAGGAGGCTGCCTCTGCCCGCTCCAGGTCGTGCTCGCGCCGCGCTACCGCGTCTCGAGCATCTTCCGGATGCGCCCCCGGACCATCTCGAGGCGCTGCTTGCCCGTCGCGCAGTTCGTCGTGATCCACTCGGCGTTGCGGAACGCCGTCGGAGCGGCTTCCTTCCGGAAGCGTTCGAGGAACGGGAGCACCTTCGCGTAGAGGAACAGCCCCTCGGTCGTGTTCTCCATCAGGTAGTCGGGGTTGACGATGTGGTGCTTCGCCATCCCGTAGGCCATCTCCCAGTAGCTCGAGATCTGTCGGAACGCGGCGTTCATCGGGTGATCGAACTGGGTCGTCGCGAGGAACTCCTCCCAGGCTCGCGGCATCCACTGCATCATCTTGGCGCGCGATTCGCGCATCACCGTCTCGCGGCGCAGCTCGTAGAGGCGCAGCACGAGTTCGGCGTCGTGGTGGTCAGGCACTTCCTTCAACATGTTCGTCCTCCTCCAGGCGGTAGAGATCCTCGATCGGCTGGCGCCGACGCACGAGGCGAGCGCGCGCCCCATCGACGAGCACCTCCGCCGCGAACGGTTGCGAATTGTAGTTCGAGGCCATGCTCGCCGCGTAGGCCCCGGCGTCGTGGATGCAGACGATGTCGCCCTCGGTCACGTCCGGCAAGGGCCGCGGATCGAGATTCCCCTGCCGGTCCTGCGTGAAGACGTCGGACGATTCGCACAGGGGGCCTCCGAGCACCCTGGGCGATGTCGGGGCGTCGGCGGGCTTTCCGACGACCGAGATCTCGTGCCAGGCTCCGTACATCGCCGGCCGCACGAGGTTGTGGAAGCCCGCATCGGCGAGCACGTAGTCGTACGAGCCGCTGCGCTTGGTGGCGCGCACCTCCGCGAGCAGCACGCCCGCCTCGGCAACGAGGTAGCGTCCGGGCTCGACTTCGAGCGTGATCGAGCGGCCCACGTCCTTCTCGATCGCTGCCTTCGTTTCGCGCCAGGCATTCGTGAGCCGAACGAGGTCGATGCGCGGCTCGCCGGAGCGGTAGGGGACCGGGATCCCTCCTCCGGCGGAAATCGACCTCAAGCTGCCAGCGACGACACGCGCATGCGTGCGCATCGAACCGCAGGCGCGCGTCAGGTGCTCGAGATCCGATCCCGAGCCGATGTGGACGTGCAGGCCGACGACCGAGAAACCCAGCGCGGCGGCGCGCACGGCGACCTCCCCGAGGTCCTCGTGCCAGATCCCGTGCTTCGAGGTCTCTCCTCCCGTGCTCACGCGGCGGTCGTGCCCGTGACCGAAACCCGGGTTGACGCGCAAGACGATCTCGCGGCGGCTGCCGGCGGTCCCGAGCCGCGCGAGCTGCTCGAGCATGTCCGGCGAACCGACGTTGACCGTCACGGGATGCTCGCGGAGCATCGCGATCGCGGCGCGGTCGAGGAGATCCGTGCTGAACGCGATCTCGGAGGGGGCGTAGCCGGCGCGGAGCGCCCGCGCGATCTCTCCGGCCGAGACGGAGTCGACGCGGACGCCCGCCGCGCGCATCGACGAGAGCAGGGCGAGGTTCGAGTTCGCCTTCTGGGCATAGCGGATGACGTCGAAACCGCGCAACTCCTCGATCCGCGCCCGAATCGTGGCGGCGTCGTAGACGAATAGCGGGGTGCCGTGCTCGCGAGCGAGATCGAGGAGGAGGCGGTCCTCGAGGATTCGCGGTTTCGTCTCTCTTCTCAAGGCACCGGAGGCGCGGGAGCCGCGCGTCGGCGCGTCGTGGCGCGCCCCGGCGCGGCGTGCGGGGCCGCGCAGCCGACGAGGGGAATGGTGGCCATCGTGTGGAGGCCTGGGGCGGATGCGAGGAGCGGACCGATCGAGTTCAAGACGATCGCGGAGGTCGCGACGTCGCCGTGCACTCCGCCTCGCCAGGTCAGATCGATCTCCGGCTCGCCGTGCACGATCACGCGATCGTGCGGGTCCTCGAGGCCGATCGCGGCGATGAACTCGAGCAGGATCGCGACGGAGTCGCGGCGGTAGCCGCGGCCGACTTGACGGACGCCGCGGATCGCGCCGGCGCGGATCTTTCCGAGTGCGCTGTCGAGCTCGCGCTCGGCGCGGACGGGATGGATCTCCTCCTCGTAGCGGTCGATCGCGATGCCGAGGCGGCTCGCGATGAAGTGCACCGATTCGCCGAGGCCGACGTGCCGCAGCGTGCCGGCCTTCACCTGCGCCGCGAAGCCGGCTTCATCCAGGCCCACACCGACCTTCTTCTGGAAGGGGATGCGGCGGGTCGAGGCGTCCTGGAATCGGCGCACTTCGACGCTCTCCACCGACCTCGAGATCGCCGTGGCGGCGACCGGGAAAGCGTCCATCAAGAAGCCCGGGTTGACGCCGGTGCCGAGGAGACGGCCGCGATTCTCGCGCGCGAGCACGTCGAGCTCCCGCGCGAGCGCATCGTGGCGGTACCAGGGGTAGACGAGCTCCTCGCACGTGCTGACGATCGCGACGCCGCGGCCGAGGAGCTCGCGAAACGTCGGTGCGCAGATCGCGAAGTCCGAGGACGTCGTCACGATCGCCGCGTCGATCGAGCGCCAGTCGCGGATCTCCTCGAGTGAGGAGAGGACGCTCGCCTTGCCCTTCGCGGCGGGGACGATCTCGGAGAGCTTCTTCCCGGCTATGGCCGGCGCGGAATCGACGGCCGCGACGACCTCCCCGAGCTTCCGCTCGACGAGGTCCTTGACGATCATCCGCCCGAGCGGGCCCAGTCCAACGTGGAGGATCCGGCGCATCGGGCGGAGAGGATACCGTCGCAGCCGGGGATCGTGTAGAAACGGCGCGCTCGCGAGCGAGCAGCATGAGATCGCACTTCCTCGTCGGCTTCTGCCTCGCATTCGTCGCCGCGTGCGCTTCCCTGCCCGCGGGTCATCTCGTCATCGTCGGCGGCGGCGGGACCCCCGACAACGTCATGGCCCGGGCGATCGAGCTCGCGGGCGGCGGCTCCGCGCGCGGCCTCATCCTGCCGCAGGCCTCGAGCCGTCCCGAAGCGGGGGAGGAATCGGTCGCGTTCTGGCGGGAGAAGGGGCTCGCCAACGTCGTCAGCGTGGACCTCGCCGATCCGGCGGCGGCGCGCGCCGCGATCGAGACGGCCGACTTCATCTGGTTCCCCGGCGGCGATCAGAGCCGATTGCTGCAGGCGGTCAACGACGCAGGTGTCGGTGACGCGATCCGCGCGCGCTACTGGGCCGGCGCTGTCGTCGGCGGCACGAGCGCCGGCGCGGCGGTGATGTCGCCTCGGATGATCGTCGGCGGCGAGACGGCCGACCTCACCGTCGTCCGCGGAGGCTCGGTCGAGATGGTCGACGGCTTCGGCCTCCTGCCGGAGACGATCGTCGACCAGCACTTCCTCGTGCGCCGGCGCTTCAACCGGCTCCTATCGGCCGTCGTCGAGCGGCCGGACCTCGTCGGGATCGGGATCGACGAGAGGACGGCGATCGTCGTCTCCTTTCCGAGCTTCGAGGTCATGGGCGAGGGAGGCGTGCTCGTGCTCGACGCGCGCGGAACGAGCGCGCACGGGGCCGAAAAGGGCGCTCCGCACGCCTGCGAGGGGATCCGGACGAGCCTCCTTCGCGCCGGGATGACCTTCGATCTCTCGCGCTGAGCTCGAGTCCTTGCTCTCGATCGACGCGCGATCGATGATCGCGGTTCCTCGGCGCCCCCATCCGGGAGTCGCTGCGGGTCGTGACCATCCTTCCCTTCCTGGTCTTCGGCGGATTCCTCGTCGTCCTGATCGCGCTCGCGGTCGTCGCCTTCGTCTTCGCTCGCAACGCGCTCTCGCGTCTCGAAAGCGTCGAGGAGGAGTTGCGCAGGCTCCGCTCGAGCCCGGTGGAGCACGCAGCTCCGGTTCGGGTCGACATGCCCGTCCCGGCGGCGCCGCCTCCCGTAACAGCCGCTCCGCCGCCGACTCCTCGACCGATCCCGCCGCCGCCGCCTCGGACTCCACCGCCCGTCCGCCCCGCGCCGGTCGCCAGGCCGCGGATCGAATGGGAGCGCTGGCTCGGAGTGCGCGGGGCCGCCGTGCTCGGCGGGATCTTCCTCGCCGTCGCAGGGATCCTGTTCTTCCAGTACTCGATCGAGCGCGGGCTGATCACGAAGGAGATGCGCATCGTCCTCGGAGCTCTCGTCGGGATCGGGTGCCTCGTCGGTGGCGAGGTCGTACGCCGCCGCGACTACGCGCTCACCGGGAACGCGATCACCGGAGCCGGCGCCGTGATTCTCTACGCGGCGTCCTGGAGCGCGTACCACCTCGGGATCTTCGCCTTCGCCGTTTCCTTCGGGCTCATGTCGCTCGTGACGGGGTTGTGCGGCTTCCTCTCCTGGCGCAACCGTTCCCAGGTCGTCGCGTGGCTGGGCCTGTCGGGAGGTTTCGCGACGCCGATCCTGCTCGCGACGGATCGCGACAATCCGGTCGGCCTCTTCGGATACCTGCTGCTCCTCGACATCGCGTTCCTGCTCGTCGCGAACAAGCGGAAGTGGCCTTTCGTCGGCGCGCTCGCGCTCTTCGGCACGGCGTTGATCCAGGTGCTCTGGGTTGCCGATCGCATGGGCCCGGAGACCTTCACGCTCGCGCTGATCGTTCTGGGCGCGTTCGCGCTGCTTTTCGTGCTCTTCGTGCCGAAGGCGACCGGCCGAGGCGAGACCGTGAGCCTGCTGACCCAGGCCGGGAGTCTCCTCCTGCCCTTCGTCTTCGCGTCCTACTTCGCCGCTCGCGTCGACGTTGGATACCACGTCTACCCGCTGATCCTCCTGGCCTCGCTCCTCGCCGTCGCTGCGAGTTGGATGTCGAGGAGGCAGGGCGCCACGTTCGCTCCAGTCGGCGCGGCCGTCGGGGGCACCGCGATGGCGTTCGTCTGGGTCGGCTCGAACCACCTCGAAACGAGCCGCACGTGGGAGCTCGTCGTGTGCGCCGCGATCTTCGTGGCTGTGTTCCTCGCGTTCTGCGAGTGGCGGCGCGCGGAGGCGGGATCCGCGCGGGCGGGACACGAAGCCGCGCTGCTCGTGGCCGCATTGGGGATGATCGGGGTCCTCTTCGCGGTCGTCCTCGAATCGAGCGAGGTCGAGCCCTGGCCATTCCTGGCGGGATTCCTCGCGCTGTCCCTCGCGATCGTGCGACTCGACGTGCATGCGCCCCGGGTCGTGCTCCCGTTCCTCGCGTGGCTGCCATCCGCGACGGCCCTCGGGATCCGGCTGGGGACACGATTCCATCGAGCGGACGGACTCGTCCTGCTGCTCGCCTGCCTGGCGATCCCGCTGGTCGCGCTGCTCACTGCCCGAATCCGTCCAGAGGGAGACTCACGGAGGCAAGCGTACGCGGCGGCCTCGCTCGCCTGCCTCCCGTTCTTCCCTGCGTTGGCGCGCGGCCTCCTCGACCCGCCTTCCTTCGCCGGCCTGCCCCTGCTCTCGGTCCTCGTCCTCGGCGTCTGCATGGCGACGAGCTCGACCGGAGCGGGGCGGTACACGCTCCTCGGACTCGCAGCCCTGGCGACGGCGATCACGCAATGGAACCTGCTCGAGCCTGCAGAGGACGGGCCGTCGGAGCTCTCGATCGCCTTCGTGATCCTCGCCGCGACCTCCACCGTCTTCGTCGCATGGCCGATCCTCACTCGCTGGCGATGGTCGGCTTCCCGCGGGACCGGCTGGATCGCGCCCCTCTCGTTCCTCCTCGGATATCCCGCTGCCGCCAGCACGTGGGCGGAGCGGCCCGGAGACCAGAACCTCGGAATCCCTCCGGCGATCTACGGCGCGATCCTCATCGCGGTGTCGGCGTGGGCGTTTTCGGGACGACGCTCCGAGCTCGAGGTGGAGAGCGCACGCACCCGCTCCGGCACGACGGTCGCCGGGATCCACGGCCTGGTCCTCGCCGCGTTCTTCCTGGCATTCGCCCTTGCGGCGCAGCTCGAACGATCGGTATTCGCGTTCTCGATCTCGCTGACGGCCTTGGCGGCGGCACTCCTCTGGAAGCGGACGGCTCACCTTTCCCTGAAGTACATCGCCGGGGCCGCTTCGGCCGCCGTCGCCCTGTTCGGGCTGGCCGACGGAATGAACCGCTCCCACCTCGCGCAATCCCTGCCGATCTGGAACGGCCACGCCTTCGACATCCTCCTGCCGGGGATCGCCCTTCTCGGCGTGTCGATGTGCCTGCTCTCGGAGGAGAGTTCGCGCTTGCGAGACAGCGAAGCGGCCCTCTACCCGTCGCGGAAGCCGGTCGTCGCCTCGGTGACCGGCCTGTGCGGCCTGTTCGTCGTCTTCCTGTGGATCAACGTCGAGGTCTCGAACCACTTCGCGACCGGCGAACGCTTCCGGCTCGCCTTCGGAGATGGGGGGGCACTCGATCTGTCCCTCTCGATCGCATGGGCGATCTACGCGATCGTCCTCCTCTTCGTCGGGATGGCTCGCAAGTCCGTCATGCTGCGCTGGGTGAGCCTGATCCTCCTCCTGGCCACGATCGGCAAGCTCTTCCTCGTCGATCTGACGGACCTGCGCGGCCTCTACCGCGTAGGCTCCTTCCTCGGGCTCGCGATCTCGCTCCTGGCCGTGTCCTGGATCTACCAGCGCTTCGTCTTCCGCAGGGTTCCCGATCCCGCGGCCTGACTCAGCCGAAGAAGACCAGGCTGACCACGACGAAGATCGGGATCAGGATCGCGCCCGACCACGCCATGTAGCCGAAGAAGGACGGCATCTTCACGCCGCTCTCCTCCGCGATCGACTTCACCATGAAGTTCGGTCCGTTCCCGATGTAGGAGTTCGCGCCCATGAACACCGCTCCGCAGGAGATCGCCGCGAGGATGGCCGCATCGGCCGGAGCATGTTCCAGGAACTCGGCCAGGTAGCGCGATCCTTCGACGCTGACTCCCGCCTGCCCGCAGGCGGTCGCCGCGAAGGTCAGGTACGTCGGCGCGTTGTCGAGGAAGGTCGAGAGCAGCCCCGTGGCCCAGAAGTAGTGCCAGGGCCGTTCCAGCCCGAGCTCCGCGCCGCGCGCGTTCAGGATCTGGAGCGGAGCCACCATCGTCACGAAGATGCCCGCGAACAGGACGGCCACCTCCACGATCGGGACCATCGTGAATCCGTTCTTCATCCGGAGCGCGGGCTTCGTGATCCGGTGCGCAGCGACGGCGAGCACGACCAGAAGAGTTTCCTGCACGCCGAAGGGCCAATGACCCTCCGCGGAGCCCCAACCCTGGCCCTTGCCGAGGATCACGAGGATCACGCCGAAGAGCAGAGCGACGTTGTGCCAGCCCTCGAGCCCCGGCTTCTCGTGACGGAGCACGGCTTCGAGCTGCGAACCGCGGCGCTCGATCTCCTCCCGATCGAGAGTCCACCCGTCGACGACGTGGAAGACGACGAGAAGGATGCCGTTGGCGAGTAGCCAGGGCTTCCAGAGCGTGAGCGTCCACTCGAAGGGCACGCCCTTCAGGAACCCCAGGAAGAGCGGAGGGTCGCCGAGCGGCGTCAGCAGCCCGCCGCAGTTCGAGACGACGAAGATGAAGAAGACGACGAGATGGGTCTTCTTCCTGCGCGCCTGGTTCGCCCGCAGGAACGGCCGGATGAGGACCATGGAGGCGCCGGTCGTCCCGATCAGATTCGCGAGGATCGCTCCGATGCCGAGCAGGACCGAGTTCGAGATCGGCGATCCAGCCAGCGAACCCCTGACGTAGATGCCGCCCGAGATGACGTAGAGGGCCAGAAGCAGGGAGATGAAGGAGGCGTAGTCGACGACGGCCTCGAGCAAGGCGTGCGCTCCCTCGCCTGGGTGCGACATGAGCAGCAGCGTCGCGAAGGGGAGTGCGAAGATCGCGCTGACGATCGCGCGGTTGCAATTCCTCTCCCACCAGGAGTGCGCGACGAGCGGGAGGATCGCGATCGAGGCCAGGAGGCCCGCGAAGGGCAGGATGCTCCAGAGCGGGAGGATGCGGCCCAGGCTGTCGGCGGAGGTGGTCACGGCATGCGTCGGTCGGGGTTCCGAACGGTGGGCCACTCTAGGGAGCGCGAAGCCGCGGCGGAATGCGGACGCGAATCCGGGGCCGTGGACCGTGGAGCCCCGCGGGGTTCGTCACATAATGCCTGCGCCTCTCCCAGAGCCAATCCGAACCCATCATGCCTGCCGCCCCTCGTCAGCCCCTGGTGTCCTGCAGCCCCTGGGCCCTCCTGATCCTGCTCGTCTTCGCCGGAGTGCTCATCGCGATGAGCCTCGTGCGGTCGTTCCTCTCGCGGACGCACGACCCCGAGGCCGTCTCCCGCGCGATCGACGCGCGGGGGGACCTCGCCGAGGACGAGCGCGCGACGATCGAGCTCTTCCGCGCCGCATCGCCCGCCGTCGTCCACATCGACACGGTGGGGACCGTGTACGACCGGAGGCTCCGCGCGCTCGAGATCCCGAAGGGCGCAGGCTCGGGCTTCATCTGGGACGAGCGCGGCTACGTCATCACGAACCTCCACGTGCTCAGCCAGGCGAGCCGCGCCTTCGTCTTCCTCGAGGGGAGCTCCACTCCGTACGAGGCCCGATTCGTGGGCGGGGATCCTGACAACGACGTGGCCGTGCTGAAGATCGAGCCTCCCGGCGCTGGACTCCAGCCGCTGCTCATCGGCACTTCGAAGGACCTTCAAGTAGGTCAGAAGGTGTTCGCGATCGGCAACCCGTTCGGGCTCGACCACACGCTGACGACGGGCATCATCAGCGGGCTGGGCCGGGAGATCCTGTCGGTCACGGACCGCCCGATCCAGAACGTCATCCAGACCGACGCGGCGATCAATCCGGGGAACTCGGGCGGGCCCCTGCTCGACAGCGCGGGCCGGCTGATCGGCATGAACACCGCGATCGTCACGCCCGGAAACCGCGGGGAGGGCTTCAACGTCGGCGTCGGCTTCGCGGTGCCGGTCGACACGATCAACAAGGTCGTGCCGAGCCTGATCCGCAACGGGACCTTCGTGCCACCGCGGATCGGCGTCCGCTCCGCCTCCGAGCAGGTCGCGCGCTCACTCGGCGTCGAAGGCGTCGTCGTCGAGGTCGTGGAATCCGGCAGCGGGGCAGAAAAGGCCGGACTGCGCTCGCTCGAGCATACGAACACAGGCGCGGTCCGGGCCGACGTCATCACGGCGGTCGACGGACAACCGATCGCGGACATCGAGACGCTCCGGCAGATCCTCTCGGAGCGCAAAGTCGGAGATTTCGTCCGGCTCGAGATCCTGCGCGATGGCGACAAGATCGTGCGCGACGTCGAGCTGAAGTAGCTCCTCGGGGGGTCAACCCTCCCGCTTGCGCGCCACGACGAGGTGGTTGTTCGGCTCCTCGGAGAGATCGCCGAGCGAGAAGACGAGGCAGATCGGGATCGCCACGAGCGCGAAGAGGGCCATGAACGGCCACAAGAGGTAGAAGAGCGGCCCGCGGCGGCACTCGGGCGACGACATCCCCTCGACGCGGAAGCTCTGCAGGAAGAAGTAGACGAGGCGCGAGGCGATCGTCGACCAGAAGCCGCCGAGCGGCCGCACTTCCAGGGCTTCCAGCCGCCCCCGGACGAGAGCCTGTTCGATCCAGAAGCGCGACAGATTGCCGTGCCAGTGGGGGGCCATGTGCATCGTCCCTGTCTGGGGAACCAGCAGGAACGCGTGCCCTCCCGGACGGAGCACCCTCCCGATCTCCGTGACCATCGCGATCGGCTCGAAAACGTGCTCGAGGACCTGGAGCGCGAGGACGGTGTCGAAGCTCGCGTCCGCGAACTCCATGCGGCAGCCGTCGCCGACGACGTGTCGGAAGCGGGGATCGTCGATCGACAGCGCGCCCGCCGCGGAAGGCTCGAGCGTGGTCCAGGACTCGAAGGGGATTCCCCGGGCGAGTGCCGTCGCGAAGAAATCCCCGCCCCCGACGTCGAGGACGCGGCCGCGCGAACCCTTCTCGAGTGCGTCGAACAGCGCGCGGGAACGGAGGTTCCTCGCGAGATAGAGCTGGCGGATGTGGATCGGCTTGCTGGACTTCGTCACGGGGCGCTGAAGCTCGTGACGGCGCCGATCACATCGCCCTGCTCCTCCTCCGAAAGCCGGTTGTAGAGCGGGAGGCGGACGAGCCGCATCGAGATGTCCTCGGTGACGGGGCAAGCGCCCTTCTTGCCGCCGAGGCGCCGCCCCATCGGCGAGGCATTGAGGGGCTGGTAGTGGAACACAGCCAGGATCCCGCGCTCCTCGAGATGCCGGATGAAGGCCTCGCGCTCGGCCGTCGAAGGCATCAGGAGATAGAACATGTGCCAAGGCTGCTCGCAGTGCGCGGGAACCGTCGGGAGCGTCACACCGCGGCGGACAGCCCATCCGGCCAGCTCGCGCGCGTAGCGGTTCCAGATCGCGCGGCGTCGCGACTGGATCTCGACGCGCGCCTCGAGCTGCGCGAGCAGGAACGCCGCCAAGAGGTCGGAAGGGAGGTAGCTCGAGCCGAGGTCGACCCATTCGTACTTGTGGACGAGCCCGCGCAGGAAGCGGCTCCGATCGGTGCCCTTCTCGCGGATGATCTCGGCGCGCTCGATGCGGCGCTCGTCGTTGACGATGAGAGCTCCGCCCTCGCCGCAGATGAAGTTCTTGGTCTCGTGGAAGCTCTGCGTGGCGAGCGCCCCGAAGGTGCCCAGGAACCGGCCCTTGTACTTGGCGAAGAGCCCGTGCGCGTTGTCCTCGATGACCGCGAGCCCGTGCCTGGCGGCGACCTCCCCTATCGCGTCCATCTCGCAACCGACGCCTGCGTAGTGGAGCGCGACGATCGCCCTGGTGCGCGGCGTGACGAGTTCCTCGATCCGATGCTCGTCGAGATTCAGGGTGTCGGGGCGGACGTCCGCGAACACGGGAGTCGCACCGCGCACCGCGAAGGCGTTCACCGTGGTCACGAAAGCGAAGGAAGGGACGATGATCTCGTCGCCCGGGCCGAGATCGAGCAGGAGGCCGCACATCTCGAGCGCGTGCGTGCAGTTGGTCGTCAGGAGGACTTTCGGCACGCCGAGCTCGCGCTGGAGGAGCTCGTGGCAGCGTTTCGTGAAGGTCCCGTCCCCGGAGATGTGCCCGCGCTCGATTGCCTCGGCGATGTAACGGACCTCGTTGCCGGCGAACGAGGGCTTGTTGAAGGGGATGCGGTATGTCGTCACGGACGCGATTCCTTGCCGGAATGGAGCCAGAGGTGCTGCCAGTACTGCACTGCGGAGGTGCGGTAGCCTACCGACTGGTACAGCCGCTGCGCGGCGACGTTCGAACCCTGCGTCACGACGCTCGAGTTCCGGCAGCCCTTCTCCCGGAACCAGGCGATCGAGCGCTCCGTCAGCGCTTTCCCGAGCCCGTGCCCTTTCGACTCCGGGTCGATCCCGACGAGACCGATCTCACCGAGAGAGTCCGGACGCAGGTGGCAGGTGAGGTAGCCCACGGCGCGTCCGTCCATCTCCGCGATCCAAACCGCGTCGGCATCGCCGCCACAGCTCTTCTCGAACCACAGGGCGTAGAGCTCGGCGCACTTTTCGCGCGGGAAGCCCTCGTCGGTCCAGAACCGTGAGAGCGTGTGGCTGCTCGCTGCGAGCTTCCTCATGCCGGGCACGTCCCCCGGTTCCGCGGGGCGGATCTTCGCGATGGGCGGAGCCGGCGCCTCCTTCCGCGAAGGATCCACGGGCATCTGGTACGTGACGCGCACGTCGACGAACCGAAAGCCGCGGTCGCGGGCGAGCTTCAGCGCGGCCGCGTCGGCCGCCTCCGAAAGATAGTAGAGGCAGTCGATCCGCTGCTCGCCGCACCACGCGATCACCTGCTCCATCGCGCCGGCGTCGAGTGAGCGGCGCATCACGGTCGCGACGCGGAAGCCGAAGAACTTCGAGTCCCAATCGAGGAAGCGGCAGAGCTCCCCCGCCTCCGTCCGAGTCCTCACGGCAGCCGTTCCGTCTGCATCCGGACCGCGTAGGTGGGCCGATCCATCACGCGGAAGTGCACGCGTGCCAGATACTCCCCGATGATTCCGAGCGCGAAGAGCTGGGCGCCCGAGAAGATCGCGATGGCCGAGGCCAGGAACGTGAAGCCTTGCGTCTCGACCCCGAACACCAGGTAGGCGCCGAGGACGTAGACCAGGACCCCGATGCCGAAGAGCGTGAACGCGAACCCCACCAGGCTCGCGATCTGGAGCGGAAAGGCGCTGAAGCCCGTCATCATGTTCATCGCGTGGGTCAGGAGCTTGCGCCACGTGTAGCTCGAAGTTCCCTCGGCCCGCACATCGTGCCGGACCCGGACGGCGCGGAACCTCGTCGTCGCCCAGGTCAGGAGCACGTCGATCGACACGAATTGCCCGCGGTAGGCCGAGAAAGCCTCGCGCAGATCGGTCCGGAAAGCCCGGAACGCGCTCACCTTGCGCGCCGTCTCGGCGCCCATCGCGCCCTGGAGGACGTACTTGACGATCTGGGAGGCCAGATCCCGGGCGAGCCCGTGCTGCTCCCTCTCCGGAGTCCCGTAGACGACGTCGCAGCTCTCTCCGAGCTCGGCCAGGAGCTTGGGGATTTCCTCCGGAGGGTGCTGGAGGTCGTCGTCCATCGTCACGACCAGCTCGTGGCGGGCGGCGCGGATGCCGCACAGGATCGCGTTGTGCTGGCCGTAGTTCCGCATCAGGCGAACCCCGCGGATCCACGCCTGCTCGCTCGCGAGCTCCCGGACGACCGCCCAGCTCCCGTCGGGACTCGAGTCGTCCACCAGGATCAGCTCGCTTTCGGACGCGTGCGCCTCGAGGACCGGCCGGAGTCGGGCAATGAGGGGGCGAAGCAGGGCCTCGCTGCGATAGACGGGAACGACGACCGAGATCGAAGGGCGGCGAGGCGGCATGGACGAGCGCGGAGATCATACCGTCTCCGATGACTTCCCTTGCCCCGTTCCGGAGCTCCTCCCACAATCTGCCCGCCGATGGTCCCCTCCTGGCGCACGATCGTCGTGATGCCGGCCTACAACGCCGCCAACACGCTGGAACGGACCTACGCGGACATCCCCAAGGATCAGGTCGCCGAGATCATCGTCGTCGACGATTGCAGCAAGGACCGCACGATCGAGATCGCGCAGAAGCTCCCGGTCACGCTGATTCGGCACGAGAAGAACACCGGCTACGGCGGGAACCAGAAGACCTGCTACGACACGGCGCGCGAGCACGGCGCGGATTTCGTCGTGATGATCCACGCGGACTACCAGTACGACGCGCGCATGATCCCGACGGCGATCGAGATCCTGCGCCACGGGATCTGCGACGTGATCCTCGGGAACCGGATCCGCACGCGGCGCGAGGCGCTCGAGGGCGGGATGCCGAAGTCGAAGTACTTCGCGAACCGCGGCCTCACCGTGCTCGAGAACATGCTCTCGGGGCAGAACCTGGGCGAATGGCACTCGGGCTTCCGCGCCTACTCGCGCAAGGTGCTCGACGCGGTGCCCTACCGCCGGAACAGCGACAACTTCGTGTTCGACTCGCAGTTCCTGGTCCAGTGCGTGCACCAGGGCTTCAAGCTCGGCGACGTGCCCGTGCCGGTGCGCTACTTCGACGAGGCGAGCAGCATCAACTTCAAGAACTCGAGCATCTACGCGCTGAAGACGCTGTGGACCTTCGCCCAGTGGCACGGGCATCGTGCTGGGCTCAAGAGCAACCCGCTCTTCGAGCCGCCCGTCTGAACGCTTCGCAGCGTGGTGCGGGAGGGGGGACTCGAACCCCCACGGGTTGCCCCACAGGAACCTAAATCCTGGGCGTCTACCAATTCCGCCACTCCCGCGCCGATGAGGGAGAATAGCGCTCCCGCACGGAACCCGCGAAGCGTAAGAGGGGTAAAGCAGGCTCCAGGATGATCAGCACACTCCTCGGAATGATCGTGGCCGCGGTCGCCCTGCGGATCTTCCTGTTCGGCCTCGAGGCCGCGCGCACGCGCAAGCTCGCGATCCTCGGCTTCGTCCCGGCCGGCTGCTCCTTCTGCGTGTTCGCCTGGTCGATGTTCGATCCTCGGCCGGAGCTCGCGACGAGGATCGCTCCGGCCCTCGGCGCGATCTCGGCGGGACTGGCTCACGCCGTGACCTTCTCGCTCGTCGCGCTGCCGCCGCGCAAGGTCTGGCTGCGGATGGTCCTCGTGCCCCTGGGCCTCTGGACGGGCACGTTCACGGCGCTGTGGCTCGTGCTGCCCGAGCACAATTCGATCTTGAAGGGGATCCTCCTGCCATTGATGGCCGCGACCTTCACGTCGTGGATCCTCGTTCCCCTGTATTCGAAGAACCTCGGGTTCGTGCAGCACGGCAGCCGGCGCTTCCCGAGCGTGCGGTTCCCCTGCCCGCGCTGCGGGACGCGCGTCGACTGGGGACAGGGCCTGGCGTGCTGCACCGATTGCGGCCTCTCCATCCACCTCCTGTGGCCGGCCGACGAGCTCCAGAAGATGGGGGAGGGATCCGGAGCATCGATCCGGCGGCACACGCGCGCGGTCGAGTTTCCGTGCCCGGCCTGCGGCGACGGCGTCGAGTGGATCCAGGGCGACAACGCCTGCCCGAGGTGCGGGCTGAAGCTTTCGATGCACTGGACCGTGCAGGCGAAGAAGGGGTCCTAGGCGAGGAGGCGTTCCGCCGCCGCGCGTCGCTCCGAGTCCTCCTCGGCGTTGATCCGCGCAAGGCCCGCATCGAACTCGGCGAGGACTTCAGGACCGTAGAGCTTCCTGTCGAATCCGTGGCGCCCGCGGAAGTCCTTCAAGAAGTGATTCCGCTTCCGATCGAGCGCATCCTGGCGCTCGATCCAGTCGGACATGACTGCGCTCGCGTTCTGCAGCGCTCCTTCTCCTAGGTCGCGCGCGATCTCGCGCGCACGCGGCGACAGATCGAGCACGACGGCGGCGTTCTCTCCCAAGCCGCAATTCGGATTGCGGATCGCCGCCGCGCGGACGGCGGCGACGGCGGACTGCCTTTCCCGGGACCGGTAGACCGCTTCGCGGAGGAACTCCTCGGCGAGAGAGAGCGGATCGGCCATCCGGGGCACCTAGCAGTGCTGATCGAACGCGTCGGTCAAGGACTTCGCGATCATCTGCGGGTCCTTCCCCTCGATGTCCTGGCGCTGGATCATCTTGACGAGCTTGCCGTCCTTGAGGAGCGCGATCTGCGGCGAGCTGGGGCGGTACGGCTTGAAGTACTCGCGCGCCTTCTCGACCGCGGCGGTTTCCATCCCTGCGAAGACGGTGACCATCTGCGTCGGCTTCTTCGAGTGCAGCATGGAGAGCTTCAGGCCGGGCCTCGCTCCGCCCGCGGCGCACCCGCACACGGAGTTCACGAAGAGGAGGGTCGTCCCCGGCTTCTGGACGGCGGCTTCGACGTCGGCGGGAGTCAGGAGCTCCTTGAAGCCGTGGCGCGTGAGTTCCTCGCGCATGGGACGGACGAGATCGGGGTCGTACATGGCTGGGCTCTCCTCGTTTTTCTGCGGAAAAGGGTGAGCATTCTAGGCCCTCATGCCCGGGGAGGCCAGAGGTGCTCCCGGCGCTCCTCGAGCTCGCGCAACACCTGCCGCAGCACCTCGTGCTCCTCGAGGAGGAAGATGGCGTCGAGATTGAGCTGGCAGACGGCGCAAACCGGCCTCAAGCCGCGGTAGCTCATGATGTCGGCCTCCGCGAGCACGACGTCCTCCAATCCGTGCCGCTGCGCTTCGAGTGGGACGCCGTCCTCTCCAAAACCGAAGAAGCGCTTTACCTCCGCCGCGGTGCGGCGGCAGAGGTAGCAGTAGTCCTTGTGCCCGGCCCGGTCCAGCGCGTCGAAGTACTCCTGGAATCTGTCGTCGATGCTCATGGTCAGCGCTCGCCGCCCTCCACGTGCTCGACGCGGAGCGGCGCCAGCGGGTCGTCGCTCCAGGAGTAGACGAGGGTTTCGACCCGGGTTCTCATCGCGCCGCGCACCTCCTCGAGTTCCTCGTCGAGAGCCGTCGTCGGATGGTGGCCGCGGGGGACGACGACGGCGGCGACGGCCGCGCCGCTCGTCGTCCTCGCTACGGCGCGCACGAAGAGGCCGGCGAACCGGCCGGTCTCGGCGATCTCGTCGTCGATCACCTCGGCCGCCTTCCCCGCGAGATGCTCGAGGATGAACTCGACCTGGGCGTCGTCGCGGAGCCGCGCGGAATCCGGCTCGATGAACTCCTCGAGCACCCGGCTCCCTCGTCCCGCCTGGATCAGGCTGACGTGGGGCTGGACGTGCCGGAAATGGAAGGCGATGAAGCGGTCCGCGATCCGGTAGGTGCCGCGCCTCGAGCGGAGCGGATCGGGATCCGTGATCGGCACGTCGCGCTCGACGAGACGCAGCTCCCGCATGGTGGAGAGGTACTTGTTGGCATGCGCCGAATCGACGCCGACGGCGAGCGCGATGTCGCCGACCTTGTCGATGCCGCGCGCGATGGCCGCCAAGATGCTGTTGTACGTGGCCGGGTTCGAGAGCTCGGATCGGAGAAGGAACTGCACCTCGTCGAAGAGGTATCCCTCCGGCCGCAGGCACTCGCGCATCAGGTTCTCCTGGACGGACCGGGCGTCGTCGAAGCGCCCGAGGTACGCGGGCATCCCGCCGAGGATCGAGTAGGCGAGGACGCGGTCGGGCATCTTCCACTTCGGGAAGAAGGCCAGGGCGTTCGTCGGCGCCAGCGGCTCGAGGCGCCGCTGCCCCGTGCGGCGGCCGAACAAGGGAGAGCGCTCGGCCAAGACCTCCTCTTCCATGAACGAGATCTGGCTGCCGCACAGCACGAGCATCAGTTGGCTCTTCTTGCCGCGCGTGTCCCAGAACCGCTGGATCTCGGAGGGGAGGCCCGGACTCGCCTCGCACAGGTAGGGGAACTCATCGAGGACGACGACGAGGCGCTCGTCCTTCGCGCGCTCGGCGAGGAACTGGAACGCGGCGCTCCAGTCGGGGAACTCGACGCTGCCGGCGAGGGGATCCTCGAGGCACTCGACCAACGCGTCGCGGAAGGAACGCAGGCTGTCCTTCTCCCGGACCTGGGCGGCAAGGAAGTAGACGGCTCGGCGCCCTCGGCAGAACTGCTGCAACAGCTCGGTCTTGCCCACGCGGCGCCGGCCGAAGAGCACGAAGAGCTCGGGCTTGCCCGACTCAGCGAGCTCGGCGAGCACGCGTCGCTCTCCTTCTCGGCCGATGAACATGACCGCAGGAGGCTATACTCGCGGGTATTATACTCGCAAGTATATGGCTCCATGGCCTTTCCAGGCCTGTTCTGGAGCCTGAACGGGTGTGTCCATGGCTCCGGGGAGCCGAGTCCCCGAGCGGTCGGATCGACCTCGAGGGCGAGCGGCCGACGACTTCGACCCCAGACTCCGAGTCCGTTCGGTCGCGCCTCGATCTCCCCCCGACCCGCCGTGCAGGCCGAGCGAAATGGCCAGAAAAACAGGGGAAAACTGGACAAGGCCTCGCTCGATCCGCCTGCTCACCCTTGGCAATCCCACCAAAAACCCCTAGAAAGACCACAGATCGAGGTAGGGAGCCTCGACACCCCCAACCCGGAGACTCCGATGACCAAGAACACGAAGATGACCGCCAAGCCCAAGAAGATCACCCCCGCGTCCAAGCCGCGCACGAAGGGAGAGTTCTACTCCACGATCGCGACGTCGACCGAGCTCTCGCGCAAGCAGGTCGTCGCGGTGTTCGACACCGTCTCGAAGATGCTCGCCGCCGACCTCGGCCGCTCGGGCCCCGGCACATGCAACATCGCCGGCATGATGAAGATCACGGTGAAGAAGAAGCCCGCCACGCCGGCTCGCAAGGGCGTCAACCCGTTCACGGGCCAGGAGATGATGTTCAAGGCGAAGCCCGCCAAGAACGTGATCAAGATCCGCCCCATGAAGGCCCTCAAGGCGATGGTCTAGTCGCGCGCGACGCGAATCCGAACAGCCGCCGCCCTTCCGCATGGGAGGGCGGCGGCTTTTCATTTGTGTGCCCAGCATGTCCACAGCCCTGGAGATGAAAGTCCTCTGACGAGCAGGTCGCGTCGAGTCGAGCGAACCGCAAGGTGACCATCGCGAGGTGGTTGCTGAAAGAAGCGGCTAGCGAAGGCGC
>JBJXFB010000079.1:0-28677 GCA_046155895.1 Planctomycetota bacterium | reverse complement strand
ATCGACGTCGATCCCGGTTCGGCGGGACGCGACCTGGCGGCCCTGGTCGGCCTGTCCACGACGCTCGTCGCGGGCACCGAGTCGCCGGTGACTGGGGTCACCCAGCTCAACGATCTCGTCCACAACCAGGTCGCCTACCTGGACGGCGATCAGATCCAGGTCAACGGAACCGACGCCGACGGCTCGTCCATCTCGAACGTCTTCACGTTCGGAGCGGCGAACGACGGCACGACCGTCCAGGATCTCGTGACCTTCCTCGACAACCTCTACGCGGCGTCCACGGTGACGCTGGACGCGAACGGGAACATCACGGTGACGGCCGATCAGTCGGGCGTCTCGTTCACGGAGCTCGAGCTGGGCGACGCGTCGGGGAACACCGGCGTGAGCTCCTGGTCGAGCATGGCCTTCACGACGACGCAGCAAGGCACCGATCCCGATCGCGTCACGACCTCGGCCGAGGTGTTCGACCTGGCCGGCACCGCGCACATCCTGACCTGGACCTTCGAGCGGCAGGCCGACGGCTCCTGGACGGCCACGCCCACGATGCCGGCCGCGGACGGAGCCGTCCTCTCGAGCCCGATCACGGGCCTGCGTTTCGGCGACGACGGCACGCCGCTGGGCTTCGATGGCCTGTCCCAGACGGTGAGCGTCCAGTTCGCCGGGCAGGTGGCGGCGCAGACGCTGCAGGTCGAACTCGGCACCGACGGAGAGCTCGACGGGCTCACCCAGCTCGGCTCGATCGGCCAGTCGCTGGTCATGGACCAGGACGGCTACTCCGCCGGAGACCTGACCTCGATGTCGGTGGATCTCTCCGGCGCGATCCGGGGGTTCTACAGCAACGGGCAATCCCAGGCCGTGGCCCAGATCGGCGTCGCGACCTTCGCGAACCCCGAAGGACTCGAGGACGCCGGTGGCGGCCTGTTCCGGGTGGGCTCGAACAGCGGAGCCGCGAGCCTCGGACAGGGCAACACGAACGGCACCGGCCGCGTGCTCGGAGGAATGCTCGAGGCGTCGAACGTCGACACCGCGGCGCAACTGGTGCTCCTCATCGAGGCGCAGCGCAGCTATCAGGCCAACGCCAAGGTCGTCTCCGCGCAGGACGAGCTCCTGCGCACGACGGTCAACATGACCTGATGGACGTGAAGAGCTTTCCCCCGACGCGAAAGGAAGGCCGCTCCCGTCCCGGAAGGGAAGGGCGGAGGAGCGCCCTGGGCGCTCCCCGGCGCGATCCGCGCCGTGGCACGGTGATTGAGTAGTCGATCGACATGGACAAGGGTCTTCATCACTCCGTTGCGGCACTGCGTTCGGGCGAGCGCCAGCTCGAGGCGATCACGCAGAACCTGGCCAACGTCTCGACACGCGGCTTCAAGCGCGGGACGAGCTTCGCTCACGCCGTCGCCTCGGCGCGTGCGAGCGAGCCCACCGTCGTCGCCGGGCTCGCTCCGGATCTCTCCCAAGGCCCCCTCGAGACCACGGGCAATCCGCTCGATCTCGCCCTGGAGGGGCCGGGATGGTTCGTGGTCGAGGCCGAGGCCGGCCGTTCCTACACGCGCGACGGCTCGTTCCGCGTCGACGACCGCGGGAGCCTCGTCACGCAGGACGGACAGCCCGTCGCTTGGAAGGGCTCTCGCGCATCGCTGCGGCCGGCGGGCGAGGCCGTGATCGTCGATGCCGAGGGGCAGGTGCGCCAGGGTCAGACCACGGTCGGCCAGCTCGACATCGTCGATCTCGACCCGCCCGCCAAGCTCCTGCCGGCCAGCGGCGGCCGCTGGAGGGCGCCGGAGGGCACGCAGGAGATCCCGGCCAAGGCGCAGGTCCGGCAGGGCAGCCTCGAGAGCTCGAACGTCGAGCCGATGGACGAGCTCGTCGCTCTCGTGACGGTGCAACGCGGCTTCGAGAGCGCCGCGACGCTGATGCGCACCATCGAGCAGTCCTACCGCAGGCTCAATCAACCCCGCTAGAGCGAGAAGCAGAGGAACGCACATGATCCGCGCCATGATGACGGCCGCCTCGGGCATGAAGGCCCAGCAGGCCCAGGTCGACACGATCGCCAACAACATCGCCAACGCCAACTCGGCCGGCTTCAAGAAGAGCGAGCTCGGTTTCCGCGCGCTCTTCTACCAGACCGTCCGCGAGCCGGGCGCGGTGACGGGCCAGGGCCAGCGCGATCCGACCGGGCTGCAGTTCGGTACGGGCACGGAGATCTCCGGCTCGACCAAGATCTTCCAGCAGGGCGAGCTCGAAGCGACGCCCAATCCGCTGGGGATCGCCATCCAGGGCGACGGGTTCTTCCAGGTCCGTCTCGGGAGCGGCGAGGTGCGCTACACACGCGACGGCGGCTTCCATCGCGACATCGACGGCTCGCTGGTCACCGCGGAGGGCTACTTCCTCGAGCCTCGACTCCAGATCCCCGACAACGCCCTCGCGATCGCCGTCGCCGAGGACGGCACGGTGACCGCGCAGCTGGATTCCACGCCCACGCCGGCGCAGATCGGCCAGATCCTGCTCACGCGTTTCCCCAATCCCGGCGGCCTCAAAGCCGTGGGCGGGAACTTCTATGGGGAGACCGGCGGCTCGGGACAGCCGATCCAGGGCACGGCCGGCCGCGACGGCGCGGGCACGCTGAAGCAGGGCTTCCGCGAACGCTCCAACGTGCAGGTCGTCGACGAGCTCATCGGGCTCATCCTCGCGCAGCGCAACTACGAGGTCTCGAGCCGGGCGATCAAGGTCGGCGACGAGATGCTCCAGCAGACGAACCAGCTCATCCGCTAGGTCCTATCGATGCTCGCTTCCCTCCTGCTCTGCGCCGCATTCCCCGCCGGGGGCTCCGTGCGGATCCACGCCGACGCGCTCGTCGCCGGTCCGACCGTCGAGCTCGGCGAAGTGGCGGAGATCCGGGTCGATTCGCCCGAGGAACGGGACCGCCTCTCGACTCTGAGCCTGGGCTCGACTCCGGCACCGGCCTCCGTGCGGAGCGTGACCCGCGAGGACGTCCTCCGCCTTCTCCGGGCCGCGGGCCTGGAGGTCGCGGTCGGCGGCGCCGCGGCGTGCCGCGCGCGGCCCAGGGTGGAAATGGTCTCCGGCAGCGATCTCGAGGCCGCGGCGCGCGCTTCGCTGGCCGCGCTGTTCGCCGGACGCGACTTCGAGATCCAGGCCGTGCGCCCGACGGCCGACGTCCCGTCGATCGCCGCCGAGTCCAGGCGCGAGCTGTCGGCCCAACTCACTCGCTCCGAGCCGGTCGCCGGCCACTGGAGCGTGCCGATCGACGTGCGCGCCGACGGCACGCGCATGCAGACCGTGTGGGTCGCGCTCGACGTGCGCCTCTTCGAGCGCGTCCCGGTCGCCGCGCGCGATCTGCGCCGGGGAGAGGCCTTCCAGGCCGACGCCTGGAGCCTCGAGCGCGTCGCCATCGAGGCCTCCGCGCCCCGCTCTCCGCAGCCCGCCCTGCTCCAGGGGGCCACGTCCATGCGCGATCTGGCCCGCGGCGAGCGCATCGTCGCCACCGACGTGCATCGCGAGATCCTGGTCCGCTCCGGAGACGACGTCGAGATCGAGGTCGTCCGCGGCCTCGTCCACGCACGCCGGATGGCCGTCGCGCGCGGACAGGGCGCCGAGGGCGACCGGATCGAAGTGCAGTCCGGAGAGAACCAGCGCCGCCTGGTCGGCGTGATCGTCGCCCGCGGCCTCGTCCGCGTCGAGTTGTCGCAGTCCCCGAGGAATCCCCGATGAAGCCCAGCCAACTCCCGTTCGTCTCGCCGGCCTCGATCGCCTTCGTCGTCCTGCTCGCGGGCGGAGCGACGGCGCAGGCCCGCCGCGGCTCGATCTACGACCTGTCCCACGGCTCGGTCTCGCCCGTGGCCTCCAAGCTGGCGGCCAAGGTGGGGGACCTCGTCACGGTCGTCATCTCCGAGACCCAGGATCTCAAGAACGAGGAATCGAGCGACATCAGCAAGAGCACGGCGCTCGACTACCAGATCCGCAACCTCGACATCGCCCCGAACGCGTTCAATCCGCTGCCGCGCCTGTCCACGAGCTCGGAGGACGCGTTCAACGGCGCGGCGAACTACACGAAGAAGGGCAAGTTCACGGCGCGCCTCACGGCCGTCGTCGTCGACGTGCTCCCGAACGGCAACCTGGTCATCGGCGGCCGTCGCGAGATCCGCATCGACAAGGAGACGAAGCTGCTCGAGTTCTGCGGCATCGTCCGCGGCTTCGACATCAAGGCCGACAACTCCGTGGCCTCCGAGATGGTCGCCAACGCGCGCGTCTCGTACGAGGGCCGGGGCCCGCTCACGAACGGCACCAACCGGCGCGGCGTGGGCGGCTGGGTCCACGATGCGCTCGACTGGCTCTGGCCCTTCTGATCGCAAGGCCGTCCTTTCCACCCCGGACCCTCATGCCGATCCTCCTCCTAATCGCATCGCTGCTCGCGCCGCTCCAGGCTCAGGACTCGCCGCCTCCGCGCGCGCGGGACCCGCAACCTCCGGTCGGGCATCCCTGGGGCCTCGGTGGCGTCCAGGCTCCCCAGCAGCCGCAGGCGGTCTCGGGAGCCGGCTATTCGACGGGCGGGGCCGCCCTGGCCGGCGGCTCGACCAGCGTGGGGGACTCGCATCCCTCGAACATCCGCGAGCTCGTGGGCGTGCGCGGGCTCGAGGACAACACCATCTTCGGCGTCGGCCTCGTCGTCGGCCTGGCCGGCACGGGCGACTCGATCGACGTGGCCAAGCGCCTCGTTCAGAACGTCCTGCTGACGCGCAACGTGCACGCCGACCTCCAGGAGCTCGCGACCAAGAACGTCGCCATCGTGCAGGTCGAGGGGCGCCTTCCCGCCGGGCTCAAGCCCGGCCGCAGGATCGACGTGACCGTGTCCACGATCGGGGATGCGACGAGCCTCGCCGGCGGCACCCTGGTCTTCAGCGAGTTGTTCGATCCCTCGGGGCGCTTCGTCTACGCGACGGCGTCCGGTCCCGTGAACACGGGTGGATTCCAGGCCACGGGGCAGGCCGCCAGTGCCAAGCGCAACCAGACCACGGTCGCGACGCTGCCCGGAGGCGGCAAGGTCGAGCGCGAGGTCCCGACCTCGATCGTCAGCGACAACGGGATCGTCTACCTCGATCTCCACGCGGAGAGCTCGGGGCTCGGCAACGCGATGCGCATCGCGGACTCCGTCAACGGCCTCTATCCGGGCATGGCGGCCGCGCTCAGCGACGGACGGAGCATCGAGGTCCGCGTTCCCGGCGACCTGCCCGCGAGCGAGGTCGTCGCCTTCGTGCACGGCATCCTGGAGCGCCAGGTCGAGGTGGAGATCTCGCCCCGCGTCATCCTCAGCGAGCGCACGGGGACGATCGTGCTGGGTGGCGACGTGAGGCTGCGGGCCGGCGCGATCGCGCACGGGTCCATCACCGTGACCATCGCCGAGTCGCCGGTCACCAGCCAGCCCGGTCCCTTCTCGGCCGGCAGGACGGTCGTCACCCCGCGCTCCTCCGTCGACGTGACGGAGGACCCGGGCCGCATCGTGCTCATCCCGAACGCGGTGACGCTCCGCGAGGTGGTCGAGGTCCTCGACGTCCTCGGGGCCACGCCGCGCGAGCTGGTGTCGATCATCGAAGCGATGGCTCAAGGCGGTCTGCTCGAGGCCGAGATCCGGAGGATGTGATGGAAGAGATCGGAATGCGGTTCCCGGACGTGAACAGCCTGCTGAAGCTCGAATCGAAGCTCCCCAGCCACGGTCCGCACGCGGACTCCGGAGAGGCCGCGCGCGGCTTCCAGGAGCTGCTCGGCACGCTGCTGGTCAAGGAGATGCGCGCGACGCTGCCCGAGGGATTCTTCGGCGGCGGCGCCGGCGGAGACGTCTACGGATGCTGGCTCGACCAGCACGTCGGCGCCGCTCTCGCCCAGCGCGACTCGCTGCACCTCGAGGGAATCGTGCGCGAGAGCCTCGATCGGAAGGCCCGGAACCCCGAGGTCGGATCATGAATCTCCGCAGACAGACACTCGCGCTCGAGACCTGCCTCCGCGAGGAGCTCTCCGGTCAGGCGTCCCGTTGCGCCCGCCTGGCCAGCATGGAATCCGCGGTCCGCTCCGCCGATCCCTCGGGGCTGGAGGAGGCGGCACGCGAGCTCCTCCGCGAGCTCGAGGCCGGCATCGAGCGCGCGCGCGTGCGCGGACGGGTGCTGGCGCAGCTCGCGGCGGCGCTCGAGATCGCTCCCGCGCGCGTCGGAGCCGTCGCGGAGGCCCTCGGCGCCGAGGGCGCCCGCCTCCTGCTGTTGCGGACCGAGCTCCGCGCGGCCTGCGCGGACGCGCTCGCCCGCGGACGCCGCCTCGCGACCCTCGTGCGCGCGCACGGCGCGCTCGTCGAGGAGGCCTTGGGACGATTCCTGGCTCCCGACCCGACCGGCGCGCCGCTGGGTCGCGGTTCCCTGGTGGACGCGCGGGCCTGAACCATGTCGAACATCTCCCTCTTCCTCGGCATCGAGGCGCTCAACGCGGCGCGGATCGCCCTCGACACCGTCGGCCACAACCTGGCCAACGCGAACACGCCCGGGTACTCGCGGCAGCGCGTGCTGCTCGCCACGGCGCCGGCTGTGCGCATCGGCAACCGCTGGATCGGCAACGGCGTGCGCGCCGAGGAGATCCTGAGCGTGCGCGACCTGCTCGTCGACCGGCGCATCCTCGCCCAGCGCTCGGCCATCGCGAGCCTCGGGACGGTGTCGAACGGGTTGTCGGAGCTCGAGAGCCTGTTCGGGGAGCTCGGCGACGGCTCCCTCTCGAGCTCGGTCTCCAGCTTCTTCGACGGGATCTCGTCGCTGTCCGCCAACTCCGGCGACGCGACGCTGCGGCGCGATGCCATTCGAACGGCGGTGGAGCTGACGGACCGGATCCGTTCGCTGCACTCCGGCCTGCAGAGGCTGCGGCAGGACGCCGTGGCGCAGGTCCAGTCGCAAGTGGACCAGGTCAACCGGCTCACGCAGGAGGTCGCGGCGCTCAACCAGGCCATCGGCTCGATCGAGGTCGACGGCACGCAGGCGAACGATCTGCGCGACACGCGCGGCGAGAGGCTGCGAGCCCTCGCGGATCTGCTCGACGTCACGGTCGTCGAGCGCCCGAACGGGATGATCGACGTCAGCTCGCAAGGGCAGATCCTGGTCGCCGGCTCGCTGCGCTTCGAGCTCACGGCGAGGACGACGACGGCGCTCGGCGCCGAGCTGAAGGTGCAGGGCTCGAGCCAGACCCTCGATCCGCGCGGCGGGTCGATCGCCGGTCTCCTGACGCAGGCGCGCGACATCCTCCCGCAGAAAATGGCCGCGCTGGACGAGCTGGCATCCCATCTGATCCAACAGGTGAACGGGGCGCACTCGACCGGCGTCCCGCTGGCGGGGCCCTTCCAGTCGCTGGACGCGAGCTACCCACTGAACGACTCCGACGGCGACGGATCCTTCGACGACGAGATCCTCTCCCGGGCAGGCCTGCCCTTCCCGATCCGGGACGGCGCGATCACGGTCAACGTCACGAACCGCGCGAGCGGGGACGTGAGCACGGTCCGGATCCCGATCGTGGCCGGCCAGACCACCGTGGGCGACCTCGTCGCGGGCCTGCAATCGGTCACGGGCCTCGATGCGGGGGTGGGAGCCGACGGCCGGCTCTCCGTGCGCGCGGCGCACGGATACGGGTTCGACTTCTCCGCGAGCAGCTACCCGACCTCCGGGAACCTCGGGAGCTCGGGCGTCGCGATCACGGGCTCCTACGAGGGTTCCACGGCCGCGGACCTCGTGTTCCGCCCGCGCTCGGCGGGCGACATCGGCTCCACGCCGGACCTGCTCGTCGACGTGTTCGACTCGACGGGAGCCATGGTCGCCACGCTCGACGTCGGCGCCGGCTACGTGCCGGGCGATACCCTCGAGCTCGGCAACGGATTGGAGGCCAGCTTCGGGCTGGGCTCGATCGCGACCACGGACAGCTTCGATCTGCACGCCGTCGCCGACGGGGACACTTCCGGAGCGCTCGCGGCCTTCGGGCTGAACGGCCTGTTCACGGGGACGGGCGCGTCGGACCTGTTCGTCTCGGCCCGGATCCAGGACGACCCCAGCTGGCTCGCCGCCGGCTGGACGGGCGGCGGCGGAGACGGCGGAGCGCTGCGGGGAATCCTGGAAGTCGCCCAGACGTCGCTGGCCGAGCTCGGCGGCTCGACCCTGCAGCAGTTCGTGGGTGGCCTCGCTACCGACATCGGCGCCGAGCGAGCCTCCGGCGAGTACGCGCTGGGCACCGAACAGGCGCTCCACGACAGCCTCGTCGCGCAGCGCGAAGCGAGCTCGGGCGTCAACACCGACGAGGAGATGGTCGACATGTTGCGTTTCCAGCAGGCCTACCAGGTCTCGGCGCAGTTCATCCAGATCGTCGGCTCCCTCGACCAGGCGATCCTGGACATCCTCTGATCATGCCGCTGCGACCCACCCAATCCGCGGCCTTCGGGATGATCTCGCGGACGCTCTCGCTCCGCCTCGCCGAGCTCCTCGACGCCCAGCAGATGACGTCGACTGGCAAGCGCATCCTCAAGCCCTCGGACGATCCCGTCGGCGCCTCGATGGCGATCAGCCTGCGCGGCGAGCAGGCCTCGATCGGGACCTGGCGCAGGACCGCTTCGGCGGGCCGATCCTTTCTCGAAGCGACGAACAGCGCGCTGGTCTCGGCCCAGGGGCTCTTCTCGGAGATCCGGGCGCTGTCGGTCCAGGGCCTCTCGGGGACCATGACGGGCGGCGACCGCCTGGTCGTCGCCGACCAGCTCGAGGCCCTGAAGGCCAGCCTGCTCGACGTAGCCAACACGACCTTCGACGACAGGTACCTCTTCGCCGGATCCGCGAGCTCGGCCACGCCGTTCACCATGGCCGCGAACGGCCGCGTCTCGTACCTCGGCAACGGCGAGATCGAGAGCGTGCTCCTCGGGGAGGACGTCGAGGTCTCGATCAACGAGCCGGGCTCGTCCGCCTTCCTCGCGCAGGATCCGCGGGGTCTCTCGCTCTCGGGAGTCACCGGCTTGCAGGTCGGATCGTCTCCCAACCAGGGCCGGGGCTGGGTCACGATCGACGTGCGCCACGACGCGACGACCGGCACGCTCGGGTCGGGTGTCGTCCTGGCGAACGGGGGAGCCGACGACACGATCCTCGGCGACCGCGGGCTCGTCATCGATTCGGTGGCGCGCACCGTGAAGCTGGGGAACGGCCGGACGGTGAACTTCCCCCAGCCGGGCGACGCGGACATCGCGAACTACGTCGTGCGGGACGAGCACGGCGCCGTGGTCCATCTGGACTTCAGCGGCTACGACGGGACGGACTCCACCTCGACGCTGACCGGGACGGGCTCGATCCGCGCCGGGAACGGGGCTTTCGTCGCCCTCGATCCGTCGCAAACCGACCTGGAGCTGGTCGATCCGACGAGCGGGGCCGTCCTCCACGTCGATGCCACCGGCGTCGTGCGCGCCAGCCAGGACCTCGCGCGATTCTCGGGCACGGTCGACTCGTTCGACGCCATCGACGGGATCATCGCCGACCTGCGCAACGAGTCGCTCTCGCTGGACGAAGTGCAGGCGCGGATGGAGGGGCGCATGGCCGAGCTCATCCGCAACCAGGACGCCGTGCTGGCCGCGCTCGGACGCGCCGGAGCCTCGCTCACGCGCCTCCAGTCGACGGACAGCCGGCTCTCGGACCGGCAGCTCGCGGTGACGCAGCGCCTCTCGGGAGTCGAGGACGTCGACGCCACGGAGGCCATCCTGGCGATGACGCGCGCGCAGCAGTCGCTGGAACTCGCCCACATGGCCGCGGCCCGCCTGATGCAGACCTCGCTCCTCGACTACCTGAGGTGACGGATTGAGAGAGCTCCCCATCGTTCCGGGCCGGGAAGCGGCCAAGATCCAGGCCGCGCCGGCCGCCGCGCCGGGAGTGCAGCCCGGCTCCCCGCAGCCCATCGCCTTCGAGGCCCTGCTCGAGCGCCTGCGCACCCAGGCTCGTGCTCTCGAGGAGACCGCGAAGGAGCCGCTGAGCGCTCGGGACTTGCCGGGCGCCGTGCATGTCGCGCAGGCCTCGCTGCAAGACGCCCTGACGATCGCGGAGGGCCTCGTCGAGGCCTATCGCTCGAGCCGGATCCAGGCGGGGCCCTGAGCCCCCACGTTCACTGGACGAGGACTTCCTGCCGGTAGATTCGCCGCACGCGCCCGGCCACGCCGAGCGGCACATCGCCCACGAACTTGGGATCGAGTAGCGAGACGTTGACGTACGCCGTGGTCCCGTCCGAGGCGTTCACCCGCAGGTCGCGTTCCTGGCCCTGGAAGGGCGTCTCCGGGCCGTCGTCGAGCCGCAGGGTCTTGCGCGGCGCATCGACGTGCAGCGCGTGCTCGTGGAGGAGCCCGCGGTAGGTGGAGTCCATGGCCGACTCGCCCACGCGGAGCCCCGACTTCGTGTCGGCGATCTGGGGCGAGGTCGAATCGCCGATGCACAAAGGGAAGAGGAGCGGTTCGACCGCCGCTCGAAGCTCCATCAGGAACGCTTCCATCTGCACGGGATCCTCGACCTGCTCCCGCGTCCTGCGGCCGGCCAGGCGGAGCAGCGTGTCCTTCAGCATGGCCGTGTAGAGCGGATCCGGGGCGGCGGCCTCGCCTCCGTGCCCGCCGGCTGCGGCGCCGCCGGTCCCCAGGCGCGCCGCGACGTAGTGCTCGGAGTACGCGAAGAACTCGGCGTTCAACCCCAGCACCAGGTACCGCTTGCCGTTCTCGCCGGCGAGGTTGACCTGGACGCTCTCGCTCGAGAGCAGCGCGACGAAGGGACCCTCGAGCACGGGCGGGTGCTCGGCCTTGCCGGGCATCGCCAGGACGGCCAGCAGCGTGCCGGCCACGAAGCTCAGGCCGAGCGCCAGGAAGAGCGCCTTGCTCTTCCTGCCCTGCCCCGCGTCCGCTTCGGTGGCGGGACTCTTCGGGGCCTCGTTCTTCGGTTGCTCGGTCTCCATGAGATTCCTCTTTCGATCTCTCCTCGATTCAGGACTGCGGTTGCGGCGGTTGCGGTTCGACGAGGCGCACGTCCACGCTGCGCGAGCCCTCGTCGGCCTCGTGCGGGTCGGCGTCGACGAGGCTCCCGCGTGCCTCGACGCGCGTCGTCAGGAAGCGCCACTGGGTCAGCAGCCTCTCGCGTACGACGAGGGCGCGCCGCGCGGCCAGGCCCGCGTCACGCCCCGACCGGCCTTCGAGGACGAGCAGCTGTTTCCTGCCCGGCGTGAGCACGGAGGCCAGGCGGTCGATCCGGGCGAGGCCCTCGGAGGTCAGGTTCGCGGAGCCGGGCTCGAAGACCACGATGGACGGCTCGCTCAGCTCGGAGTAGTCGCACAGCGCATCCTGCACCAGGCTCTCGAGGTTGGCTGCGCTCTTCGTGTCGGGCGTGCCCGCCAGATACTCCTCGAGCGTCACCGGCTTGAGGCCGAAGCGCTGGCGGTACTCGTTCACCTTCGCGAGCCTGGCGCTCCCGTCGAGGGCGCCGCCCACGCCGCTGCCCTCGAGGACGTTCACGAACTCCCCGATGCCGGCGGCGACGAGCCCGGCGTCCTGCTTGGGCGCCATCGTGACGAGCACGATGAAGAAACACAGGAACAGCGTCATCATGTCGCCGAAGGAGATCAGCCAGGGCGGCGTGCCGGGGCCCGCGTCTTCGTGGTCCGACAAGGCTCACGCTTCCTTTCGGGGGGCACGGCGCACCGCGGCGAGCGAGATGACGCGGATCTCGACGCGGCGGTTGCTCGCGCGCCCGATGTGAGTCGTCTCCTCGGCCCGCGGGAGACGCGTGCCGGCCGTGGCGATCTGGATGTGGCCGGCCGGCATCGGCGCCGCCTCGAGCAGGACGCCCATGGCCGAGGAAGCGCGCGCCAGGCCGAGGCTCTCGGCATCGGGGAAGGCCGCCGTGGGCTGGAAGTCGCCTTCGACGAACCCTTCCACGACCACGAGCTGCGTCCAGTGGGAGAGGATCGGCGCGAGCTCGCGCAGATTCGCGACCAGCGGGGCCGCGGGCACGGCCGAGCCCGCCGCGAAGGACGAGTCGAGGTCGAAGCCGATCGAGAAGCCGTCCTTCACGCGCCGGATCGTCGCGGATTCGTCGCTGCCGCGGCGATCGAGGTACTCGGCGAGCTCCTGCGCGAGCGTAGCCACGGCGTCCCGGTCGATGTGCTCGGCCATGGGGAGGGTCTGGCCGTCCAATACGCCTCCGCCGCCGCCCAGGAGCTGCAAGCCGACCTCGCGGACGTCGTTGTCCGTGTTCGTCGAGAAGGTCATCATCATCAGGAAGAAGGTCACGAGCAGCGAGATCATGTCGCAGTAGCTGACGAGCCAGCTTTCCTTGTGCGCGACCTCCTCCGGCTTCTTCTTCCGCCCCATCGGCCCCTCAGGCTCCGACCGCGACGCGTTCGGCGGGGGAGAGGAAGCTCTTGAGCTTCTCCTTCACCGGCTGCGGCTTGTCACCGGCCTGGATGGAGAGCAGGCCCTCGACCATCAGCTCGCGCAGGCGGTGCTCCTCCTTGGCGCGCACGTCGAGCTTGCCCGCCATCGGCAGGAACAGCATGTTCGCCGCGAACGCTCCGTAGAAGGTGCCGACGAGAGCGCCGGCCATGCCCGCACCGATCTTCGAGGGATCGGACAGGTTCGAGAGCATCTGCACGAGGCCGATCAGCGTCTCCACCATGCCGAACGCGGGAGCGAACGCGCCCAACTGCTCGAGCATGCGCTTGCCGATCGTGTGGCGCTGCTTCTCGACCTCCATCTCGATCTCGAGGATGTCGCGCACGGTCTCCTTCGGCATCCCGTCGATCACGAGCTGCAGGCCCTTCTTCAGGAACGCATCGTCGATCTCCGCGACCTTCGGCTCGAGGGCGAGCATGCCCTCTTTCCGCGCCAGCACGGACATCTCCATGATCTTCTGGATGTGCTCGTGATGAGGCGGTTCCTTGTGCAGGAAGATCTTGAGGATGACCTTGGCGAGGTTCTTGACGTCCGACAGCGGGAAGTGGACGAGGATCGCCGCCAGGCTCCCGCCGAACACGACGGCCGCGGCGGGCCCGTGGACGAAGAGCAGGAGCCCCTCCAGGCCGCTGTGGCCCATGGACCAGACGATCAGCGCGAGCCCGAGGACGTAGCCGAGCAGCGTGGATCGATCCATGGGGGGGTTGTCCCGGGGAGAAGGGACGAACCGAGTATCGGTCAGCCGTACGGCGGGTCTTTACGCCACCGCGGCGAAGCGGGCGCGAGGAGCGTTCACGGAAGGGCCTTCACCCTTCGAGCTCACTCCGAGACGAGCGCGGTGACGCGGATGCCGTACTTCGTGCCGATCGTGACGACTTCGCCGCGCGCGTACAGCTTGCCACCGACGTAGATGTCGACGGGCTCGTGAGCCGCGCGGTCCAAGGGGACGAGGGAGCCGGGCGCTAGGGCCATGAGCTCGCCGAGAGGAAGGCGGGCACGGCCGAGCTCGATGCTCACCGGCATCGGGACGTCGCGCAGGCCCTTGAGACCTAGAGGCTCGCCCGCCGGCTTCGATCCCTCCAGCGCCTCGAGACGGCTCGTCTGGACGAGGATGGATTCGACGGCGCTGTCGATGGCTCTCTCGATCGGCGTCGCCGGGTCTTGTGTGTCTTGGCTCATCGGGATGGTAGGGGTTTCTGGATCTCGGTCATGCGAACGGCCAGGCGGTCGGCGCACGCGCCGAAGGTGGCGCGGCCGCAGAGCTCGCCTTCGATGCGCACTTCGACCGGGTCGCCCGGGGTGACGGGCAGGGGAATGAGGTCGCCGGCCTCGAGAGCGAGCAGGTCGGTGAGCATGATCTCGAGCTCGCAGAGGACCGCGGACACCTCGACGCGCGTCGAGGCGATCCTGGCCGGCAGAGCGGCCTGCGCCGCTGGCCGGGGCGCTCCGCCGGTGGCGGGCTTGCGCGGCTCCGGTGCGATCCCCGCCAGGAGGACGTGGAGCACCAGCTTGTGCGTGCCTGCACCGAGGGCGACCCGCACGGCGACGCGGCGCTCGTCGCCGTCCCGGGGGAGCCTGCGTTCGAGCTCGGCGGAGTCGGACACGATGCGGGGGTCCTTGGCGCTGGATCCGAACGCCTGGGCGACACGGGTGAAGGCCGTGCCGAGGAGCCGCTCGACGAGCCCAGCCTCGAAGGGAGTGAGCCGGCGCGCGGAGGTCCGCGGAGCATCGGACGGATCGGGCTCGCCGCCACCCAGCGCGAGCTCGACGAGCTGCAGCGCCGCCGAGCGGTCCATCAGCGCGAGCGAGGGTCCGGCGGGGCCGTCGCACACGAGAACGAGGCTCTCGTCGCGGCGTGCACGCGCCGACTCCAGGCTGTCCTCGGCGACTTCGGTGTGCTCGAGCTCGACGTCCCTGGGCAGGACCGGGCGCAGCGCGTCCACGACAGCGGAACCGGCGGCCTTGGCCCGGATCCCGAGCGCGGCGAGATCGTCGGGCGACAGCCAGCGCGGCTCGCGGAAATCGCGCGCCTCGACCTCCACTCGCGGCGCCTCCGGGCGCGCGAGCAGGGCGTCGATCTCCTGTTCGGATACGTTGCGGGTCATGGGGGAGGGGTGCCCGGGGCTCTCATCGTCCGGAAGCGTTCAGCGCTTGATCTCGAGGGAACGGCGCCAAGCGTCGAGGAAAGCCTTGTAGCGCTCCTTCGGCATCGCGTTCAGGATCTCGGCGCAGCGCTCGGGATCCAGACCCCCGAGCACCTGGGCCGCCTCCTCGGGGGCGAGCTGACCGAGGCGCTCGGAGACCTCGCCCGGATCACCCTCGGCGAACAACGGGGCGAGCGCGCGCCAGCTGGAGGCCGTAGCCGCCGTCAGGCCTTTGCCCGGAGCGTCGGCCGCGGTCCCGGCCGGCGCGGAGGGATCTCCCAGCGCAGCGCGCAGATCCGCCAGCTCGGCCGCGCGCAGCTGGAGGAGGGTCTGCCAGTCGGCGAGCTCCTGCTCGCGGCGCTTCAAGCGCTCTTCCTCGGCGGCGATGCCGGCGAGCCTGACCTTCAGGCGCCGGTCGAGATCGTGGAGCTCGCGCGCGTCGTAGGGCGAGGGCAGGACGAAGGTGCCGAGCACGCCGGCGGTCATGGTGGGGACGATCGAAGGCGCGGGCGGCTGCTCCTCGGGCGCGCTCGCGACCGAGGTCGAGGGGGCACCCTGGGCGGGACTCGACGCGGGAGCTGCCTTGGCCTCCGGATCGGCGGCTGGTGCCGGCGCCGCGAACCAGCGGAAGGGGGGGACCTCGCTCATCGAGGCGCCGCGCAGGAGCGAGACGCCCAGGAACGTCACCGCGAACACGGCCGAGCCGGCCGCGATCCATGTCACCTTCGAACCGATCTTGCTCATCGTCGTGCTCCGTTCCGGCGCCTCTCCTCCGCGCGGCGCGAGGCGAACTCCTCGATCGCGCGCTCCTCGGCCGTGGCCAGCCGTTCACGCAGCCGCTCCCGGCCCCGCGATTCCAGCCGCTCGAGGCCGCGCACGTCGGCGCGCAGCCCCCGCCACGACGCGCGTTCGACCGCGGCCGCCCGGCGCGAGACGTCGGCCTGCGCGTGCAGGTGCTCCTCGACGAGCGTCATCCGCGTGTGCGCGCCTTGAGCGACGACGATCCATGCGGGATCGAGCGTCGGCGTCGACTGCGCCGCGCGCACGTCCTCTCGAGCCGCCTTCACGGCGTCCGAGCAGGAATGCGCCAGGGTTTCCGCGCGCCACGCACGGCCTTCGGCCGCGGCGAGCTGCGCCCGCTGCAGCTGCTCTGCCGCGCGCCTGGCGTGCAGGACACGCTCGAGCCGGAACCGGAAGCGGCTCAAGCCGGGCCTCCGGTCACGCGCGTGACGAGATCGAGGAGCTCGCGGGTCTCGGCCATCGTGCTGGTCTCCCGCGGCCCCTGGCGCAGGAAGGCCTCGATCGCAGGCGTGCGCGCCAGCGCCTCGTCGAGGGCTTCGTTCGTGCCCGGCTTGTAGGCGCCGATCTCGACCAGGTCGCGGCCGTCGCGGTGCGCCGCGAGCCAGCCGCGCAGGCGCGTGGCCGCGCGCAGATGCCCCGCGTCGACGAGCTCGGGCATGAGACGCGAGAGGCCGGCGAGGATGTCGACGGCCGGCCAGTGGCCGCGCCCGGCCAGGTCGCGCGAGAGGAAGAGGTGGCCGTCCAGCAGGCCGCGCAGCGTGTCGGACACGGGATCGTTGGGGTCGTCGCCGTCGAGGAGCACCGTCCAGAGCGCGGTGATGCTGCCTCTCTGCGCCGTGCCCAGGCGCTCGAGCAGCCGCGGCACGGTCGCGAAGAAGCTCGGAGGGAATCCGCGGACGGTCGGAGGCTCGCCCGCGGCCAGGCCGATCTCCCGGGAAGCTCCGGCGAAGCGCGTGATCGAATCGAGCACGAGGAGCACGTCGAGACCCTGGTCGCGGAAGCTCTCGGCGATCGTGATCGCCGTGAAGGGGGCCAGGAAGCGCTCGATCGGCGGACGGTCGGAAGTCGCGGCCACGAGCACGCAGCGGTCCATGCCGCGCGGCTCGAGCACGTCGCGGACGTAGGCGCCGACCTCGCGCCCGCGCTCGCCGACCAGGGCCGTCACGAGGACCTGGGCGTCCGTTCCGCGCGCGACCTGCGCGAGCAGCGTCGACTTGCCGACGCCGGAGCCGGCGAAGATCCCGATGCGCTGCCCGCGGCCGATCGTGTTCAGGCCGTCGATGGCGCGCACGCCGGTCTGCAGCGGGTCCTTGATCGGACGGCGGGTGAGGGGATCGGGCCCCGGCCCCCGGACGGGACGCTCGCGGCGCGCGCCCAGCGGCCCGCGGCCGTCGATCGGGCGTCCGAATCCGTCGACCGCGCGCCCGAGGAGCGCATCGCCGACGAAGATCGAGAACGGGCGCCCGAGCGCGACGACCTCCTGGGTCGGTCCGAACCCGACCAGGTCGGAATGGGGCATCAGGAGCGTGCGCGCGCCGTCGAAGCCGATGACCTCGGCGTCGACGGAGTCGCCGCCCGCCCGGCGGATGCGGCAGGTCTCGCCGACGCTGGCCGGCACGCCGTGCGCCTCGACGAGCAGCCCGGAGACGCGCTCGACCCGGCCGCGGTAGGCCGGAGCGCAGGCCGCGCGCACCTGGCGCCCGGCACGTTCGAGATCGAGGCGCTTCACTCGCGATCCTCCTTCAAGCGCTCGGCCACCGAGGCCAGCGCCGCGTCGAGGTCGCGCACGACGACTCCCCGCGGAGTCGAGACGTGGACGTCGCCGCGGGCGACCTCCGGATCGGCCTCGAGTCGCGTGGCCGAGCGGAACGGGACCCCGGACAGCCGTGAGAGGTCGTCGGCGTGGAGGTGGACGACGCACGCCGCCCGGCCCGCGCCCGAGACCTGCAGCGCGTCGCGCACGAGGCGCTCGATGTCGTACCGCCCGGCATCGATCTCGGTCCGTACGATCTCGCGCACGATCCCGAGCGCGAGCTTGGCGGTGTCCTCGGCGACGGCGCGATCGCTCTCCTCGCGGGCGCGGACGAGCTCCGCCACGGCCTCGTCGATGCGCTGTGCCATCCGGCTCCAGGCGCGCGCCTCTCCTTCCGCCAGGCCCCGGGCGTGGCCGCGCTCCTCGGCGTCGTGGCCGGCTTCGAGCTCGGCCGGCGCGACGACGCGCACGGAGACGGGGGCGTGGGGGAGATGCAGCTCGAGCTGGCTGTCCATGGCCTAGGTGACCATCCCTTCGTCGTTCGTGGCGACCGAGAGCTCCCCGGACTCGACCAGGGCGTGCACGCTCTTCATCAGCTCGGCGCGGGCTGCGTCGACCTCGGCTCGCGGGCGCGGCCCCAGGAGCTCGCGCTCCTCGGCGACCATGTCGCGCACCCTCTGCGAGAGGTTCGCGACGACGTTGGTCTCGACGGCGGCCGGCCCGCCCTTGAGGGCCAGCGCGAGCTTCCCGGTGTCGATGGTCGACAGCACCTTCTGCATCGCCCGGCGTTCCAGCGTGGCCAGGTCCTCCCAGGTGAACATCATCTCGCGGATCGCCTCGGCCACGGGCTTGTCCTTCGACTCGAGTTCGGAGAGGACCTTGCGCCCCACTTCCTTGTCCGCGCTCTTGAGGATCTCGGCGACCGAACGGACGCGCTCGGCGGGCTTGGTGGGCTCGGGGCGATCGCCGAGGCGCAGGACCTCCGCCCGCAGTCGCGTCGCCACGAGGTCGACCGCCTCGCGTCGCGGCCTCTCGGCGACGGCCAGGCGCTGCACGAGGCGCAGGGCTTCCGCCGGATCGAGTCCGGAGAGCACGCCGGCCGCGGCCTTGGGGGAGAGGTAGCGCAGCACGACCGCGCGCACGGCGGTCGATTCGTCGGCGAGCGCCTTGACCACGAGGGCCGGGGGAACGCCCTCGATCTCGTCGAAGGGCCGTTCGATGCGGCGGAGCTCGCGCATCTCGTTCAGCACGGCCGCGGAGCGCTCGGCGCCGACGCCACGCTCGAGGAAGCTCCGCAGCTCCTCCTCGTCGCGGGCACGCGGACTCGGGCGGCGCGGCTCCTCGACCGCCAGCGCGAGCCGGCGCCAATCCAGGCCACTCGGAGTGGCCGAGCCGGGAGCCTTCGGCCGCGATTCCTCGGCCTCCGCTTCCGCCATCGCCGCGGCGACGCGAGGGAGGACGTCGGGGTCGAGCGCCTTGAGGAGGCTCGCCGCCGAGGCCTCGTCGAGCGACATCAGGAGCGCGGCGACCGACCTGGAGGCCTGCGGCGCCTGCGTGCCTCCCGCCTTGGTGGGGGAGGGACTCATCGGCCCACCGTCTGCGGCGTGCGCCGCTTGTCCTTGATCTCGTCCTCGGCGATCCAGCGCGAGAGGACCGTGGCGACCCGCTCGGGATCCGTGCGCACGAGCTCCTCGACGCGCGAGCGGGCCAGCATCTCCGTCCAGCGCTCTTCGTCGACGCCTTCGGGCCGTGGAGGATCGACGTCGAGGCTCTTCTTCGGGGCGCGCAGGACGCGGAGCAGGAGGAAGCCGAGCGCGCCGAGGGCCGCGATCTCGACCGCACGCTGCAGCAGGAACTCGAGCCAGCGGCTCGGCGCCTCGACCACGGGGGGCTTGGGGGGAACGGGCTGGCCCTGCGCGTCGCGTTCGACGGTCGCGAAGGGAGCCACCATCGCGGCGAAGGTGTCGCCGCGCTTCTCGTCGAATCCCACGGCGCCCTTCACGGCGGCCTCGACCTCGGCCTGGCGCTCCTTCAGGCTCTCGTCGAGGAACAGCGACAGCGACACGCGGTCGAGGTGCGGCGCGCGGCTCTTGCGCAGCTCGGTCTCCCGTCCGACGAGCGTCGTCTTCGACGATTCGTTCGTGACCGACGAGCCGCTGGAGGACTCGCCGCTCGTGGAGACGTCCGTACCCGTGTCCGCCAACGCGTCGGCGCCGACGACGGGGGAGGACGGACCGGTCGTGGTCGACTTGCTCGACGTCTCCGAGACGACGACCTTGCTCTTGGGGTCGAGGCTCTCCTTGACGCTCTCGAGCTCCTCCTGGGTCCACGAGGAATGGACCACGACGTGCGCGATCGCCGCTCCGAAGACGCGTTGCAGCGCCTCGTTGGCCTTGCGCTCGAGGTCGGCGTCGTAGCTGCGGGCGTGGTCGAACATCTCCTGCGCGACGGCCGCGTCGTCGTTCTCCGAGCCGTCTTCCATGAGCGCCCGCCCGCCCTGGTCGGTCACGAGGACGTTCTTCGACGGGACGTTGAACCGGAAGCGCGCCAGGCGCGCGACCGTGTTGGCCTGGGCTCGCGTGAGGTCCACCCTCCCGCGCAGCGTCAACGCGACGGCCACCGTGATGGGCCCGGGCTTGCGCAGCGCCGTCCGCTCGGGGATCGACGTGCTCACGCGGGCGCGTTCGACGAAATCGAGCTCCTCGATCTGCTTCTCGAGCTCCTGCCATTCCCGCTTCAGCGCCGACTGCGCGCGTTCCTCGGACGACTGGAAGAGGTCCGAGGCGCCGCCGATGCCGGCCGAGATGCCTTCGGGGGCGCGGTCGAGCGCGCCGGCGATCGCCACCGCGTTCTGGGCGACGTAGTACTGGTTCGCGTCGACGTGCACGACGAAGGGGCCGGGCGGCTGGCTCACGCGGTAGCGCACGTCGGCGCTGGCGAGAGCCGACTGCACCGGGCCCAGCTCGCGGCCCTCGAGGCCGGAGTAGAGGAGCTCGAAGGAGGGTTGCGACGCCCACCGAGCGACGAAAACGCATGCGAGGACCGCGACGGGGATGCAGACCGCCAGGACGACGCGCGTGCCGGTCGAGAGGGCGGCGAGCCGGGATTGGACGAGCTTGAAGAATGAGTTCATGGTTCTCCGTCTACACGCTCATGCGCATGACTTCGCGGTAGGCATCGACGAGCTTGTTGCGAACTTCCATCGTGAAGCGGAAGGAGAGCTCCGACTGCTTCAGGCGCAGAGCGATCTCGTGGAAGTCCTCGACCTTGCCGGTGACGAAGTCGTCGACGAGGTGGTCGTTCCCGCGCACCGTGGAGTCGAACTTCTCGATCCCGCCCTCGAGCAGGGAGGCGAAGCCCCCGGAGCGCGGCCCCTCCGCGGGGGCCGGGTCCGCGGCGGAGCGCGCGCGAGCCACGCTGTCGGCGTGACGCCGCAGCGCCGATTCGATCGCGGAGCGGGCCGACGAGGCCGGGTCACCGATGGGTTGGGTCATGTCGCGTTCTCCTCGAGGCTCACTGGGCCATGCGCAGGGCGCGCTCGGCCATCTTGACGAAGCCGTCGGCGGCGTTGGCGTTGGACTCGTAGGCGCGCACGGCCGTGATCAGCTCCGCCATCTCGGCCGTGGGGTTCACGTTCGGGTACGCGACCATGCCCGAGGCGTCCGCGTCCGGGTGACCGGGCGAGTACACGTGCTCGAGCGGCGTCGACATGTCGGTTTCCACGCCCTGGACCTTCACGCCCTCCGGCTGCGGCTTCTCACCCGCGATGCGGCGCATGACCGTGGCGAAGCGGATGATCTGGCGGCGGTAGGGGCCGCTGCCGTCGGGCATCCTCGTGACCTGCGCGTGGGCGAGGTTCTTGGCGATGACGTCGATGTGCGCGCGTTCCGCGGACATCCCGGAGGAGGCCGTGCGGAGTCCGCCGAACAGGCTGGAGAGGGCATCCATGAATCACCGACTTTCCGTGATGGCCACTTGCATGAGGTTGTTGCCCGACTGGAGCATCGCGGCGTAGATCTCGTACGCGATCCAGTTCTCGCGCAGGCCGCTCGTCTCGAGTTCGAGGTTGACGTTGTTGCCGTCGGGAGTCGCCGGGCTGGAGCCGTCGATCTCGATCTTCGGCCGGAGGTTCTCGATGCTCCTTCCGGAAGCCATCTGGCGGCGCATCTCGTCCTCGAAGCTCACGACCCGCCGGCGGTAGCCGGGGACGTTCTGGTTCGCGATGTTCTCCGACAGGACCCGGGCACGCAGGGCCGCGGCCGACATCAGCCGCAGGAGGACCGTCTCTCGATCGTTGATGGAAGGCATGGGCATCTCTTTCAGGCCACGAGGCCGCTCTTGCGCCAGAGCTTCATCTTGTTGGACAGCGTGCGCGGGGTGACCCCCAGGCGCCGGGCCGCTTCGGCCTTGTTGCCGCGCGCGGACTCGAGCGTGGCCAGGATCGATTCGCGCTCGATCTCCTCGAGCTTCCGGTTGGCGAGCACGGGAGCGATCGTCACCGGCGCCGACGGCGCGCAAGCGTGGGAGAGGGCGCCCGAGAAGACGATGTCCGCCGGCTCGATCCTGTCGCCCGAGAGGAGCACGATCGTGCGGCGGACGACGTTCTCGAGCTCGCGCACGTTGCCCGGCCAGCGCCAGGCGAGGAGGCGCTGCATCGCCTCGGCCGAGAACTCCGGGACCGGCCGTCCCTGCTCCGCGGCGAAGTGCTCGGCGAAGTGGCGCGCCAGCGGGGCGATGTCCTCGGTGCGCTCGCGCAGCGGGGCGATCTCCACGGGCAGGACGTGCAGGCGGTAGAAGAGATCCTCCCGGAACCGCCCGGCGCGCGTCTCCGCCACGAGATCGCGGTTCGTCGTGGCGATCACGCGCACGTCGACCTGGACCGTGCGCGTGCCCCCGACGCGCTCGAACTGCTCTTCCTCGAGAACGCGCAGCAACTTCGCCTGGAGGGGCAGCGGGATCTCCCCGATCTCGTCGAGGAGGAGCGTGCCGCCGTTCGCGAGCTCGAAGCGGCCTTCCTTGCTCCGGTGCGCGCCGGTGAAGGCGCCGCGCTCGTGGCCGAACCACTCCGATTCCAGCAGCGATTCGGGCAGCGCCGCGCAATTGACGGCGACGAACGGCCGGCCGCTGCGCGGGCTGGAGCGGTGCACGAGCTCCGCGATCCGTTCCTTCCCCGTGCCGCTCTCGCCCGTGATGAGCACGGTGCCCTTGCTCTGAGCGATGCGCGCGACGGCCTGCAGCGTCGCCGCCATCGCGGGGCTGGCCGCGACGATCCGCGCCGCCTCCGCGGCGAGCTCGGCCTCGGGCGACTCGTTCGCGTTTTCGAGGCGCTCGATCGCCAGGCGCAGCGTCTGCTTGGAGCAGGGCTTGAGCAGGACGTCGCGGACGCCTTCCTTCATCGCCTGGACCGCCATCTCGATCGTCCCGTGCGCGGTGATCAGCAGGGAAGGCACGGCGGGGGCCGCGGACTTCATGCGGCGGACCAGCTCGACGCCGTCCATGCCCGGCATGCGCAGGTCCGACAGGACGAGGTCGGGCTTGGCGGAGGCGAGGATCTCGAGGGCCTCCTCGCCGCTGCTCGCCGCGAGCGGCGTGTAGCCCAGCGACGACACGGCCTCGAAAAGGAAGTCGCGGCTCAGGGCGTCGTCGTCGACGACCAAGATGGATTGGATCGACATCGTGGAGGATCTCATGAGTGCTGATGGGGGATCCGAAGACGCGCGTCGGCTCCGCCCAGGGGGCCGGGATCGGGACCGATCTCGAAGCTGCCGCCGTGGACCGCGGCGATCGCGTGGACGAGGGCGAGGCCGAGCCCCGTGCCCTCGGCCCGGGTGGTCAGGAAAGGCTCGCCGGCCCGGCCGCGCAGGGACTCGGCGAGGCCGGGACCCGCGTCGTGGACGCGGAACTCGACCCAGCCGTCCGCGTCGCGGATCTCGACCGCGACTGCCCCGCCGCTCGGCTGGGCCTGCACGGCATTCGCGACCAGGTTCTTGAGCGCCTGCCGGAGCTTGACCGCGTCCGCGCGGAAGGCCGGACACTCGATGCGGGTGTGGATCGTCCAGCGCTCGGCCTTCGGCGGCGAGCAGGCCTCCGAGCGCGCGGCCGAGATCGCTTGCCGTGCGAGCTCCGCCGGATCGATCTCCTCGCGAACGAGACGATCGTCGGCGGCGAGGCCCAGCAGGCTGCGCACGATGCCGTCGATCTCGTCGACGCCCTCGCAGATGCGGGTCGCGAACCGGTGCGCGCGCAGTCCCGGCTCCAGATCGTCGCGCAGGAGCTCGGCGAAGCCGCGCACGGCGTTCATGGGATTCCGGACCTCGTGCGCGATGCCGGCGGCCATGGTCCCCAGGGCGGCGAGCTTCGCGCTGGAGGCGAGCTTGGCTTCGAGGCGGCGCTCTTCCGCGCGCAGCGACTCGACCTCCTCGATACGGCGGGCCAGCTCGAGGTTCGCGACGACCAGGTCGCGCTCGACGCGCTCGGCGCGACGCTCGAGCTTGGCGTAGCTCGCGCGGAGGTTCTCGGTGAGCTCCGAGAGCTGGGACGTGATGTCGCGGACGTCGGTCGTCGTCACGGCTTCGCCTCCGGATCGACGGCGCGCCGCGAGCGCCACTCGACGTGATCGGCGCCGCTCGCGGCGGCAGCCTTCAGGACCGGCGATGCAGCGTCGGCGGCGGCGCGGTACTGCTCGAGCGCTTCGGCGTCGCGCCGCAGCTGCTCGAGCGCGCAGGCTCTCCAGAACGCGGCCTCGCCCGTCGCGGGGACGGAGGAGAGCGCCTCCAGGCAGCGCGAGGGATCGCCGGCGCGCAGCCAGGCGCGGGCTTCACGCAGGCTCGTCTCGACGTCGACCTTGGCCGGGTGGATCGGTTCGGCGGGCGTCGCGCCCGCGGGGGATAGTGCCCGCAGACGCAGGACTTCCTGGCGCAGGCGCTCGATCTCCGCCTCGCTCGGCGCTTCGCCGGACGCGGCGGGACTCGTCGAGGCGAGGAGCTCGTCGATGGCGGCCGGGTCGCCGGCGTCCAGGCGCTGCGAGATCTGGGTGAGACGCTCCTGGCGGTCGCCTCCGACTCCGAGGACGAGCAAGGCGCCGAGCAGGCTATTGGGAATCATGCTTCACCTCGAGAGAGTCCAAGCTCAATCCGCCCCACACTTGTGCGGCTTGCGACCAGAGGCCTCGACGCTCGAAGCTCGCGGCGAGCGCCGCTCGCACGGGCGCGCTGTCGGCGCCGTCGAGCTCGGACAGCGCCGTCCGGGCCACGAGCGCGGCGTCCTCGACGGAACGCAGGCTCGCGACCGCGGAGATGCAGCGTGCGGCCAGGTCGACGCGCTCCGACGGCGTGAGGGCCGCACGTTTCTCCCAGCGGCGCTCCAGCGCTTCGAGGGTCGCCGCGGGTCCGTGGGTCAGGCCCAGGCGCTCCTCGGCCTCGCTGGCCAGGCGCTCCACGAGAGGGCTGCTCGCGTCGTCGACGGCGAGGCGCGCGATGAACAGGAGGGCGATGTCGTCGCCGCTCCGATCGGCGAGGCGCGCGGCGGCCTCCAGGGCGGACGCTTTCTCGCGACCGCTCGCGAGGGAGGAGATCGCCAGCCAAGCGCGCGCGGCCTCGGCCGGAGCCTCGAGAGCCTCGAGGGCGCGGGCGCGCAGCTCGAGATCCTCCTGCGTGAGGCCGAAGGAGGCGTGCGCAGCGGCCCGCCGATCGAGGGCCGCGAGGGCGGCCGGGGCGCTCCCCGTGGCGAGGAGGCCACGGGCGCGCACCAGGAGCCGGTCCTGGAAGTCGCGCTCGTCGCGCGGCGGGTAGGAGAGATCGACGGCGTCGAGGAGGCTCAGCGCTTCCACGCCCCGCCCCTGCAGCGCGAGGATGCGCGCGGTGCTGATCCGCGCCGACACGCGCACGACCTCCTCCGCGGCGCGCACCGCCAGCCGCGACAAGCGTCGCTGCGCCTCGCCCCACTCGCCGCGGCGCAAGAGGAGCTCGCTCGCGGCGAGAAGGGCCTGCTCCATGGCGGGGGACACGACCTCGCCGCGCACGGCGGCGTCGTAGTGCGCCAGAGCCGCCTCATCGCGGCCCACGCGTTCCTGCGCCCGGCCGAGCTGGAGGCGCGCGACTCTCGAGGCTTCGTGATCGGGGTAGTCGCGCGCGAGCCGCAGCCAGGCCGATTGCGCTTCGAGATCCAGCGCGTCGACCGTCGCGGGCTTCCGCGCGGGCAAGATCGAGATCGCCTGCGCGTCCCAGATGACCTCCGTGTTCGTGGCCAGCGCGACGGCGCGCAGGACCAGCTCGAGCGGGCGATCCTCGAGGTGAACGTCGATCGGGTCGGACCCGGCGAGGGCGTCCTCGCCGCGCAACTCGCGGCCGCTGCCGCCAGCGAGCCGGCGGAGGAAGTCGGCGGGGACGACGGCGGTGCCCCGGGCGTCGACCAGGATCTCGCCTTCCACGTCGCGCACTTCGACGAACTCGTCTCCGGCGCACGCCAGGGCGAAACAAAGGAAGCCGGCGATCATCGCGGCAGCCTCCGCGCCTCGTCGGCCTCATCCTGGAGGATGCGCGCGACCCGGAGCTCGGCCTGCGCGCGGGTCTCCTCGCGCTCGTTCCCGGCCAGCGCGTCGGTCACGAGCAGCAGCCGTCCGATCTCGATCCGCGCGAAGTCCCGCCGGCCGGCGGCCAGCGCGACCTCGATGGCCTCGAGCCGCTCGCGTCCGGTTCGCTGGACCTGCGGCATCGCAGCCTCGGGTGCGGGCACTCGAGCCGCCGGGGCTGGCGCCGGGGTGGGCGCGGCGATCGAGGGGATAGGGAGCTCGGCCGGGGGCGGGCTCTCCGCGATCTCCTCTCCGGGCGTGTGGTTCCTCGTGAGCACGGCGCCGATCACGGCGACGTTGATCAGTCCGAGCGCACCCAGCACGGCACGCGTGCGCCATCGTGACGACGGGGCGGGCTGCGCAGCGATCTCCGGCTCGGCGTCGGCCTGCGTGGATGCGACCATCGCCGCCGCGCTCTCCACGGGGTCGAGGCCGGGAAGGCTCTGGGCCGTCGTCGGCAGCTCGAACAGGTCCTCGGAGCTGACGACGACGCCTTCCTCCTCGACGAACAGGTGGTAGTCGTCGTCGTCTCCCGGGCCGTCCATGGACGCGGGCTCCTGCGGCAGCGGCTCGGTCAAGCTCGACCTCCGTCGCAGGGAGCCTTCACGAGGAGCGGAAGAAATGACGGCATGGGTGGAAGTCCTTGCAGGCCTGTTCGGCTCGAAGCTCCGATCCCTTGATGCGCGGAGCCCGGCCGGTCCGCAACCCGTGCCCTGAATCGGGAACCGCGGCTACTTCGCCGAGCAGCTGCGGGCGCGGAGCTTCCCGTGGAGAGTCGCGCGGTGGACCCCCAGCACGCGCGCGGCACGGCTCCGGTTGCCACCCGCCTCGGTCAGGACGCGCGCGATCAGCGAACGCTCGACCGCCGCCAGAGAGAGATCCTCCACGTCGAGCGTGAATCCCGACTCGCTCCGCGGCGGTTTCCGGTCCGGTGCCGGCCGGAAGTGAGCGACCTCGAGGCGGGCCGACGCGGCCTCGATCACCGCCCGCTCGAGCGTGTGCGCGAGCTCGCGCACGGTGCCCGGCCAGGATTGACGGGCGAGCCCGTCGAGGGCGTCCTCGGCGATTCCGGGCGGCTCGATCCCGTGGTCGCGCGCGATCCGCTGCAGGAGGTGCTCCACGAGGGCGGGGATGTCCGCCCGACGTTCGCGCAACGCCGGGACGTGGATGGCGGCCACGTTGAGCCGGTACCAGAGATCCTCGCGGAAGGTGCCCGCCGACACGAGGCTCGGGAGATCGCGGTGCGTCGCGGCGATGATCCTCACGTCCATGGGGAGGTCGCTCGTGCCGCCTACAGGCCGAAAAGTGCGTTCCTGGAGCACACGCAGGAGCTGCGCCTGCGCCGTGGGGGCGAGCTCGCCGATCTCGTCGAGGAGCAGAGTTCCCCCCTCGGCCGTCGCGAAGAGGCCGGCGCGGCCGCGCGCCAGCGCGCCCGTGAACGCCCCCGGCACGTGACCGAAAAGCTCGGAGGCGAAGAGCTCGGGCGTCGACTGGCTGCAGTTCACCGCGACGAACGGGCGGCTCTGGCGCGCGCTGCGGGCGTGGATCGCCCGCGCCACGAGCTCCTTGCCGGTTCCCGTCTCCCCCGTGACGAGCACGGTCGTCCGCGGAGCGCGGGCGACCTTCTCGATGGAGTCCCGGACCCGGAGGAGGGCGGGAGCTTGGCCGACGAGGTCGCGGTGGGTGGCGAGGCCGGTGGGTGCGGACATGGAAAGGTCTTCCAGGATCGGTCCCTCTCCGCCGCGCCTGGAGTCTCGAGAGGCCCCGCCGGGCGCTTCCAGGCACCGTCTCTCACATTCGGGAGGGTTCTTGCTCAAGCGCGGTCGAGCCGCACCGACAACCAGCTTCGACCCTCTACGTCCGCTCCATGGCCGGAGGGGAGTCTCGAGACCCAGTCAACCGATAGGAATCCAAATCTCATGGCTCTGATCATCAACACCAACCTCTCCTCGCTGGTCGCCCAGAAGAACCTGGCGAGCCACACAAGCCGGCTGCAGTCGAGCTACGCCCACCTGTCCTCCGGCACGCGCATCACGAGCGCGGCGGACGACGCGGCCGGCCTCGGCATCAGCGAGCGGCTCCGCGGCAAGGTCGTCGCCTGGGCCGTCGCCGGCCGCAACACGCAGGACGGCATCTCGCTGGCGCAGACCGGCGAAGGCGCGCTGAACACCGTCAACTCGCTGCTGTCGCGCATGCGAGAGCTCGCGACCCAGGCCGCCAACGGCACCCTGAGCCCGACCGACCGCACCACCGCGGACAACGAGTTCCAGAACCTGATCCTCGAGATCGACCGCATCGCGACGTCGACCGAGTTCAACGACATCAACCTGCTCGACGGGGTCGCCGCGACCGCGTCCGTCCAGGTCGGCATCAACTCCGGTGACACGATCGCCGTCGCCCTGCAGGACACGACTTCCGCCACGCTGGCGATCGCCGCGCTGGACGTGACCTCGGAAGCCAACGCCTCGGCCGCGATCGGCACGATCGAGGCTGCGATCGACACCGTCAACACCGCCCGTGGCCAGTTCGGCGCGGACATGAACCGTCTCCAGAGCGCCTACGCGAACACGCAGATCCAGAACGAGAACCTCTCGGCCGCCGAGAGCCGGATCCGCGACGTCGACGTGGCCATGGAGACCGCCAACCTGACCCGCAACACGATCCTGCAGCAGGCCGCGGTGTCCGTCCTCTCCCAGGCCAACGTCCAGCCCCAGCTGGCGCTCAAGCTCCTCGGCTGATCCGTCGGGATCCCGAACGGTTTCGGCGGGGCGCCGCGCCGAGCGGAGCCCCGCCTCTCGCTTGTGTGCCCAGCATGTCCACAGCCCTGGAGATGAAAGTCCTCTGACGAGCAGGTCGCGTCGAGTCGAGCGAACCGCAAGGTGACCATCGCGAGGTGGTTGCTGAAAGAAGCGGCTAGCGAAGGCGC
>JBJXFB010000072.1:0-2947 GCA_046155895.1 Planctomycetota bacterium | reverse complement strand
TGTTCCCCGGAAACGGACTCACCGACTACGTGGAAGCCCTCTTCGGGCGCTTCCACTACCTCGCGCCCTTCACCGTGCTCTTCCTGTGCGGCCTCGGGCTGCCCTTGCCCGAGGAGGTGGCGCTGATCGGCGCGGGGATCCTCCTCTACCAGGACTCGGTCGAATTCGTCCCGATCACGCTGACCTGCTCCGCGGCGATCCTGCTGGGGGACTCGGTACCCTACTGGATCGGGAGGCACTGGGGCCTGGCCGCGCTGCGGGGCAAGTGGTTGTCGAAGATCCTCCACCCCGAGCGCTTCGCCAAACTCGAACGGCGCTTCACCGAGCACGGGAACTGGGTCGTCTTCTCCTGCCGGTTCATGCCCGGACTGCGCATCCCGGGCTACTTCGTCGCGGGAACGCTCGGGATGAGCTACTGGCGCTTCCTGCTCCTCGACGGGCTCGGCGTGCTCGTCTCCGTGCCGACCTCCATCTGGCTCGGGAAGATGTTCGGCGGGTCGATCGACATGCTCCGCAGGAAGCAGAAGGACCTGCACCTGATCCTCGCCTTCGCCGTCGCCGCCATCCTGATCGTGGTCGTCGTGCGGATGTGGAGGAAGAAGCGGGAAGGGGGCGAGGCCGTGGTCGCCGCGCCCCAGGGCTCGCCGGACCCGGCCGATCCGCATAGGATGGAGGCGTCAGGACCAGGAGCCCCCCCATCGAAGCCCAACAGCTCGCCGCCCTAGCGGCGCGAATCGCCCTCTCGAAGAAGGGCGTCGACATCCGGGTCTACGACGTCGCCGAGCACATCAAGATCGCCAGCTACTTCGTGGTGGTCTCGGGACTCTCGCGGCCGCACGTCAAGGCGATCCACAGCGAGATCCATGCGCGGATGAAGGAGCTCGGGGAGCACCACTCGCGGGCGGAAGGACTCGACCTGGGATGGTGGGTCCTGCTCGACTTCTCGGACGTGGTGGTGCACATCCTCCAGCCGGAGGCGAGGAAGTACTACGACCTCGACGGCCTCTACGGCGAGTGTACGCTGCTCGACCACCTCGCGGTGCCGCTCCCGCAGTCCGTCGAGCCTCGCCAGGCGCGGGCGGCCGAGTAGCGCGGCGGCCGGCAGTTCTCCTGCCTCTCCGGTTGTGCTATCAGGGCGCCCGGATGTTGTGGCTCGAGTGGAGCGAGACGGCCTTCGCCGCGGCGCGCGAGCGCAAGGTGCCCGTCCTCCTCTTCGTGCGCGCGGCCTGGTGTCGCTGGAGCCGAGAGATGGAGCGTGTCGTGTTCCGCGATCCGCGCGTCGAGCGCCTCGTGACGGAGCTCTGCGTGCCGGTCCGCGTCGACAAGGACCGGCGGCCCGACATCGATGCGCGCTACTCGAAGGGCGGCTGGCCGACGATCGCGTGGCTGGATGACACGGGAGAGATGCTCGGCGCCGACAACTTCCTCGAGCCCGACGAGCTCCTGGCGCGCATCGCCTTCGTATCGGAGACCTTCGCGCGGAATCGCGAGGAGATCCGCGAGCGCCTCGCCCGCGCGGAGGTCGAGCAGGCGGCGGCGCGGGATCCAGCCAGGCGGGAGAGCCGCGGCGCGACGGCCGCGCCCGCGCCGAAGCTGTCCCTGGCCGTCGTGGAGCAGGCGGCGCGCACGCTCCTCGAGACCGCCGATCCCGTCTTCGGCGGCTGGGGACGCGAGCAGAAGTTCCCGCATCCCGAGGCGATCGACTTCTTGCTGATGCGCTGGTCGCAGACCGGGGACGCCGACATCCTCGCGCTCGTGCGCCGCACGCTGCGGAAGATCGAGGAAGGCGAGATCCACGACACGGTCGAGGGCGGTTTCTACCGCTACGCGACGCGCGCGGACTGGAGCGTTCCGAACCACGAGAAGATGCTCGACAGCAACGCGCTGCAGCTCCACGCGTACCTCGAAGCCTTCCAGGCGCTCGGCGACGAGTCGTTCCGACGGACGGCGCAGGGAATCCTGACGTGGATGCACGGGACGCTGCTCGACCGCCAGGCCAGGGCGTTCCGCGGCAGCCAGGACGCGAGCCCGACCTACGCGCACGTCCCCACGCTCGCCGCTCGGCGCGCGATCGGAGCGCCGGAGTGCGATCCGACGATCTTCGCGAACTGGAACGCGATCGCGGTGAGCTCGCTCTTGAAGGCGTCGACGGTCCTGCGCGAGCCGAAGCATCGCGAGCAGGCGCTCGCGACGCTCGATTTCGTGCTGGAGGCGCTCTACGACGAGCGCAACGGCGTGTACCACTACTGGGACGGGTCGTTCCACCTTCCTGGCATGCTGAGCGACCAGGCGTACCTCCTGCGCGCCCTCGTCGACGCCGTGCAGGTCGCCGGCGAGAACCGCTACCTGCCGGTCGCGCGCAAGCTCGCGGACCTGACGGTGGAGCGGCACCGGAGCGAGCGGGGCGGGTTCTACGACACGCTCCACGACCCGGGCGCGCGCGGCGGGCTGCGGCACCGGCAGATCTCCATCCAGGAGAACTCGGTGATGGCGGAGGCGCTGCTCCGGCTCTCGCATCTCGTGCGCGACGACGATTACGCCGACACGGCCCGCGCGGCGCTCCAGTCCTTCGCCTCGGACTACAAGCGCTTCGGGCACTTCGTCGCCGGCTACGCGCGCGCCGTGGACCTCCTGTTCCACGAACCGGTGCACGTGACCATTGTCGGCCCGCGCGGATCCGAGGCGACACGCGCCTTGCGCGAGGCGGCGCTGCGCCCGTACGTCTCCAGCCGGATCGTGCAGGTCGTCGATCCGATCGAGGACGTCGATCTGCTCGAGCGCTTCGGCCTGCCCGGCCCGCGCACGCTCTTCGAGCCCGCGCGCGCGTACGTCCACCGCGCGAAGGAGAGCTACGCGGAGACCTCCGAGCCGTATCGGCTCGCAGCGCTGATGACGCGGACCGAGCGCGGGGAGTGACCGGAATACGGTACCGACCGGAATACGGTAC
>JBJXFB010000070.1:0-14506 GCA_046155895.1 Planctomycetota bacterium | reverse complement strand
CCAGCCCGCGGGCGGAGAAGCCGTTCATCGCGATTTCGTGCGGCGCGCTGCCCGAGTCGCTGCTCGAGGCGGAGCTCTTCGGCCACGAGAAAGGGGCCTTCACGGACGCGCACAAGGAGCGCAAGGGGCGCTTCGAGCTCGCCGACGGAGGGACGCTGTTCCTCGACGACATCGACGACATGCCGGCGACCGTGCAGGTGAAGCTCCTGCGCGTGCTCCAGGAGCGCAGCTTCGAGCGCGTGGGCGGCGAGGCCACGCGCTCGATCGACATCCGGGTCGTCGCGGCCACCAAGGTCTCGCTCAAGGACCGCGTGAAGGAGAACAGGTTCCGCGAGGACCTCTTCTACCGCATCCACGTCGTCCCGATCCTGCTCCCGCCGCTGCGCCAGCGCGCCGGCGACGTCCCGCTGCTCGTCGCGTACCTGATGGAGCGCCACGGCGGCGGGCGCCGGTACACGATCCCCAGGCCGACGCTCGGGCTGCTCGAGCGCTATCCCTGGCCGGGAAACGTGCGCGAACTCGAGAACGCGATCCAGCGCGGCATCGCGCTGGCGGGGGCGCGCTCGGAGCTCTCGGCGGAGGATCTGCTCCCGCTCGACACGCGCTGGCGCGGCGCGACGGAGCCGCCGGACACCGTGCGGCCGCTGCGCGAGGTGCTGCGCGAGCACGAGGTCGCGCACATCGAGCACGCGCTGGCGCAGACGGGCGGGCACCGGACGCAGACGGCGGAGCTGCTCGGGATCTCGCGCAAGGTCTTGTGGGAGAAGATCCGCGACTTCGGGATCCAGGTTCCGGGAGCCGCGGAGCCGGCACCGGAGGAGCCGTGAGCGGGGGACCGCTTCCGGAGATCCGCCTCGAACCCGGGACGAAGATCGTCGCGGACCTGCACCTCGACCTGGGCGACGCGGAGCGCTCGGGAGAGTTCCTGGGCTGGCTCGCGCAGCAGAAGGGGATCCCGCGCCTCGTCGTGCTGGGGGACCTGTTCGACGTGTGGGTGGGGCCGGCGCAGGAGCGGCTACCGGTCGGGCCGGTGGTGCTCGATGCGCTCAGCGATCTCGTCCGGAGCGGGACGCGCCTCGAGATCCTGCACGGGAACCGCGACTTCCTGCTCGACGAACGCTTCGAGGCGCGCACGGGCGCGCGCATTCACCCGCGAGGGATCGTCGGGCTCACAGGAGGCTCGCGGATCCTCCTCATCCACGGCGACGAGCTGTGCACGAAGGACCTGGGGTACCAGCGGCTGAAGCGCGTCGTGCGCTCGGGCCCGGTGCGAGCTCTCTCCCGCACGCTGCCGCTCCCGGTCGCGACGAGCCTCGCGCGGAAGCTGCGGCGCTCGTCCGTGCGCGCGCTGTCGGTGAAGCTTCCCGAGGAGAAGGCGCTCCAGGAGTCGGCCTGCCGCGAGCTGGCCGCCTTGCATCGCGCGCGGACGGTCGTGTGCGGACACGCCCACCGTTTTCGCGACGAGACCTTGGCCGACGGGACGCGCTGGATCGTGCTCGACGCGTTCGGGGGGGCGAAGGACGCTCTCGAGGTCGGCGTCTCCGACTTGCTTTCGATCACGTGTACCCAGAGCCAATGATCATCCTTGGGTTCCTGAAGAGGGCCACGGTCACCGAGGTGCTCGCGAGCCATGGTTATCGTGGCTCAGGACTGACCTGGATCCGTGTGGGTGAGAACGCAAAGCACGTCGTCGAGTTCCAGGTCCGGCGTCACAGCGAGAAGGGAGTCGTGTCCTTCACGATCAATCTCGGGGTGGTGATCGAAGCGGTCTGGACCGTGTATTACGGGCGAGCGTCCGGACTCAAGATCAACGAGGCCGATTGCTTTCCGCGCTTCAGGGCTGGCGATCTGATGAGCGGAGAGGACGGTCGATCCAGGGATATCTGGTGGACGATCGAAAAGGAGAGCGACGATGCGAAAGTCGCAGCTGCGGTCAAGGCGTGTCTGACAGACTACTGCCTCCCGATGTTGGACCGATTGCGATCGATCGCCGCTGTCCATGAGTGGTACCAGGCCACACAGGTGCCGCCGAAGGGGTCGTTCACTCACGCCTATTCGCAGATCATGTGGGCGATCGTCTCCCACCTCTACGGGGATACGTTGCGAGCCGAAACGACCCTCGATGCTGTGTGTGCCAATCGCAGGCTGAGTGCTGAATGGCGTGTTCGAATCGCAGAAGTCCGGGAGCGCTTGTCCGGCGCACGATTCGGGTAGATGGCCGAACATCTCGTCGTCGACGCGCCCGCGCGGGTGCTCGAGTTCCTGCGCCGCAGCCTGCCTGGGTGGAAGCGCTCGACGCTCGAGCAGCGCATCCGCGCCGGCGCGGTGCGCGTCAACGGCAAGGTCCTGCGCCGCAACGACCTCGTCGCCGCCGGAGACGAGGTCGTCGTCGTTGACGAGGCCGAGGTCGAGCGCGAGATGCCCGCCGGCATCATCCTCCTGCACGTCGACGACGACCTGATCGCGATCGACAAGCCTGCGGGACTGCTCTCGGTGGCGAGCGAGCGCGAGAAGGAGTCGACGGCGCTGGCGCTCTTGCGCGAGCATTTTTCACAGCACCTCTGGCCGGTGCACCGCATCGACCGCGAGACTTCCGGCGTGCTGCTCTTCGCGCGCTCGGCCGAGGTCCAGGACGCGGTGCAAGCGGCGTGGGAGCGCGCGAGGAAGATCTACCTCGCCCTGGTCGAAGGCGGGCCGAGCCCGCCCGCGGGAGTGATCGACGAGCCGCTGTGGGAGGACCGCGCCCTCTTCGTGCGCGTCGGACATCACCCGGATGCGAAGACCGCTCGCACGAGGTACGCGACGCGCGAGCCGCTCGGCGACCGCACGCTGCTCGAGGTCGAGCTCGAGACCGGCCGCCGCCACCAGATCCGCGCGCACCTCGCGTGGCTCGGGCATCCGGTCGTGGGCGACCGGCGCTACGGCCGTCCGGGAAAGCGCATGGGCCTGCATGCCTGGCGTCTGGAGATCGACCACCCCGCCGACGGACGGCGGCTCGAGCTGGAGGCCAAGCCGCCGAGAGAGTTCCGCGCGAGCTGACCGCTCGCTACCGCTAGTCCGGTTCGCCCGTGAGGACCCAGGCGGCCCAGTCGCGAGTCGAGTATTTCGGTCTGCCGCGCTCGTCCTTCGCCTCGCGCAGGCACTTCTTGGCTTCCCACAGCGCTCGAGCCTTGGGCTCCTTCTCGACCCAGATGCGGCGGTAGAAGTCGAGCATCAGCTCCTTCGTCGCCTCGTCGGGGACCTTCCACAAGGACGTTATCACCGTCCGCGCGCCGGCCATGTGCAGAGCCTTCTGCAGCGACGCGACTCCTTGCCCCGCGCGGCGCTCGCCGACGTTCGTGTCGCAGGCGGAGAGGACAGCGAGCTCGCAGTTCGCGAGGTCCCAACTCGAGATCTCCTCCGCCGTGACGATCCCTGGATAGCGCCCGACCGCATCCGCCGGCAGGTTCGCGCCCGCAAGCGCGAGACCGCACAAGAGCATCGGGCTCGATCCCTTGACCCGCTCCTCGGCGCTCATCCGCGCCCCGACGGCCCCTTGCCCGTCGACCGGATCCGGATCGTTCCAGCTCCGAATCGACTCCGGTGCGAACCACCCGTGCGTCGCCAGATGCAGGAAGCGCGCCTTGGGCGCGAGTTCCTCGATCGATTCGCGGGAGGCGTACTCTTCCTGGAGTCGCAGGACGTCGCGCCCCTCGCCGGCCCGTTGCGCCAGATCCTCCAAGCCGCGCGCCTCGGCGAGCGTCATGGGCAGTGGCGCGAAGCCTTCACCCCACGCGCCGCTGCGCAGCAGGCTCGCGACCACGGCGGCCTTCGGTTCCTCCGTGTCCGTCGTGCTCGTTGCCAAGCTGCCACGTGGATCGTTCGTGTAGACCGACGGACTCGCGAAGTAGTCCGCGCCGCCGACCAAGAGCACGAGCTGTTCGCCGCTCCGAGGCGCGGAACTCCCCAAGAGCTCTTGGGTCGTCGAGCGCAGCTCGATCTCGTACCGATCGCCGAGCAGATCCTGCCCAGTCGTTCCAGGTGTTGCATCCTCAGCCTTCGACGCGCTCCGATCTTCCGTCGCCATGGCCGGCAGCGCATCGATCGGCACGGCCTGCAGCACGTCGTCGAGGACCATCACGAGACGGCGGACGCCGCGAAGGTTCGGGCGCAGTGGGTCGAGGATCACCGTGCGAACGCGTTCAGCGGTCTGCGTCGCATCCGGCGTCGAGGAGGGGCGCGAGGCGACACCGAGCCCTCGGCCTTCGGCGATGCCGAGCGCATCGCGCCAGTCGCTGACCGCCGTTTCGATCGGCGCGATCGGGCCCAGATCGAGGAGCTCGAGCTCCGCCTCCTTGCGCAGCACGAAAGCGCACAGGCTCTCGGTCTTGCGCTCCTTGGTCTCCCCGGCGGGGATCTCCCAGCGCGTGTAGCGTCGATACGTCACGATCGCGTCGTGCTCGGACAAGCGCTCCACGAGCGCCGCCGGATCGAGCCCCACCAGGAGACCTGGTGAATCCATGGCCTTGGTGGCGAGCTGCACGAGTTCCCTTTGCGCGCGGTCGCGTTCTGCGACAGTGGCGTCGTAGGCATCCCGAGCGGCTCCCGATTGCGCGAGGCGGGCGAGCTGCTCGCCGGCGGCCTTGATCGCCTCGCGCAATTCGGCATAGCGCTCGTCCGAGCGCGCGAGACTTGCGAGTCGCGCCGACGCGAGCGCGCTCCCGCGCGTCGCCTCGGAGAACACGAACGCGTCGCGGGCGAGAGTTGGGTCGAGGTCGAAGACGCCGTAGCCGGTCGCGAAGGATAGAGACACCGAGAGTCGGCGCTGGAGGCTGGAGCAGCGCTCTTCGGCTTCGCGGCTCGAGGAGGTCAGCGTCGCCACGTTCGCGATCCGGGCGCACGACCGGGCGAAGGCCTGGACGAGACTTGCGCACTGCTCTCTTCCTCCCTCCCCGTCCTCTCCGTACTCCTCTGCCCCGGTCGCGCTCGCGGTCTCCGCGGCGATCGTCGCCGCCAGGTGCACCCGCGCCCTCTGCAGTTCCGGGTGGTCCTCGGGCAGGGTGCGCGTCCTGACCTCGAGCACCTTCTCCTGGAGCGCCCGGGCGCCCTCGAGATCGTCGAGCCAGTACATCGTCCATGCCAGGTTCCCCCGCGCCTCCTGCAGGTCCCGATGGTCGTCGGGCAGCGTGCGCGAGAGAACCTCCAGAACCTCCTCATCCAGGGCTCGCGCGCCTTGGAGATCGCCGAGCCTCTTGAGCGTCCCCGCCAGGTTGGCCTTCGCCCACTGAAGATCCGGGTGCTCCTCGGGCAGGGTGCGCGCCCTGACCTCGAGCACCTTCTCGATCAGCGCCCGCGCGCTCTCGATGTCGCCGAGCGCGAACAACGTCACGGCCAGGTTCTGCCGCGCCGTTTGAAGGGAGACGTCGTCGTCGGGCACGGTGCGCGAGAGGACTCCGAGCACCTGCTCCTGGAGCGCCCGCGCGCCTTGAAGGTCGCCGAACGAGTACAACGTGACGGCCAGGTTCCCCCGCGCACTCTGCACATCAGGGTGATCGTCGGGCAGGGTGCGCGAGTAGGCCTCGAGCACCCGTTCTTCCAGCACCCTCGCGCCCTGGAGGTCGCCGAGCGCCTTGATCGTCACCGCCAGGTTCTGACGCGCGCTCTGCACGTCATGGTGGTCCGCGGACAGCGTGCGCGTCTGGACCTCGAGCACCTGCTCCTCGAGCGCCCGCGCGCCCTTCAGGTCCCCGAGTTTGTGGATCGTCAGCGCCAGGTTGTTTCGCGCGGACTGCAGGTCGGAGTGGTCGTCAGGCAGGGTCCTCGAGTAGACCTCGAGCACCCTCTCGAGAAGCTCACGCGCGCCTTCGTAGTCGCCGAGTCCTTCGATCGTCAGGGCGAGGTTCACCCTCGCCAGTTGGAGGTGGGGGTGGTCCTCGGGCAGCGTGGCCGAGAAGACTTCGAGCACCCTCTCCTCCAGGGCCCGTGCGCCTTGGAGGTCGCCGAGCGCCCGGATCGTCAGGGCGAGGTTCATCCGCGCCAGCTGCAGGTGATGGTGGTCGTCGGGCAATGTGCGCGTGCTGACCTCGAGCACCTTCTCGAACAGCGCCCGCGCTCCCGGAAGGTCGCCCAGCGAGTACAGGGTTCCGGCCAGCCTCCCCCGCGCCCTCTGCAGCTCCGGGTGGTCCTCGGGCAGGGCGCGCGAGCGGTCCTCGAGCACCCGTCGCCTCGCCTTCTCGGCAGCCTTCCACTCATCCGCGTCGTGGGCGAAGTCGCCGAGCTCGGACAGCATCGCGATGCGGGCCGCGCTGTCGCCGCGGCCGTCCTCGACCAGAACGCCTTCGATCGCCTCCCTCGCCTTCGCGCGGGCCGCAGCGGGATCGCCGCGGTACTTGGCCGCGCGCGCGTCGGCGATCAACCTGCGCGCCGCTTCGAGAGCGGGGTCCTCCTTCGCCGTTGCGGAGCCGGGAGGAGGAGCCGCAGGCCCCTCTTCGGGAACCGCACAGGCTCCGGCGAGCGCGAGCACTGCGGCGGCGAGTCGCTGCAGCGGTCTCATCGCGCCGCTCCCGCTACTTAACCGGGAACCCGCGCTTGCGCATCAGCGCCGCGGTTCCCGCGTCGCGACCGCGGAAGGCGCGGTAGCCGTCGAGCGGATCGATCGTGTTGCCGACCGAGAAGACGTGGTCGCGCAGCTTCTTCGCCGTCGCCGCGTCCCAGGGGTTCTTGGCTTCCTCGAACGCCTCCCAGGCGTCGGCCGCGAGCGTGTCCGACCACAGGTAGCTGTAGTAACCCGCCGAGTAGTCGTCCGACGCGAAGATGTGGCTGAACTGCGTCGTGCGGTGGCGCATCACGATCTCCTTGGGCATCCCGAGCGCGGCCAGCGTGTCGCGCTCGAATGCCGCGGGATCGATCGCCGTGTCCGGCGTCGCCCCGAGGTGCATCTTCATGTCGACCAGGGCCGCCGAGAGGTACTCGACCGTCGCGAAGCCCTGATTGAACGTCGACGCGCGCTCGATCTTCTCTACGAGCTCCTTGGGGATCGGCTTGCCCGTCTTGTAGTGCAGCGCGAACTGGTTCAGCACCTCGGGCGTCTCGAACCAGCGCTCGAGGACCTGGCTCGGGAACTCCACGTAGTCCTGGAAGACCGAAGTCCCCGAGACCGACGGGTAGCTCACGTTTGACAAGAGGCCGTGCAGCGCGTGCCCGAACTCGTGGAACAGCGTCGTCGCGTCGTCCCAGCTGATCAGCACGGGCTCGCCCGGCTTCCCCTCCACGAAGTTCGTGTTGTTCGAGACGATCGTCGTGATCTCGCCGTCGAAGCGCTCCTGCTCGCGGTAGGAGTTCATCCACGCTCCCGAGCGCTTGCCGGTCCGCGCGAAGCGGTCGAAGTACCACAGGCCCACGTGCCCGCCCTTCGCGTCGAGGACCTCGTACACGACCACGTCCTCCTGGACGATCGGGATGCCCGACGTGGGGCGGAACGAAAGGCCGAAGAGCTTCCCGGCCGTGAAGAACATCCCGTCACGCAGCTTGTCGAGCTGGAGGTACTCCGAGATCTCCTCCTGGTCGAGGTCGAACTTCGCCTTGCGCACCTTCTCGGCGTAGTAGCGGTAGTCCCAGGGCTCGATCGTGATCTTCGCGCCCTCCGCGTCGGCGATCGCCTGCATGTCGGCGACCTCCTCGCGCACGCGCGCCACGGCCGCCGGCCACACCGACTCCATCAGCGCCATCGTGCGTTCGGGCGTCTTCGCCATCGAGTCGTCGAGGCGCCAGTGCGCGTGCGTGGGGAAGCCGAGGAGACCAGCGCGCTCGGCGCGGAGCTTGAGGATCTCCGGGATGATCTTCTTCGTGTCGTGCTGGTCGCCGTTGTTGCCGCGCGAGTAGTACGTGCGCCACACCTTCTCGCGCAGGTCGCGTCGCGCGGAGTAGGTGAGGAAGGGCTCCATCGAGGAGCGCGTGTTCAGGACGGCCCACTTCCCCTTGTTCCCGCGCGACTCCGCGGCGCTCGCGGCGGCCTGCTTCAGCGCGTCGGGCAGGCCGGCGAGGTCGCTCTCGCTCTCGAGCAGGAGCATGTGCCCGCTCTCGTCGGCCAGGATGTTCTGGCTGAAGGTCGTGAAGAGGCTCGCTAGCGCCTGGTTGATCGCGGAGAGGCGCTCCTTGCCTTTCAGGTCGAGCTGCGCACCCGCGTGCACGAACTGCGTGTACTTGAGCCAGACGAGGCGCTTCTGCTCGGGCGTGAGGCCGGCCTTCTCGCGCACCTCGTAGACGGCCGCGATGCGCCCGAAGAGCTTCTCGTTCTGCACGATCTTGTCGCCGAGCTCGGCCAGCTTCGGCGCCATCTCGTTCTCGACGGCCTGGAACTGCGGCGTGTTCATCGTCGACTGGAAGATCCCGTAGACCGCCTGCACGCGCTCGAAGGTGCGTCCGGCGCGCTCCATGGCCGCGATCGTGTTCTCGAAGTCGGGCGGCGAGGGGTTCGCGGCGATCGCGTCGATCTCCGCCAGGAGCTCGGCCATCGCAGCCTCGAGCGCCGGGACGAAGTGATCGACGCGCACCGCAGCGAGCGGCGGCACGCCGCCGTAGGGTCCGGACCATTTCGCCAGGAGGGGATTCTGGGCCGCGGAGCCGTCGGCGTGGCTCGCGTTCACGCTGCTGTGGGTTTCGGCGACGTTCATGCAGGTGGATGTGGCGAGGGCGGAGAGGGCCGCGAAGGCGATGCGCATGTTGGACATGAAGGGGGCTCCGGGGAAGGACGTTGCGACTCCTGGATCAGCCCTGCGGCTGCAAGTGCGTCTCGAGGAACCGCGCGACGCGCGCCATCAGCTCGATCAGGTTCTCCCGCCGCGCGACCGAGTGACCCTCGTCCTCGGCGACCATGTACTCCGTCGGCACGCGCCGCTCCCGCAGCGCTTCCACGATCAGGTCGCTCTCGCTGCGCGGCACGCGCGGATCGTTCGCGCCGGCGTACACGAAGGTCGGATCGACGATCTGGTCGACGTCCGTCAGCGGGGAGATCGACGCCAGGAACGCGGCGTCCTTCTCGGGATCGCCGAACTCGAGCAGGAAGATGTCGCGGATCACGCCGCTCGTCGTCGCCATGAACGACTTGAGATCGACCACGCCGAACAGGTTGACCCCCGCTCGCCAGAGGTCGGGCCAGCGCGACAGCGCGACGAGCACGGTGTAGCCGCCGTAGCTGCCGCCGAAGACGACCATGCGGTCCTTGTCTGTCCAGGGCTGTGCCGCGACCCAACGTCCGCTGGCCTCGATGTCGCGGAAGGCGTCGAGGCGCTTCGGGCCGTTGTCGGCCGCCTCGAACGCGCGGCCGAAGCCGCTCGAGCCGCGCACGTTCGGCTCGACGACGACGTATCCCAAACTGAGCAGGAACGCGGTCGTCGGGTTCCAACGGATCACGGACACGCCCGCCGGACCGCCGTGGTAGCTGACGACGACCGGGTGCTTCGCCCCATGGTCGGAGTTCGCGGGCCGGTAGACGTGGATCGGGATCTTCCCGCCGTCGAAGGAGCGGATCTCGGAGGTCGTCGTCTCGATCTCCGGGAGATTCGCCAGGCTCGGGCGCGACTCGCGGCGCAGCGGCGTCGCCTGGCCCGTCGCGACGTCGACCGAGTAGAGGTCGGTGGGCGCGTTCGGCGTCGACCATTGGACGGCGAGGCGCTTGCCATCCTCGGAGAACTCGTTGGCGCCGCCGGCTCCGAGCGGCATGTCCACCTTGGTCCTCTCGGCCAGCGTACCAGCGTCGATCAGGCGGACCTCGCTCCGGTTGCCGACGGTCAGCGAGACGGCGAGCGTGTCGCCCTGCTTGGCGACCGAGACGTTTCCGATGCCTGCCGTGTGCGGCGTCACGGCGTATCGAGCGAGCTCCTCGCCGGAGTCCGCGTCGAGCGCGAGCACGAGGGCGGCCTCTTCGCCCCCGTCCGTGGCGACGTAGACGCGAGAGCCGTCGTGAGAGAACTTGGCGTCGAAGATCGAGACCTTGCCCTGCGCCGGGAAGATGCGCTGCGTCTTCCCCGAAGCCGCGTCGACGCGCAGGAGGTAGTTCTCGGAGCGCGACGGGTACTGGTGCACGAGCAGCGTCGAGCCGTCGTGGCTCGCGTCGGCGAGGAACGCGGACCTCTCGTCGGTGTAGATCGCCCTGGGCTTGCCCGCCGCCATGGCCGAGGTCGCGTAGACCGTCGACTTGGCCTCGGACATGTTGCGCCCGCTGAAGAACAGCGTGTCCGGCTTGCCGTCGGGGACGACGAACCCGTCGCGGTTCATGCGCACGCCCGGCGTGAGCTCGACCAGGTTCTTCCCGTCGAGGCCGACGCGGAAGAACGACCAGCACTCGTCCGCGCCGGTGTCGGACATGAAGAGGACGCTCTTCCCGTCCGCGGCGGGGGTGATGCCCGAGACGCGCTGGCTCGTCGTGAGCACGCGCGTGGCGGGCTCGTCGGGACTGCCGGCCACATAGAGCTGCGGCAGGCCGTCGCGGTTCGAGGCGAAGACGACCTTCGAGCCGTCGCGCGTGAACGCCGCTCCCGTGTTCACGAACGCGTCGACGAAGCCCGCCGCGCGCTCGGCGAACTCGGCGTCGCGCTTCGCCTGCGCGGAGGCGGGGACGTCGGGCATCGCCGAGGCGGCGCTGGTGCTGAGCGAAGCGGCGGGAGCCGAGCAGGCCGCGAGGAACGTTGCGAGCAGGAAGGTCGGGAGCGGTGTGTGGTTCATGGAGCGCACTCTACTTCGGATCGCCGGTGAGGACCCAGGCGGCCCAGTCGCGCGTCGAGTAAAGGAGTTGTCCGCGTGCGTCCCGGGCCTCGCGCAGGCGCTTCTTGGCGTTCCAAAGGGCCTGCGCCTTGGGCTCCTTCTCGATCCAGATGCGCCTGTAGAAGTCGAGCATCAGCTCGCCCGTCGCCTCGTCGGGGACCTTCCACAGCGACGTGATCACCGACCTGGCGCCGGCCATGTGCAGCGCCTTCTGCAGGCTCGCGACGCCCTGCCCCGCGCGGCGGTCGCCGACGTTCGTGTCGCAGGCGGAGAGCACGGCGAGCTCGCAGTTGGCGAGATCCCAGCCCGAGATCTCCTCGGCGGTCACGAGGCCCGGGAAACGACCGACGGCATCCGCAGGCAGGTTCGCGCCCGCGAGCGCGAGGCCGCACAGGAGCATCGGGCTCGAGGCCCTGACGCGCTCTCCCGCGCTCTGGCGCGTTCCGGGGGAATCGTTCCAGCTGCGCACCGACTCCGGCGCGAACCACCCGTGCGTCGCCAGGTGCAGGAAGCGCGCGCTCGGTGCGAGCGTTTCGATCGACGGGCGAGAGGCACTCTCTCCCTCCAAGCGGATCACCTCGCGCGCCTCGCCGACTTCCCGCGAGAGTTCCTCCAAGCCTCGCGCCTCCGCGTTCGTCCCAGGGAGCGGCGAGAAACCTTCGCCCCACGCGCCGCCGCGGAGCAGGCTGGCCACGACGGGGACTTCCTGTTCCTGGGCCGAATAGTCTGCGCCGCCCAGCAGCAGCACGAGCGGCTCTCCTGCGAAGGGCTCGGACCCGGCCAGGAGCTCCTGCGCCGTCGAGCGGAGCTCGATCTCGTAGCGGTCGCCGAGCCGATCCTCGCCCGCGGGCAGGGCATCGATCGGCACGGCCTGCAGTACGTCGTCGAGGACCAGCACGAGGCGGCGCGCGCCGGCGAGGCTGGGGAGCAGCGGATCGAGGACGAGCGCTCGGATGCGTTCGCCGATGGCCCGTTCCGCCGTGGCGGCGGGGGACTTCGCGCCGGCGCCGACTCCTCGGCCTTCTCCGACGCCGAGGGTGTCGCGCCACTCCGCGACCGCGGCTTCGATCGGCTCGATCGGGCCGAGGTCGACGAGCCGCAGCTCGGCGTCCCCGCGCAAGACGAAGGCGCACAGGCTCGCGCTGGTTAGCTCCCTGATTCCTCCCGGAGGGATCTCCGAGCGCTCGTAGCGGCGATAGGCAACCACCGCGTCCGTCGCGGCCAAGCCCACCGCGATCGCCGCCGGATCGGGCTCGACCGAGAAGCCCGCGGCGCTCTCGGATCCGGTAGCGAGCCGCACCAGGTCCCTCTGGGCGCGATCGCGCCTCGCGACCATCGCGTCGTAGGCGGCGGGCGTGCCGCCCGACTGCGCGAGGCGGGCGAGCTCCTCGCCGGCCACCCGGATCTCCTTCCGCAGCTCGCCGAAGCTCCCGTCGGCGCGCGCGAGACTCGCGAGGCGCGCCGCGGCGAGCGCGCTCGCGCGCGTCGTCTCCGAGAGGACGAAGGCCTCGCGGGCGAGCGCGGGATCGGGGTCGAAGAGGCCGTAGCCGAGGGCGAAGGAGAGCGATGCGGAGAGGTGGATCCCGAGGCTCGAGCAGCGCTCCTCGGCCTCGCGGCTCGAGGAGGACTGCGTGAGGGCGCGCGCGAGCCGGGTGCAGGACGCGGCAAGGTCGCGGACGAGGCTCGCGCAGCGCTCTCCGCCCTCCGGGGCGATCGCCACGGCCAGGTTCAACCGGGCTTCGAGCGTTTCGGGGTGGTCGCGCGGCAGCGTGCGCGAGCGGACTTCGAGCACACCCTCCAAGAGCTCCCGCGCGCGCTCATCGTCTCCGAGGGCGTGGAGCGTCGTGGCCAGGCCCTGCCGGGCTCTCTGAAGATCGGGGTGGTCGTCGTCCAGCGTGAGCGAGAAGGCGTCGAGCACCTGCTGCTCCAGCGCTCGCGCTCCGTCGAGGTCGCCGAGCTTCTTGATCGTCGTCGCCAGGTTCCCGCGCGCCGCCTGCATGTCGGGATGGTCGTCGGGCAGGGTGCGCGACCGGACCTCGAGCACCGTCTCGAAGAGCGCCCGCGCGGCCTCGAGGTCGCCGAGCGCGTACAGCGTCCCCGCGAGGTTCCCCCGCAACACCTGCACGTCGGGGTGGTCCTCGGGCAGCGTGCGCGAGTAGACCTCGAGCGCCTGCTCCTCGAGCGCGCGCGCGCCCGCGAGGTCGCCGAGCGCCGCGATCGTCGCCGCCAGGTTGTGCCGCGCCGTCTGCAAGTCGGGGTGGTCCTCGGGCAAGGTGCGCAGCCGAGTCTCGAGCACCTGCTCCTGGAGCACGCGCGCGCCCTGGAGGTCGCCGAGCGCGTAGAGCGTCCACGCCAATTGCCCCCGCGTCCGCACCAAGCTGGGGTGATCGTCGGGAAGCGTGCGCGAGTAGACCTCGAGCGCTCGTTCCTCCAGGTCCCGCGCGCTCTCGAGGTCGCCGAGCGCCGCGAGCGTCAGCGCCAGATTGGCTCGCGCCGCCTGGAGCTCGGGATGATCCTCGGGCAGCGTGCGCAGCCTGACTTCGAGCACCTTTTCCTCCAGCGCCCGCGCGCCTTCGAGGTCGCCGAGCGCGCGCACCGTGAGGGCGAGACCCTGGCGAGCCTTCTGCAGGCTCGGGTGATCCTCGGGCAGCGTGCGCGAGAAGACCTCGAGCACCTTCTCCTCGAGCGCCCGCGCTGCCTGGAGGTCGCCGAGCTCCTTGGTCATCACGGCCAGGTTGCCGCGCACCGCCTGAAGAGTCGGGTCGTCGTCGGGGAGCGTGCGCTCGCGGACTTCGAGCACCCTCTCGAGGAGCGCCCGCGCCCCGCGGATGTCGCCGAGAAGGTACAGAGACGAGGCCAGGTTCCCTCGCGTGGACTGGAGGAACGGGTCGTCGGCGTGCAGCGTGCGCGTGATGACCTCGAGCACCTGCTCCTCGAGAGCCCGGGCGCCCTGGACGTCACCGAGGTCCTTGATCGTGACGGCCAGGTTCTTCCGCGCCTTCTGGAGATCGAGGTGGTCGGCGGGGAGAGTCCGCTCGCGGACCTCGAGGACTCTTTCTTCCAGCTCACGCGCGCCATGCAGGTCGCCGAGGAGCTTGGTCGTCGCCGCCAGGTCCTCGCGCGCCGCCTGGAGATCGGGGTGGTCGTCGGGAAGAGCGCGCGCGCGGACCTCGAGCACGAATCGCCGGGCCTTCTCGGCGGCCGCCAGGTCACCCAAGCCGTGCGCGAGGCTCCCCGCGTCGGAGAGCGCGGCGATCCGCTCCGGGTCGTCCGTTGGCTCGCCCAGGGAGAGAAGCCCGTCGATCGCCTCGCCCGCCTTCGCCCGCGCCGCGGCGTGGTCGCCTCGATCCTCGGCCGCGCGCGCGCCGTCGAGCCGCGCGCGGGCGCGAGCGAGCACCTCGTCCGCCGCGACCGGGTCGGTTCGGTCGACGGCGCCGGGGGCACCAGCGGAGGAGGATGGGTGGCCGGGAGCCGTGCACGCACCGAACGCCTCGGCGATCGGCACGCAGATCAGGACGTGGAGTGCGAGCCTGCCAGTCTTCATCTGTGTCGAAGTGGGGGAGCCGTCGTGGCTCGATCGGCTCGCGGATCGCGGGTTCGCTCCGAGCACGGAAGCCGCCGACTTGCGAAGTGCGCGCTCTGAGCGGCCCGGCACATGGGTGACAGATCAGACCGGGCAGACAGGTGACAGTTTCCCTGGGTTGCGTTCGCCAAGCAAGGCAGCCTAGCGTGCCAGTTGCTCTGCTGCTCGCCCGCCATGGCGGGC
>JBJXFB010000066.1:0-3546 GCA_046155895.1 Planctomycetota bacterium | reverse complement strand
CCCGCGAGGATCTCGGCGACGCGCTGCCGTAGCGCACCCGTTCCCTTCCCGTGGATGATGCGCAGCTCGCCGAGATCCCCGAGCAGAGCTTCGTCGAGCGCCTTGGTCAGCTCGGCCTCCATTTCGTCGACGCGCATGCCGCGCAGGTCCACTTCGATCCGCACCGACTCGCGCACCGGTCCGCGCCAGCCGCCTCGGTGACCGCGAGGCTTCTCCTCCGTGGCGACCACGTCGGTGTCCAGATCGTCCAGCGCCACCTCAAGCTTCAGCGCTCCCGCCTCTACGAGCGCTCGGCCGGAGCGGACTTCGAGCACGCGTCCCCGAGCCCCCGTCGCGCGCACGCGCACGAGGTCACCGGCGGAGACCCCGGAACCGAGAGGCGAGCCACCGCCGGCCGCGTCGCTGGTGCGGAGACGTGCCACCGCGCGCTCCACCTTCCGGCGGGCCGCGCGTGACGCTTCCTCGAGCGCCTCAGCGGGCTCGCCCGCCTCGGTCGCCGACTCGGCGGCGCCGCGTAGCCCACGGATCGCTTCCTCCACCTCGCCACGGGCCTCGAGCAGCAGCTTGCGCGCATCCTCGCGCGCGCGGGCATCGGCCGTCCGCTCGGCATCGCGCAGGGCGCGCTCGCGCCGCTCGACGTCGTCCCGGATGATCGCTGCCGCCGTGCGCTCCAGGTCGAGCGCCTCGGCGAGCTCCCGCGCCTCGCGCTCGTGCCGCTCGAGCCGCGCCAGGAGCTCGTCCATCTGCGCGTTGCCTTGGTCGCGGTACGCCTCCGCAGAGTCGAGCAGCTGGGGCGGGAAGCCGAGCCTGCGAGCGATCGCCAGGCCGTAGCTCCTCCCCGGGCGCCCCTTCACGAGCAGATAGGTCGGCTCCATGCGCTCGGAGTCGAAGTGGAGCGACGCGTTCACGACACCGCTCCCCTCCGCGTCCAGCCGCTTCAGCTCCCCCAGGTGGGACGTCACGAGGAGCGTGGCACCTCGTCGCACGAGCTCTTCGATGACCGCACGGGCGAGCGCGGCCCCCTCGGCCGGGTCGGTGCCCGTGCCCATCTCGTCCACCAGCACCAGGGAGCGGCCATCGGCGTGAGCGACGATCTCCGCGACGTTGGCGAGGTGGGCCGAAAAGGTGGACAAGTTGCGCGCGATCGACTGCTCGTCGCCGATGTCGGCGAAGAAGGATCCGAACATCGGTAGCCTGGTACCGCGCCCGACCGGTGGCACGACGCCGCTCTGCGCGAGCGACGTGATCAGCCCGACCGCCTTGAGCAGCACGCTCTTGCCGCCGGTGTTCGGACCCGAGATCACGAGCGCGCGCTCGTCGGCCTCGAGGTCGAGATCGAACGGAACCACCGCTTCTCCCGCCTCGATCAGGAGCGGATGCCTTCCTTCGCGGATGGATACGGCTTTGTCACCCTCCGCCGCGATGTCGGGAACGGCCGCCGACCAATCCGCCGCGGCGCGCGCGCAAGCGATGAGCGCGTCGATCTCGATCAACGCCTCGGACGCGCCGGCGATCTCGCCGGCGTGCGGGGCGAGCGCCTCGCTGAGCTCGCCCAGGATGCGCCGCACCTCGCGCGCCTCCTCTCCCTCGAGGTCGCGCACCTGGTTCATGAGCTCGATGGCGACCGGCGGCTCCACGTACAGAGTCGCCCCAGTCTGCGATTCGCCGTGGACGATGCCGCCGACCTCGCGCTTGCCCTCGCGCCGAACCGGCACCACGTAGCGTCCCTCACGAATCGTGACCGACCCGTCGGGCACCACGGCCCGCTCGGAGAGCGAGCTCAGGAACGATTCGAGCTTCTTCACGATCTTGGAGTGCGCGCCGCGGAGGCGGTCTCGAATCGACTTCAGGTCGCGCGAGGCCGTATCGAGCACGCGGCCCTCGGCGTCCACGCTGTGGACGATCCTCTCCTCCGGAGCGCGCAGATCGACCAGGCGGTCGCGTATCGTGGCGAGCTCCTCGAGGTCGGGCGCGGACGCGAGCTCCGCGCGCAGGAGTCGCGACGTGGAGAGCAGCTGCCCCAGCTCGTGGAGCTCCTTGGGGTGCAACACCGCGCCGGCCGTCGAGAGCTGCGTGAGCGCCGCGCCGACGTCCGGGACTGGCCCGAGCGCCCAGTCGGGCTTCGCCTCGCGGAACCGCATGACCACGCCCACCCGGCCGAGCTCGCGCACGACCCACTCACGGTCCCCACGGGGACGCAGGGCGCGTACCCGCTCACGCCCCAGGTCGCTCGACGCGCGCTGCCCGACCCGATCGAGGACGCGCTCGAACTCGAGTACCTCGAGCGCGTGCCCGCTCACTTGGTGACGCCCGGCCGGTTCACGTGCCGAGTTCTTCCCTCGCGATCCGGTTCGCCTCCTTGCCATCGAAGCGGCCCCGGATCCTGGGCATGAGGATGCCCATGAGCGGCCCGGGCTGCTTCGCTCCCGAGGCGATGGCCTCTCGGACCATGGCCCGCACGTCAGCCTCGGAGAGGCTCTGCGGGAGATAGGCGGCGAGGATGGCGATCTGCGCCTCCTCGTTGGCCGCGAGCTCCTCGCGCCCGCCTCCGCGCATCTGCTCCGCGGCGTCCTTCCGCTGCTTGATCCCCTTGGACAGGACCTGGACCATCATGTCGTCGTCGCCGTCCTTCCTCTCCTCGATCTCGCGGTACTTGATGTCCGCGAGGATGGTCGAGAGGACGAGCGTGCGGAGCTTGTCGCGCTCCTTGCGTGCCGCGTTCAGATCGGACTGGAGACGGGCCTTGAGCGGGCTGGACAACGAGGTTTCTCGCTCGTCTGGAGAGATCAGGCAGTAGAAATAGCTCGCGCGGACGGCACGGCGGGGCTGAGGAAGCTACCGCCGCTCAGCCCGGTGGCCAGCCCAGGGCACGGCCGCCGAGCAGATGCAGGTGCAGGTGGTGCACGGACTGGCCGCCTTCGTCGCCCGTGTTGATGACGGTGCGGTAGCCGCGCTCCGCGATGCCCTCGTCGCGCGCGAGTCGACGCGCCAGGAGGAGGATCTCGCCCATGAGCCCGAGGTGCCGCTCGTCGGCCGCGTCCAACGACGCGATATGCTCGCGCGGCACGATCAGGATGTGGACGGGGGCCTTCGGATCGATGTCCCGGAACGCGACGAGGCGCTCGTTCGAGGCGACCAGGGACGCGGGGATGGCACCCGAGGCGATCTTGCAGAAGATGCAGTCTGACATGGGGACAGACTAAGCACGACCACGGGTTGGGGAAAACTGGTCCCCCGGCGACATGGAGACGCACCCGTTCGGCCCCGACCTTCCTCCACTCGCCACAGGAGGAGGACATGAACCCGATCGCCGCTTTCGCGGAGACCGCGCTCCGCGAGCACGCTCACCCGGCGCTGCGCCTGTACGAGCTCGTGGATCTCGTGGCCCAGCGCGTGGATCGTTCGCTCGACCGTACGCGCCTGCGCGCCATTCTCGAGTCGTATCCGGACCACTTTCGCATCCTCGACCCCTGGAGGGGACCGTGGCGGAGCGTGCTCTCCCTGGACGCGCACGCCGGACGAGCATGTGACGTCTGGGTCGTGGCG
>JBJXFB010000051.1:0-2904 GCA_046155895.1 Planctomycetota bacterium | reverse complement strand
CGATCTGATGAGCTGCAGGTCGGGATTGTTCGACGCATCACGCACCGGCGCGACGAGCAGCTCGAGCACCGGGTACTGGAAGACGAGGAAGAGCCCCACGGCCGTGCCGACAGCCATCGCGAGCAACGTCCACAGGATGCGCCAGCGGAGCTCCTCGAGGTGCTCGAGGAAGGGCATCTCGCCCCGCGGATTGCGAGAAGGCGACATCGGTGAGCTAGGTCGGTCGGTGGGTGTGTGCTAGCGGGAAGTGTCGCCCGCTCGGCTAGAGCGGCAGCTCGACCTGGTTCCGGCTGAGCTCCTCGCGCGCCTGCGCGGCGGCCATCTCGTCGACGAAGTCCTGGAACTCACCGGCATCCTGGAAGTTCCGGTATACCGACGCGAAGCGCACGTAGGCGACCCTGTCGAGCGGGCGTAACAGATCCATCACGCGGGCTCCCAGCCGCACGCTCGGCACCTCCAGCCCGGCCTCCCGTGACAGCTCGTCCTCGATCCGGTCCACGAGGTTCTCCATCTGCGAGGCCGAGACGGGTCGCTTCGCGCACGCGAGCCGCACGCTGTCGAGGAGCTTGCCGCGATCGAAGGATTCCACCGCGCCCGAGCGCTTGAGCACCTGGATGGGGCGCTCTTCCACGTACTCGTAGGTCGTGAAGCGCGCGCCACACACCGCGCATTCGCGACGTCTGCGGACGGCCCTCCCACCCCGGCTCGCCCGCGTGTCGACCACTCGATTCTCGGTGGCGTCGCACTCCGGACACCGCATAAGGTCCCGGCGAGACCGACCGGTCTAGTTCAGCTCCTCGAGCATCTCGCGCGCGAGGAACGTGATGGTGGCGTCGGGATAGGTCGCGATGATCCGCTCGAGCGTCGCGCGCGCTTCGTCCTCGTCTCCCGCTTCGCTCTGCAAGACCGCGATGCGATAGAGCGCATCCGGCACCCTAGCCGCTGTCGGAAAGAGTGTGGAGATCTCCTGCAACCTCGCTAACGCGTCCTCGGGGCGATCCAGGAGGACGAGCACATCCGCGAGGTACCAGTGCGCGTCGGCCGCCAACGGATGACTCGGAAACTGCTCGAGGAAATCCTCGTACGCGCGTTGCGCCGTGGCGAAGGATCCGCGGTTGTGCTGCTCGCGGGCCACGTTGTAGAGCTGCTCCGCGTTGCCGCCCGTGCCCGGCACCGTCTCGGGCGTCGTGCCGCCGGCGACCTGCGCCGAGTCGGTCATCTGCAGCGGCGGTGGCCCGCTGACGGTTCCCCGACGCATGTTCGCGAGCTGGTCGCGCACGCTCATGATGCCGCGCTGGTTCTCGCCGGAGATCGCCTCCAGCCTCGCGATGCTCTGCGCGATCGCCTGGAGCTGGCCGGCGATCTGGCCGCGGAAGTCGAAGAGCTGATCGGACTGGGTTCGGAGCGTGTCCTGCATCAGCACCGTCTGGAGTCGCAGCTCGGCGAGCATCGAATCCTGCCGCTCCGCGATCGCACGCAGCTCGGTGCGAAACTCCGTCTGCAGCGTGCGCAGGTCGCCCTTCGTCGCGCAGCCGGCGAAGGCGAGCGCGGCGATTGCCAGAACTCCGTAGCGCTCGAGCCGTTTCATGCCTGCAGTACGCCTTTCAATTCACTTCGTCTCACACACATGGACCCCTCCCCCGGAGGACCGGGGGAGGAGCCATGCCAAGGTCATGCGATCAGTTGCCCGGATTGATCGCGTTCGCGCCCGCCGTGATGACGAATTGGCCGCGCCGGTTTCGCGCCCAAGCCGCTTCCGTCTGCCCCTGCTGGAGGGGTCGACCCTCGCCCATCGAGACGATCTCGAAGTTGGCCTGCGAGAGTCCGAAGCCGACGAGGAACTGACGAATCTGCTCGGCGCGGCGGTTGCCGAGCGCGAGGTTGTACTCCGTCGATCCGCGCTCGTCCGCGTGTCCCTCGACACGGAGCCTCACCTGCGGGCTCGCGCGGAGGATGTCCACCTTGCGGCGGAGGATCGCTGCCGCGTCGTCACGGATGTCCGACTGGTCGTAGTCGAAGAAGACCATCTCCTCGAGAGTCGTGCGGGCCGCTGCGATACGGCGCTCACGCTCGGCGGCGGCAGCAGCCTCGGCCTGCCGGCGAGCTGCCTCGGCGGCTGCGGCTTCCTGTGCACGCCGCACGGAGTCCTGATACGCGCGCAGCGAGTCCTGGTTTGGTCCTTGAGCCGGCGGAGGAGGCGGAGGCGGCGGATCACCGCCGCACGCACCCACCAAGAGAACCGCGGCCAAGACCGGCGTAATGAAGCGACGGACGATCATCACGTAACCCTCATCGAAGGGTGGTCGGATTGAGCGGGCCGCTGGCCGCGGCGCGCCGGAACGAAGGTAATGCCCTTTTCCCCCCGGAAAAGCCCTGCTGACATATGGGACTTCGGCTTACCGGACGCAACGTTTTTCGGCTCTCTCCCGACCCTCATCGAGGTGAGAGAGCCGGAGACCAATCGGGAACGCCCACCCGCCGCCCCGTGACGATGGGTCGCATACGACCGCTCGCGACGTCCACGACGAAGAGCCCGTATCCCCACGACCGTTCGGCCACGAAGACGAGATGTCTGCCGTCGGGCGCCCAGCTCGGATCCTCGTTGTTGCCTTCCGAGGTGAGCTGCCTGAGCACACGTCCGCCGTCCGCGAGGTCGGCGACCAGGATGTGGTACCGGCCGCGCTCGATCGCGCCGTGAAAGGCCACGAGGTCAGCGTGAGGCGACCAATCGGGCGAGGTGAAGTAGCCGCCACCGCCGTACTCGTAGGGCGAGAGCGTCTCGGCGCCTCCGCCCTCGGCCGGCATCAGCATCACCTGCGGCACGGCGTTGCCGAACCGAAGGGTGTTGAACGCCATCCAGCGCCCGTCGGGTGAATAGGTGGGCGACAAGTCGTACCAAGGGCC
>JBJXFB010000063.1:0-77393 GCA_046155895.1 Planctomycetota bacterium | reverse complement strand
CCCCGCCCTGGCCGCGCGCGGCGGAGCGCAGGCGGAACAGATCGAGGGCCTCGGGGAACTCCTCGCTCAAGACGAAGAGCAGCGGCCGGAACCGCCGCGAGGCGGGCGTCGTGAAGCGCCTCTGCCGGTCGAGGATGCGCACGGCGCGGGTGTAGTCCCGTCGCGCGATGCGCGAGCTCTGCGCCACGGGCTCCAGCACGCGCGACGCCGTCGCGAGGACGTCGTGGGATCCCGGGCCGCCCGGAGACTCCGGCCCAGCCGCGAGATCGACGTCCTGCTCGATGATGCGGAGATAGAGGATCGCCAGGCACAGCGGCGTGGTCGGCACGAAGCCCGTGTGGACGTCGTTGTCGAGGGCCTCGAGGAGCCGCCACAGGCTGTCGGCGCGCTCCGCCGCGACGGGATCGTCGCGTTCCCCGAGGAACGCGTCGACCTCGGGGAGGACGACGCGCAGCGCCCCGCACGCGCGCAGCATGCGCACTGCGCCCAGCGCCGTGCCCGATCGCAGGAGCCGGAGGACCTCCTCGAGGACGCGCGGGGGCGCCGCGCGAGAAAGCTGCGGTGCGAGGGCCGTCATCGCGTCCCAGGTGCGCTCGTCGATGCGGAAGGAGAGTCTGGTGGCGAACTTGACCGCGCGCAGGATCCGCACCGGGTCCTCCGCCATGCGCACGTGCGGATCGCCGATCGTGCGCAGGACGCCGTCCTCGAGGTCGCGCAGCCCGCCGACGAAGTCGTGGATCACCGAGCGCGTGGGGTCGTAGAAGAGCGCGTTGATCGTGAAATCACGCCGCTGCGCGTCCTGCTCGGCCGTCCCGAACTCGTTGTCCTGCGTGATGAGGAGGTCCTCGGGCGTTCCCTCCGGCAGCTCCGCGGACATTCCCTCGGCCGGCTCGTCGCCGCTGTCCTCGGCAGCGGCAGAGTCGGGCTCGCGGCGGAAGGTCGCCGTCTCGACGATGTGGCTGCCGTAGGTCAGGTGTGCGAGGCGGAAACGGCGGCCGATGATGCGCGCGTTCCTGAACAGGCGCTTGATCTGGCGCGGGTGGGCGCTCGTGGCGACGTCGAAGTCTTTGGGGATGCGCCCGATGAGCAGGTCGCGCACGCACCCGCCGACGAGGTAGGCCTCGAAATCGTTGCGCTGAAGGCGCGAGATCACCCGCAGGGCGTCCTGATCGAGGCGCGAGCGCGGAATCGTGTCCGCCGGGACCGCCACGGGAACCTGGTCTCGATCGCGGCGGAGGGCGTCCGGATCGCTGCGCTCCCTGTCCTCGCTCGGATCGTCCTGGGTCATCGCGAAGCGCGAGAATCTACTGCGCGGGCCCGACCCGCGCACCGTGCGGCAGTCCGAGGCTCCGGCCCTTGCCGCGCCCGGCGGGGCTGGAGTACGCTCCCCGTTCGCGCGGAGGGCAGTAGCTCCAATCGGTTAGAGCGACTGATTCCAAATCAGTAGGTTCGGGGTTCGAATCCCTGCTGCCCTGCCAGAGCCCGCCGATTCGGACTCCGCCGAGATCGACATCCGCCGCCCCGCCCCATGAGCACGATCCCGCAGCCCAGCAAGCCAGGCGACGCCGACGAGCCGGGGGCCAAGGATCCGGCCGAGGAAGTCGTCGTCGACGACCCCCTCGAGGGCAACCCCGACACGCCCCTCGCGCCGGTCGAAACGCTGCTCGAGGCGATGCGCTGGGCTTTCGAGGGCGAGGAGATCCCGCCCGCGGTCCTCGAACGGTACGCCCAGCACGCGCGGATGGTCCTGGAGACGAACCGGGAGGTGAACCTCACCGCGATCGTCGACCCGCGCGAGATGGCGGCCAAGCACTACCTCGACAGCTGGCGCGTCACCCGGCAGGTGTCGCTCTTCGGGCGCAGCGTGCTCGACCTGGGCAGCGGCGCGGGCTTCCCGGGCCTGCCGGTCGCGATGGCCGACGCGGACACGCGCGTGACGCTCATCGACTCGGTCCAGAAGCGCACCGACTTCCTCACGCGCTGCGTCGAGACGCTGGGCGTCAAGAACGCGAGCGTCGTGCGCGACCGGGCCGAGGACCACCTCGCCCGGCAGAGCTACGACGTCGTCATGATCCGCGCCGTGAGCTCCGTGCGCGAGAACGTGCGGCTGTTGCGGAAGGTCCGCCACTCCCACAAGGACCTCGTGATGCTCAAGGGGCCGTCCTGGGGCCGCGAGGTGCGCGCCGGCGAGCGGGAGGCCGAGCGTCTGGGATTCCGGCTCGACACGGTGTGGGAGCACAAGCTCCCCGGAGAGATGGGCGCCCGCGCGATCCTCGTGTACCGCGCGCCCGGCGGCCACGGGAGCTAGGCCGGGATGCCGCTCACCTACTGGATCGCGATCGGTGCGGCGGCGCTGCTCCTGATCGCGGTCGTCGTCGCGATCGCGGCCTATCCGCGCGACAATTCCTTCTGAACCGGCTGGGCCTGGCCCGTCGGCCCGACGTGGTAGACGGTCTGGGTCGGGTAGGCGAACTCGATCTTCTCGGCCTCGAAACGGCGGTGGATCTCGACGTTGATCTGGTGCTGGGCGTCCATCGCTTCCTCTTTCTGGCCCGAGAGGACGAAGAAGACGACTTCGTAGATCAGCGCGAAGTCGCCGAATCGGACGAAGTGCGCCCGGCCGAAGCGCGTGCCGGGAGTCGCCTCGACGATCTCCTTCACGATGGACGGGATCGCCTCGACCTTCTCGGCGGGGGTCTGGTACGTGACGCCCAGGGTGAACTGCTGGCGTCCGTCCAGCAGGTGCTTGAAGTTCCGCAGGCGCGAGGAGACGAGGTCGTTGTTCCCGACCGCGATCTCCTCGCCCGTGATGCTGCGCAGGCGCGTGGTCTTGATGCCGATGCGCTCGACCCTGCCCACGAACTCGCCGAGGACGACGGAGTCGCCGACGACGAAGGGCTTGTCGAGCAGGATCGTGATCGAGGCGAACAGGTCGCCGAGGATGTTCTGGAGCGCCAGGGCGACCGCGATGCCGCCGACGCCGAGGGAGGCGAGTAGGGGGCCGATCTCCTGCCCCATCGCCTGCAGGCAGAGGAGGAGGACGAGGGACCAGACGATCACGCGCCCGATGAAGCCGAGCACGGACGCGCCCATCGTCCGCGAGGGGTCGTCCGCGGGACTCCCGCGCACCATGCGTGCGATCCCGAATTGAACCAGCGACAGGCCCCACAGCCCGGCCTGGATCCACATCGCGATCTTCAGCGCGCTGCGGACGTAGCCCGAGTACTCCGCGGACACGACGAGCCAGTGGTGCGCGAAGAAGATCGAGATCGCGACGAGGAAGAACGTGCCGGTCCTGCGCACGAGGTCGAGGACGAGGTCGTCGATATCGGTCGTCGTTCGTTCGGCCAGCTTGGCCAGGCGCGCCAGCGCCAGGCGCTTGACGATCGAGAGGAGGACGAAGGCGGCGACGAAGGCCGTCAGCCCGTACAGCCAGCTGCGGACGGAATTGCCCGCGACCTGCTCGGCGAGGAAGTCCTGGAGCGTCATCGTTCTAGAGCTCGAGCTTGCGGAACAAGGCCCAGATCACCGCGACGGCGGCGAGAGCGACGAGCGTGACCGCGAGGCTCCCGCGCGCGAGCGCGAGGAAGCTCGGCTTCCGACGCGGATCGGGGCTGGTGCCCGGGGGGGGAATCGAACCCCCAATGCCTTGCGGCACATGGACCTGAACCATGCGCGTCTGCCAGTTCCGCCACCCGGGCGAGTGGGGCGGGGACGATACGCCGGGCCTGCGGTCAGGTCAACCCGCGGTCACGGCGACCGCGTCGAGGAGCGCGTAGGGGGCGCGGGCTTCCCCCGAGCACCGCTCCGCCTTCGAGGAGAGGGCGATCACGCGCTTCAGCAGATCGAAGACGTTGCCGCCGATCAGCGTCTCCTTCACGGGATAGGCGACTTCGCCGCCCTCGATCCAGCGCGCGGACTTCGCGACGCCCGAGAAGTCCCCGGAGGCGGGGTCGACGGTCCCGGAGAAGCGCTGGACGTAGAGTCCGCTGCCGAGCGCGCGCTCGAGCTCGCGGCGGCCCCCCCCGGTCCCTCCGAGAACGGAGACGGCGTGCGTCGAGAGCCCGGGCACCGATCGGGGAGAACCCGCGGCGTGTCCGGTCGAAGCGCGCCCTTCCACGGCGGCCGCGTAGCCGTTGTAGAGGTAGCTCGCGAGCTGGCCCTGCTCGACGATCCCGAAGCGGCCGCAGGGCTGCCCCTCGCGGTCGAAGGCGGAAGCGCCCGCGAGCGTGCGGTCGGAGGCGTCGTCGTGGATCGTGATCGAGGGGGAGGCGATCGCGGAGCCGATCTTGCCGGCCAGCGGACTGCGCCCGCGCTGGACGCCGATCGCGCTCGCGGCCGAGAGGACGGGGGAGACGAAGATCTCGAGCAGCGCGTCGGGGGCGAAGAGGACTGGGCCGGTGTACGACCGGGCGGCCCGCGCGCCGAGATTGCCGAGGGACACGAGCGAGAACTCGCGCGCCGCGGCCTCGACCGCGGCGTCCACGCCGGCGAGGCTCCGGACCGAGTCTCCCGCGTAATGGAACCCGCCGACGTCCGCGCCATCGACCGCCATGCCGAAGACGCTGCATCCGATCTGCGCGTCGGACTCGCTGGCGCGGATCCCGCGGCTCGTGACGACGGCGCGCGCGAGCGCCGAGGCGTCCATGCTCGCGCTATCGATGGCGAGGCGCGGATCGGCCTTCGAGCGGAGGACCAGGTCCTGGCCCGCACGCAGGACCCTGTCGACGGAGACGTCCGCGACGGCTTCGTCCAGGAGGCTTCGGCCCGCCTGGATCGGCCTCGCATCCGGCAGGACGTTGTGCGGATCGGGGGGCGAGAGCGCCGCGAGCGCGAGGGCGTCCCGAGCGCAGGCCTCGGCGGCGGCCGCGCCGGCCTGGTTCGTCGACGCGAATCCGAGGCGTTTGTCGCGGAAGACGCGCAGCCCGAGCGTCGAGCTCTGGTCGACCTGTGCGAGCTTCAGGTCGCCCTTCTCGAATCGCACGGAGATCGAGCGCCATCCGGCGGCGCAGACCTCGGCCTCGTCGGCACCGAGCGCGAGAGCGCGTTCGAGGAGCTGCTGCGAGCGCTCGAGGAGCTCGCGCTCGACGCGCGCCGGATCGAAAGACGCCCTCGGGCGGGCAGTGGCGGCGGGCATCAGCGGCCTCCCAGGACGACGGTGCAGAGGATCCAGGGGCCGCCCGCGTCGACCTTCGCGGGCTGGCCCTTGCCGCAGTGGCCGGCGCCGAGATCCCAGCGGAAGTCCTTCCCGACGCGCTCGACGGACTTCAGGACCTCGAATGCAGTTCCGGAGATGTTCACGCCGCGCAGGAGCGGCCCCTTCTTCCCTCCCGTGACGCGGTACGCCTCGCGCGTGCCGAACATGAACTCGCCGTTGCTGTCGGCCTGCCCGTTGGCGGCGCCGTCGAGCAGGTAGCCGTCACCGAGCGCCGCGATCAGCTCGTCCAGATCGGCGTCCCCGGGCGCGATGTAGGTGTTGCGCATGCGGATGAGCGGCGAGTGCTCGAACTCCCACGCGCGCGCATTCCCCGTCGGAGCGACGCCGAAGCGCGCGGCGCTCTCCCGGTCGTGGAGGTACGAGACGAGCACGCCGTCGCGGATGATCACCGTGTTGCCGGCCTGGACGCCCTCGTCGTCGACGGCCAGCGTGCCGCCCGCCCCGGGGTGGAATTCGCTCGCGCCGGAGTCGGCCAGCGTGACCCGCTCCGAGCCGACGCGCTGGCCGATCTTGCCGGCCGCGACGGAGCCGGCCCGGACGAAATCGGCCTCGACCGTGTGGCCGATCGCTTCGTGGGTCAGGAGTCCGACGAGCGCGGGAGAGAGCAGGACGCGCACGCGGCCGCCTTCGGGGTATCCGGCGGAGAGCAGGTCGACGGCGCGCGCGGCGGCCCGGTCGGCGAGGGTCTCGGGCGAAGCGCCGCGGAAGAGGCAATCCCACGCGCCGGTCGCTCCGACGGTCTCCACTCCGCGCTGGATCTCGCCGTCCTTGCGCGCGACGGCGGCGACGCGGAATTCCGGACGGACGAGGCGCGTCCAGGCCTTGGCGCCGTCGCTCGTGACGATGCCCTTCTCCTCGAAGATCTCGGTGTAGCCGCAGGAGGCGCTCTGGATCGAGCTCGAGGAGCCGCGCGCCTGGGCCTCGAGGCGCAGGACGAGGTCGAGAGTTCTCTCGATCGGAGCCTCGAGGAGCTCGTCGACCCCGGGCGATTCGAAGCGGCCGCGAGCCAGGGCGACGCGCGGGAGGGGCGGGCAGCGCTCGGAGCGGGCCTGGGCGGACGCGCGCGCGACCTCGCGGGCCGCATCGACCGCCGCGGCGATCGAGGCCGCGTCGGGCCTATCTGTACTGGCGAATCCGAAGGTGCCCTCCTCGAGGACGCGGACGCCGACGCCGGTGTGCTCCGTGACCTGCGCCGCGTCGACGCGGCCCTTCTCGACGGCGACGGAGCGCGTGCGCTTCTTGTGGTAGCGGAGCTCGAGGAAGCCGCCCGATTTCGCGGAAAGGACTTCCTGGAGGAGATCGGTCGGGTCGGTGGCGTGTTGGATCAAGGTGGTCAGAGGATCGGACAGTCTCTCGCGGGACTCAAGCTCGCGCCGGGATCTCCGGCGCTATCCTGGCGGGATGGCGCGGCGGGAGAAGGAGGGCGAGAAGGACGCCGGAGCCCCGCGGATGGTCGCCACGAACAAGCGGGCGCGCTTCGAATTCCACGTCCTGGACGAGCTCGAGTGCGGGATGGCGCTGACGGGGACCGAGGTGAAGAGCCTTCGGGCCAAGGAGTGCTCGATCGGCGAGGCTTTCGGCATGGTGCGCAACCACGAGATGTGGCTGGTCGGCATGCACATCCCCGAGTACGCGCAGGGGAACATCCACAACCACGCGCCGACGCGGGACCGCAAGCTCCTCCTGCACAAGAAGGAGATCGCGAAGTGGCACGCGCAGGTGAAGGAGAAGGGGATGACGATCGTGCCGCTGGCCCTGTACTTCAAGGGATCGCGGGCGAAGATCCTGATCGCGCTGTGCAAGGGCAAGAAGCTCTACGACAAGCGCGCCGACAAGAAGGAGAAGGACGACCGGCGGGAGATCGACCGGGCGATGAGCCGGAGACGGTGAGCGTCAGCGGGGGACCGTGACGATGCGGATCTCGATCACCCGATCGTCCGCGAGGAGGAACTCCACTTGGCCGGCGTCGACGAGGGGGAAGGCGACGACCCGCGCGCCGTTCTCCTCGCGCAGGCTGACCGGCGCCCCGTAGCGTCCGAGGAGGTTCGCCTGCGACCAGCGGTCATGGGCCGTCCGGAGCCGCGAAACGAGTTCCTCCCTCGTGTCGAGCCCGAGCTCGAACCTCTTCAGCCGGATGTGGACGTCGTCCTGGAGGCTCCCGAGGTTCGCGTAGCCCGGGCCGCGGTCCGCTCCCAGCCGCTCGTTCAGCTTCTCCACGGCCGCGTTCAGGCGATCGAGCCTCTCGTCGCGGACGGGCTGCTCGACGGTGGCGCCACTGGCGACTCCGGCGGGCATCCTCGGCCGCTCGCGCAGCTCGCGGAGGATCTCGTCGTGACTCTGGCGGATCTCGGCGAGTAGCGGGCCGAGGTCGGGCGCTTCGGCGCGAACGGGCTTCGTGATCTCGACCGGAGGTGCGGGAGGTGGCGCGGCCGACCATCGGCCGAGTACGAATCCGGCTGCGGCGCCCGAGAGGCCGAGGAACCCAGCTGCAATCAGGACGGACGGTGCGGAGCTGATGGGATGCCCTCCGTGGACTCACCAGAGTATCGCCCAGCCGTTGGATCCATTGAAAGTGCTGCCCATCGGGCTGGGGCAGAACCCGGCGACGCCGTCGCGGTAGTACGTCATGTAGTAGCGCGTCGAGCCGGGCGCGATCGGGTCTCCCATCTGCGCGGATCGGGCGGTGATCGAGAGATCGTTCACCCAGGGCGCCGACGTCATTCCTCCGCTGGCGGTCTTCGTGTAGAGGCGCTTGAGCAATCCGTGCACGCACCGAAGTCCGTCTCCGTACACGACGGGCTGGATCTGTTGGGTGCCCTGGAGGAAGATCGTGATCGCGCTGGGCAGCTCCCCGTCCACGTACAGGACCATCGAGTCGGGGCTGGTCATGCCTCTCCCCCAAAGTCGAGCGCCCCCGGTCGCCGACGAATTCTGGCACCCCCGGCCTGGAATGCCGCTGTTCCCGCACGGGCATGGAGTCGCCATCCCATCTCCGGAGCAGAACAGACCCGGGGAGATCGGCTCGATGGACATCACGGTCAAGTCAGGGAGGCCTCCGCCGTACCAGTCGTGGAAGCTGCCGAAGGAGCCGAAATCGACCGGACCGTAGCTGCGCGACATCGGAGCCAGGGAATGGCCCACCGTGAATTGCACCATCAACGCCGTGAACGAAAAATCGCTGGGGACCGTGAACACGTTCAGGCTGAAGACAGATTGTCCATCGTCGCTGACGTAGTTCTGCGCTAGCGCCAGAACGGGCGGTGGCCCCACCAGGTTCTCGAAGGTGATCGAGGGTGTGGCGACGTTCGAGTTCGTGTCCGTGGTGTTCGTCCGCCACCGGGCGCGGGCAAAGAGAGTCTGCGTACTGCCGGGACCGCGGTGGACGGCGAACCGAGTGCCCGCTGGTGCCTCGAATCGGAGGACGATCGTGTCTCCCGTGCCGATCGATGCCGTGAACCCTGGTCCGTTGCAGGCTCCGGGGTTGCAAGGAAAGTCAACGGAGTCCGTGGTGTAGGTGTGCGGTGGGCTTCCGCCGACATGCGTGTGCTGGTGGGTCAGCACCGAGATGTCGACCGGCGGGACGTAGACCGTCTGGGCGCTGGCGACGGAACCGAGGGAGAGAAGGGTCAGGGCGAATCCGGCGACTGCGCGCATGATTTCAACCTCACCAGAGGATCGTCCAGCCGTTCGATCCGTTGAAGGTGCTGCCCGTCGGGCTGGGGCAGAACCCCGCATCCCCGTCGCGGTAGTACGTCATGTAGTAGCGCGTCGAGCCGGGCGCGATCGTGTGGCCCAGCTGGGCCGATCGAGCGGTGATCGAGAGCTCGCCACCCGTGGGCGCGGACGACGATCCTCCGCTCGCGGTCTTCGTGTAGAGGCGCTTCAGCTCGCCGTGGACGCAACGCAGGCCGTCTCCGTAGGCGACGGGCGCGATCGCCTGGGTGCCTTGGACGAAGATCGTGAGCGCGGTGGGCTCCTCACCGTCCACGTTCAGGACCATCGTGTCCGGGTTGCTCGATCCCGCGGCGCTCAACAGGGCGCCGCCGGTCGTCGAGGAGTTCTCGCAGCCGCGGCCGGGCGAGCCGCTGTTCCCGCAGGGACAGGGCGATTGGGTTCCGTCTCCCGAGCAGAAGCCCGTTCCCGGGATGGGCTCGATCGACATCACCGTCGTGTCGCTCGCCGTGCCGGAGACCCGATGCTGGCTGCCGAAGGAAGGCAAGGCGCTGGAATCGACCGCATGGTAGGTCCGCGGCGCGGGAGCCAGGGCGTGGCCTACGGTGAAACGCACGTCCAACGCCGTGAACGAGAAGTCGCCGTTCACCGAGTACACGTTGTGGCTGTAGACGGCCTCGCCCTGGTTGCTGACGTAGTGCAGCGAGTCCCCGAGGGTGGGGGACACCCCCGCGAAGTTTTCGAAGTTGATGGTCGGCGTCGCGAAGCTCGAGGTGGCGTCGCCGCCGTCCGTCTGCCAGAGCGCGCTGGCGAAGAAGACCTGGTCGCCGCCGGGAGCGCGCGTGACGGCGAAGCGCCGGCCCGGGGGAGCCTCGAAGCGGACGACGATCGTGTCTCCCGTGCCGATGGATGCCATGAATCCCGGCCCGTTGCAGGCTCCGGCGCTGCAGGGAAAGTCGACGGCGTCCACGGTGTCGGTGAACGGGGGGCTTCCTGGGGTGATCGTGTGCCGGTGTCGCAGCACCGAGATGTCGACCGGCGGGACGAAAACCGTCTGGGCGCCGGCGACGGAAGCGAGCGATACGACGGCTGCGACAAGGCTCGGGACGGTGCGCATGGTTCTGCCTCGAACTCGGTGTGGATCGGGATTCCGCGGCACGCCCTCGAAGGGGCTGGAGTCACCGCCCCTGGCCGAGTCTACGAGGAGGTCCGGCAACGCGCAGGAAAAAGCCCGTCGGCCTCCTCCTGCCTCATGCTCAGCGAGAGGATCTTCCCGTCACCACAGGATCGTCCAGGCATTCGAGCCATTGAAGGTGCTGCCCGTCGGGCTGGGGCAGAACCCGGCGGCTCCGTCGCGGTAGTAGGTCATGTAGTAGCGAGTCGAACCCGGGGCGATCGGATGACTCAACTGCGCCGACCGAGCGGTGATCGAGAGATCCCCACCTTGCGGCGCGGATGCCGCGCCTCCGGCCGCGGTCTTGGTGTAGAGGCGCTTCAGGACTCCGTGCACGCATCGGAGGCCGTCGCCGTACGTAACGGGGCTGATCGCCTGCGTCCCCTGGAGGAAGATCGTGAGCGCGGTGGGCTTCTCATCGGTCGCTGACAACACCATCGTGTCGGGGCTGCTCGTTCCCGTCGCAACGAGCTGGGCGCCTCCAGTCGTGGACGAGTTCTGGCATCCGCGGCCGGGCGAGCCACTGTTCCCGCACGGACACGCTGCGGCCGTCCCATCGCCGAAGCAGAACGGTGCTCCGGGGAGCGGCTCGATCGACATCACGGTCGTGTCGCTGGCCCCGCCGGTCACCACCCGAGCGCTGCCGAAGGAGGGCGAGGCGATGGAGTCGACGGGGTTATAGGTGCGTGAGATGGACAAGACACCGTGATTGACCGCGAACTGCACGTTCATCGCTGTGAACGAGAAACTCCCGCTGACGGTGTACTGGTTCAAGCTCTTTACGGCCTGACCATTGTCGCTGACCGCATGCTGCTCGAAGGTGCTCGTGGGGGCCGTTCCGGCCAGGTTTTCGAAGGTGGTCGAAGCGGAAGCGAAATTCGAGATGGTGTCCCCGGTGTTCGTCTGCCAATTGGCGATGGCCCAGAAGTACTGCGTGCCGCCGGGAGCGCGCGTGACCACGAACCGAGTGCCCGGCGGGGCCTCGAAGCGGACCGCGATCGTATCTCCCATCCCGATCGTGGCCGTGAACCCCGGTCCGTTGCAGGCTCCACCCGTGCAGGGAAACTGCACCGTGTCACGTGTGATGGTGCTGCTGGGCGGACCCGGATCGGCGAAGTGCTGATGGGTGAGGGTGGAGACCTCGACCGGAGGGACGAAGATGGTCTGGGCGCCGGCCTGGGACGTGAACGGAAGAACCGCAGCTGCGATGGCGAGTGCTGTGCGCATGGACCTTCCTGGGAGCGAGGTGGGGGTGATGCGTGACCCTTCGCCGGACCCGAGAAGAGCTCTCGTTTCGAGCGGGAGTTCGGAGGAAGAACGGAAGGAAACGAAAGGAAGCCGGACTTCCCGACTTCGCTCGCTCGGCGTGTCGTGCTACATTCTACGGGCAACTCATCGGGGGGCGCACTGGTCTCGACCGGTTTCGTCAGTCTCCAGGTTGCGTGCCGGGGATCTCGAGTCACCCCGTTAAATCCTCTTGGGGCGGCATTGCATGCCAACAATTTCTCTCTCGCGGCCTGATTCATCAGGCAGCCGTTTCCACCCGGAGTGTCCGCGGCCGGGTGGAGACGTACACAGCGGACTGGCCGGCGAGTCGCGCCTCGGGGCGGACCGGCGAGAACACACCGAGGCTGGTCCGAGCGCAGCCCGTCCACGGGCGTCGCGAGGACGAGAACCAAACCGTGGAACACGCACGTAGACGCTTGGTGCGCGGGCATTCCGGGACGCGGGTTCGATTCCCGCCGCCTCCACCACCCACCCGCCCTCGGCGCGAGAACCACGCGCCACACGCGCGCCGATCTCGGCTTGTGGACCTCCCCGGAAGGCATTGCTAGCCTCCCACCCCGTCGGACCCACAGCTTGTCGATTCCGATCCCGGCCCATCCCCAGGAGAGATTCATGCTGACCTCGATCCTCTCTCGCGCCTCCGCGCTCGCCCTCGGCCTCACCTTCGTCGCTTCCTGCGCGTCGACGAACCCTCCGCGCCCGTCGCAGGCTGGGGACTGGCACTGGGAAGGCGGCAGCTCGGCTCTCTTCTCGATGACCGACGGCGGCGACTTCGGCGACACCGACGTCTTCTCGGTCGACGTGGCTGGAGGGCGCTTCGCGACCGATCAGCTGCTCATCGAGGGCATCGCGAGCGCGAGCGACACCCAGTTCGAGGACAGCGCCGGCGACGAGATCAACACGAGCACCATGGAAATCGGCGTCGGGGCGCGGTTCTACCCCTCTCCCGACGGCTCGAGCCGTCCCTACATCGGCCTGCGCACCGGCATGAACGTCTTCGACATCAACGACGACATCGCCGCGACCGACGAGACCGACACTTCGCCCTTCGTCGAGGCGCGCCTCGGCCTGGAGGCCTTCGTCAGCAGCTGCGCCGCCGTCGACATGGGTTTCAGCTGGAAGCAGATCTTCTCGCGGGACCTGGGGCCCACCGAGGACGACGTCTCGAATCTCGCGCTGTTCGTCGGCTTCTCGATCTGGCTCTGACCCGCGCGGATCCCTCCACGGGATCAGCGCCCCGGCGGCCGGCGAACGACGAATTCGTCCGGCGGGAGATCGTCGATCCGGACCGGCGTGAAGTTTTCGTGCAGGTAGCGCGCGAGCAGCGGGTGCGTCTTCGAGAAGCGCAGATCGTCCCGTCCGTCGAGCGGGTAGTCGCGGATCATCGCCCAGCGCACCCCGGAGGATTCGATCTCCCGGACGAGCTCGGCCTCCTCCTGGGGGCTCGCCGGGTGGATGAGGTAGATCTCCCGCGTGGGTGAGCGCCGCTCCGTGAGCGGATAGAGGAGTGGCTGGTTGGGGGCGAAGAACACGGGCTCGTCCGGCCGCGCGAGATCGAGGGCGAGCTTGCGCGCTCCCGCGATCACCCGGGCGTCGTAGCGGTCGACGCGCATCTCCTGCCCGGCGACCACGACGGTCTCGAACGCTTCGGGGAACATCGCGGCCTGGACGGCGAGGCTCGTCCAGAGGAGCGTCGCGAGGAGACTCGCCGCGAGGAGGACGGGTGCGTGGAGCGCCCTGGTGATCGCCGGCGCTCCGGCGAAGGAACGCCCGAGCGCGAGGATCCCGAGCACGAGGACCGGCGCGCCGTGCGTGAGGTGCACGACATCGGCGCGGGAGAACACCAAGTGCGCGTAGGGTGCGACGATGCACACCGCGGCGAGGAGCACAGGGTTCGCCGCAACGCCCGACCGCCGCAGGGACAGCATCCGGATCACGGCCAGGACGAGGAACGCGGGAAAGGCGAGGAAGAAGCAGCCGATCGCGAACATGGACGCCCGCGGCCACCAAGGCCAGTCGCCCGGCGAGATCCAGGGCCAGGGCACGGCGACCGGGAGGTTCGAGCCCTTCTCGAGGAGGAGGGCGATGGAATCGATCCAAGCGTCGAAGTACCCGTCCGCGGCGACGAACAGGACGAGCTGGGGCAGATACCCGACGACGATCCCGGCCATCCAGGCCAGAGCACGACGTACCGTCGCGGCGGCGCCCGCGCCGCGGGACGCCCAGACGATCAGCGCCGCGAATGCCGCGAGGTGGTAGGCGCCGTGGTTGCGGCCGAAGAAGGCCGCGAGCCCCCCCAGGACTCCGATCCAGAAGTGGCGCGGGATCGAGGGTTTCTCGAGCAGCCGAACACCCGCCCACAGCGAGATCAGCGCCAGGCTTCCGTCGAAGACCTTGTAGCGCGGCGCCATCCAGGCGCCCAGCGCGAGAGCGACGCAAAGGAGGAAGAACGGGTCGCGCCCGAGCCTGCGAGCGGCGAGCAGCCCGCCGAGCACGCCGAGGCAGCCGAAGAGGACGCAGGCGAAGCGCTGCGCCACCAGGCTCTCGCCGAGGACGAAGCTCCATGCCGCGGTCCACGCGTACCGGCCCGGGTCGTAGGCCTGGAAGTCGCGCATCGGGACGAGCCCGTCGCGCAGCGCCTTCGTTCCGTACCAGAGGTACCCTTCGTCGGAGAGATCGATCTTCAGTCGTCCGTCGACGAGGAACCAGGCCGTCGCGGGGAGGAAGGCGAGCGCCGCGAGGAGAAGGCCGGGGCCCAGAGCGCGGCGCAGCACGGGAAGTGTCGAGTTCATGCGCGCCGGCCCTGGAGCGAGGGAGTCTAGCGGCCGAGCACGTGCTGGAGATTCCACCCGCCGCCTGTCGTGAATAGACTCTCCCGGTGCGACCGTCCCGCTTCCCGATCGCCGTCCCCCTGCTCGCCGCGCTGGCCGGCATGCCCGCCTCCGGCTGCCAGGTGGTGGAAGCGAAGGCCTGGAACCTGGACCAGCTGCACGACGAATCGACCGAGCACCGCTACACGGCCGCGATCGAAGGCGACACGGAGTACTTCTTCCGGCACGTGCTCACGCGATCGCTCGGGATCGAGACCAACCTGGAGAAGAAGGACCCCTCCGCGGTCGAGGACCCCGCCCAGACCTGCCTCGAGACCCTGGTCGAGCTCGAGGAGCACGACGGCTCCTCGGCCCAGGTCTCCGCTATCCAGGTCGAGTGGTTCGCGCGCCTGGCGGTCCTCGATCCCTGGGTCCTTTCCCGGGAACGCGCCGTCCTGGGGCTGTCGCGAGCCGCCGCGCGCCTCTCCGCAGGCGTTCCGACCGGGCTCCCCAAGGACGCGGAGCCCGCCGGAGCGCAGGCCGCTTCGGAGGCTCTCGCCGGCCTCGTGCGCGCCGCGCGGCCCGTGCTCGACCGCGGATCGCGAGCGAGCCCGTCCGAGCGCCTCGACCTCGAGGCCGCGTGCCGGGTCGTCACCGATCTCGTCCTCGATCTCGACGGCGCCCGTCGCCTGCTGCGCGCGACCGCCGAGCTCGCCGGGGCCGTCGGGGATCAGAACGTCGCCGGCCAGCCGCTCCTGCGGTTGTCGGAGGACCTGAAGCGCCGCTGCATCCGGCAGGCGCTCGCGAAGGCCCTGCTCGACGTGGAGCCGCGCGTGCGCGCCGCTGCGGTCGAAGCCTCCGTGGCGAGCGCGGGGACGAAGGTACTCGACGAGTTCCTGCTGCAGCTCGATCGCGAGAGCTCGCCGGAGGTGCTCCTGCGCGTCGTCGATCTCGTGCGGGAGCACGGACTGCCGGTGGGGGTCCCGGAGGGCGCGAAGATGACGGAGGAGGAGGCGCGCGAACGCCGCCTCGAGGCCTTGATGGACCTGCTCGTCCGACCGGAGACTTCCGTCCGAGTCGGAGCGATGCGCGCGCTCGGAAAAGTCTCGGGCGCCGGCTTCTCCTCGCTGCGTGAGGAGGACTGGCAGGCCTGGTGGCTCGGGCGAGTCGCGCAACGCCCCGTGAAGCCCGCGGTGACTCCTTGAGTGCGGTGGCGGTGACGCCTTGACGGCGGAGACGAAGAAGCGAGCCTTCGCCTGGCTGCGCAGGGCGCTGGCGCTCGGCTTGCTCGCCTTCGGCGCCTGGCTCGTCCCTTGGCGCGATCGTCTCTCGTGGAGCGAGGGCGGCGCGACCCTCGATGCTCCGGGCGAGATCCTCTCGGACTGGCGCAAGGACTCGATCCGCTTCCGCGCAGCGCCCGACCTGGCCGTCGAGCCGGGCTGGCCGCAGGAGGTCGCGCGCGCTCTCGCCGCGGGCGGGGAGATCGACGTCGTGCGCCCCTCGGACGGCACTCCGCCCGATCCCGCCGTCGGGCGCCTCGACTGGAAGCCGGGGATGCTGCGCGTCTTCCGCGACGTCAAGCCGAGCGGGCTCTGGAGCGCGCTCTTCCTGATCTTCACGGGCGCCCTCGTCGCGATCACGCGCTGGTGGAGGCTGCTGGCGATCGCCGGATGCCGCACGCGCTGGACCTCGGCGCTGCGCCTCTCGTTCCTCGGGTTCTTCTTCAACCTCGTCCTGCCGGCCGGCATCACGGGGGGCGACGTGATCAAGGCCATCCTGGTCGTGCGCGAGAACCCCGAGCGGCGCGCCGACGCGTTCGTCACGGTCGTCGTCGATCGCGCGCTCGGCCTCCTCGTCCTGATGGGCTTGGCGGCGGCCGTCGTCCTCGCGTCGGGCGAGCGCTTCGCCGAGCTGCGGCTGCCGGTCGTCCTGGCCTTCGTCGCGGCGCTGATCGTCCTGTGGGCGATGCTCCATCCCGGACCGCGGCGCTGGCTGCATCTGGGAGCCCTGCTGGAGCGGATGCCGCAGCGGGAGCGGCTCAAGGCGATCGACCAGGCCTTGCGGATCTACGCGCAGCATCCTCTCGAGCTCTTCGTCGCCGTCCTGCTCTCGGCGGTGAACCACATCTGCATCGGCGCGGCGATCTTCTTCCTCGGACACGCCTTCGGGGACACCCTGACGTTCGTCGAGTACATCGGCGTCGCCGCCATCGCGAACACGATCAGCTCGGTGCCGATCACGCCGGCCGGATGGGGCGTCGGGGAGTGGGCCTTCGGCTCCCTCTTCCATATCCTGGGCTCGCCGAGCACCCTCGGCGTCGCCGTGAGCGTCGCGTACCGACTCCTGACCGCGGTCCCCGGACTCGTCGGCGGCCTGTTCCTCCTGCTGCCGAGCGGGCGCAGCGTGCGCCGGGAGATCGAGGAGAAGGCATGACCCTGTCCCTCCTCTCCGTCGGAACGCTGGCCTACGACACGATCGAGACCGTGCACGAGCGCCGCGAGAACGTGCTCGGCGGCTCGGCCACCTACTTCTCGCTCGCGGCGTGCTTGTACGGCGGCCTCGCGCTCGTCGGCGTAGTCGGCGAGGACTTCGAGGCTCGGGACGTAGAACTTCTCCGTGCCCGGGGGATCGACCTCGCGGGCCTCGAGGTCGCGCAAGGGAAGACCTTCCGCTGGACGGGGCGCTACGAGGCGGACGGGAACACGCGTCACACGCTCGCCACGCACCTGAACGTCTTCGAGCACTTCGATCCCAAAGTGCCGATGGTCCATCGCAACGTCCGCTTCCTCTTCCTCGCGAACGCGGCACCGTCCGTGCAGGAGAAGGCGCTGGCGCAGGTCGTGCGCCCCGACTTCACGATGCTCGACACGATGAACCTGTGGATCGAGATCGCGCGGCCCGAGTTGCTGCACCTCCTGCGCCGCGTCGACGCGCTGATCCTGAACGACGAGGAAGCGCGCATGCTGACGGGCGAGAGGAACCTCCTGCGCGCCGCGGCGAAGGCTCTGGGCTTCGGCCCGCGGCTGATCGTGCTCAAGAAGGGCGAGCACGGCGCGTTCCTGATCTCTCGCGCCGGGCGCTTCGCGATCCCCTCCTATCCGGTCGAGGAGGTCGTCGATCCGACGGGCGCGGGCGATTCCTTCGCGGGCGGATTCATGGGGTACCTGGCGTCGCAGGGGAACGTGGAGCCGGCCACGCTGCGACGCGCGATGCTGCACGGCACGGCGACGGCGTCGTTCTGCGTCGAGGGGTTCGGCGTCGAGGCGCTCGTGCGAGCCTCGCGCGCCGCCGTCGACGCGCGCTGCGCGGAGATCCTCACGCTCGTCAGCGTCTAGGGCCGCCGATCCGGCGGTATGCGGTCACCGCGTGCGGGCGCTTGGCGTCCATCAGGAGGGTCCGGCTCGCTTCGACCTGGAACTCGGGGTTCGTGCGCATCCAGGCTACGAACTGGCGCTCGAAATCCCGTCCGGGGCGGTTCTTCGGGTCGGGTGGATCGAGCGTGACGATCTGCGTGAACCGCGAGGCCCAGGCGCGGAATCCGGCCTCGTCCCAGCCGGGATCCTGCCAGAAGTGGTCCTGCGCCTCGGGCTCGCGCCAGAGCGCCGCTTCCTCGCCCGTCTTGCGGAAGAGCGTCCACTGCACGAGCGCGAGCGGGAACTCCGTGCCGGTCCCGCCGATCCAGCCGAAGGACTCCCTGGCGTCGAGGTGCTCCGCCGCGAATTCGAGCACCTCCTCCGAGCCGTAGGGACCCGCGGCGGGCGCGCGGCGGAAGGAGTAGGGCGTGCGCCAGGCGTCGAGGTTCTGCCGAGGGGCCAGGGGCAGGACCTCGGGGAGGGTCGGGAACGCGAGGCGGTACAGGGTCTCGGCTCCCAGGCCCGCCGTGCCGAGCAGGAGCGCGAGCAGCGCGACTCCGGTAGCGAGCCGTGCGCGCGGTCTGAGCCGCGCGATCCCGATCGCCGCAAGGCCGCCCGCCAGCGCCCATCCCGCAGGGAGCGCCGGGATCAGGAAGCGGTCGATGCGGAAGGGGTAGGCCGTGAACGCGATCGGTCCGATGATCCCGAGGAGCAGGCACAGCCTGTGGGCTTCGCTCTTCCACCGAAACGCTCCCCAGACGAACGCGGCGAGCTGGAGGGCGAACGCCGCGAGCGAGATGAACGACATCACCGGCCAGGCGACGAGCACGAACTCAGGGCCATAGGACGGCAGGATCGCCGCCTTGGTGAGGTAGATCCGGAACGCATTCCAATGCTCCGCACCGGTCGAGAGTCCGTAGGGGAGCGGAAGCACGAACCACCACAGGAGCACCGCGAGCACGCCGAGAACGAGGACGATCCCGCCGCGGATCGTCTGGGCGCGTCCCTCGGGGTTCAGGAGCTGCGCGAGCCCGGTGATCCCCACGGCGGCAGCCAGCTGAACGCCGTAGGTGTACTTGACGAGGAGCGCGAGACCGAGCGCGACGCCGACGATCGCCGCGTCGATCCTCCGGCCGCTGCGTCGTGCGCGCAGGTAGAGGAGGATCGTCGTGCAGTTCGCGAGCGCCGACCAGGGCTCCGTGTAGGTGCAGCGCGTGTAGACGAGCGCCACCCAGCAAGTGAGGCCGAGGACGGCCGTGAAGAACGCCGCCGTGTCTCCCGCCTCGCGCGGGACGAGGTGCCGGCTGATCCGCGTCGCGAGCCAGACCGATACGATCCAAGCGAGCGCGTTGATCGCGCGAGGCGCGTAGAAGCCGTTCCCGTCGAGCAGGAACGCGAGGGTGTAGCCGAGGCGCCCGAGCGGGGGGTAGAAGTCGGCCTTGTGGAAGAGCTCGAAGAAGCGGGCGAGGTCGAAGTCGCGCAGCGCCTGCGCCATCCGGAGCGCCGCGAAGGCGTGCCCGGTCGCGTCCCAGCCGGGCGTGCCCGAATGAGCGATCCCGAGGAGCAGCGCGACGAGGCCCGCCAGCAGCGAGGCCAGCGTCGCCGCCCGCAGAAGGCGAGCCCTCCACACGCGCTCCTCATACCATGAGCGCGGTGCCGATGCTTCTCCCTGTCGTTCTGCTGCTCTGCGCCGCGCAAGAGCCGACGCTCCGCGTCCAGCTGATCGACAACGGCGACTTCCGCGAGGCGCCGGCTGCGCCGGACGGACGCGAGGCGGCGAGGCTCCCGTGGTGGCAACTCGAGGGCGGATCACCCCAGGTCGTCGAGCGGGAAGGAGCCGCCTGGCTCGTCCTCCAGGGCGGCGCGACCGCCCGACAGCCGTTCGCCGCCCACGCTCCGACCGCAGCGGGGATCTCGCTGCGCGGCATCGTGCGAGGCGCCGGGAGGCTGACCCTCGTCGACGGCCGGGGTGAGCGCGTCACGTTCGACGTGGGGTCCGCGGACGGAGAGCCTGCGGCCTTCGAGGTGTCCGGCGAGGATCGAGTCCCTCGCTTCCAGCTCGAGCTGGGATCGCGCGACGGCGCGGTCTCGCAGTGGGCGGGCGTCGAGGCGCTCGTGCCGCTGCCGCTTCCGCCCGAAGCGGACCTGCGCGCGGAGATCGTCTCGGTCCTGACCTGGATCTTCGACACCTGGCGCGCGAAAGGCGCCGACCTGGAAGGGCGCCAGACGGCCTTCGTGTCGGCCCGCTTCGATGCCGTGACTGGCAAGACCATCGATGCGATCCCGGGCGGCATCTTCCCGCTGCAGCTCTTCCAGGCGGAGCTGCTCGAGTTCCACGACAAGCCCGCGTGGCGCGCCGCGCTCGAGCTGTACCTCGCCGACTACCTCACGCTCGGCCTGCACGAGAAGACCGGCCTGCCGCGCAAGTGGGACACGCGGGCCGACCTCCCGCTCGACTCGACCTTCGCACAGATCGGGATGGACCTCTCCTTCCTGATCGGGATCGCCCAGCGCGGACCGGAAGCCTGGCGCGATCGCGCGCGCGCGGCCGCGGCGAAGATGGGCGAGACGATCCTCGCCCATGGCGTGCTCCCCGACGGAAACGTCGCGGCCGAGTATCGTCCCGCCGACGCCGCGATCTCGACGAACGTGCCGCAGCTGCGGCGCCTCGACGTTCCCTGTCAGCTCGCGCGGCTCGGCAGGCTCCTCGGGGACGAGCGCTACCTGCGCGCGGCGCGGAACGCGGTCGCGGAGCTCGAGTACACGCATTTCTGGTCCGGGACCTGGAGCGAGATCGACCCGGGCTTCGACGACGACTTCGGGCACTACGGCGCGCGCGCGGTCGAGATGCTGCGCGCCTACCCGGCCGAGCCGGCGTTCCGCGGCCTCGTGGAGTCGGGTTGGCGCCGGTACGCGCCCCTGTGGCGTGACTCGACGCGCTTCGGAGGGACGGTCGCGGCCGACCAAGTCCGGTGCTGGGCTCTTCTGGCCGACTGCGCGAGTTTCCAGCCGGACCTCGTGCCCGATCTGGCGCCGCGGATCGCCGCTGCGGCGCGGGCCCACTTCAAGGGCGAGCAGTACGACGGCGGTGCTTGGGGCGACGTGACCTTCTTCGAGTTCGAGCCCAAGACGGGCCTCCAGGTCGGCGACCTGCCCGGGACGCCCGCGAATCTCCTGAACGGGCTCGCCGTCGCCCACGAGGCCGGGCTCCCGTCGCGGCGCGAGGAGCTGCGCGCGATGTACACGGCCGTCCTGCGCTCGACGCTCGCCGAGTACCGGAAGCCCTACGGTTGCCTCACGACGCAGCGCGTGCACGAAGGCGTGAATCCCGCCGGCGGGGAGCTGCGCCTGCTGCCCGGCCTCGTGCGGATGCTCCGGCAGCTCTCTACCGGCCGGTAGCGAAGAGGATCGTCACGTCGTCCGTGTGGCCGTTCGCCACGGCGACGTCGAGCTTCCCGTCGCCGTTCAAGTCGGCGATCACCGCGTCCATGCATCCGATTCCGGCGCCCAGGGCGTCCTGCACTTCGATGCGCCACGGCTGCCCGCCGCCGGCGCGCCGAGGGCTGGCGAAGTCGACCCGGTGGGCGTACTGGGCGGGGATCACGAGTTCGTCGAGGCCGTCGCCGTCGAAGTCGGCGGCGGCGATGGCCCGCGGGTGAGCGGAAGTCGCGAAACTCCCGGCGAGCCGGAACGCCGGAACGCTCGCGTTCGGATCCCTGACATAGCACCTGGCTTCTCCGACCGAGGAGCCGGCCGACTGCAAGACGACGACGGCGAGATCGGCGTGTGCGTTCTCGTCGAGCCGGGCCGCCGCAAGGGCGCATGGCGATCCTCCGGTCTCGATGCTCGCAAGTTCCCGGAGCTCGAGACCGCCTGCCCCTGAAAGATCCAGCAGCACGACGCCCGTGCGCGGGCCCGGACCGCCCAGGGCGACAGCGATTTCCGGGCTCGGGTCCCCATCGACCTCGATCGGCGCGAGGGCGCACGGGCCGTTGGCGACCTGGATCGACCGCGGACTCTCGAACTCCACCTGCGCGGCCGCGCTGGCGCGGTTCCTCCACCACTCGATCGCGTTCCGCTCGCGGTCGGCGGCGAGCAGGTCGACTCGTCCGTCGCCGTCGAGGTCCGCGGCGATCATCGCGCGCACGCCCCGTCCAGCGCGCGGCCCTTCGATCCCGGCGCGTCCTGCGAGCGCACCCGCGCCGTCCCCGAACCAGAGCCGGACGCGCGAGCCCTGCGGATCGTCCGCGACCAGCGCGAGATCGAGGTGGCCGTCCCTGTCGAAGTCCGACAGGCACGCCGCCCGCGGATCCGGCCCCGTGGCGAGAACCAGGGTCCGGCTCAGGTCCTCACCCTGGTTCACCAGCACGGCCGCCGTCTCGTCCTTCGATTCGAGCACGACCAGGTCGGGCCGCGAGTCCCGGTCGAGATCGCCGGCCAGGACCGCCGTCGGGAACCTCCCGACCGCGAGCTTCCGCGGCGCGGCGAACCCCTCCGCTCCCAGCCCCCGCGCGAGGCCGATGGACTGCGAATCCCGGTTGGCCGTGACGAGGTCGAGGCGGCGATCAGCGTCCCGGTCGAGGAGCGCGAGCGCGCAGGGGGTCTGGCCCGCGTAGCCGGTCTTCCTCCACCCGGGTCCGGACTTCGTGAATCTCCCGGCGGCCGTCCACGCGAGGTCGTGGAAGGCGAGCCACACGAGCTCGTCCCCGCGTTCTCCGTCGAGATCTGCCGCGGCGAGGTCGATCGGGATCGTTCCCGCGTGCCATTCGAGCGGAGCGGTCCCGGCCTCGCCGGACCACGCCTTGGATCCGCCGGGCTCATTGAAGCCGAGCACCCAGATCGACGCGTCGCCGCCGGCGACGGCGAGCTCGAGATCCCCGTCGTGGTCGAGATCCGTCTCCAGGAGGTCACGCGGGATGCCGCCGAGGCGGATCTCGTGGTGGGTGCTGTTCGAATCCGCGACCACGAGGCTGCGGCGGTCCTGGTAGCCGAGCACCACGCCCGATCCGTCGGCCAGGACGAGCGCGCAGCGGGGGAGCCCGTCGGGGATCGCCACTTCGCGCAGGGCGCCTTGAAGGCCCACGATCGCCAGGCGCCCGCCGTCGCAGACGACCGCCACATCGAGCGCCTCGTCCGGCCCGAGGTCACCGGCCGCGATCGCACGGGGCGTCGCGGGCAGCTCGACCCGCCACAGCGCGATGCCCGGTTCCTTCGCCATCAGGTCGAACGCGGCGAGCTCGCGCTGCGACCGCGACGCGACCGCGACGGGTCGGATGCCTCGCGCCGCCGGCAGGGCGACGGGTTCGAGCGGCCAGCCCCCGACCGGAACGACGCGGCCGGCTCCGACGACCGGGCCGACGGCCCCCTTCCAGACGCGCAGTTCGCCGCGCTCGGCGTCGGTCGCGACGATCTCGGGGAGCGCGTCGCCGTCGAGGTCGCAGGCGAGAACCGCCGTCGGCTTGCCCGGGATCGCATGCTCACGCCGGGTCTCGAAGGCCGGCGCGAAAGGACCGCTCCCCGGGATCTCGGACGGGCGGGGCCGGCAGCCCACGACGATCGCGAGCGCGAGAGCGGCGGGAAGGCGCGGGTGCATCGTGGCGGGCGCACCCTACCATCGTCCGGGACGCCCGATCGACCCATGCCGCCCGACGCGACTCCCGCGACCCGCAAGCTCTTCGTCGGACTCTTCGTGCCGGCCGCGGCCGCTCGCAAGCTCCAGGCGGCGGTCTACGGCGTCCTGGCGGGAGCCGGACTTCGTGTCGTCGCGCCCGAGGAGGTTCACCTGACGCTCCGGTTCATCGGCCGGACTCCCGCATCGAAGATCGAGGGCTTGCGAGCGAGTCTCGGGCGCTTCCTGGCGGGCCTCTCCGCTCCCCAGCTGCGCATCGCTCGCACCGGCTCCTTCCCCGAAACGGGTGTCGCCCGCGTGCTCTGGGTCGGCGTCGAGGAGGAGCCGGGCACGGAAGGACGGCTGCTGACCCTCGCGCGCGCGACCGATGCCGCAGTGGTCGAGTCCGGGGTCGGGGGCCCGCCCGAGGATCCGTTCCTGCCCCACTTGACCGTCGCCCGTCCGGCCCGGCAGCGCGGCTGCCTGCCCTCGGAGGAGTTCCGCCGACTCCGGCTCGCGGTCCCCTGGCACCCCTCCGAGGTCCGGCTGGTCGAGTCGCGCCCGGGCGAGACCGGCGACTCGCGTTTCCCCGTGATCGAGAGCTTCCCGCTTCTCTAGGGATTCCTCGAAACCGTCTCGCGGAGAGCCGGTCGCCACGGTGCCGGGGCGCTTCTTCCGTCCTCCGGCCGACGCTAGGATCGACCTCCTCCAAACCCTCGACGAATTCCTCCGCGGAGAACCCATGAGCACGCCGAAGCCGACCAAGACCGAGAAGACTCCCGGACCCGACAAGAACGACTCCCCCGAGCGGAACGAGAAGAACCGCGCCCTCGACGTGGCCGTTGGGGAGATCGAAAAGGCCTACGGCAAGGGCTCGATCATGCGCCTGGGGGACGGGCACGTCGTCGCCGAGGTGCGGGGGATCCCGACCGGCTCGATCGGCCTGGACGTCGCCCTGGGAGGCCGCGGGCTCCCGCGCGGCCGCGTGGTCGAGATCTTCGGCCCGGAGAGTTCGGGGAAGACGACGCTGACCCTGCACGTGATCGCCTCCGCCCAGAAGTCCGGGGGCATCTGCGCCTTCGTCGACGCGGAGCACGCGATGGATCCCGGCTACGCGCGCAAGCTCGGCGTCAAGCTCGACGACCTGCTCGTCAGCCAGCCAGACACGGGCGAGCAGGCGCTCGAGATCGTCGAGGCGCTCGTCCGCAGCAACGCGATCGACGTGGTCGTGATCGACTCGGTCGCGGCGCTCGTGCCGCGCGCGGAAATCGCCGGAGAAATGGGCGACAGCTTCGTCGGCCTGCACGCGCGCCTCATGAGCCAGGCGCTGCGCAAGCTGACGGCCGCGATCAGCAAGTCGGACTGCCTCGTGATCTTCATCAACCAGATCCGCGAGAAGATCGGCGTCATGTTCGGCAGCCCCGAGACGACGACGGGCGGCCGGGCGCTGAAGTTCTACGCCTCGGTGCGCCTCGACATCCGCAAGATCGGGCAGCTCAAGGAGGGCGAGGAAGTGATCGGCAACCGGACGAAGGTCACGGTCGTCAAGAACAAGATCGCGCCGCCCTTCCGCAAGGTCGAGTTCGACATCCTGTTCAACCGCGGGATCAGCCGCGAGGGCGAGCTGCTCGAGATCGGTCAGTTGCACGGCGTCGTGCTCAAGTCGGGCACTTGGCTCTCGATGAAGCATCCGAGCGAGGGAGAGATCCGCCTCGGCCAGGGCACGGAGAAGGCGCGGCAGTTCCTGATCGACAACCCCGAGGTGGCCGCCGAGATCGACCAGGGCATCCGCGCGAAGACGCAGCTCGCGGCCGCGGCCGCGGAGGCCCCTCCGGCTCCCGCGAAGCCCGCGGTCGCCGAGACGAAAGCGGGCGCGCCGCCCGCCAAGACGCAGGCTCCCGAAACGAAGCCGAAAGACGGCAAGCAAGAGGCCGCACCCGCGCGCCGATGACCACGAGCTTCCCCGCCGAGCGGGTGCGCAAGGACTTCCTCGAGTTCTTCCGCGCGCGCGACCACCGCATCGTGCCGTCGGCTCCCGTGTTCCCGCGGGACGACCCGACGCTCCTCTTCACGAACGCGGGGATGAACCAGTTCAAGGACGTGTTCCTGGGGACTGGCAAGCGCGACTACAAGCGCGCCGCGGACACGCAGAAGTGCATCCGCGTCTCCGGGAAGCACAACGACCTCGAGGAGGTGGGGGTCGACACCTACCACCACACGTTCTTCGAGATGCTCGGGAACTGGTCGTTCGGCGACTACTTCAAGGCCGAGGCGATCCCGTGGGCGTGGGAGCTGCTCACGGAAGTGTGGGGACTGCCGAAGGACCGCCTGTGGGTGACGGTGTTCGGCGGCGACGAGAAGGACGGCCTGCCGGCGGACGAGGAAGCCGCGAGGATCTGGGTCGAGAAGGCCGGCATCGATCCCAAGCGCGTGCTGCGCTTCGGGAGGAAGGACAACTTCTGGGAGATGGGGGAGACGGGCCCCTGCGGGCCCTGCACGGAGATCCACATCGACCGCGGAGAGCCGAACGCCGACCGGATGGACGGCGCGAACCGCAAGATCGGCGTCAACGCCGGCAACGAGCGGTTCATGGAGATCTGGAACAACGTCTTCATCCAGTTCAATCGCCAGGACGACGGCAAGCTCGCCGAGCTGCCGGCCAAGCACGTCGACACGGGCATGGGCTTCGAGCGGGTGCTCTCCGTGCTGCAGGGGAAGCGCTCGAACTACGACACGGACCTCTTCGCTCCGATCTTCGAGCGCATCAGCTCGCTCTCGAAGAAGAAGTACGGCGCGTCGGCGGCCCCCGCCGACGTCGCCTTCCGCGTGATCGCCGACCACGCGCGCGCGGTGACGAGCGCCATCTCCGACGGCGCGCTGCCTTCGAACGAAGGGCGCGGCTACGTGCTGCGGCGGCTCGTCCGGCGCGCCTCCCGCTTCGGGCGGCAGCAGCTGGGGCTCGAGGACCCCTTCCTGTGCGAGGTCGTCCCCGCGGTCGCGGAGGTGCTCGGCGGGACCTTCCCCGAGATGCGCCAGCGCTGCGAGCACGTGCAGGGCGTGATCCGCGCGGAGGAGGAGCAGTTCGGCAAGACGCTCGGGCGCGGGCTGATCCTCTTCGAGGATCTCGCGGCCAAGGTCGTCGCCCAGGGCGCGAAGACGCTGCCCGGCGAAGCGGTGTACGACCTCTACGCGACCTACGGATTCCCGCAGGACCTCGTCGAGCTCATGGCGCGCGAGCGCTCGCTCGGCGTGGACCTCGAAGGCTGGAAGAAGGCTGAGGGAGCGCACCAGAAGAAGAGCCGCGCCGAAGGGACCTTCAAGCAGCTGCTCTCGGCCGAGGAGCTGGCGAAGCTCGTCTCGACGACATCGACCTACCACGAGGCGGGTCCGCGATCGCTCGAGCTCGAAACGAAGGTCCTGGCGCTGCTCGAGACGCCCGGGGCACCGAGCCGGCTCGTCCTGGCGGAGAGCCCGTTCTACGCCGAATCCGGCGGGCAGGTCGGCGATGCCGGCGTGGTCGAGTCCGCCGACAAGAGCTTCCGCTTCGTCGTCGAGGACACGCGCAAGGTCGGCGACGTCGTGGTGCATCTCGGGAAAGCGACCGGCAAGCCGGCGGGCCCCGTGCGAGCTCGCGTCGACCGCGAGCGCCGCGACCGCACGCGCAAGCACCACACGGCGACCCACCTCCTCCACAAGGCGCTCCAGGAGGTGCTCGGGACGCACGCCACGCAGCAGGGGAGCTACGTGGGCCCCGACCGTCTGCGCTTCGACTTCTCGCACACGAAGGCGGTCACGCCCGAGGAGCTCGAGCGGATCGAGACGATCGTCAACGAGAGGGTCTTCGCCAACGCCGCCGTGAAGACCACGATCGAGGTCCTCGACGAGGCCAAGGCGCGCGGCGTCGTCGCGATGTTCGGCGAGAAGTACGACGAGCGCGTCCGCGTGCTCGACGTCGGCGGCTGGTCGCTCGAGCTCTGCGGGGGAACCCACGTCTCCGCCGCGGGCGACATCGGCCCCTTCCTGATCGTCTCCGAGCGCGCGATCCAGGCTGGAGTGCGGCGCATCGAGGCTCTGACCGGCCCCGCCGCCGTCGCGGAGATCCAGCGCCAGCGCCGCATCCTGCGCGAGGCCGCGCAAGCCCTGAAGGCCTCGCCCGACGACGTCCCCGCGCGCCTCGCTGCCCTGCAGAAGGAAGCGAAGGAGGCCAAGAAGCAGTCTTCCGCCAGCGCGGGCGGGATGGTCGCGGCGGCGTTCGAGCGGCTCCGCGGAAGCCTGCGGAAGTCGCAGGACGTCGCCTGGGTGGTCTTCGACGCTCCCGAGCTCGACCTCGACGGCGTCCGAGAGCTCGCGGACCGAGCCAAGACACTCTCGCCCAAGCTGATCGCGGGGCTCTTCGGTCGTGGAGGCGGCAAGGTTCCTTTCGTGATCGTCTGCCAGGGCGTGGGGGAGATTCCCGGCGCGAACGCCGGCACCCTCGTCCAGCAGGCGGCCAGCGTCATCGGCGGCGGAGGCGGGGGACGACCCGACCTCGCCCAGGGTCAGGGGAAGGATCCGAACAAGGTCCAGGAGCTGATTCCCGTGCTCGAGCGGGCCGTCGAGGCGCTTCTGGAAGGCAAGGGCGCCTCCCGCGGTTGACAGCCTCGCCGCAGCCCCCTAGCATCCCCGCCCTTCATCCTTCGACCTGACCGCCCATGCCGAATCCCAAGCGTAGACACAGCAAGCACCGCAAGCGGATCCGCCGTTCCCACGACGCGATCGCGGTGATCGTCACCAATCACTGCGCCCGCTGCAGCGCCCCGGTGCGGACCCACCGGGTTTGCGACAACTGCGGTTACTACGCCTTCGAGAAGGGCGGACAGAAGGGCCTCGAAGTCCTCCCGAAGGAAGAGTTCTAGACTTCGGGCTTGCTCCGGGCGCGCCTCGGGGCCACCCTGGCCGCACCCGGCCATCCAGGAGGGCTGACGCCATGCTCCAGACGCGAATCGCGCTCGACGTCATGGGTGGTGACCGCGCGCCCGACGCGGTCCTCCGCGGCGCGCTCGTCGCCTGCTCACCGCTCGGGAAACTGCGGATGGCGCCGGAGCGGATCCTGCTCGTCGGCGACGAGAAGGTCATCCACGACCGCCTGATCGATCTCGGCGGCGACCCCGGCTTCGGGATCCAGCACGCCAGCCAGGTCATCGGGATGGGGGAGTCCCCCGCGACCGCCCTGCGCGCGAAACCGGACTCGTCCATCGCCGTCATGATGGGGGCCGTGAAGAAGTCCCAGGCGGGCGCCGCGGTCGGAATGGGCAATACCGGCGCCATGGTCGGCGCCGCCACGCTGGGTCTCGGCACCCTGTCCGGCGTCAGGCGTCCCGGCATCGCCGTGACCATCGACCTGACCGGGCACCCCCTGACCATCATCGACATGGGGGCGAACGTCGCTCCCAAGCCCGAGCACCTCTACCAGAACGGCATGATGGGCTCGGTCTACATGCGCAATTGCCTGGGGAAAGCGGTGCCGCGCGTCGGGCTCCTGAACATCGGCGAGGAGGAGGGCAAGGGCACCGACCTCCACAAGGAAGCCTTCACCCTGCTCAAGGGCTCCCCGCTCGCCTTCGTGGGCAACCTCGAGGGCAACGACCTCTTCTACGACAAGGCCGACGTCGTCGTCGTGGACGGCTTCACGGGCAACGTCGTCCTGAAGCTCATGGAGGGCTTCGCCGGCTTCATGCTGGCCACGACGATGAAGGAGCTCGCGCGGCAGGGGATCACCGGCGCCGCGGAAGCGCTTTCGTCCGTGCGGAGGAGCGTTGACTACGCCGAGTACGGCGGCGCCCTGCTCCTCGGCGTCTCCGGCGTCGTGATCATCGGCCACGGACGCTCCGACGAGAACGCGGTCGCGAACGCCATCGGCCTCGCGGCGAGGGCCCTCGACTCGAACGTGAACGAGCACATCGTCCGCGGCCTCGCGCAGGCGCAGGAACGCGCCACCACATGAGCGCGACCGTCCGAGTCGGCATCGCGGGCACGGGCTCCTGCCTGCCCGAGCGCGTCGTCCCGAACTCCTACTTCGAGAAGATCGTGGACACCTCGGACGAATGGATCGTCCAGCGCACGGGCATCCGCGAGCGGCGCTTCGTGAACGACGACGAAGCGACCTCCGACCTCGCTGTGCGTGCCGGACGCGCCGCTCTCGAGTCGGCCAAGCTCGCGCCGGAGGACCTCGACCTCATCGTGCTCGGGACCGTGTCGCCGGACCAATTGGTCCCGGCCTGCTCCTCCCTGATCCAGCACCGCCTCGGCGCGGTGAACGCTGCGGCCTTCGACTGCAACTCGGCCTGCACCGGCTTCATGAGCGCCTTCTCGATCGCGGAGGCCTTCGTCGCGTCGGGCCGGGCGCGCCGCGTCCTCGCGATCGGGGCCGAGACGCTGTCGCGGATCAGCGACATGCAGGACCGCAGCTCGTGCATCCTCTTCGGCGACGCGGCCGGGGCCGCGGTGCTCGCACCTCACGGCGACTGCCGGCAGGGCGAGATCCTCAAGACGAAGCTCGGCGCCGACGGATCGGGCTACGACCTCATCTACATGAAGGCGGGCGGATCGAAGCTGCCCTCGAGCCACGCGACGGTCGACGCGCGCGAGCACTACCTCCGCCTGAACGGCCGCGAGGTCTTCCGCTTCGCGGTCACGCGCATGGGGGACCTGATCGGCGAGATGCTCGAGGGGCACACCTACGACGACCTGTGCCTCGTCGTGCCCCACCAGGTGAACAAGCGCATCATCGACTCCGCGCTGGAGCGTCTCGGGTGGAGCGACGAGAAGGTGATGGTGAACATCCACCACTACGGGAACACCTCGTCGGCGACCGTCCCGGTGGCGCTCGACGAGGCGCGCCGCCAAGGACGGCTCGTCCCGGGCAAGCTCGTGATCCTCGTCGCCTTCGGGGCCGGGCTGACCTGGGGCGGCGCGCTGATCCGCTGGTAGCGCGCGGGCACACGCATGGCTGAAGCCATCCTCTTCCCCGGCCAGGGGGCCCAGTTCGCCGGCATGGGCCGCGACTTCTGCGAGAAGTTCCCGGCCGCCCGCGCGACCTTCGCGCGCGCGGACGAGGTGCTCGGCTTCTCCCTCTCGTCGAAGTGCTGGAGCGAGGGCGAGGCGGTGAATCGCACCGACGTCGCGCAGCCCGGCATCTTCACGACGAGCGTGGCGGTGATCCGCGTGCTCGAGGAGCGCGGGCTCGACCGCTCGAAGACGCCGTTCACCGCCGGACTCTCGCTGGGAGAGTACACGGCGCTCTGGTGCGCGGGCTCGATCTCGTTCGAGGACGGCCTGCGCCTCGTGCGTTTGCGCGGGGAAGCGATGCAAGCGGCGAGCGAAGCGAAGGCGAGCGGCATGACGAGCCTGATGGGCGCCTCCGAGGAGCAGGCGCGCACGCTCGCGAGCGTGGGAAGTCAGGCGGGGATCTGCCAGGTCGCGAACCTGAACGCGCCGGGCCAGGTGATCGTCTCGGGGGAGATCGCCGCCCTCGACGCGGTCGAAGCAGCCGCCAAGGAGCACGGCGTGCGCCGCACGCGCCGCCTCGTCGTCGCGGGGGGCTTTCATTCGGAGTGCATGCGGCCCGCGGCGGAACGCCTGGCCGGGGCGCTGCGCGAGGTGACGATCGAGAGCCCGCGCGTCCCGTTCGTGAGCAACGTCACGGCGGACTTCACTGCGGATCCCGAGAAGATCCGCCGGCAACTCGCCGAGCAAGTCTGCGCCCCGGTCCTGTGGGAGAAGAGCATGCGCCTGGCGCTCTCGCGAGGGCTGCGCGCCTTCCTCGAGCCCGCGCCCGGGACGGTTCTCGCCGGGATCCTCGCGAAGATCGATCCGGAGGCGCGCGTGCGCGCCGCGGCTCGACCCGAGGATCTGGAACCGGTATAGTCCGAAAACCACAGCCGCGCGCCCCCACGCTTGGATCCCGCCTCCCTCGCAACCCGCTTCCTCGAAGGCCGTGTCGCCGTCGTCACCGGAGCCTCCCGGGGCATCGGCGAGGCGATCGCCGTCCAGCTCGCCCGCCGGGGAGCCCGCGTCGCGTGCGTGGCGACGACGGCGGACCGCGCCCGAGCCACGGCGGAGAAGTGCTCCGCCCTGACCGAGGGCGCGCGCGCCTACGGCTGCGACGTGGCGAGCACGAAGGCCGTCGCCGACCTGACCGGCGAGATCCAGAAGGAGCTCGGGGGCGTCGACATCCTCGTGAACAACGCCGGGATCACGCGCGACCAGCTCCTCCTGCGCATGAGCGAGGAGGATTTCGACCGCGTCGTCGCCGTCAACCTCAAGGGCACCTGGAACTTCATGAAGGCCGCCGCGCGCTCCCTCATGAAGACCGGCGGGCGCGTCGTGAACATCACGTCCGTCGTCGGCCTGACCGGGAATGCAGGGCAGGCGAACTACGCCGCCAGCAAGGCCGGGGTGGTCGGTCTGACGCGGTCGATCGCCAAGGAGCTCGCTGGGCGGGGCGTCACGGTGAACGCCATCGCCCCGGGCTTCATCGCCACCGACATGACCGCCGGCCTGGACGAGAAGACGACCACCGAGCTCAAGAACCGGATCCCGCTGTCCCGGATCGGCGCTCCCGAGGAGATCGCCGCCGCGGTCGACTTCCTGGTCGGCCCGGGCGGGGCCTACGTCACCGGACAGACCCTCGTCGTGGACGGGGGACTCTCGCTCTGAACCCGACCTTCCGGCAGGATGCCGGCCCAACGCGGCCCTTCCCGCCAAGACCCCTCCAGGAGGATCCCTTCGTGACCAAACCTTCGATCGAAGAGCGCGTGATCAAGATCGTCAGCGACAACCTCGGACAGCCGGCCGAGAAGATCAAACGCGAGACTTCCTTCGTGAACGACCTCGGAGCGGACTCGCTCGACGTCGTCGAGCTCGTGATGGAGTTCGAGGACCAGTTCGAGATCTCGATCCCCGACGAGGATGCCTCCAAGATCGCCACGGTCGGGAACGCGATCGACTACATCGCGAGCAAGACCTGAAGCGCGGGTTGCGGGCCCCACGGGCCCGGGCCGCGCGGCAAGGAACTCATGCGACGAGTCGTGATCACGGGTCTTGGAACGGTCAACCCGCTCGGGATGGACGTCGAGACCTCGTTCGCGCGCATGCTGCGCGGCGAGAATGCGGTCGCTCCGATCACGCGCTTCGAGACTGCCGATCAGGCCGTCAAGATCGCGGCGTGCGTCGATTGGGATCCGCTGAAGCACTTCGCGGCTCCGGACCTGCGCAAGCTCGACCCGTTCACGATGTGGGCGCTGCTCGGCACGGACGAGGCCTTGAAGGACGCCGGCCTCGATCCCGCGCGGGAGTCGGAGTCCGAGCGCGAGCGCTTCGGCAGCATCCTCGGGACGGGGATCGGTGGCATCACCGGCATCGAGGAACAGCACCAGGCGATGATGGAGAAGGGTCCCCGGCGCGTGAGCCCGCACTTCGTCCCGCGCATCATGGCCAACGCCGTGAGCGGGCAGGTCGCGATCCGGCACGGGCTGCTCGGCACCTGCTTCACGACCTCGAGCGCCTGCGCCTCGGCCGGGCACGCGATCGGCATGGCGTGGAGGGCGATCCAGCTCGGCGACGCGGACGTGGTCGTCACCGGCGGCTCCGAGTCGGCCACGACACCCCTGTCGCTGGCCGGATTCGCCTCGGCGAAGGCGCTTTCGACGCGCAACGAGGATCCCGCCACGGCGTCCCGCCCCTTCGACAAGGACCGTGACGGCTTCGTCATGGGGGAGGGCTGCGGAATCCTCGTCCTCGAGGAGTTCGAGCGCGCGAGGAAGCGCGGCGCGAGGATCTACGCCGAGGTGAAGGGTTTCGGCTCGACGGACGACGCCTTCCACATCACGGCTCCCAAGGAGGACGGGACCGGGCCCGCGCGCGCCCTGCGCGAGGCCCTCAAGCACGCCCGCATCGCTCCCGAGGAAGTCGACTACATCAACGCCCACGGGACGAGCACGCCCTACAATGACGCCATCGAGACGAGAGCGATCAAGCTGGTGTTCGGGGGGCACGCGAGGAAGCTCGCGATCTCCTCGACCAAATCGATGATCGGCCACCTGCTCGGCGCGTCCGCCGCGGTCGAGCTCGTGGTCACGGCGCTGTCCGTGTACCGCGGGCAGATCCATCCCACGCGCAACTACACGACGCCCGATCCGGCCTGCGACCTCGACTACGTCCCGGGCGCAGCGCGGGAGGGTAAGGTGCGCAACGCCCTCTCGAATTCGCTCGGCTTCGGCGGACACAACGTGTCGATCTGCATCGGACAGGTCGGCTGAACTGACAAGAGAACCGCGCCCCGAGGGGCGCTCGAAAACCAGGAGGTCGGCGTGCACGCGAAGTTCAAGGAGCTGCTTCACCAGTACAAGCTGGAGGTCTTCCACAACGAGCACGACAAGCGGAGCGTGGAGGAGATCACGACCGAGTGCCTGCACTTGACCGAGGACGTGCTGAAGCAGAAGACGCACTACCACTTCCACCAGGTCCCCGACGAGACCCGGGCGGAGTGGGTGAACCTGATCAACAACTACGTGCGCGAGGCGATCCTGCCTCCCGTCGTGGAGAGGCTCGTGCACCGGCAGGTGCTGCTGGAGAAGCGGATCCTCGCGCTGCAGCACCTGAACGAGAAGATGCTCGAGACGCTCTCGACCGTGCCGGTGCCGGTCGCCGAGCGCCGCTGAAGGCTCGACTCGTCGGTGGATCCCGCACACACCGTCGACGACCAAGCGCTGCGGACAGCGCTGACCGGTGCCGGGCAGGGACACCTCGTCGAGGCTTGGCAGCGCCTCGAGCCGTCGAGGAGGAGCGCGTTCCGGGCCCAGCTCGCGGCCATCGATCTCGTCCGCGTACGGGAGATGGCGGCCCTGCTCTCGACCGAGCCCAGCGCTCCGGCGGCCGAGGAATTCGAGGCCGCGAAGGTCTTTCCGGTCGAACGGACCCACGAGCAGGAGCGGCGGGCGCTCGAGGCGCGGCGGGCGGGCCAGGAGGCCCTCGCGCGAGGCGAGGTGGGCTGGCTGCTCGTCGCGGGCGGCCAGGCCTCGCGCCTGGGGATCGACGTCCCGAAGGGGATGTTTCCGGTCGGCCCCGTGACGGGGCGGACGCTGTTCGAGTGGTTCGCGCGCAAGCTCCTCGCGGCTCGGGGACGTTTCCGCGCCGCGATCCCGTGGTACGTGATGACGTCCGAGGCGAACGACGCCGCGACTCGGAGCTACTTCGAGGAGAACGACCACTTCGGAATCGACCGGGAGGACGTCTTCTTCTTCCGGCAGGGGATGCTCCCGGCTCTCGACCCCGAGGGGAGGATCCTGCTGTCCGCGCCCGACCGCCTCTTCTGGGCTCCCGACGGCCACGGCGGCGCCCTCGCGGCGCTCGCCGCCTCGGGCGCTCTCGCCGACGCGAGGCGCCGCGGGATCACGACCCTTTCGTACTTCCAGGTCGACAATCCGCTGGCTCGTCCGGCCGACCCGTTGTTCCTCGGCTTGCACCGCCTCGATCGCGCGCAGATGTCGAGCAAGGTCGTCGCGAAACGGGACGCCTCCGAGAAGGTGGGCGTGATCGGCCGCGTCTCGGGCCGGCTCGCGTGCATCGAGTACTCCGACCTCCCGGGCCGCCTGCGCGAGGCGCGCGATCCGGCCGGAAGGCTCGTGTTCTCGGCCGGCAACGTCGCCATGCACGTGCTCGACCTCGATTTCGTCGAGAGTCTGACGCGCGGCGGCCTGAAGCTCCCCTGGCACCTCGCCCGGAAACAGGTCGGCGCCCTCGACGAGTCGGGAAGGCCCGCGCAGAGGACGGGGATCAAGTTCGAGTCCTTCGTCTTCGACGCCCTGGGAATGGCCGAACGGAGCGTCACCCTGGAAGTGCGGCGCTCCGAGGAGTTCAGCCCCGTCAAGAACGCGACCGGGGAGGACTCGCCGGCCACGACGCGCGCGGACCTGTGCCGGCTCTTCGGCTCGTGGGTCGGAGCGGCCGGCTTGCCGCTGCCGCCGAGGGCCTCCGACGGCCTGCCTGCGGTCGAAGTGGACCCGCTCTTCGCGGAAGACCTCGAGTCCTTCCTGTCCCGGGGACCGCGCGAGCCCCGTGGATCCGAGCGCGGACACCTGTACGCTTGACCGCGTGATCCAAACGAACAGCCGGGCTCGCGAGGAGGTCGGGCGGGCGACGATCGCGGTGCTCTGCGGCGGCCGATCGAGCGAGCGCGAGATCTCCTTGCGCAGCGGAGAGGCGGTTCTCCGAGCCCTTCGAGAGCCGGAGTCGAGCGCGGACTCGCGCGGGCCGGCCCGCTGCATCCGCGTGGAGATCGACGAATCGGGCGGGTGGATCGTCGAGGGCGTGCGCCGATCCGCCGCGGCGGCCGTGGAGAGCCTCCCGGAGGAGACGATCTACTTCCTCGGGCTGCACGGCGGAGAGGGGGAGAACGGGGCCGTGCAGGGGATGCTCGAGACCTGCGCGCGCCGGTATACCGGCTCGGGTGTTGGCGCATCGGCGTTGTGCATGGACAAGCACGCGACGCGGCTCGTCCTCGGCGGGATCGGCATCGCGGTGGCCGAAGCGAAGCTCCTGGACCGGGCGGAATGGAACGCCGGGCGCGAGCGGCACCTGCGGGACATCCTCGCGCTCTCGGACGACGGCTGGGTCGTCAAGCCGAATTGCGGGGGCTCCTCCGTCGCGACCTCCGTGGTGCTGCGCGGGGAGGATCTGCCGGGGGCGATCGAGAAGGCGCTGGCGACGGGCGACCGGGCGCTCGTCGAGCGCAGGATCCTCGGCACGGAGGCGACGTGCGCGGTGCTCGGCAACGCCGGGGACGCGCTCGAAGCCCTGATGCCCGTCGAGATCCTTCCCCACGCGGGCCGGTTCTTCGACTGGGAGGAGAAGTACAGCGCCAGCGGGGCCGAGGAGAATTGCCCGCCCCGGACGATCACGCCGACGATGTGCGCGCGCCTCCGCGAGCTTTCCATCCGGGTGCACGCCGCGGCCGGATGCGACGGGTACTCCCGCACCGACTTCATCGTGCCGGCGGACGGGGGCGAGCCGGTCGCGCTCGAGATCAACACCTTGCCGGGGTTGACGTCGCGGTCGCTCGTGCCGAAGGCTGCCGCGGAGGCGAGCCTGTCGTTCCGCGATCTGTGCCTGCTGATTCTCGCGCTGGCCGTGCAGAAGCGCGCGGTGCCGGAGGCGCGCGTCCGGTGAACTCGGGCGCCGTCCTGCACGTCGCGATCGTGGGATCGCGCGGCCGGATGGGCCGCTTCGCCGCGGACCTCCTCGGCCGCACGAGCGGCTTCGCCGTCGCGGCGACGATCGATCGCGGGGACGACCTCGCGCGCTGCTTGCGCGCCTCGAAGGCCGAGGTGGGCCTCGATCTGACGCGGGCCGGTCTGGGTTTCGAGCATGGCTTGACGATGCTCGAGTGCGGCGTGCGGCCCGTCATCGGAACGAGCGGCGTCTCGCTGGAGGAGAACGCACGGCTCGACGCGGCGGCCCGGGAGCTGGCGCTCGGAGGCCTGGTCGTGCCGAACTTCAGCGTGGGGATGTGGCTCCTGCAGCAAGCCGCGGTCGCGGGCGCTCGAGCCTTCGAGCGAGCCGAGATCATCGAGATGCACCACGAGCGGAAGCAGGACGCGCCCTCGGGAACGGCCCTGGACACCGCCGAGCGCATGCAATCCGCTCGAGGCGGGGGCTCGGGGGAGATCCCGATCCACTCGGTGAGGCTGCCGGGACTCTACGCCCACCAGCTCGTGATCCTGGGCGGAGCGGGCGAGACGTACACGCTGCGGCACGACATGAGCGGCCCCGAAGCCTTCGCGACCGGGATCCTCGCGAGCTTGCGGCACGCCGCGAAGGCGCTCGGAATCGGCCGCGGAATCGGAGTCGCGCTGGAGCCGTAGCCTTGCGGCCCGGGCGATCCGCGGACTACGCTTCCTCCTTCCGCCGGGGTGGCGAAATGGCAGACGCGATGGATTCAAAATCCATTTCCCGCAAGGGAGTCGGGGTTCAAGTCCCCGCCTCGGCACCAGACATGAGGGATCCTCTGGCTCGCGCGATGCTCCCGGTGCTCCTGCACCGGGTGGCGAACGCGACGCAGCACCTGAACGGGCTCAGCGCGCTCCTCGCCCTCGATCCGGGTGCCTTGGAGGCGCGCGGCGGCGACCTGGCCGAGACGAGCGAAGTCGTCGACGAGACCGGCTGGCTCCTGGCCCTGCTCGCGTCGGCTCACGGCGCGCATCTCCTGCTCGCCAGGCGCGAGCGGCACGGCCTGCGGCCGCTCGTCGCGTGCGTCCAGGAGTGCCTCCGGCGCGAGGGGCGCGACCTGGGCGATCCCGGGACGCCGTTGCCCGACCTCGCTCCGCACGTCGCGGACGGTTGGCAGCTGCCCTGGGCCTTGGGCACCTGGCTCTACGAATCCGGTCGATCCCTGCAGCCGGGGCAGTCGCTGGCCTGGACGATCCGCACGTCGGGCGAGGGCGCACGATTCGAGGCCGGGGCCGTGGGCGCCGATCCGTCGTTCCTGCGGCGACGACTCGAGCGCGATCTTCCCGGCAGCGTGCTGGGCCTCGGTGGGGGAGGCTGGTCGTTGTCCTTTCCAACCGGCTGGCTCCTGCCCTCCACGGATCCGGCATGACCTGGCTCTCGCGACTCCTCGGCTCGGAGCACGCCGGCCGACGCGCTCCGACGGGCGACCCAGATCACGTGCGCGCCGTCCAGGCCGTCCTCGACGAGATCCGCCCGCTCCTCGCCCTCGACGGCGGGAACTTCGAACTCGTCGCCGTCGAGGACGGCTGGGTCTCCTTGCACGCCCTTGGAGCGTGCGCGGGGTGTCATGCGCAAGCGACGACCCTGTCTCAGGCCGTCGAAGCCCGCCTGCGCGAACGATGCGCCTGGGTCCGGGGCGTGCGTTCGGTCTGACCGCGGCGACTCAATTGAACGCTGCGGTCGAGCTCCCGATGAGTCGGCCGGTGGCGTCGCGGATCAGCGCCTGGAAGACGCGCGTGCCCTGCAGGCCCCCGCGGTTGACCCACTGGAAGCTGCCGTCGCCGTTCGAATCCGTCGTGACGGTTCCGAGCGGGCGGATCCCGGTCAGGGGCATCCCGGTGTGGAACAGGAAGTACCCGCGGTCGTAGGTGGCCTCGTTCGCGTCGTAATGCGCCGTGGCGCCCATGAGGAGCGAGATGGACGCATTCGGCAGCGCGTCCTTCACCTGGATGGTCACGATCCCTGGACCGGTGAGGCCGGGGCCGCTGGTCGAGGCGCGGGGCCGCCTGGGGCGGACCGATCTGACCGCGGACGTGTTGGCGGAGTAGTCGGTCGCGCGGTAGAGGAGGCGAACGCCCGCTGGCTGAAAGGCCTGGAAGGAACCGATCCCCGTCGTGCGCAAGAACTCGACCCCGGACAAGTACTCGGGGCTCGCCGCGACGATCCCGCGGAGCTGGCCGTCAGGCGTGTACTCGCGCACGTGACTCGTGTTCCCGAACACCGGTTGCGTCACGAACAGGTTGCCGAAGACCGGCTCGAGTTCCATCGAGCTGGCGGGGTCGATTCCCGAGGCAAGGATCGCGGCCGCTGCTTCGGTCAGGAGCGTGCCGCTCGAGACCTGCGCCGCCGACCAGCGGATGATCGAGCCCGTGGTCGCCGGCCAGTCGGGATTCACGCCGTAATACAGGTCGCCGTTCGCCGCCCTCGCGAGAGGGCCCGAGGGCCCGCTGACCACCGCGACCAGGGTCGTCCCGCCGTTCGCGAGGTCGACGCGGTGGATCTCGTTGCCGCACATGAAGCCGCAGGTCGCCGCGCTGACGAGGACGTGTCCGGCGTCCTCGAAACGGGCGTCGAAGTTGTAGTCGAGGTCGCACAGGAAGTTGAAACCGCCTCCCGCCAGCTCGACTCGATAGATCTCGCCGTTGCTGCTCTCGCCGACCAGCGCAAAGGTCGACGTCGGGTCGGGGAGGACGAAGCTCGCGAACACGGGCGCGGGAAACGTGCCGAGCACCAGCAGGACAGTCCCGTCATCGGCCTCGCGCCACACCGTCGTGCCGTCGGAGACGATGCGGTCGGAGTTCGGCAAGGTGGCGTAGGCGTCGAAGGCGCCCACCGGGCGCGCGGCGTGAGGCACGAAGCCTGGGGACAGCGTGTCGGGCGCGGCCGGAGCGGCCCGGACGCCGGTTGCGGGCAGGGCGAGGACGAGCGCGGTCAGGGCCGTGAAGCCCGGGGGATTGCAGTGAATTCGCAGCATGGCGGTTCTCCGTTCGATTGGCCGTCGAAGGGCCGGCCGCGGTGCATGCATCCGCCAGGTCCCGCGCCGTCGCGGAACGTGTTGGCCCGCGCGGAGGATCCGCTGCGAGTCGCCGGATGCCTTGCCTCGAGGTCGGCGGTGATGCGACACGCGTCGGATATCCTGACTCGTCGGATCGTCCGGCTCCCCGGCCTTCCCAGGACGATGCGTCCCAGTGACCTGCTCCGCGAAGGATCGTCGGAGCTGTGGAGAGCGCGAACACGCGACTCACAGTGGCGGGACCGTGCAGGATTCACACCTGCTTCCCCGCCGCGTTCGCGGGATGGAAAGGAGCGCGAGGCACTCTAGGCGAGCCCGGAGTGCCCGTCAACCGGCGCCGAGGCCCGCGTCAGCGGACGACGCCGCCGGAAGTGCCCGGCTCGTCGGTCGCGCGCCGGGAGCTTCCGGGTTCATCGGGCACCGACTCGGCCGCCCGCGCATCGAGCAGCACGGGGAACTTGCGGCCGACGGTCGAGAGCAGCGCCTCGCTCTGGGTTCCCGCCAGCCGCTCGGCCCTCCAAGAGGGCGACGCGATCTGGAAAGCGACGAGAAGGAAGGCGATGTGCACGAGGACCCCGGAGAACACACCCGCGATCGCACCCCCGACGCGGTCAAACATGCCGAGCTGCGCGGCCGCGATGTTCGCGCGTCCGACTCGGCCGACCACGGCCACCGCGATGAGCCCGATCAGGAGCACGAAGAGCCATGTGATCCCGTTCGCGGCATGGCGCCCTAGCCCCGGGATGCCCTCCGCGAGCGGTGGCGAGAACCGGGGTGCGGCGGCGCGTGCTAGGGCGACGACGGCGACGATGCCGAGGAGCCGCACGACCTGCCACCACAGTCCCCGCAGCGCGCCCAGAGCCAGGAAGAGGATGACGAGACCCAGGCCGATCAGATCGACCAGGTTCAGCCCGCCGGGTCCGACGGGCGAATCGACGCTCGGCAGGGCGAGCGCGCAGGCGAGAAGGTCGAATGGATGCATGCTCGGGAAGTCGCGGACGAGCTGGGATCGCTACACTCGGGAACATATCCATACCCCAAGGCACGCCGTGGATCATCAGGATTCCAACACGTTCGACCGATGGATGGACGCCGTCGAGGCCGCGATCCGGCTCGACCCCGTCCTGAGCGGGGAATTGCGGGCTAGCGGCCCAGATTTTTTTCAGGGTGGTGACGCGCCCTTGGCGAACGAGGCCTCGGGTCCGGCCGAGCGCAGGCATCTCGAGTGGTTCCTGATCGAGCGCTCGAACCCCCCGAGTCAGCAGCTGCGGATCGCGTCCCTGCTCGAACGATGCGCGCTGGAGTCCAGCGTGGATCCCGATGAGTCGAAGACCGCGTTGGAGGGTTCGCACGCGAGCCTGTTCGAGGTTACCGCCGTCGAGGCCGGGGGGACTCTCAGGCTCGAGGATCTCGCCGGCTCATTCGAGTGCTCGGCCGTCGCGGCCGAGAACCAGCCGGCTCTGGCCGTGGGGGACTTGGTCGCCGGACGCGTGTACCCGATCGGCGAACGGACACACCTCGTGTCGCCTGCCGCCTCGACGTGGCGGAATGCCTCGCTGCTGGCGGCCGTGCGCGCGGACTTCGAGCGGGCGCGCGCCCAAAGAACTCCTGCGTCGGGCCAACGTTCGACGCTCGGCCAGTCGGAGATCGAGGCGATCCTCCGGACCTGGACCAGGAAGGCTCTCGCGGGACGAACCCGTCGAGGGGGAGCCGTCGCGTTGGCGCGGGAGCTGTTCCTGGAAAACGGATTGTCTCCCGAGGACGCCGACGAGTTCCTCGAGTGGCTGTCCAGCGAGGCGCCGGACCCGACGAAGGTCCTCCCGGGGGGAGACGACGTGCTCCGCGACGTCCTCGACACGCTCGCCTTCGAGACCTCCGTGGATCTCGACGCCGCCCGCGCGGTCCTGATCGATGCCTGGGACGAGATGCACACCGTGGCGAGGGAACCCAGCCAGCAGGTTCCGCGCAGTCCCGATCCGGGTGCGCCGCGAGCCGATGTCGCGACGGCGATCGCCGAATTCGACCGCAAGAGACGTGAGGGAACTCCGCTCGATCAGGCCATCCGGGATCTCGAACACGACCTGGACCTGGAAGGCTCCGAGTCGGGCGAGGAACTCGAGGACGAGGAGGAGTCGGCACCGGAACTCCCCGGAGTCGTCGGCGGAGTGGTCGAGGAGTTCCTCTGGGAAGAGGAGCTCGTCCACGGCGCGGGGCGGGCCAAGCGCTACCAGGTCTTGCGGGGACTCGGCGCGTCCGCCGAGCGAGTCGGCAACCTGGAGGATCTCGGGCGCCGGGACTTGACGGACTTCGCGTGCCGCCGGGTGATCGAGTCGGGCGCCCTGCGTGATGCCGAGGATGCGGAGATCCTGCTCGAGGGGCTCGAACGCTTCTGCCGCTGGGCCGAGGAGAACCACGACGTGCCGCTCCAGAGCGAGTTCGGTCCGATCCTCGAACGGCTCCGGCACTCCCTTCCGCGCGTGGCGCTCGCGAATCGGGCCTGCGCGGCCGGAGTGGGCACCAGCGGCTCCGAGTGGCTCGAGCTCGTCGAGCGGCTGGGAGCCAGCGAGGCTCTCCTGTGCAACATCCCCGGCAGGCAGACGAAGGCGGAGCTGAGCTCGGCCGTGCTCGAGCACCTGCGGCCCGGAGACTGGGTGCGTGGGCGAAGCTCGGAAGCCCGAGGCTTCGCGGTCGAAGCGTGCTACCCCTCGGAGATCCGGGAGCTTCTCCAGGCCTGAATGCCTCCCCACGTCGGAACAGAGCGCGCCGCACGTAGGCCGGTATGTCTGATAATGTACGTTATGTGGCTATATACGATGGCTGGCCACGCGCTACCCTGCGCCGCGATGCCGGCAGCCCGACATGGCGACTCCTCGCCCGCGCCCGGTCTGCTGTTCGACCAGTTCGACCTCGGGCGCTCGTTCCAAAGCCCCACCCGAAGGATCGATCAGCCGGACATCGACGCCTTCGCGGAACTCTCGGGCGACTTCAACCCGCTCCACACGGATGCAGAGTTCGCCGCCCGGTCGGTCTTCCGCAGCCGGATCGCCCACGGGCTCCTCGTCCAATCGGTCGCCAGCGGTCTCGCCTGGCAGCTGGGGATCTTCAACGGCACGATCGCCGCACTGACCGACATGGTGATCGAGTTCCAGAGTCCGGTGATCCCCGGTGACGAGGTGCGCCTCGAGCTCACCGTCGCCGCCAAGGATCCCGCACCCTCCGTCCGCCGCGGATGGATTCGATTCGACGCGCGCGTGCTCAATCAGCGCCAGGAGATCGTGATCCAGGGATCGTGGACCACGCTGATGCTCCGGAAGGCCGATCGGCGTCGGGAGTTGACGCGCGAATCCGCGAATGGATGATCTAGGATTCTTGCGGCGGCTCCCCAAGCGATGACCTGGATCCGGAGATGCTTGTCGTCGTCCGTCGGCAAGAAGTACGTCATGGCGGTGTCGGGGCTCCTGCTGGTGGGGTTCCTGATCGCGCACCTCGCCGGCAACCTGCTGATCTTCTCGGACAAGGACGGCGCAGCCTTCGATTCGTATGCGCACTTGCTCGAATCCAATCCACTGCTGCCGCTCGCGGAGCTCGCCCTCGGACTCCTGTTCGTCGTGCACATCGCCATGGCCTTGCGGGTCAGCTTCCAGAACCGCGACGCGCGTTCGCAGGGATACGCGGTTCGGGCCGACCTCGGACGCCGGACCATCGCCTCCGGCTCGATGCTGATCACGGGCCTTCTCGTCCTGGTGTTCCTCCTGATCCACCTGTACGACTTCCGGATCGGGAAGCTCCTCGACGATCCGCCGCCTTCGAGCCTGGCGGCTTTCGTGAAGGAGCGGCTCGCCACGCCGGTCGGTGCGGCCATCTACCTGGCCGGGGTGGCGGCCCTCGCCCTCCATCTCCGGCACGCGTTCCGGAGCGCCTTCCAGTCCCTGGGTGCCAATCACCCCCACCTGAACCCGGCGCTGGAAAAGGTCGGCATCGCGCTGGCGATCCTGCTGGGACTGGGCTTCGCCGCGTTCCCCATCGTGTTCCTCGTCGCCGGAGCAGGATCATGAGCGCGCAGGCCACGGTTTCCGGAACGGCATCGGTGTCCGGCCCGCTGGACCCGAAGATCCCGGGCGGCCCTTTGGCGGAGCGCTGGACCCGCCACAAGTTCGACCTCAAGCTCATCAATCCGGCCAACCGCCGCAAGTTCCACGTGATCGTGGTCGGCACGGGACTCGCCGGAGGATCGGCCGCCGCCTCCCTGGCCGAGATGGGCTATCGCGTCACCGCGGTCTGCCTCCACGACACCCCCCGGAGAGCCCACAGCATCGCAGCCCAGGGTGGCATCAACGCCGCGAAGAACTACCCCAACGACGGGGACAGCGTCTACCGCCTCTTCTACGACACGGTCAAGGGCGGCGACTTCCGATCGCGGGAGAGCAACGTCTACCGGCTCGCCGAGGTCAGCAACCAGATCATCGATCACTGCGTGGCCCAGGGTGTCCCTTTCGCGCGGGAGTACGGCGGACTTCTCGCGAACCGGTCCTTCGGCGGAGCGCAGGTCTCGCGGACGTTCTACGCGCGCGGACAAACCGGACAACAGCTGCTCCTCGGCGCCTACGGTGCGATGATGCGGCAGCAGGGCGCGAATCGGCTCACCGTGCTCCCCCGCCGCGAGATGATGGACCTCGTCGTCATCGACGGGATCGCTCGCGGCGTGATCCTCCGCAACCTCGTCAATGGCGCCTTCGAGCGCCTCGCGGGCGACGCGGTCCTCCTGGCCACGGGCGGGTACAGCAACGTCTTCTACCTCTCGACGAATGCCAAGACCTGCAACGTGAACGCAGCCTGGCGAGCCCACAGGCGGGGCGCCTACTTCGCCAACCCCTGCTACACCCAGATTCACCCGACCTGCATCCCGGTCAGTGGAGACTGCCAGTCGAAGCTCACCTTGATGAGCGAGAGCCTGCGCAACGACGGGCGCGTCTGGGTCCCCAAGCAGGCGGGCGCCGACCGCGAGCCCGACTCGATTCCGGAGACCGAAAGGGACTACTTCCTCGAGCGGAAGTATCCGAGCTTCGGGAACCTCGTTCCTCGGGACGTCGCTTCCCGCAACGCGAAGGAGCAGGCCGACGGGGGCCGTGGAGTCGGGCCCTCCAAGATGGCGGTGTACCTCGACTTCCGCGACGCCATCGCCCGGGACGGCATCGACACCATTCGTGAGCGCTACGGCAACCTCTTCCAGATGTATGAGCGCATCACGGGGGAAGACCCCTACCGCGTGCCGATGCGCATCTATCCGGCGCCCCACTACACGATGGGCGGACTCTGGGTCGACTACAACCTGGAGAGCACCCTCCCGGGCCTGTTCGTTCTGGGAGAAGCGAACTTCTCCGATCACGGCGCCAATCGCCTCGGCGCCAGCGCGCTGATGCAGGGACTGGCGGACGGCTACTTCGTCGTCCCGGCCACGATCGCCGCGCACCTCGCGGGGAAAAAGCTCGAGCCCGTGAGCACCGAGCATGCGGCGTTCCGCGAGGCCGAGTCGGCGTCTCGCGACAGCACCCGGAAGCTGCTCTCGGTCCAGGGCCGCCGCAGCGCCGACAGCTTCCACCGCGAGCTCGGCCGGCTGATGTGGGACCGCTGCGGCATGACGCGCAACGCCCAGGGGCTCGCCGAGGCGATCGGGAAGATCCAGAGCCTCCGGGCCGAGTTCTGGGAAGACGTGCGCGTGCCGGGGGACGGCGACGACTTGAACGCCACGCTCGAGCACGCCGGGCGTGTGGCAGATTTCATGGAGTTCGCCGAGCTGATGGTCCGCGACGCCCTCCAGCGCGAGGAATCCTGCGGCGGACACTTCCGCGAGGAGCACCAGACACCCGAGAACGAGGCGCGCCGCGACGACGAGCGGTTCGCTTTCGTCGCAGCCTACGAGCACCGCGGCGACGGCAAGGACGCAGTGCTGCACCGCGAACCGCTCGTTTTCGAAGCCGTGCGACCGAGCACGCGGAGTTATCGATGAGCACCGCCCACGGAACCGAGGATCGCGGCGCCATGCGCATCACCCTCCGCGTCTGGCGTCAGAAGCGGGCGTCGGCGCCCGGCGCCCTGGAGACCTACGCGCTGAAGACGGTTTCGCCGGACATGTCGTTCCTCGAGATGCTCGACATGCTGAACGAGCAGCTCCTCGGAAGCGGCCGGGAACCGGTCGCCTTCGATCACGACTGCCGCGAAGGCATCTGCGGCTCCTGCAGCCTCGTGATCAACGGTCAGGCCCATGGTCCGGAGCGCGAGACGACCGCCTGCCAGCTGCACATGCGCCGGTTCCGCGACGGAGACGTGATCACCGTCGAGCCGTTCCGGGCCAATGCCTTCCCCGTGGTGAAGGACCTCGTGGTCGACCGCAGCGCCTTCGATCGGATCCTCGCCGCGGGCGGGTTCGTTTCCGTGAACACCGGCTCCGCGCCCGACGCCCACTCCCTGCCTGTTCCCCGCTCGGACGCCGAGAAAGCCATGGACGCGGCGGCCTGCATCGGCTGCGGTGCCTGCGTCGCAGCCTGCCCGAACGCGGCCGCGATGCTCTTCGTCGCGGCCAAGGTGTCCCAGCTCGCCTTGCTCCCCCAGGGAGCTCCCGAGCGTCAGACTCGCGCCATCGCGATGGTCGAGCAGATGGACAGCGAAGGATTCGGCAACTGCTCGAACCACTTCGAGTGCGAGGCGGCGTGCCCGAAGGGGATCTCGGTCGCGAACATCGCCCGGCTCAACCGGGAGTTCCTGCGTGCCTCGGTGGGTTCCGCGGAGCCGAAGGGCTAGGCCGCGCGCTTCCTCGCGCCGCTGGAACGGACAACTCGACCCGGGTCCCGGCCCCCAGGTGCGAGTCGACGTTCACGCTGGCACCGATCGAGCGGGCGCAGGTCGCGACGCTCGCCGAGCCGATCCCCAGGCCGCCCCGCCCGCTGCGGCCGAACCTGGAGAGCTCGGAACGGTCCACCGCGGACATGCCGCGGCCCTGGTCGATCACGCGCAGACGGAGCTGGTCCTGCGGACCTCTCTCCGCTTCGATCACCACGCGTTCGCCCTCTGGAGAATTCTCGATCGCGTTGAGCACGAGGTTGCGCACGATCCTGGACAGCATCCCGCGATCGACCGGGAACTCGAGACCGGTCTCGCAGCGAACCTCGATCCGGATCGAATCGCCCCGACCCGAAACGGAGTGCGCCGCGCGGCCTTCGGTACCGAGCAGCTCCTCGATCCGAAGGGCAGGAGGGTGTTCCGGCGAAGGGAGCTCGAGCGCGTCCTCGCACAGCGCCCGCGCGCGGGCGAGCGCGGCACGGATCCGATCGCTCCCCGCGCCCGGAACGGGGGCGGACTCGGTGGAGGCGAGATCCAGCTCGAGGCCAGCGACGGTCAGCTCGTGCCGGAGATCGTGCAGGGCGCAGGCTGCTCGGGCTTCCATCTCCCTCTGCTGTCGATGTTCCTCCACGCGGCCCATCCTGGTTCGCAGGGCCGCCAGTCCGATCCAAGCGCGGAGAACGGCTTCGATCTCTCCTCGATCGACCGCGAGTGAGCGTCCGAGCGCGATCACCACGACGTGTCCGAGACCGGCTCCCGCCGACTCGATGTAGACGAGCACCTCGCACAACCCAGCATCCACGTAGCGCGGGCTTCGTCCGAGCGAGGGACCGGCCAAGCGGACCACTCGATCGCGTGGGAGACGAGAGAGGAGGCCGAGGTCGATCCGCCGGAAGGCCTCCGCGGCATGGAAGACCCCGCCCCGATCTGCGCGCGAAAGGCCGGACCACTCCCCTCCCCCTTCCCGAAAGGCGATCCACTCCGCGCCGAGCGCGGCCGCGATCGCCCGAGGCAGCGCGGAGGGGTCGTCCGATGCGGTTCCCAGGACGTCGAGCTCCTGGCCGACCTGCCGCAAGACCGTCGTCATCCGGTTGTCAGGCGGTTCGAGGGCGGGGGCCACGCGGCCAGTCTGAGGTCGCCCCTTCGGCGGTCAACGGCCTGGGTGAAGCCGGATGATGAAGTAGTTCCAAACTGACTGGGTTCCGTGTTGCGTCACGAACTTAGCCCTAGGCTACGAGGTGGGTTGCGACGCTGGAGAACCTCGCCAGAGCGCATCTCTCTCCAAGTTCCGAGCTCCACCGGAGTAAAGTTGCGGCCCACCACACGGAACCCAGTCAGTTCGAAGTAGTTCGTTACGTCTCCGAAACGCGAGCCTAGGTCTGACTCTCCGACCGAACGCCCCCGATGCCCTTCTGTGCCGCTGCAAGCCCAGACAGGCAACCCACATCCAGACCTGCACCTCCCGGCACGCGCATTGCTAAACTGCCGACGCGGCCTACACCGGATCGCGCGGGTCGTGAACAGACCACCGCGCTCGTCTTCTTTCCACCCAACCTCGCGCACTCACCAGCCATGAAGAAACTCATCCTCCTGGGCACTCTCGCCGCGGCAGGAACGCTCGGCCTTCAAAGCACCACCTCGGCTCACGGGGGCACCTATCGGGGTCCGGGCGACACGGTGCCCGCCGGTGGCGGCGGTGGAGGCGGCGGTGGAGCGAGTCCCACCGGACCCGGAGCATCCGGACCCAGCACCGGTGGACCGGCCGGTCCGAGCACGCCTTCTCCGGGGGGAGCCGGAGTCCCGACCAGCGGCCCGTCCGGCCGCCCGGCCGCGCCCTCGACGGGCGGAAACACCGGGCCTGACCTCACGACCTGGGACTTCTGGTGGGGATTCAACAAGGACCAGTACCTGAACCTGAAGGCGGCGATCTACACCGGGATCATCACGGGCAGCGACGACTTCTTCCTGGGCAGCCAGGGCAGCAAGAACCAGGCGCGCAACCAGCTGAAGCCTTCCGAAGAGGCGATCCGGGGCAAGATCGTTCCCGCGCTCAAGGCGGCCCTGGAGTCGGAGCGGAGCAACGACATCGTCACGGGCGCGCTCATCGCCCTGGCCAAGATCGGCGACGTCAAGACCGAGGGGGGCGCCTCCGAGTTCGAACCGCTGATCTCGAAGTTCCTCTCGGATTCGAACCAGGAGATCGCGGAGACCGCGTCCACCGCGCTCGGCATCCTGGCGAACGACGCTTCGGTGAAGGTCCTCTCCGATCTCGCGCTGGACAAGCCCGATGGCCGCAAGCTCGTGGGCAACAAGGAAGTCAACTTCCGGTCGCGCGCGTTCGCGTGCTATGGCCTCGGCCTGATCGGCTTCCGCACGGCCAGCAATCAGGTCCGCCAGGACATCGCCGGAATCCTGATCGACATCCTGGAGAAGCCCGAGTCCTCGACTCGCGACGTCAAGGTCGCTGCCCTCGTTGCGCTCGGGCTCGTGCCGGTCGACGTCGACAAGAGCGAGAGCCCGGACAGCAAGCAGAACTACTCGAGCTCGCGGCAGACGCAGATCAAGTACGTCGAGAAGTTCTTCAAGGACGACAACAACAACTACCTGACCCGCGCCCACGCCCCCACGACGCTCGCGCGCCTGCTCAAGGGGGCGCCTCCCGAAATGAAGGAGGGCGTGGCGAAGCTGCTCCTCGCCGGAATCGCGAACCAGTCCAAGGAGCGCGACGAGGTCCAGCAGAGCTGCGTGCTCGCCCTGGGTCAGATCGGCGACTCGGACAAGGACAAGGTCGATTCCGACATCCGCGCGGCCCTGAAGCGCATCGCCGAGGACGGGGACCAGCAGTCCCGGAACTTCGCGATGATCTCGCTGGGCCAGGTCGGCGGTCGCGTCGGTGAAGGCGAGGAAGCGGACAAGGGAATGAAGGAGTGCCGCGACGACCTGCTCACCTTCCTCACGAAGGGCAAGAACCACATCCGGCCGTGGGCGGGCCTCGGGATCGGCGTCATGGAGCGCTCGATCCTCGACAACAGCCAGAGCGGTTTCACCCCTTCGGGCACCTCCAAGGACGCGCTCCGCACGACCCTGCGGGACTCCTCGAGCCCCTCCCACACGGGCGCGTACTCGATCGCGATCGGCATCGCCAAGGACACCGAAGCCAAGGAGCTTCTCCGCGAGAAGCTCAAGAATGCGCCCGGTGACGAAGCCAAGGGCAACGTCGCGGTCTCCATCGGCCTCATCGACGCCCGCGACGCGATCAAGGACATCCAGGACATCGTGCGCGAGTCCAAGTACAAGCCCGACCTCCTGAAGCAGGCGGCGATCGGGCTCGGGCTGCTCGGCGACAAGGACCTGGTGCCCGAGCTGGTCAAGATGCTCGAGGAGGCGAAGGGCTATTCGTCGCAGGCCGCGATCGCCTCGGCGCTGGGATTCATCGGAGACTCGCGCTCGATCGACCCGCTCGTGGACATGCTGAAGCGCAAGGACATCACCGATTCGGCGCGTGGCTTCGCCGCGGTGGCGCTCGGCATCGTCGCCGACAAGGAAACCTTGCCGTGGAACTCGAAGATCTCCACGAACATCAACTACAGGGCGAACACGACGACCCTGACCGGCGACAACGCCACGGGGATCCTCGACATACTCTGATCGCGTAGCGCCGATCGCTTCGCGCGGATCCAAGCACAGCAGCCCGTCTCCGGATCGCCCGGGGACGGGCTGCGTCGTCAAGCGCGATGGACCGGCGTAGGGCGGGACCGGGCGAGCGCTGCGCTCGCGACGAGGACGCCAGCGAGGAACACCACGCAGACCCACCGGGCACGGGTGATGGCGGTGCCGAGCCTCGCCTGATGTTCCTGGAGCTTCCGGGCCGCCTCCGACAACGCCGCGGCTTCGCGCTCCCACCACAGTCGTGCCTCGTCGTCGAGGACATCCCGACGCACGGCTCGCTCGAGTTCCTGGCTGTGGGCTCGAGCCAACTCGGGCAGGCGCAGTGCCGTCTCGAGTTCGAGGGCCCTGCGAAGCAGGATGCGATCCCCCGGCGCTAGCCGGAGACCGGCCAGGGCTTCGCGAAGCGCGCCGGGAAGATCCCCCGCGCTGTACAGGATCTCGACGCGAGCGCGCGCCCGGCTCGTTGCATCAGGCTCCTGGTCCGTCGCAGCGAGCGCCTGCTCGAAGCGCCGGGGCCGCTCCTCTCCTCGAGCCCGCACCGGGAACGAGAGCGCGCACGCCAGGAGGAGGACTCCCGGCTTCAGTGCCCGGAGATCCATGACTCCCTTCCACGGCGGATGGATTCCCACTGCAAGGCGTCGATCGGGTTCTCGTCGTCGGTCAGGATCGGCCCGATTCCGCCCGCCTCGAACCAGCGCCAGGTTCCCTCCAGGGACAACGCGGACAGTCGTTCACTCTGGCCCGCGTCGCTGACGAACCACGCCTCCGATCCCGGCGTCGGCGCTTCGGCGCCCCTGCGAGCGAAGAGGATGCAGTTTCGCGAGAAGGGAACGCGGACGGCCAGGACACGGGTTCCGAAGGCGCTCGCGACCGTGCCCGCCACGGATTCCACGACGGGGTCGGCGAGACCGAAGCCCCCGATGTTCACGGCGAGCCACCCCGCCGGAGCCAGATGGGATTCGACCTCTTCGAAGAACTCCAGCGTGCAGAGATGGGCGGGAATCTCCATCTGATTCGCGTAGGCGTCCAGGACGATCTCCTCGAACGGCTCGACTTGGCTGGCGAGCGCAGCCCGGGCGTCCCAGCCTGCCAGGACGCGGCGATCCGGCTCACTCGCCGGCAGATCGAACCAGCGCCTTCCCATGGCCACGACCTCGGGGTCGATCTCGGCTCCAGTCCCCACGAGGCGGACCTGCGCGGGCATCGCGCCTTCGAGCACCCGCCAGGCCGTTCCCGCGCCGAGACCGGCGACGAAAACGCGCCAGGGTCCCGCGGATTCCGACCACCAGACGGGGAGGACGAACAGGTTGTAGTAGTACCCGTCCGGTAGGAGACCCGGCTCGGGCTGCCAGACGGACTGGAAGGAATCGAGGCCCTCGTTCACCTGCAGGCGCCGGAAGGGCGCGTCAGGCTCGAGGCTCTCGACGATCCGGATCGACTGGTACGCGGATTCCGCCTGGTCGAGGACGCGCCAGCCTTCCGGCGCCGCAGGGTTCCTGGAACGCGAAACGGGCAGGGCGACCAGGAGGGGCAAGAGAAGGATGCCCAGCGCGCCTTTCGTGGGACCGCGGCCCTGCACGAGCGACCAAATCCCGGTCAATGCGAGCAGGACGCCGACTCCGAGGTAGGTTCGCGTCAGACCCAGTGCGGGCAGGACCAGATACGTCGTCGAGAAAGTCCCGGCGATGCTGCCCAGGGTCGACAGGGCGAGCACGCGTCCCCCTGAATCCCCGGCCGAACGGTCGCTCCGTCGCTGCAGGATCTCCGTAGCGAGCGGAGGCGCGCATCCGAGCAGCAGGGTCGGCGGCAGGAACAGCACGAGCGCCGCGGCGAGACTCCCCCATTGCAGGAGCTCCGCCGCCTCGTCCAGCGCGATCCCCGCAGGCCGGAACCAGGATGCGACGGGATGGGCGAGAGCCGGGAGCCAGGCGGTCGCGCCCGCCGCGAGGAGCAGGGCGATCCCGAGAGTCCGTTCGGGATTCGCTCCTCGCGAGAGCCGAGCTCCCATCCAGTAGCCGACGGAGAGCGCGAGCAGGACGACGCCGATCACGTGCGTCCAGACCACGCTGCTCGTGCCGAACCAGGGCGCGACCAGCCGCACGGCGGACAGCTCGAGGGTCATCGAGCACGCCCCGGCGAGCCCGGCCACGGCCAGGATCCACGCCGAGCCCCTCGAGCTCATTTGGGCTTGGGTTTGGCAGGAAGATCGTAGTTCCGGGTCGCCGTGTACACCTTGCCCGGATCGCTGCGGGAGCTGACGAACAGGTCGAGCATCGTCGCCAGGCTCCGGGGGATCACGTCGAGGTGCTCGACTCCGTTGCACACGACCTTCACGGGCTTGTCGAGATCCACGAGCACGTCGTTGAAGTAGAGGATGACTCCCGTGAAGCCCTCCCCGTCGATCGTGATCGTGTTCGAAGCCCGGTCGATCGTCGCCTGGACGCTGGCCGTTCCTTCCCCGTCCCAGGGCGGGACTTGGAGCCAGTAGGCCTTGTAGTGGAGCGAGGAGTCGGGGAACAGCACGACTTGCGCGGGGTTCGAGATGCGCGGGTGGTCCTGGATCCAGGCCCAGACGTCCTCCTCGGTCCCTTCCGGCTTCAGGATGCAGTTGTCGTTGCCGGCCTTCGCGCACTTCTCGGCAAAGGCGGTCGCTCCAGCGCCCGCCCCGGCGAAGAACGTGGGCAGATTGCGGAAGTTCTCCGTCGAGATCTCTCCGGGGTCCCCGGTGCGCCCGATGACGCCCGCGAACCGGTCCGGATTGCGCGATGCGAGCGTGACGGCGGCTGCGACTCCGTCCCCGCGACCGGCGATGTAGACCCGGTCGAAGTCCGTGGCGTACGTGCGCGTCACCTCGCGGAAGACCGTGAAGAGATTCGCGGCTCCCCCCCACTTGCCGGCGCTTCCGACCTCGCTCCATTGGGCTGCGTCCTCGGGCATCGGCACGGCGGCCAGGATCGCGTTCTCCCGGATCGCCTGCGCGATCCACTTCTCCCTCAGGTGATCGCCGGGCTTCTCGCCCTTCTCCGGAATGCAGAAGATGACCGAGTAGGACTTCTTGGGGTCGTACTTCGACGGCGCCCAGATCGAGTAGGTCAGATCGAGCTGGTTGTCCTTGTCCTGGTACCTGATGTCGCTGACGTTCCCCTTCTTCACGCCTTTGGCGGAGGGGTAGTCACGTGCCTCCCACATCGCCTTGCCGAGATCCGCGGTCAGCGCGAGCGGATCCTTGTCCTTCATGCGCTTCCTCAGCTTCTCGAGCTGTCCGGCGACCGCGGCGCGAGCCGCGTCGAGCCCCTTGTTCTTGCCCCAGGCCTCGACGTATTCCGCGAGGTTCTTCCCCAGGGCCTTGTGGTCGCTCGCCTTCAACCCCTCCTCGGAAGCGGGAGACCCCGGAGACGAGGAGGGCCAAGGAGCCATGAGGATCAGGCTGGGCAGGAGCAGGTGCTTGCAAGTCATGTCGGACCTAGCGGGGGTGGACGGATCGGTTGCGGGACGGGAGGACACGGACATCTGCGCTGGAGAGCAGGGATAGCCCGTAGCCCCGCAACGCGGGGCTCGGAATCGCGCCTGCCTCCGGATTCGAGATCAGCGTGCGGAACAGGGCCCGCGCGCGAGGGACGGCGCCTTCGGAGAGTGCGCTCCGGCCGAGGATCCAGCCGGCATCCGGCGAGCCCAAGGCGAGCGCTTCCCCGAGAGCCCGCCTGGCTGCAGGGTCTTCCCCGGCCGCCAGCCGCACGCGGCCGATCTCCACGAGCAGTTCGCCGCGAGCCGCGGGATCGCGCGTGGATTCCAGCCGTTGCTGCAGAACCTCCAGCGCCTGGGCCTGCTCACCCGCGAGCCTCGAGACGAGCCCGAAGAGAACCGCGGCCTCGGTCCGAGCGCGGTGCCCGGGCTCGAGCTCGCTCGCCGTGGCGGCCTGGATCCTGCGCTGGAGAGCCCGAGCCACCTGCTTCGACTCGGTCAAGCGCAGGGCGCGCGCATCGTCGGCCGCGATCCCGGTGGCGAATCGAAGGCACTCGGCGAGCTCCGCCGCGCGCGCCTCGGTCAGGGCCCTCTCGATCGCCGCGACACGAGTCGGCCCCGGACCCGCGACCTGCGCGGCGATCCACGCTTCCCCGGGGAGCCAGTCGACCGGAACTCGAGGATCGGGAACCGGGCGGAAGGGCGCCTGCGCGAGGCGCGCGAGCTGGGCTTCGAGCACTCGCGAACGAAAGGTCTCCACACGGTCGTGGCGCTTGCGCGCCGCGCGCTCGCGGCGCGCCTGGAAGGACCCGAGCTCGGCGGCGGTCTGTCGCCGCGCCGCGGATCCCGGCGCGCTCCGAGCCAACCCGTCGAGAGCCCGCCAGGTCTCCACCCAGACGTCCGAACCGGGAGACGTCGCCGCGTCCTGGACGCCGGGAAACCCGGCCAGGACTGCGAGGAGGAGGGAACCTAGGAGATCCAACGCACCTCCCCTTCGATGGCGCTCTCCCCGACGGCCGGAACGGTGTTCATCGAGCGACGGAGCTCGCCGATGCGGAAGACGTCCTCACCGGCGCTGCGGAGATCCCTTTCCACCTCGTCCGCCACGGCAGGCTCGACCAGGAGCACCATCCCGATCCCCATGTTGAAGACCTGATAGGCCTCGTCCGCTCCGACGCCGCCGCGATCGCAGAGGAACCGGAACAGGGCCGGCGGCTGCCATTTCGAGCGGTCGATCCACGCATCGCAGCCGTTCAGGACGCGGGGAAGGTTGTCGACCAGCCCGCCGCCGGTGATGTGCGCCATGGCCGCGATCCGATCGCGCTCGAGGAGCGGCCAGAGGAGCCGGAGATAGGAGCGGTGGATCGCGAGCAGCGCCTCGCCGACGCTCTGGCCCCCGAGCTCCTTCGGACGGTCGGAGATGGACAGCCGCAGCTCGTCGAAGAGGATCTTCCGCGCCAGGGAATAGCCGTTCGTGTGCAGGCCCGAGGAGCGCAGCCCCAGGAGGATCTGGCCTGGCCGGACGCGGCTGCCGTCGAGCAGCTTCTCGCGCGATACGGCGCCCACGATGAATCCGGCCAGGTCGAAATCGCCCGGCACGTAGAGCCCGGGCATCTCGGCCGTCTCGCCACCGAGCAGCGCCAGTCCGTTTTCCCTGCAGGCCTCGGCGCAGCCTCGGATGAGCTCGCTGGCCATCACGGGCTCCATCTTCCCGACGGCCACGTAGTCCATGAAGAACAGCGGCCGCGCGCCCTGCACGAGGATGTCGTCGATGCAGTGGTGGACGAGATCGCGCCCCACGGTGTCGTAGATGCCGGCGCGCTTGGCGACCTCGAGCTTCGTCCCCACTCCGTCGGCGCTGGCGACCAGCAGCGCGTCGCGCACGCCCGCCTTGTCGAGGTCGAAGAGGCCGCCGAACGAACCCACGTCGCCGACCACCCCGGGCGTGAAGCTGCGTCGGATCGCCTCCTTGGCGCGCTCGACGGCTTCGTACTTGCTCGAGATGTCGACGCCGGCATCGCGGTAGCGTGCGGGAGCGGGTGTCATGGTCATCCTGCTGAAGTGGGCGCGACGCTCAGGGCTCGCGGCGCGCACCTGGGGTTGGAGGCAGGATACTCCCTGTTTGTCCCCCCTTCACGTGCGCGGGGGGAATCGCGAGATCGTGCGCAGCCAGCCCTGGATCCGCGGGCCGTTGTCGAATCCAAGATCCGCAGGCAGGTCGTTCGGCGCGAACCAAGCGGCCTCGAGCGTGTCGTCGCCATGGCGCAGCGTCCCTCCGGTCGGCCGGCAGAGATAGACGGCCAGGTTGGCGGGCTTCACGCGCTGGCCCGGGAGGAACAGGAGGTCGATCAGGCGCAGGATCTCGACCTCGATCCCGGACTCCTCCAGGACCTCGCGCGCCGCGGTGAAGGCCGGATCCTCGTCGACTTCCTGGTATCCAGCAGGCAGCGCCCAGTGTCCGCGAAAAGGCTCGATCGCGCGGCGGACGAGGAGGACGCGTCCGCGCGGATCGACGACCATTCCCGCCGCCGCGCACGAGGGATTCTCGTAGAGGACGAACGTGCAACCGGTGCACCGCACGCGCTCGCGCCCTTCGATCGACGCCCTAGCCAGCCCGGCGCCGCACAGAGGACAATGCTTCGCTTCGCGCTGCCACACTCGGGGGGCGTCGGGCCGCGTCATTCCCGCGCGCCCGAGGATCCACTACACTACCACCGAGGTCGTCCAGGCTCGATGAGATCCCTGCTCCTGCTTGGCAGCACCGGCTCGATCGGGACGCAGACCCTCGAACTCCTGCGGGAGGAGCCGGGCTCCCACCGGATCGTCGGTCTCGCCGCGAGGAAGTCCGTCGACCTCCTGTGCGAGCAGGTCCTCGAATTCCGGCCGCCCTTCGTGGCCGTCACCGACGAGGAGGCGGCGGCTTCGATCCGGCCGCGCCTTCCGGCCGGCACCGAGCTCTTCACGGGTCCTGGCGCCCTCGAGCAGATCGCGCTGGAAGCGGAGTACGACGTGGCGCTGCACGGCGTCGTCGGAGCCGCCGGCCTCGTTCCGTCGATCAGGGTCCTCGAGCGCGGCAAGACCCTCGCACTCGCGAACAAGGAATCGCTCGTCATGGCGGGCGAGCTCCTCGTCGCGCTCTCCCGGGAGCACGGGGGCGAGATCGTGCCCGTCGATTCCGAGCACTCCGCCATCCTCCAGTGCCTGCGCGGTGAGCGGATCGATCGGGTCCGCCGGGTGGTCCTGACCGCCAGCGGAGGTCCGTTCCGCTCGTCGACGCCGGAGGAGCTGGAACGCGCGACTCCCGACCTGGCGCTCCGGCATCCCAACTGGAGCATGGGGCCGAGGATCACCGTCGGTTCGGCCACGCTCATGAACAAGGCGCTCGAGGTGATCGAGCTCCACCACCTCTTCGGCCTCGAGCACGAGCGGATCGAGGTCGTCATCCACCCCCAGTCGATCGTCCACTCGCTGGTCGAGTTCGTCGACGGCTCGGTGATCGCCCAGATGGGGCCGCCCGACATGCGCGGGCCGATCCATTACGCGCTCCACCACCCCGACCGGGCGCCGTCGGCCTTCTCCGGCTTCGACCTCGCCCGTTTCCAGCACCTGACTTTCGAGGCCCCCGACCCCGTCCGGTTCCCCGCCCTCGAGCTCGGATTCCGCTGCGTGGACGAGGGAGAGGACGCCGGCAGCGTCCTGAACGCCGCGGACGAAGTCTCCGTCGAGGCCTTCCTCCGCGGCGAAATCGCCTTCCCCGACATCGCGAGGATCAACCGTCGCGTCCTCGACCGGCGGCCGGGCCTCTCCGGGAGCGTCGGGAACCTCCTCCGATCGGACGGGCTCGCTCGCGTGTTCGCCCGCGAAGAAGTCCAAGGGCTTGGAGCGCGAGCCCGGGCCCGAGCCTAGGATCACGGGATGGAAGCATTCTGGCTCGAGTTCGCCCGCTACGCCCAGGTGGTCCTCGGGATCAGCCTCGTGATCTTCGTTCACGAGGCGGGGCACTTCGTCTGCGCCCGGCTGTGCGGCGTGCGCGTCGAGGTCTTCAGCCTGGGCATGGGGCCGCGGATCTTCGGGTGGCGGCGGGGCGCGACGCTATACCAATTGGCCCTGGTCCCGATCGGCGGCTACGTGCGCATGGCGGGAGAGGAAGGCGCCGAGGGACGCACCGGGCCGAGGTCCGACGAGCTGCCTTCGAAGAGCGTCGGCCAGCGCTTCCTGATCTACTCGGGCGGCGTCCTGGCGAACGTGCTCTTCGGACTGGTCGTCTTCCCGATCGTTTTCGCGGTGGGCGTCCCGTGCACGGACACGCTGCTCGGGCCGAGCTCGCCGGGGTCGCCCGCCTGGCACGCCGGCCTGCCGCAGGGGGCGCGCGTGCTCTCCGTCAACGGGAACCGGGTCTTCGACTTCAGCCACATCATGACCGAGGTCGCGCTCGGATCGCCGGAGCAGGCCGAGCTCGTGGTGCTCGAGCCGGGCGCGACCGAGTCGCGCACCGTGCGCCTGAAGCCGATCTGGGACGACGACCTGGGCGCATTCAAGATCGGTGTCACGAGCGCGATCGATCCCGAGGCGACGGTGCGCGTCGCGGCGGATTCCCCGGCCGCCGCAGCAGGTGTCGCCTCCGGGGACCAGCTGGTCTCCGTCGAGGGCGCCCTGGCTGGCTTGCCGATCGAAGAGCAGCTCGCGGCCGCGGTCCGCGAGGGCGGGCCCTTGAAGGCCACCTTCGAGCGCGACGGCAAGACCTTCGTCGCGGAGCTCGTGCCGCGGGCGTCCGTGCAGGCCGACAAGCCGATCCTCGGCGTGGCGCCGCTCGTGAACCACGTGTTCGACCTGAAGGAGACGGCGCTGGTCGCGCGGACCGGCTTGCGGCGCGAGGACCGGATTCTCGATGTCGGCGGCCACCGGATCCTGCGCGAATTCGACTTCCTGGAAGCGCTCGCCTCCGCCCAGGGTCCCGTGAAGGCGCGCGTCGCTCGCGCCGGCGAGATCGTCGAGCGCGAGCTCGGACCCTTCACCCCGGCCGAAGTCCTCGCGCTCCACGACCAGATCGCCATCGGGCCCGACCGCGAAGGAACCCGCGTGAGCGTGCAGCCTGGTTCGTCCGCCGCCAAGGCCGGGCTCGCGGACGGCGACCGCATCCTCAAGATCGACGGCGTGGCGATGCAGGCCTACATGGGGCCCGATGACGATCGCGAGTCCGTCGATCCCACCACCATCCGAGGCGCCGCCGGCGCGGCGCGCGACGGACGGACGCTGTCGATCGCCTTCGAGCGCACGAACGCCGCGGGGGAGCACGAATACAGCACGATCACGGCCGCGGTCGCGCCCTCGCATCCGCTCGACTACGGCTTCGCGCTGCAATCGGCCCAGTACGTCTACCGCACCGACGGCCCGGTGGAGGCGATCCAGGCCGGCTTCGCCGCGTCGTGGAAGTTCCTCGAGGAGTCCTGGTTGACCCTCAAGCGGATCCTGTTCGGCCAGGTCAGCGGCAAGAACATCGGCGGGATCATCACGATCGGCGTCGTCTCGCACAGCTGGGCCGCGCTCGGCCTCTCGAAGCTCTTCTTCTTCCTCTGCATGCTCAGCATCAACCTGGCGTTCCTCAACGTGCTCCCGATCCCCGTCTTCGACGGCGGTCACCTGCTCTTCCTGCTGATCGAGAAGGTGAAGGGGTCGCCGGTCTCCGAGCGCGTGCTCTCCTACAGCCAGATGGTCGGGATCGTGCTCATCGTCTCCCTCATGGTCTGGGTGACCTACAGCGACGTGATGAAGTGGTTCGTGAACGGCTGAGATGAAAGCCCTCGGCCGGCTCCTGCGGCTGTCCCTCTCCCCCACCGCCGCGGCCGATATCGCAGCCGGCGTGGTCGCCGGAGCCGGAGGATGGATCGGAGGATCCGCTCCCTTCCTCCTGATCCTGGCCTCGCTGTGCGTCTACCACGGCGGGATGGTGCTGAACGACTGGCGCGACCGCGAGGAGGACCGCCGGGTTCGGTCGGACCGGCCCATCCCCTCGGGGCGGATCCCGGCCGGCGCGGCGCTGATCCTCGGCCTCGCGCTCCTCGCGGCGGGACCGGTGATCGCGCTGCGAGTGTCGCCCTCCTGTGGAGCGGCGATCGGCGCCGTGGCACTCGCGGCGCTGCTCTACGATCTTGCGTTGCGCGGAGCCTGGCTCGGTCCCTTGCTGCTCGCGTTCTGCCGCGGCGCCAACCTGGCGGCGGGTCTCCTGCTCGGAAGCGGCGGAAGCCTGGGAATCCTGATCCTGCTCCCGCCGCTCTTGTACGCGGCCTACGTCTTCACGGTTTCGCGCCTGGCGCGGCTCGAGGATGCCGACCGGAACGAACAGCAGCGCGCGAGTCCCTCTTGGCTCCTCGGCGTCGCCGCGGTCCTGCTCCTCCTCGCACCCTGCGCGGCGCTGCTGCATCCGCTCGAATCCCTCGCGCGTCCGTGCGCGGCCCTGCTGCTCGCCGCGGCAGGCGCGCTCGGACTGATCCGCGCCGCGCATCGCCCCGGGATCTGGTCCAGCGAGGACCTGACCCGCGCGACCGGCTTCGCCCTGCGCCGGCTGCTCGTGTTCACGGCTGCGGTCGCCTTGTCCGCGGGCGGAACGGCGTCCTGGATCGTCGCGGGGGCGATCCTGTGCGGTTACCCCGTATCCTTCGCGCTCCGCGGCGTCTTTCCGCCCTCCTGAGCGGCCTGCGCCAGCCAGGCGAGCGCGTCCGCCCTCGTCCGGTCGACTCCGTCGAGCTGGCGCGTCTCCGCTTCGTGCAGCAGCCTCCCGAAAGCCGGTCCGGGCGCCAGGCCCTCTCGCACGAGATCCTCCGCGCCCAGGAGCGGGGCTGGCCGCAGGCCGTCCGTCCCGAGCCGCCGGCGCTCCGCCAACGCTTCGTCGAGAGCAGCCACGGACGAGGCTTCCGCCATGCGCCTCGCCCGCTCCAGCGCGACCCCGGGTTCGAAAGCAGAGCTCCGCATCCAGCGGATGCGATCGGACCGGGCGGCTCGATCGATCGTCCGGGCCGCGCGGGCGGCCTCCTGGATCCCCGCGACCTCGCGCAGGAGCTCGCGAGAGGGCCGCAGGGCCTGGACGGCCTCCGCGTCGACCAGCGCCGCCAGCCCGAGCGCAAGTCCGGGCGCCGGCGGCAGATGATCGAAGGTCCGCGCGCGGACCTCCCAGTAGGCACGCGCGCCGCCCTCCTTGGACGCCAGGACGCCGAGGTCGGGGATGGCGCGCTCCAGCAGTTCGAGATCGACCAGGATCGCGAGCGCTCGCCCGCAGCCCGGCTTCGAAAAGACGGCAGCGAGCTCCTCGCGGACGCGCTCGGGGCTCACCCCGCGCAGGGCCTCCGACGAACGGCGCGCCGCGGCCAGGGTCGCCGGATCGGGCTCCAGATCGAGCGCCGCGGCGAAACGGGCGAGCCGCAGGAGGCGCAGACCGTCCTCGCGGAAGCGCTCCTCGGGCTCCCCGACGCAGCGCAGACGCCGCGCCGCGAGGTCGGCGAGACCGCCTTGGGGATCCGCGAAGGCGTCGTCGAGCGGGTCGAGGTAGAGGGCGTTGCAGGTGAAGTCGCGCCGTGCGGAGTCACCCTCGACGGTCGCGCCGTAGGCGACCTGGTCGGGATGGCGGGCGTCCGTGTAGCCCGATTCGGACCGGAAGGTCGTCACTTGGACGTCGAGCCCCTCCACGCGGACGACGATGGTCCCGAAGGCCCGGCCGACGGGAATCGTCCGGTCGAAGAGCCCTTCCATCTCCTTCGGCGTGGCGGCCGAGGTCATGTCGATCTCGGAGGGCCCGCGCCCCAGCGCGAGGTCGCGCGGCGCCCCGCCCACGAGCCAGGCCCGCTTCCCCGACGCGCTGATCCTCCTCGCGATGTGCCTCGCCGCGCTCGCCAGCGGCGCGGAAAGGTCTTGCATCGAGGGCCGGCGAGTCATGCATTGGAGCCTAGCAAGATGGCGACGAGCCAGGCAGTGTCCGAGGGAGCGGGATCCGGCGCGAGGTCCAAGGCCTCCGCCGTGAAGGAGCGCAGTCTTTCGCTCGTCGATGCGGCGACTCTCGCCTTGATCGCCATCGTCGTCGTGCTCGTCTCGCTGCCGCGGCTGCGCCGCTTCGCGCTGCGCGAGAACGAGACCGATGCGATCGCGATGTTGAGGATCCTCGCGGTCGACGCGATCGCGAACCGGGAAGCTCTCGATGCGGGCGGCCTCTCCGCTCTGCTCGCGGCGAGCACGGGCCACCGGGTCCGGCTCGAGGACGTCGAGGTGCTCGACGACGGACGATTGCGGCGGCACGGATACGTCTTCGAGTCCGTCCGGGACGCCGAGGACCGGCCGGTCCTGCTCGCCTGGCCCTGGGATCACGGACGGACCGGCGTCGCCGCCTTCGCGGTCGAGCCCGGAGGGCCGGTGCTCGGTCTGCCGAACGGGGACGGCCGATTCACCGGCCTCGCGAGCCCTCCGCGCGACATGACCGATCCCTGGCGCGTGATCCCCGGCAGCTGAGCGCGAGGCTCACTTGCCGGCCTGGAGTTCCGCGAGGCCGCGGTAGTAGCGCGCCATCTCCGCGTCTCCGAGCAGATCGAAGACTTGTCCGACGACCTGGAGGTTCCGCGCGCCCGGCCGCGCCCAACGGCCGCCAAGGAGGAGCTCCGTCGAGCGCGTCGCGGGATCGAGATCGCGAGCGAGGGTGACGTCCGCCAGGATCCTCTCCACGGGCGCCGGGCCCGCGTAGACCGCCGTCAGCTGGCCGGCCGAATCGAAGAGCATCGTGAGCGGATAGGGAACGCGGTCGAAGGGTCCGAGGATCTCCACCAGGAAGACCTCGAGTGCTCGATGGAAGCGTTGATCCGCATCCTTGACCGAGACCCGCGCTGTCCCCAGGGCCACGAACGCTGCCTCCCGGCTCTCGAGAGCCTGCAGCAGATGCTCGGACGCGGCATCGCCAGGCATCCCGAGGAACACGAGCAGAGGTTGGCCCCGGTAGGTTTCGACCCCGCGCTTCGATCCGTCGATGCCGGGGAGGACGAGCGGCCCTGCAGGCAGTCTTTCGTACAACACGATGCGCTGGACCTCGGTCGGCGGCACGCGGACCGGGTCGTGGGCGAGACCCTCGAGGGCGGGGTGCCGCCGCGGCTCGACGCGCTGCACCGTCTTCTCGCCCTGCACGATCCGGTAGCGCGCATCGACGGCGAGGTCGGCGAAAGTCTCGATCGTTCCGTCGGGCCAGCGCACCTCGATCCGGACCGGTTTCGCAAGCGCTCCGAGTCCAAAGTGCAGGCGCCGCGACGGAGCGGCCATGAATCCCTGGGCCGCGTACACCGTCCGCGAGGACTCGACGCCGCCGGCCTCGACGACCGCCCGCGCGCCGATGGCATCGAGGTTCTTCTTCGAACCGCGAAGATCGAGCGCGATCCAGTGCCCTGGATCCGGCTCGACGTTGCGGAGGAAGCGCAGCCTCGGCCCCGTGCGGTTCCGCAGCCAGAGATCGACCCGTCCGTCGTCGTCCCAGTCCGTCGGCGCCACGAGGCGTCCGTCGTCCTGGAAATCCGCTTCGAGCGCCGCTGCGGCTTCCGCGAAGCGCAGCCCGCCCAGGTTCAGGTACGCGAAGTTGCGCTCGCGCCCGTTCCACGAGCAGCCTTCGAACAGCGAGAAGTGCATGATCGCGTCCCAGGCGTCGACGTAGGGCTGCGGCGCGGGAGGCTCGCGAGGAGTCCTCCCGACGACGCAACGCCAGAAGAACGAGCGCAGATCGTCCGCGTCACGGTTCGTCGCGAATCCGTTCGGCACGTAGAGATCGTCCCAGCCGTCGTTCTGCAGGTCGAAGAAGGTCCCGCCCCAGGCCCAGCCGGAAGGCCCGACGCCCGCGTCGCCGGTCACGTCACGGAACCCGCCCTTCCCGTCGCCGAGGAGCAGCGTGCTCCCGCGTGCATGGCCCTGGTAGGCCGCCGCAACGTCGGGCTGCTCGGGCAGGAACCGCGGCGAGGAAGCGATCCGCGATCCCGCGGGCGAGTCCATGTTCGTGAGGAAGAGATCCAGGTTCCCGTCCCGGTCGACGTCCGCGGCGCTGACTCCCATCCCCGCCGCGGGGACGGCGGCGCCGCGCTCCTCCCCCACCTCGGTGAACTTCCCGCCCGAGTTGCTGTAGTAGGCGTTCTTGCCGAAGTCGTTGACGACGTAGAGATCGACGTCGCCGTCGTCATCGAGGTCCTCGAAGAGCAGAGCGAGGCTGAACCGGGTCGCGTGGACGTCGAGGCCGACCTCGCGCGCCGCCTCGATGAATCGCCGTCCGCCCTCGTTGCGCCAGTAGAGGTTCCTCTCGCCGTTCTGCGCGTTCCAGTACGGCGCCGGCGCTCCGTTCCCGACGCCGCCTCGCGCGTACCGGCAGGCGTACAGGTCGAGGTCCCCGTCCTGGTCCGGATCGGCCGCGCTCATGCTCGTGACCTCGGGCGCATCGGGTCCTTCGAGCACGGTGTGCTCGGGAAACCGGCCCTCGCCGTCGTTCCATCCGATCAGGATGCTCGAGCCGGAGGCCACCGCGACGTCCTGGTCCCCGTCGTCGTCGAGGTCGAGGAGGAGCGCCGGTCCGCAGTTGTCGAGGATCTCGAGTCCGGCCGCGAGCGTGCCGTCGCGCAGCGTCCCGTCGGGCTGGTGCAGGAGGAGGCGGTTGGGCTGGCCGCCCGGTTGCGGCATGTAGATGTCCTCGAGTCCGTCCCCATCCACGTCGCCGAAGGCCAGGCCGTGCATGCCGAGGTAGGGCTGGCCCGACAAGCGGTCCTGGCGAAGGTGGTAGTCGTCGCTTCCGCGAAGAAGTTCCTCGCGGGACGCTGCCACCGGAGCGAGCAGAGCGCGCGTGAGCTCCGCGAAAGGCCGCACCCGCGTCCGGACCTCCTCGTATCGAAGGACCTCGAGGCGCTGCAGCCGCGGTTCTCCAGTCCCGCCGATCCACTCCGCCCTCCAGCGCGCGTTCTGCTGGACGGATCCCCCTCCGGAGCGTCCGGAGACGCGCAGCCGGATCGCCGTCTCGAAGCGGTCCTCGCCGAGGGAAGTCAGGCCGTCGACGTCGACGTCGACGCGCAGAGGAGCCGTGCCAGCGAGGGTGGCCCGCCAAGCCGCGACGAGGGTCTCGAGATGCGCCCGGGGATGGATCGCGCGGTCGATCTCGCCGGCGCGTCGAACCGAGGTGTTGCCGTCGTCGAAGACGACCCGTAGCGCCGCGGGACACAATTCGCCGGCGCCGGCGAAGGTGTCGGCGAGCAGGGATTCGAGCCCGCCCCGGTCACCCGCGAGCGCGCGGCCGACCCTGTCGGGCAGGTTCTTCTCGATCCAGGTCGCCCACGCTTCCGTCGGCCAGCCGTCCACGACCGGATCCCGCCGGCGGCGGAGATCGTCGGCCCAGGCCGGCATCTGGCGCAGACGGCCGCGAAACGAGTGCCCGGGAGCGGGGGCCTCCTGGCGCGAGTCGGGATCGCCCTCGTCCGAGCTTCCGCAGGACGCGGCGAGCGTCAGGACGCTCGTGAGGAGGATGCGCTCAATCCGCCACACCGTACCACTCGTTCAGCAGGCAGTTGAGAGCCTGCCGGACCGCCGGATCGGTCACGCGCATCACGGCGCGCTTCAGGCGCGGCGCGACGACGGAGGTCGGGCCGTGGTGGACGAGGAGGTTGGCCGCATGCAGCATCTCGAGCGGCGTCGTCCGCTCCAGGTCGAGGATCGACAACAGGAACTGGCGGCTCGGCTCGTCCTTCTCGAAGGCCGAGGCCCCGACGAGGTCCACTCGCCAAGCCGGATCCTCCTCCTCTTCCCAGAGCACCCGCAGCAAGGCGCGCCCTTCGGCGCAGGTGTTCCCCGCCTGCATCACGTACCAGCGGTGCGCGGGCAGCGAGTCGACCATCCCCGACGTGGTGCGCCCCCGGTCGTGGAGCGCCGCAGCGGCCTGGAGCAGAGGGATCTGGGCGATCGCGCGGTCGAGAGTCTGGGGCTCGACGCGCACGGGCTGGATGGTCCCCGTCCGCAGGCCTTCGAGGAGCGCGAACGAACGCTGCGCGAACTGGGGGTTCACGCGCCAGGCTCCCTTGAGGATGTGGACGCCGAACTCGAGGTCGGCGCGGTTCCCCTCGAGCATCACCATCGCCTGCTCGAAGGCTTCGAGGTCCCCGCGCTCGGCGAGCACGCGCAAGCAGGCGAGCTGGACCGAGCGCGCCCGATCGAGGCTTCCCTTGCGCAGCCATGCGTCCGTCTCGGCGGTCCGGGGCATCTGCGCGATCGCGGCGGCCACGAGGCCTCGCAGGGTCTCGTTGCGGTCGCTCCAGAGCAGCGGCGCGATCTCGCGGATCATCCCGACGCGCTCGAACGCGCGGATCGCCGCGTTCCGCTGCGCGGGGTCGGAGTCCGCGAGCGCGGCGCGCAGGGAGGCCAGAGCGGCCTCGTCGCCGTTCTTGGCGAGCGCGGCTTCCAGGTAGAACCGCGACTCGCCCTCGAGCCGAGGTGCGAGCGACCGGAAGCGCTCGAGGGTCTCCGGGCGCTGCGTGTCGCAGAACTTCCGCGCGGCGTCGATCCAGACCGCCGCGTGCTCGCGTGGTCCCGCCAGCCAGGCGACGAAATCGTCCTCGGCGCGCTGCCTGTCCGCGCGGATCAACGCCGCTCCGATCTCGTTCTGAGTCCCCGGCTCCGAGATCGGGATGAGGTTCTTCAGGCGGTCGTAGTCCTCGGGCCCGGCGTGGACGGCGAGCCCGCGCACGGCCTCGATCCGCACCGTGTCCTGGGGATGTCCGAGAGCCGTGAGGAGGATCTCGCGGCCGGCGTCGGTCTTCATCGCCGAGAGCACGGTCAACCCGTTCAAGAGGCGCTGCGCCCCGTCGGGGTCGGAGAGTTGGGCTTCGCAGAAACGGCGCAGCTCGGGCAGGGCGGCCTCGCCCAGCGCCGACAGCTCCGATTTCGCGAGGCGCATCGGATCGAGATGCCCGCGCGCCATCTTGTGGACGAGGATCGCGACCGGGTCGCTCGTGTCCCCGAGGAAGGGCTCGGGCCTGGCGCAGGGAGCGAGGAGCCAAGCGATCCGGTCGTCCGCCGCCAGCGAGGGTTCCTGCGGCTCCGGGGCCGCGAAGGAAGCGACCGAGGTCCCGGATCTTCCGTCGCCGCATCCGCCCGGCAGTGCGCACGCCAGCCCGAGAAGTGCGAAGGCGGGCGCGGATCGGTTCATCGCGGGACGTCCTCGCCGATCAGGCCCTGCGCCTGGGCGAGCCCCGAGAGCGCCTTGGCGAAGTTCGCGCGGGCGTTGCGTTCCAGGGACAGAGCCTGGGTCAGGTCGTTCTGGAAGCTCAAGACCTGGAAATTCGTCGAGGCCCCTTCCCGGTAGCGCGTCTGCTCGGCCTCGAGCTGCCGCTGCGCGAGGCCGAGGCTCTTCTGCGCCGCGCTGACGGCCAGCGACTGGTAGAGGACCTGGCGCAGCATCTCGCGCACTTCCCCGGCGATCTGCATCTCGATCTCGTCGTAGACGAGGTGCGCCGCGCGGAGCTGCGCCCAGGCCGCCCTCTCGTTGCCCCGCGCGCTGCGGTTGCCGAGAGGAAAGCTGAACGAGAGCAGGGCCTGGTAGGTCGGGAAGTCGTAGCGCACGGCCTCCTCGAACGCTTCGGAGGAATCGCCCGAGAATCCCTTGCCGTCGGCGCCGAGGGTGAGATCCAGGGAGGGCCGTGTCTCGTTCGTCCGGGCGTCGTGCTGGAGCTTGCGCTCCTGAATCAGGAGCTCCTGCTGGCGCAGCTCGGGCCGGTGGGTCATGGCCGTGTTCAGGGCGGCGGTCCAGGCGGGAGCGTCGGCGGCGGATGTGTCCGCCGGCAGCGGGGTGCTGGGGATCAGGTCCGTCTCCCACGGCTCCGCCTCGGCGCTGGGCAGGATCAGCTTGCGCAGGGCGTCGGCCCGCTGGCGGACGGTGACCTGCGCGGCGAGGAGCAGCTGCTCGCGCTCGGCGACCTGCGTTTCGGAGGACAGCACGTCGATCTGCGTCCCCTGGCCAGCCTCGAGACGCTTGGCGTCCTCGTCCCGCTGCGTGCGTGCCAGGGCGAGGCTCGATTCGGCGACCTCGGCCTGGGCCCGCGCTCCCACCAGGTCCCAGTAGGTGATGCTGACGTCCAGGAGCAGCCGCTGGCGCACGGTGCGCTGCCCTTCCATCGCGCGCCGCCACTCGATGTCCGCGATCGTCTGGGACACGGTCGCGTACTGGCGCCAGGCTCCGCGCAAGAGCGGCTGGACGTAGGAGAGCGAGACGACGTCGGTCGTCGCCGTGGAGAGCGCCGAGAAGGAGTTGTCCGTGTCCGTGTTGGCGGTGTCGAAGCCGGCGCGCAGGGTGCCGCCCGTCGACAGTAGCCGGGAGAGGCCGAGCCCGAAGGTCTGCGTGTTCGTGGACGATCCGCCGAACACGCTGCTGGACTCGAACTCGTCGTCCGTCACCCCGGCGTTGGCGTCGAGGACCCAGTCGAAGGCTCCCCAACTGCCGCGCGCAGCGTAGAGAGCCGCCTCGGCGGCGAGATCGTCGACCTGGAGGCCGATGTTGTTCTCCAGCGCGAGCCTCTGCGCCTCATCCAGGGTGAGCTCGAGCTCGTTGCGAGCGGGCGGAGCGGCGGGAGCCTGCGCGCGGCCGGGCAGGAGGGCGCCGGGGTGGATGAGCAGGATCGCGGTCGCCACCGCGGAGACGCGCCGTCGCAGCATAGGGGCCGAGAGGATAAGGAACGGCCGCTGCGCGGACCACCCTACCGGATTTCCTGGAGATCTCCGACGATCGACGCGAGTCGCTGCGCGGCGGCGCCCTGCCCTTCGACCGTGATGGAGAGGCGACGCTCGTGCTCTCCGGCGTGCTCGAACCGGATCCAGACACGCGGCAAGGGCAGGACGTCGGAAACGCGCCGAGCCCACTCGACCGCGGCCACGCCGCCCGCGTGCATCCACTCGAGTCCGCCGTCCTGCAGGAGCGCGCGCTCGCGGCCTTCCATGTACGCGTCGAAGTGGTGGAGGTCGAGGCGGCCGGAGTAGCTCTGCATCAGCGCGTACGTGGGGCTCGTGACGGGATCGGCGACGCCCAGGCCCGCCGCGAGACCCTGGACGAAGCAGGTCTTGCCGCTACCGAGCTCGCCGTCGAGGGCGACGATCGAGCCGGCGGGCAGCAGGCGGCCCAGATCCTCGCCGAGCGCGCGCGTCGCCGCGGGTGATCGCGAAAGGAAGGTGCGGGTCAGCTCAAGCGCCATGCTTCCATCCCCCTTCCGAGGGCTTCCACCGCCGCGTCACTACGTCGGTTCCGTGGATCCACAGCCCCGTGCCGCGCGAGACGCGACCGATCGTCCTGAAGGCGGAGATCCGGCTCCGGGCGAGCGTCGCGACGAGCTCGTGGTCCTCGCCGTCGTGGAGGGCGTGGTCGAGCGCGCCGCGCCGGTCGATCCGCGCCGCGCGCCGCGCGTCGGCGTGCACGGGAACGGCGTCGAGATCGAGATCGATGCGGACTCTCGAGGCGCGCGCGAGCCGATGCAGATCCCAGGCGAGTCCGTCGCTGATATCCATCATCGCCGTCGCGCCCGCCGCGAGGAGGCGCTGGCCGAACAGGATGCGCGGGCGGACGCGCAGGTGGCGGCCGAGGCGGCTCCCTCCGACCGGGCCGGTGAGGACGACGACCTGACCTGGGCGCGCGCGGTCGCGCCCGGGCGGCGATCGGCGCGCGGCCATCTCCCCGAACGCGGTCACGGAGACGATCGCCGGGCCGCGCGTCGAGGAGAGATCACCACCGACGAGATCCGCGCCGTGGGCTCGGGCTGTGGCACGCGCGGCCGCGAGGACGCCTCGGATCCAACGCTCCGGGCATCGGCGAGGAGCCGCGAGAGCGACGAGGACGGCGCGCGGGCTCGCCGCGGTCGCGGCGAGGTCGGAGAGCGCGCGGCCGACGGCCTTGCGCCCGACGAGCGCGGGCGCGGTCCCGGGCTCGAAGTGGATCCCCTCGATCGTCTGGTCCACGCACAGCACGGGCGAGCCCCGGATCGAGGCCAGGACCGCTGCGTCGTGCCCCCGGCTCCCGCGCAGCGCTCGTGGGGCAGGGAGCCCGTGGATCCAGCGGTGGAGCGCGTCCTCGCTCCAGCGAGCCCGCTCGATCACCACAGGATCGACTTGGCGTTCGTCGTGTTGAAGGTGCTGCCCGGCGGATCGGGGCAGAAAGCCGCCGCGCCGTCGCGGTAGTGGACCTGGTAGTGGCGCGCGGTGCCCGGCGCGATCGGATCGTTGAGCGCGGCCGACCTCTGCGTGATCGAGGGATCGCCGCCTTGGGGAGCTGAGGCGACGCCGGAGACGGCGCTCTTGACGTAGAGGCGCTTTAACGTGCCGCCGACGCAGCGCAGGCCGTCTCCCGCGAACACGGGCACCCCGAGGCCCGCGGTTCCCTGGAAGAAGATCGAGAGCGAGGTCGGGCGCTCGCCCGAGCTCGTCAGCACGACCGTGTCGGGATTCGTGGTGCCGGTGACGGAGAGGAGCGCGCCGCTTGGATTCTGCGAGTTCGCGCAGCCGTGTCCCGGCGCGCCGTTGTTCGAGCAGGGGCAGGCGCCCTGCGTGCCGTCGCCGAAGCACAGATCCGTCGCGGGCGAGCAGGACTCGACCAGCGTCGGGTTGATGCATCCGTTCCCCTGCAGGCAGAACGTGATGCACGACGGGTCGATCGTGCCGACGACGTGAAGGTAGTCGCCGACCGAGTAGGGCGTCAGGTCCCATCCGAGCACGTACAACCCGCCGGAGTCGGGCTGGAAGAGCTTGGGGCACGTGACGCCCGGGACGAGCGTGCCGCAGCCGTCGAACGGAGTCTGCGCCGACGCAAGCGGGGCGAGGAGGACCAGCGGAGCCAGGGCACGACGGAGCAGCGCGGAATTCATCGGACAGCCTCCCGAATGGAACGCGCCCATTCTAGCGCGTCGGAGCTCGCGACGAGCTCATCCACCGTTCTCTCACGGAAGTCGGCGACTCAGGGAGCGCGGAGCGGCAGAGCGAGCGGAACCGCCAGGCTCGATCCGATCGTCGAGCGCAGAGCCGGGAAGAGCTCGACGACGTCCCCTGGTTTCCAACCGCTTGGCGGCGGCGAGACGCGGACGAGATTCCCCTCCACGGCGACCGTCGCGCCGAGCAGGTTCCCCCCCGCATCCACGGCGAAGATTCCGCTCGGAGCCGTGGCCGGATCAGGATTCCCGTCGAGGAAAGCGAGGAGAAGGTCGCTCGAGGCCGAGAGTGGTTGTGTCCACGCGGGAGACGTCGAGGCCAATCGGAACATCAGGTCGGGCACCGAGCGCTCACGGCCCGGGATCCCTCCGGACGGCGAACCGAAGATCCCCGCGTCGACAGGAGCCCCGCCGGGCGGCGCGAGTCCCCCGCTCGCGGCGATCGAGCCCGGCGCGAGGCGGAAGTCCTCGACCACCCCGACGCCTGGGTCGAACAGACCGGCAGTCGTGGGCAGCCAGAGCGGGACTGCCGCGGGATCCAGCGCGATCCGCTGGCCGGAGAGACTCGTCACCACGCGCGCCAAACCGTCGTCGCCGATCTCCACGGGTCCGTCGACCGGGAAGAGCGGCGCATCCGAGAGCTGGAGAACGACGCCCGAGGCTCCGATCACCTCGGCGTATTCGCGTGCCGCCCGCGCGAACGGCTGGGGCGAGGGGGAATCCTGAACTGGACTCGCGATCGCGTCTCCCGCGGGCCATGCGGACGGCTGGAGGTAGGCGACACTCGAGGCCGCGAACACGGGCGCGAGGTCGCTCGAGGTCCCGCCTCCTCGATTGCCCGAGAGGACGCAGTGACTGAGGAGGATCCCGACCTGGCCGAAGGTGCTCGCCACTCCCGCGCCGCCATTGCCCAGGATCGACGAGCAGGAAATCGTCGCCATCCCGGGCCAGGACTCGGAGGACACATGGATCCCTTCGGCCGCGTTCGCGCTGCTCGTCACGCGGTGCACGAAGGCGGTGGACGTCGAGTCGAGGTCGAGTCGCATCCCCGCCGAACCGTTCGAGCGCGCCGTACAACCGCGAATGTCGATGCTGGAGGTCCACGCGGGGAGGACTTCCGTGTCGACGTCCAGCACCATCCCGCTCAGGGCATTCTCCTGGAAGTCGCAGTCCTGGATCGTGACTCGGAACCTCCCGCCCCCGGGGCCCGCTCCGGGCGGCAGCGCCAGGTGGCAGTCGATTCCCTCCTCGCCGTTGCGGGCGAAGTTCGTGGCCCGCGCGACGAAGGAGGCCGAACCGGACTCGGGAGCGATGAGGTCGTTCAGGGCGACTCCCTCGTTGTTGCAGTCCCGGAAGTTCGAGCTCTCGATCCACAGGTGGTGAGGACCGTCGAGGCGAAGACCTTCGACGGTCGCCTCGCGGACGACGACGCCCGTCACGAGCACCCGGACCGAGGCGCCGGCGGGAGGTGCGCGCAGGTCGATGCCGCGGCGGCAGTCCCTGATCACGAGGCTGCGAAGCTCCGCGGCCACGCCTGGGTCGTCGACCCCTGCGCTGGCCTCCAGCCTCCCGTCGAGCACGATCCCGTCGAGCACCGCAGGACCGTCCCCGGCCTGAATCTGGACGATCGGTACGTTGACCGCACCCTCGAGGACGGTGGCGTGCAACGACGGGTCCCGCTGCTCGAGCTGCATCCCGGCATCGAATCCGCCCGAGAGGTACACGCCGCCGTAGAGGGGCAAGGCCAGGGGCCCGACGACTCCCCCCTTGACCCAGACGTTGCCACCTCCGTTCACCAGGAAAGCGGTCAGGATCGCGAGCGGGAGATCGTTGGTAGCCGTCGCGGGGCTGGTGCCGTCGCCACCGGGGGGAGCGGCGGGATCCACGTAGATCGGCGGGCCGGTGTGAAGGCGGAGGATCGGCCCGCTCGGGGTCCAGGAATCGGATGCCGTCGCACGGACCGCGAGCCCCACATGGAAGATCGAGCTGCCGGTCAACCCCTCGAGGATGGCGCTCGCCCCCGGCGGATCCACGAGCGTCGGAGCTTGCGAGTAGACCGACACAGGGTCCGTGCCGACGAACAAGGCGAAGTGAGGCAGGTCCGCCGGCTCGGCATGGGAGCGCCAGATCAACTGCGCGCGCGATGGAGCGCCGACGGCGGAGACGAGACTGATGACGGGATGCGCCAGCAGCGCCGGCGTCGGCGAGGGGGGGCCACCCCCGTTCGAGCCGCCCGGGTCGTCGAGCGCCAGCCGGGAGCAGCCAGCCCCGGCGGCGAAGAGCAGCACGACAACTCCGAGCGGGAAGACCGAGAGACTCCGTCGCGGCTGGCGAGTCAGGTGGATCGTGACCCTCGACACCATACGTGCATCATCATAGAGGCAGAGTCTCTCGGATCGCGCGACCGACGACGATCAACTAGACTGTCCTTGTCAGGCAACCGTTCCGGAATCCACGTCCCCGCTCGAGTCCGGATGCGTGCGCGTCCCGGGGAGGGCGCATCCCGCGCCGCGGCGGCGGCCTGCATTGAATCCGATGCACGTCGCCTACCTACTCAAGAAGTTCCCGCGCCTCTCCGAGACCTTCGTGCTGAACGAGATCCTCGCGCAGGAGCGCCTCGGCGCGCGCATCCACGTCTTGTCACGGAGGCCGGCCGATCCCGAGCCGCGCCATCCCCAGGTGGCCAACCTCCGGGCGGCCGTCGAGGTCCTCGATCCGACCTTGGGCATGGCGCCCTGGCTCCGGATGTTCGGCCCGCTTCCGGAAGACCGCCGACTGCTCGAGCGCTTCGGCGCCCTGGTCCGCGAGATGTCCACCTACGGTCACCCGCGCCTCCCAGCGCTCTTCGGCGAGGCGCTCCACGTCCTCGAGCGCACCCGCGCGCTCGGCATCGAGCACGTCCATGTCCACTTCGCCACGGACTCCGCGATCGTGGCGATGCTCCTGCACGATCTCGGCGGCGTGAGCTACAGCATCACGGCGCACGCCAAGGACATCTACCGGACCACGGTCGACGCTCGCCTCCTGTCGCGCATGGTGGAGAGATCGAGCTTCACCGTGACCGTGTGCGACGCGAACGTGCGCTGGCTGGCGGGCCTGCTGCCCCCCGCGGCGATGGCCCGGGTGCGCAGGCTCTACAACGGAGTCGATCTCCAGGCTTTCCGGCCCGATCGCCGGGCTCGGGACGAGGGTCACGTGCTCTCGGTCGGCCGACTCGTGGAGAAGAAGGGTTTCGACGTGCTTTTCCGGGCGCTCGCGCTCCTGCGCGACCGGGGCGTCGCCTGCCGCGCGACGATCGTCGGCGAGGGCGAGGAGCGATCGGCGCTCGAGGCGCTCGTCCGCGAGTTGTCCCTCTCCGACCGGGTCACCCTCACCGGCGCCCTGGATCAGGAGGCCGTGCGCGCCGAGATGTCGCGCGCGACGATCTTCTGCCAGCCCTGCCGCGTGGGACAGGACGGCAACCAGGACGCGCTGCCGACCTCCCTGCTCGAGTCGATCGCCTCGGGTCTCCCCTGCGTCTCCACGCCCGTCGGCGGCATCCCGGAGATCCTCGACGAGGGACGCGTCGGCGTCCTCGTGCCGGAGGACGATCCGGAGGCCACCGCCGAGGCGATCGAACGGCTGCTCCGCGATTCTGCGCTTCGCGCGGAGTTCGCCCGGGCCGGTCGGAGCCACGCCGAGCGCACCTTCGATGCTGTCGCTGTGGCGAAGACCCTGCGATCGTGGTTCGAGGACGCAGCCCGGAACCTCGTGCCTGCATGAGAATCGCCCACGTCAACCCCGACCCGGGGATCGCTCCGGGACGGCCGAAGGGCGCCGCCGTCCACGTCGATGAGATCCGGCGGGCCCTGGTCGACCTCGGCGCTGAAGTCCTGGCCGTGGACGAGGGCCGTGATGGGGCTGTGCGCGAACATCTCGACGCAGCGCACGTCGCGGCGCCGGTCGCGCTCGTCTACCAGCGCTACGCGCTCGAGCGATTCGCCGCCTTCGAGTTCGCCCGCGAGAACGAGTTGCCCTTCGTGCTCGAGGTCAATGCGCCCTTGGCCGAGGAGGAGCGCCGTTTCCGGGGGCGCGAAAGGGACCAGGATCCCGAACGGGAGCGACGGATGTTCGCCGCGGCCACGGCCGTGATGTGCGTCTCGAGCGAGGTCGCCCGCTGGGCGGTCGAACGCGGCGCGCCTCCGGAGCGCACGCTCGTTCGACCCAACGCCGTCGATGCGCGCCGCTTCCGGCCCCGGGGACCTGACGACGCGCTCCGTCGCGAGCTGGCTCCGGCCGGGGCATTCGTGGTGGGCTTCCACGGCCGCCTTCGTCCCTGGCACCGGTTCGACCTGCTCGTCGCCGCGCTCGAACAGCTGGTGGCGGAGGGGCTCCCCGTTCACCTGCTGACCGTCGGTGAAGGCCCGTACCGCGAGGAGATCGAAGGTCGGCTCCCGCCCGCGCGCGCGACGCTCGTTCCCTGGGTGCATCACGCGGAGGCAGCGCTGTACGTGGCGTGCTACGACGCCCTGGCCCTGTCGTACTCGACCGCGGACGGCACGTATTTCTCCCCGCTCAAGCTCCTCGAGGGGATGGCTTGCGGCGCCGTTCCGGTCGTGCCGGCGCTGGGCGATCTCGAGCAGGTCGTGGTGCACGAGCAGTCGGGGCTCGTGTACCCAGCCGGAGATCCGGTCGCGCTGGCGGCGGCCCTGCGACGGCTGATGCTCGATCCGGTCCTGCACCGTCGCCTCTCGCTGGCTGCGCGCGCCAGCGCGGAGCCGCGCTCCTGGCAGGCGATCGCGCGCGAGGTGCTCGACCTGGCCGGCGCACCGAGGCCCGCATGAGTCTCCGCGCGGCCCTGCTCGATCGGGTGACGCGTTTCTCGCACGGAGCGACCATCGCACGTCGCTTCGCCCCTGATCTCGCACCCCATCGCTTCCAGCTGGCCCTCGTGGCGCTCATCACTCTGGCCACCGTGGCCCTCGAGCTGGTGAAGCCCTGGCCCCTGAAGTGGATCGTCGACTCCGCCCTGACCGGGGTCGAGCCGAGTTCCCTGCCGCCGCTCCAGATCGTCCTGTGGGGATCGGCGGCCGCACTCTCGATCGTGGCGCTCGACTCGGTGCTCGACTACTTCGGGGCCGTCCGCGTCATCCGCATCGGGCAGGCGTTCGCGCGCGGGTTGCGCCAGCGCCTTTTCGATCACCTCTCTCGTCTCTCCCCGGCCTTCCACGCGCGGAACAAGTCCGGCGACCTCCTGGTGCGCCTGATGGGCGACGTACCGCTCGTGCGCGCGATGCTCGTCGACTCTTTCGTGGTGCTGACGACGCGCGTGGCGCTCGTGACCGGGACGATCGTCGCGATGATCCTCGTCGACCTGGAGCTCGCGCTGGCGGTGCTCCTCGTCATCCCGGTCTTCGTGGGCGTGCTGTGGTGGATCGGGAGGCAGCTCGTCGGTGCTGCCCGCCGCCAACGGAAGGCCGAGGGGCGCCTGGCTGACTGGATGCAGGAGGCCATCTCGGCCTCGGCCCTCATCCAGGTGCTCGGGCGCGAAGGGCACACGACCGAACGATTCGCCAAGACGAACCGCAAGGCCGCGCGCACCGAGGCGAAGGCCTCGCTCCTCTCCGTGCGCCTGGCGGTTTCGGTCGAGACCCTGTTCGGCGCCACGGCCGCTGCGGCCCTGGCCTACGGAAGCTACCTGGTCCTCACGGACGGGATGAACCTGGGGTCGCTGCTCGTCTTCCTGTCCTACGTGCGCAGCCTCATGAAACCGGTGCGCTCGACCTCGAAGCACTCGGGCCGCGTCACGAAGGGAGTCGCCGCCGGGGAGAGGCTCTTGGCGATCCTGGACGAGCCGATCGCCATTGTCTCGGCTCCCGGCGCCCCTCCGGCCCCAACGACTCCCGCGAGGCTCGCCTTCGAGGGCGTCCACTTCCGCTACGCGGCCGACATCGAGGCCCTGCGCGGCCTGGACGCCTGCTTCGAGCGTGGCCAGCTCGTCGGCCTGTTCGGCCGGAGCGGATCGGGCAAGTCGACGGTCGCGGCCTTGGCCGTGAGACTGTACGACCCCGACCAGGGGCGAGTGCTGCTCGACGGTACCGACGTGCGCGAGTACGAGCTCGGATCGCTGCGCGAGCGCTTCGGTCTCGCCATGCAGGAGCCGCTCCTCTTCGGGGACACGCTGCGCGAGAACCTGCTCCTCGGTCGGCCAGACTCGAACGAAGGGGAACTCCGCGCGGCCCTCCGCGCGGCGGCCGCCGACGAGTTCGTGGCCAGGCTCCCCGCCGGGCTCGATACGGTGCTGGGCTCGAGCGGAGCCGGCCTCTCGGGCGGGGAACGTCGCCGCTTGTGCCTGGCCCGCACGCTGCTGCGCCGGGCGCCCATTCTGATCGTCGACGAGCCCTTCTCGGGCCTGGACCGGGTGGCGGTCGACCGGGTCCGCGCGTCGCTCGCGGCGCTGGCGCGCGAAGCCATCGTGATCGTGATCGCCCACGACCTCGACCATCTCGACGCGTTCGATCGCATCCTGTTCCTGGACGAAGGGCGCCTCGACGACTCCGGGACCCATGCGGAGCTGCTCCAGCGCAACGACCTCTACCGCCGCACGACGCGGGCGCTCGCGGCGACACCCTCATGAGCTGGGCTCGATCCTGCGAGCGCGACCGGTCGCTCCCGGCGCAGGCCGGCGAGCCCGCACTGTGCCCGCCACGGGACGACGAGGCGCTGGCTTCCTGTCGGGAGCACCTCGTGCTCCCAGGCGTCCCGGCTCCCTGCTCCGCGCGACTCGACTACGCGCGCTGGAAGCCGGGGGTGTCGATCACTGCCGGCTACACGCTCGCCTTCACCGACGGGGAGGAGCGGATCCTCGTGCTCAAGCGCTACGTGGCCGGGAAGGCGCGCACGCTCGCCCGCGACTACTCGCCCGATCGCCGCGCGCGGCGCGCGGAGGACCGCCTGAGTTCCTTCGCAGTCCTGGAAGATGCGAACACCTGCCTGTACGCCTTCCCCACCGATCGCGTCCTGCCGGGTGTCGCCCGCATCCTGGATCTGCGCCGTACCGCGCGCCTCTTGAACGGGCTGCCCCTGGATCCGGCGAGGAGAG
>JBJXFB010000060.1:0-24344 GCA_046155895.1 Planctomycetota bacterium | reverse complement strand
GGCCACGCGGCGAGCTTCGGCGGGGTCGACGCCCTCCCGGAGGCGCAGGCCCAGCCACCAGGTCTCGGCGAGGCGCTTCTCCGCCGAGGGCTCTTCCTCCCAGCCGCGCGCGTGGCCCTTCTGACGGATCGCGCGGACGTAGGACGTGGTGCCCTTCTGATTCCCGGCGCGGCGGTTGCCGATCTTGCTGACCGCTGAGGGACCGAGGCCGAGGTAGGCGCCGTTCTTCCAATAGTTGACGTTGTGCTCGCAGCGCCGGCCGCCCCTCGCGAAGTTCGAGATCTCGTAGGCTTCGAAGTCGCGGGCGGCGAGTGTCTCGCGGGTCGCGTGGAAGAGGTCGAGCTCGACCTCCTCCGAGCTCTTGACGAGGCGTCCCTCCTCGAGCCAGCGACGGAAGAGGGTCTCTTCCTCGAAAGTGAGGTTGTACGCGCTGACGTGATCGGGGTGGAGCTCGAGCACGCGCTCCAGGTCCCTACGCCATGTCGTCGGATCCTGATCGGGGATCGCGTAGATGAGGTCGACGTTGACGTTCGTCGCGCCCGCCTGTCGCGCCGCGCCGAACGCGCGCAAGCCGTCCTCGGCGGAGTGCACGCGGCCGAACAGGGCCAGCACTTCGTCGTGGAGGCTCTGGATGCCGATCGAGAGGCGGTTCACGCCCAGGTCGAGCAGGACGCGCGCCTTCGCTACATCGAGGCTCTCGGGGTTGCACTCCGCGGTGACCTCGGTCGCGCTCCCTCGGAAGCCGCAGATCTTCTCGAGCCCGTCGAGGAGGTTCTGGAGCTCGTCGGCGGCGAGGAGCGAGGGCGTTCCGCCGCCGAAGTAGACGGTCCGTGGAGATCGCGGCGCGCGAGATTCCGCTTCGAGGAGGATGGCCTCGACCATCGCCGGGCGGTCCTGGCCTTCGGCCGCGACGGAGAAGAAATCGCAGTAGTGGCACTTGGCCGCGCAGAAGGGCAGGTGCACGTAGAGGGGCGAGCCCTGCGGTGCCCGCGGGTCGCTCTCTCTCGACTCTCCTCGCTCGCTCGGAGCGGGAGGATTCCCCGCTCCGGTGTGGAACATCCTCGTCTCTGCTAGCGGTCGCCCATGACGCCGTAGAGCTTCTTGAGCGCCTCTTGTTCGATCTGGCGCACGCGCTCCCGGGTCAATCCGACGACCTTGCCGATCTCCTTGAGCGTCATCGTCTCTCCGTCGGGCGATCCCAGCCCGTACCGCAGGCGGAGGATCGTCGCCTCGCGCTCGTCGATGACTTTCAGGAGGTCGCCCAGCTTAGCGATCATGTCCGAGTTCAGCAGCTGCTCGTCGGGAGTCACGGCCGAGACGTCCTCGACGGTGTCCTGGTTGGCGGTCAGCGCGTCCAGGGAGACCTGCTGCCCCAGTCCGGAGGTGTGGATGGTCCTCTTGAGCAGCGCCCAGCTCTCCTCCGGGATCTCGAGCTCGGCGGCGACCTCCTCGACGGTCGGCGAGCGACCGAGGAGATAGGTGAGCTCCAGGCTGACGACCCGCCAGCGCGAGATGAGCTCCGCCATGTAGCTCGGCACGCGCACCTGCTTGACGGTGTTCGTCAAGGCGCGGCGGATGGACTGCTTGATCCACCAGGTGCCGTAGGTCGAGAAGCGGCAGCCCGCATCGGGATCGAATTTCTCCGCGGCCTTCATGAGGCCGATGTTGCCCTCGGCGATCAGATCCTGGAGGGAAAGGCCGCGATCCCCGTACGTCTTCGCCACCGCGACCACGAGGCGGAGGTTGGCGCGGATCATCCGCTCTCTCGCCCGCTGGTCGCCAGCCTGGATCTTGCGGCCCAGCTCCTGCTCCTCCTGCGCGTCGAGGAGCGGGACCTCGTTGATCTCGGTGAGATAGGTCTCGAGACAGCGTTCGGCGGAAATGGCGGCCTCCTGGGAGATGTCGCGCCGTGCGGGGGGGCGCTCGATCCACACATCGGCCGGTCGCGGCATCGCCCTTGAGTCCCGGGCGTGACGAACCGGATGCGCCTTGGAGGCTTCGCGCGCGGCCGAGTGTAGGATTCAGGCGATCATGGTCCCCGCGGGAGCCCGGAAGCCGTCGCCCGTGGCCGACGGCTCGCTCGAGGAAGTCATCTCCGAGAAGCAGTTCACGGGGATCCTCGGAGAGCGCGCGCAGGTCTTCTACCGGCTCACGAACTCGTTGCTCCTGCGCGCCGACCAGGACTGGATGCGCGCGCACTTCTACGCGCTGATCAGCGAGACGGACACGCTCGAGGCCTTCCTCGACGACTACGGCGCCCGCTACAACCGCACCTTCAGCTTCTTCCGGGAGCTGGTCGCCTCGACACGGGGAATCGCGCTCGCGGGATTCAGCGTCACGCACCTCGAGCGGCGCTTCGCGAGCTACGGGACCATCCTGACACCCCGGGAGTCGGAGTCGGCTCTGGCTTCGATCCGGGAGTCGCGCGCCTTCCTTCTCGGAGCGCTGCGGACACTGCTCGGCGCCACGATCCAGGAGGGCGCCGACCGGGGGATCGCGGTGCCCCGCGACGGACTGGCGGACGAGGAGAAGGTCCGTGAAACGCCCCGGCAGAAGCTGCCGCGCAACACGGATCAGGAGGATCTGGAGGACGACGAGCAGAAGATCGCGGAAGTCGCGGCCAAGTTCCTCCAAGTCTGCGAGATGTTCGACGACCTCGGCGTGCGCCGCATCGTGGACGAGGACGAGCGCGAGAAGTACCTGCGGAGCGTGTGCAGCGAGGAGCAGGCTCGCGTCTACGAGGCGACGGTTCATAACCTCCAGTCCGCGTACGACACCTGGGTCAAGAACACCGTGATCGAGTCGAGCGACCCGCGGCTCCCCCGCCTGCGCGGGCACGCATCGGCCGCGCTCCACCTCCTGGAGTCCGTGACCCACCTCGTGCACTTCGTGGAGCGCCACGAGAGCGGTCTGCGGAACGAGATGATCGAACGGCGCCTGGCCGCGCTCGTCCCCCGGGCCCAGGTGCGCGATTACACGCTGAACCACGTGCTCTATTGGGCCGCGCAACTCGTGCGCCGGGGACGGCCGATCGCCGAGGACCTCCTCCCGAGCTACACGAACGTTCAGCTGCTCGAGGTGACGCTGGGCGACGACGTGAGCCTGCATGCGAGACCCGCGGCGCTCATCGTCGGCATCGTCAATCGCTACGGGACTCCCGTCGAGATGGAGATCGAGGGCCGCAAGTGCAACGCGGCGTCGATCCTCGATCTCATGGTGGCGGTCGGCTCGCACCCGCACGCGAGGAAGTTCCGCTTCCGGGGTGACGAGAAGCCGCTGCGCGACATCGAGATCCTGTTCCGTAGCGGGCTCGGAGAGAAAGGGATCGATCGTCTCCCGAGCGACCTCTCGTACTTGCGCAGCGGCCTCTAGCGACGTTCCCGCGCGCGCGCGTGGCGGGTCGGCGACTCAGACGCCGAGGAACAAACGCTTCGCCAGCACATCGGGGAGACCCACGGAGCGGATCCGCTTGGCTTCGCCCTCGATGTCGTAGGGAACGCGTCCGATCCACACCCGACGTTCGTCCGAGTCGAATACCGCGTAGGCCGCGCGCGGATCCTCGTCGCGCGGCTGGCCCACGCTTCCGACGTTGACGAGCGCACGCCGGACGTCGACGAGGTCGATCTCTGGATCGAGCGTGTACGCCGTGTGCCCCGGATCGTCCTCGAGCCTCAAGAGCGCGACGGGCACGTGGGTATGGCCGACGAAGCACAGCGGCACCGTCATGATCTCCAGCGACGGGTCCGCGTCGGAGGGGCTCTGGATGTAGTCGAAGAGCTCCGGCCGGTAGTAGGTGCCGTGGCCGACGCAACAGTCTTCCAAGTCGGCGACGAGCGGGAGGGACGAGAGCCAGTGCATGTCCGGCTCCTCGAGGACCGTCCGCGTCCATCGCAGTGCTGCCCGGGCGTGCTCGTTGAAGTAGCGCATGTCGAGCTCACCGACACAGGCTGCGTCGTGGTTCCCCTTCACCACGACGGCCCCGATCGACCGCACGCGCTCGATGCACTCGGCGGGCCGCGCGCCGTAACCGACGATGTCACCGACGCTGAGGATCCGCTCGACCCTCTCCTTCTCGAACCTCTCGAGTACGGCGTCCAGCGCCGAGAGGTTCGAGTGGATGTCGCCGAGGATCCCTGTTCTCACGTCGCGCGTCCCGGCGGATGATCCAGGAGCCAGGAGGCCGAGAGCAAGGCTGCAGAGAGGAAGATGAGCGATCGCGCCGGCAGCGGATCGGGCAGGAGGAGCGGCGCGACCAGGATCGCGATCCCCATGAGCCAGGCGGCTGCTCCGGCCGCCAAGTCGAGACGGAGGAGCAGGCTGCCGAGAGCGACGATCGCCAGGAATGCGCTCGCGAGCTTGGCGCCGAGCTCCGGCGCGTGGGTCTCCGTCCCGAGGCTGCCCATCAACACGGCTGGAGCCCAGGCGATCAGGACATGGAGGAGCCCCACGGACCCCACCGCGAGCATGCGCGTGGACAAGCTCGGCCCGGAGGAGATCTGCGCGATCGACCTGGAGAGCTCCGCGAGGGTGCCGAGCCCCCGCAGGGCGCCCAGCGCGAAGGACACAATTGCAAGATTGTATAAAACGTCACTATTGATGGCGTATTGCGAGCTTATCCCGATCGGTGACACGGCGGACCACAGGGGCCAGCAGAGGAAGAGCAGGACCCAGATCACCCAAGAGGATGGTTGAGCCGCCGCGAGACGCAGGTTCTCGAGCGCGATCCAGATTGCCGGCGTCAGTTGCATGCTCGGCCCACGTGCGTGGGTTGCTTGGGCCAGGTTACTTGTGCCTGCCCTCCATTGACACACAACATCTGGTCCCTAGTGTGAGGCATGGAGGTCAATCTCATGGAGCGAAGACTAGGTCGTGGACTCGGTGCCTTGTTGGGTGACTCACCCCAGTTGGGTGAAGGTAGTCCCTCACGTGATCTGCCTATCCAAGCGATCCGGCCGAACCCCCACCAACCTAGGAAAACCTTCGAGGAAACCTCGCTCCGGGAGCTGGCCGACAGCCTGAAGCGCCATGGGTTCCTTCAGCCCGTCGTGGTCAGGCCCGTGGCCTCCGGATACGAGCTGATCGCCGGCGAGCGAAGATGGAGGGCGGCCAAGCTGGCTGGCCTCGAGAGCATCCCCGCGCTGGTTCGCAATGACCTCACCGAGGCGCAGATGCTTGAGCTCGCGCTCGTGGAGAACGTCCAGCGCGAGGATCTGGACGCCATCGAGCGGGCTCTCGGTTTCCGTGCCATGATCGATTCCCTCGGCCTCACCCAGGAAGAGGTCGCCAAGAAGGTCGGGCTGCAGAGGGCGACGGTCTCCAACCAGCTCCGACTCCTCGAGCTACCCGCCGAGGTTCAGACCGCACTGACCAAGGGCCTCATTTCCATGGGTCACGCGCGCGCCATGCTCGCGCTCGGCTCGCGGGAGCTTCAACTCGCCGTGCTGGCTCGCATCGGTCGTGAAGGCCTTTCGGTTCGCCAGGTCGAAGGCATGACGCGGTCAGCCGGGGGGGCCGAGGTGCGTGCTAGATCCGGGGGGGCGACGTTGGTCCCCAGGAAGGCCTGGGTCTCGGAGCTCGAGGATCGGATCCGAACCCGGCTAGGAACCAAAGTCACCATCCGGAACGGCACCGGATACCGAGGCCAGATCGTGATCGAGTACTTCGATCGCGCTGCGCTCGAGCGAGTCTGCGAGCTGATCTGCCCCGCGGAGCGACTCGAGTAGCCCCGAGTCTTGCCGGGGATGTTCCACGTGGAACATTGGCCCGGAGAGCTGCGGGCGCTTCCTCCGGCTACAGAACCTCGGTGGCGGTGATCGCGACTGGAGTCGCCGGCCTGCTGAAAGACCCCTCTGCGAGCGGTGCTTCCTCGATCCGCTTCAGGATCTCGAGACCTTCGATCACTCGGCCGAAGGGAACGTGCGTTCTGTCGAGGCCGTGGGCGCTCGCTGTGGTGATCGAGAATTGGCTACCGGAAGTCTTCGATGGATCGCCCGGAGCGGGAACAGCCGAGAGGACACCTGCAAAGTGCCGCAGAGGGGAGGGCTCCAGGTCGAGGGCCTGTTCCGGTCCGCCTAGTCCCCAGAGGCTCGGGTCCTTGTCGATCGAGTTGGGATCCCCGCCCTGCACGTACTCGCCTTGGGAAACACTATGGAACTTAGTGCCAATATAATAGTCTTCTCTAGTCAACTTGAGGAAGTTCTCCACGTGCTTCGGCGCGAGATCGCCGTAGAGTCCGATCACGATGGGCCCCAGGTCGGTCGTCAACCTCACGCGGGGGGCGTCCGCGGGTAGCGGAGGGTTGTCGAAGAGGCCGGGATGATCGCGTACGAAGGCTCGCTCGGCTTGGATCCGCGAGGATAGGCGCGCAACGACCGTCACAGCTTCCGATCCCTCCTGGTCGCGGAATGCTTGCGTGACCAGAGCGTGGGTCGGATACGAGGCGCGCAGTTCCATGAGCAGCGCTTCGGCTTCGTCGAGCTTACGATCGGAAAAGGCAGTTGTGGCTCCGATAAGCAGAGCCCAGGCCCCAGTAGGGTTGCCTTTGAGTTCCCCAGCGACTCGGCGCATCTCCTCTGGATTGCCTTCGATCTCTCCGGCATTGGTCTGCTCTTCGGCGACCGCCAGGAGCTTACTCCAATAGGTGTCAGTCTCCGTCCTCTCGGCGTGCTTGGCTCGAGAGCGGAACAAGATCAGTGCGGCTAGGCAGACCACGAGCACCGCCGCAACCTTCCAGTACTGCTCCACCCAGAGCGCGAGCCCAGACTTCTCGTGGATCGGTGCGATGGTGACGGCTGTGGGCGCCTTGTGCTGGGTCATCGAGTGACTCTTTTTGTGCTCTAAAGTAGTGCTAAAGCGGCATCAAATGGCCTAGGTGCGCCAAGTGCGGTGCTCTGAGCCCACTAGGTGGAATGCGGGCGCTCGCCCGACCTCATTCGAAGTCTGACACCCTTTCGGGATCACCGAGGCCGGGGCATTCTACTTTCCTGCCGGGGGGGTAGCCAGAGCAGGCTTGTGGGAGTCCGCGGCACAGGAACGCAGTGCTTGGAGCTAGGATGCCGGCCTCCGACCTGTAGGTCCTCGATCCGGCGTGCCATCCAGCTGCCGGGTGCCTTTCCCGTAGACACCCCCTCACATGCTCTCGACCCTGATCGTCTCGTTCATCCTCGGCGCTTCCGAGCCTCGCCTCGTCTGTCCGATCGACCACGAGACTTCCGCGTCAAGTCCGGCGGCGCGGCAAGGTGAGTCCGAATACGAGCAGAAGCGCAAGGCCGCGGGCGAGGATGCCGCCAAGCTCTGGGACGTCTACCTCTGGTGCAAGGGGAAGGGTCTCGAGAAGGAGGGTCGGTCGACGCTGCGTCAGATCCTCAAGGTGGACCGAGAGCACAAGGAAGCGAATGAAGCCCTGGGCAACGTCTTCCACGATGGGAAGTGGTTCCCCTCCCAGAAGAAGGTCGACGAGTACAAGAAGGAGAAGGAAGAGAAGGAGGCCAAGGAGAAGGGCCTCGTCAGGTTCAAGGGGGAGTGGGTGCCGAAGGACGACGTCCCCTTCCTGCAAAAGGGTCTCGTCAAGAACGATCAGGGTGAGTGGGTCGACGCGGAGGCGGAGAAGAAGCGCGCCGAAGGGTGGGTGAAGCAGGACTTCACTTGGATCTCACCGGAAGAGAAGCCGCACCTCGAGAAGGGGGAGTGGAAGTGCGGCGATGAATGGATGAGCCTGAAGGACGCGAACGTATTCCACTCCGAACCCGACCAACCGTGGCGCATTCCCGGGGAGCACTTCACGCTCGTCACGACATGCGACCGGGAGCTCGCCACGGAGAAAGTCCAGAAGCACCTCGAGTTCGCGTGGGAAGACCTGACGCGGATCTTCGGGAAGGAGCCGGAGTCGCCGGTGACGGTGCTGATCCTCCGGGACCAGTCCCAGTACGAGACCTACGCCGCCGGGGATCAGGATGCCGGCATTCCGCCCACCGAGAGCGACGGCCTCTCCTCGATCCACTACGCCTACTTCGCGGACCTGGGAGTCGACCGCGTGACCGAGGAACTGTGCCCGATGGGAGTGTCCTATTGGGACGCCTCGACCGACGCCGGGAACAAGTGGGCGATCCACTCGGTTCGGCACGCCCTCGGCCAGTCGTTCGCCGACGCGATCGATCCGAGCCCGAAGACCCTCGAGAAGACGCGCGAGACTCAGGAGGCGGACCCCAAAGCGTTCTGGGCCGAGAAGAAGCTGCCCGCGTGGGTCCGGTGGGGGGCCGCAGCCTACGCCGAGCGGTACTTCCTCGACACGCTCGTCGCTCGCGGGGGCAACAGTCGCTGGGCCCGTGAATGGTCCGTCTCCAACATCGTCGGGCGGGGCGGATTGCGATCGCTGCAGGAGATCTTCCGCTGCGACGTCACGTTCGAGGGCGGGTCGGACTCGCAGAAGTTGATCAACGAGATCGGGCTCGTCATGTGGTTCATCGTGGACGGCGAGTGCGCGCCGGTGAAGGCGAAGTTCAAGACGCTGCAGGACGCGATCCGGGACGGGAAGGACGCGCGAACGATCACGCTCGCCGCGAACGCGTTGCAAGCCGAGGTCGAGAAGCACGAGGCCGAGCTGCGCAAGTTCGCCGGCATCTGATCCGGCGAGACGCGGTGGAATCTCCGGGCGACCTCGAGGGACTTCCACCGGCTCGCATCGGAACGCCCAACCTGAGAACTCGGTGGCGACACGCCCGACGTCGACTCTCTCGACGGCTCGTGCAGGCATTCGGGCCGATGTTCCTGGGCACGCTGGCTCGCACGTGGCGGCTCACGATCGTCGGCGCTGATCATCTCTCCTCGAGCTCCGCGGAGGCGAAGGGCCACTTCATCGCGCTGTGGCATGGGAGGATGCTCTTCGGCCTGGCGCACCACGGATCCCGCAACTGGTGGGTCCTCGTGTCGGGCAGCCAGGACGGAGACATCTCGCAGGCCCTTCTCCAACGCTTCGGCTACCGAGTGATCCGCGGCTCGTCGAGCCGAGGCGGCGCGCGGGCCGTGCGTCAGATGCTGAAGGTCCTGGACGAAGGTGCCGTGCTCACCATCACTCCCGACGGACCTCGCGGACCGCGGCATTCGATCAATCAGGGTCTGGCCTGGCTGGCGAGAACGACGGGCTACCCGATCGTGCCGGTTGGATTCGCTTGCGATCGCGCGTGGCGGCTGCGGAGCTGGGATCGGTTCACGATCCCGAAGCCCTGGGCGCGCGTCGCCATGGTCTACGGCGCGCCGATCCACGTGGAGGATCAGGGAAGCGAAGAGGGGCTCGCGGCCGCGAGCGATACCGTGCGCGCGGCGCTCTTCGAGGCGGAGACGCGTGCTTTCGAGCAGCTGGGCCAGGAGCGGGACTGGTGATCCGCGTCGGACCCGCGGGCTGGTCGTACGCGGACTGGGAAGGTCGCGTCTACCCGACTTCGAAGCCAGCGGGATTCCATCCGCTCGCCTTCCTCTCGCGCTTCTTCGATTGCATCGAAGTGAACAGTTCCTTCTACGCGATGCCGCGCCGGGAGCATGCCGAGGACTGGGTTCAACTCGTCGAAGCGCGTCCGGGGTTCCGCTTCCTCATGAAGCTGAACCGCGAATTCACGCACGCGGCCGCGTCGGAGGCCTGGGGCGATCTGGCCCGGGAATACCGGACGGGGATCGAGCCGTTGATCAGGTCTCGCAAGCTGGGCGCCGTCCTGGCGCAGTTTGCGGCCTCGTTCTCCTTCGGTCCCGAGGAAGTGCGACGGCTGGGCCGCATCAAGTCGCTCTTCCCCGGCATCCCTCTGGTCCTGGAGGTGCGACACGCTTCCTGGTTCACGCCCCCGGGGCTCGATGCGATCCGAGGCTTGTCGTACTCGCTCGCCTACGTCGATCTCCCTCCGGCCTGGAACCATCCCCCGGACTGGCATCCGCCGACCGGAGCGATCGGCTACCTGCGGCTGCACGGCCGGAACACGGAACAGTGGTTCCATCGCGAAGCGGAGCGGGACGACAAGTACGACTACCTCTACGAGGCCTCGGAGATCGGAGCCTTGGCGACGAAGGCGCGCCGCATCGCAGCGGTCCACGAGGAAACGAGCGTGGTGACCAACAACCACTTCGCCGGGAAAGCGGTTGCGAACGCCTTGGAGCTTCGCTCGCAGCTCCTCGGGGAGATCGTTCCCGCTCCCAGCGAGATCGTCGAAGCGTATCCGCACCTCCGACCGCTCGTGCGCATCGAGGGGCAGCAGAGCTTCTTCTGAACCACCACGCTGGAGCCCCGCATGATCCCCGTCGAGCGACGTCCCTTTCGTCTCGTTCACCCCGACGACCCGGGTCGGAACCTGAACGGTGCGATCGATGTTCCGGCGCGGCGCGCCGGCCGTCTGCCGCACGTGATCCTCATCCACGGCTTCAAGGGCTTCATGGATTGGGGGTTCTTCCCGGAGATCGCGCGCCGGATCGCCGAACGAGGGATCGCGGCCGTGCGGTACAACGCTTCGGGCTCCGGTGTCGGCGAAGACCTGGAGACCTTCACGGAGACCGAAGCCTTCGCGCGGAACACGCTCAGCCGCGAGATCGAGGATCTGGAGCGGGTCCGGGGCTGGATCCGGGACGGAAACCTGGAGGATCTCGACCCCGGCCGGGCCTCGCTGCTCGGACACAGCCGCGGCGGGGGACTCGCACTGATCCATGCTGCGGAGCGCGGCGACTGTCGTTGCGTGGTGACCTGGGCCGCGGTGGCCACCTTCGACCGCTTCGACGAGGGCGCCAAGACGCGTTGGCGCGAGTTGGGATCTCTCCCCATCGTGAACGCGCGCACCGGACAGGAGCTCAGGCTCGACGTCACGGCGCTGGAGGACATGGAGAGGAATCGCGAGCGGTTCGACGTGCCGGCGGCCTGCCGCAGGCTGAAGATTCCGCTCCTGATCGTGCACGGCACCGCCGACGAGTCCGTTCCCTGCCGAGAAGCGCGGATCCTCGCCGGCTCCGCGGATCTCCCGAATCGACGCGTCCTGGAGATCGAGGGGGCCGGACACACGTTCGGGATTCGACATCCCATGAGGAACTCGACAGACTCTTTCGAGCGTGTCGCCGACGCCACGCTCGAAATGCTCCTGAGCCACGGATGCAGCTAGAGTCGCTCGTCACCCCCGCCTACGTCGCCACGATGTGTCTGCTCGGGATCTACGGGATCCACCGAGTCTGGCTGCTGCTCCAATTCCGGTGGCGACCCACGGCCGCCGTCGCGACGGCGCGGGATTCGGTCCCCACCGTCACGGTCCAGCTCCCTGTCTTCAACGAGCGCACGGTCGCGGCCCGGTTGATCCGGGCGGTGGGAGCCCTCGACTATCCCCGCGATCGACTCGAGATCCAGGTCCTGGACGACTCGAACGACGAGACGGCCTCCATCGCGGAGGAAGAGGTGGCGAGTCTGCAGCGCGACGGCATCGATGCCTGCGTCGTCCGCCGGCCGGATCGGCGCGGGTTCAAGGCCGGCGCCCTCGACTACGGCATGCGGACCGCGAAGGGCGATCTCGTCTGCATCTTCGACGCCGACTTCGTCCCCGAGCCGAGCTTCCTGCGCCAGCTCACGGGGATCTTCGACGATCCCGCAGTCGGCATGGTCCAGGCCCGATGGGGTCACAAGAACCGCGACGAGAGCCTGCTCACCCGGGCCGAGTCGGCGCTCCTCGACGGACACTTCGTGATCGAGCACAAAGTGCGCTCGGACGGAGGGATGTTCTTCAACTTCAACGGCACCGCGGGGATCTGGCGACGCGAAGCGATCACCTCGGCCGGCGGATGGCAGCACGACACGCTCACCGAGGACCTCGATCTCTCCTACCGCGCGCAGCTCCGGGGCTGGAAGTTCGTTTACGTTCCCTTCGTCGTGGCCCCTGCGGAGGTGCCGCCGGACATCGCGGCCTTCAAGTCGCAGCAGCACCGTTGGGCCAAGGGCAGCGTCCAGGTGTTCCGCAAGCTCGGCTGGAAGATCCTCACCTCGAACGAGCCCCTGAAGGTGAAGCTCGAGGCGCTCGCCCACCTCTCCGGGAACGTCGGCTATCCCTGCGTCCTCCTGCTCTCGCTGCTCATGCCTCTCTCGGTTCTGCACCGGACGAGCGTGCCCGAGTGGCTGAACCCGTTCGTCTTCACCCTGTGCACGCTCTCGGTGGTCGCGTTCTACGCGTGCAGCCAGAGGGCCGTCGGCCGTCCTCTCGCGGCCCGGGCGAAGGACACGCTGGCCGCGATGCTGCTCGGGATCGGCATGAGCCTCAGCCAGACGCGTGCCGTGCTCGAAGGACTCTTGCCCGGGACGGGAGTCTTCGTTCGGACTCCCAAGCGCGGGGATTCCTCGGCCTCCAAGCGCTACCGGGCGGCCCTGAAGGGTCTGCCGGGCGCGGAGCTCCTGATCGCCGCCTGGTTCGTGTGGGGCGTCTATATGGCGGCCGAGAAGAGCCATTGGGGCTCGATCCCCTTCCTCATGCTCTTCCTCGCGAGCTTCGCCTGGGTCGGCTCGCTCTCCTTGCGGCAGTGGGCTCGCGGTTGAGCGCGAGCCTCCCGTCGCGGGAGGAGCCCTCCTAGACCGGAGTCTCCTGCCGCGCCGACCGTGACGTCAGGACGTCGACCAGGTCCATCTTGCTGACGATTCCGAGCAGGTCACCGGCGTCGTCGACGACGATGCCGACGAGACCTTCGTTGAAGATCTCCAGGAGCTTCGACGCGTCGTTGCGCGCCTGCACCGTTCGCACATTGCGGAACATGACCTCCGCGACGGCGCTGGCGAGCGAGGCGCGGCCGTCGACGAGCTTCGCGAGGAGGTCGGACTCGGTCACGATCCCGACGAGCCGCCCCTCGTCGAGGACCGGCAGCTGGCTGACGCCGTGCTCCTTCATGGCCATGACGGAGTCCGCCACGGTGTCCGCGCTCGTCGCGGCGATCAGCTTGCGTCGCGGCAGGCTGCGGAGCAGGTCGCCGACGCTGCTGGTCTCCCACTGGCTCTCGCTGAAGCCGTTCTCCTTCATCCAGCGGTCGTCGAGGAACTTCGTCATGTAGTTGCGGACGGAGTCGGGCAGGATCACCACGATCCTCCGGCCGGGTCCGAGGCGCTTCGCGACCTGCTTCGCCGCCCAGACCGCGGAGCCGGAGCTCCCGCCGCACAGCATTCCCTCCTGGCGGATGAGCCGCCGCGCCATGAGGAAGGACGGTCGGTCTTCCGACTTGATCCACTCGTCGACGAGCTCCCGATCGAGGACGTCGGGGATGAAGTCGTATCCGATCCCCTCGACCTTGTACGTCGCGATGGGGCTGGGTCCGGCGAGGATCGATCCCACCGGATCGACTCCGACGATGCGGACGCCGGGGATCTTCTCCCTGAGCTTGCGCGCGACACCCGTGATCGTGCCGCCCGTGCCCGCCGTCATCACACAGGCGTCGAGCTTCCCGCCGGTCTGCTCGACGATCTCCTGTCCGGTCCCGTGGTAGTGCGCGTCGGGATTGTCCGGATTGCTGTACTGGTCGAGGATGTGGGAGTTGGGGAGGATCGACTTGAGCTGCTTCGCCACCCCGATGTGGCTGTCGGGCGAATCCCAGGCCGCGGCGGTCGGCGTGCGGATGATCTCCGCGCCGAGCGCCTCGAGCACGACCTGCTTCTCGCGGCTCATCTTCTCGGGCATCGTGATCACCATGCGGTAGCCGTAGACGGCGGCCGCGAGCGCCATCCCGATGCCCGTGTTGCCGCTGGTCGGCTCGATCAGGGTGTCACCGGGCCGGATCCGGCCCTTCCGCTGCGCTTCCTCCACCATCCGCTTGCCGATGCGGTCCTTGATCGAGCCGCCGGCGTTGAGGAACTCGCACTTGGCCAGGATCTCGCACCCTGTCTCGCGGCCGATGTTCCGCAACCGGACCATCGGGGTGCGCCCGATCGCATCGAGGATGGAGTCGTGGATCATCGTCATGGGTCTACCTGCGTGTTCGTGCGGCCGGTGCGGAACGCCCGCGGCGCATTCTAAGGTCGGGCGGTGTCGTCGCGTGGGTCGACGACCAGAAGGATCGTCCCGCGCGGTCCCTCCACGACTCGGCGGCGGAGGAGCCGCTCTCCGCCGGGCATCTCCAGACCCGCCTCGTCCAGCCTCCGGCCCGTCGGGAGGGAGAATCTCCACTGGTGCCAGGGACAGGTCACGGTTTCTCCCGAGATGGTTCCCTGGAACAAGGGTCCCAGGAGATGGGGGCAGAAGCTCTGCGTCGCGAACATGCGTCCGGCGCAGGAGAAGATCGTGAAGGACCCCCAGGGCGTGTCGATCGGACGAGGCCGGCCCGGGTCGATGTCGGATGGACGCAGCCCGGTGTCGAAGGAATCTCGGAGGTCGGCCATGCGCGCTTCCTCGCCACCGGCGCGCGTGCGAGGATCCTAGCGTGGCGCAGAAGACCCTGGTCGTCCAGGTTTCGAATGCCGAACGCGCGCGGCTCCTCGAGCGGCTGGCGCTCGGGACTTTCGAGCACCGCGGCGTGCCGCACGCCCAGTTCAGCGTGAAGGGCGAGGGCGTCGTCGCGACTCTCTACGACTCGGGCAAGCTCGTCGTCCAGGGCGAGGACCCGTCCCTTTTCGCGGAGCGATTCCTCGGGCGGCTTCCCGACAATGCGCCCGTGAGCGCCCCGGAGGCGTCCGGGGAGGACCGGACGACCGTCGGGAGCGACGAGTGCGGCAAGGGCGACTACTTCGGCCCGCTCGTCGTCGCGGCGGTCCGGCTCGAGCCGGGAGACTCGGGGAAGCTGCGCGACTCGGGCGTGCGCGACAGCAAGACGATGTCCGACGAGGTCGCGATCCGCCTGGGCGGCGCCTTGCGGGGAACCTACGCTCACGCCGTCGCCCGTCTCGATCCCGACGAGTACAACGCGACCCACCAAAGGCCAGGTCATCTCAATGCGATGCTCGCCGACTTGCACGCGCGGGCGATCCGGGAGCTGGTCCGCCCCGGAATCCGGGTCGTGATCGACCAGTTCGCGTCCGAGAAGCTGATGCGCGACCGGCTGGCCGACCTCCGGATCGCGCTCGTGCAACATCCGCGCGCCGAAGCCGTGCCCGCCGTCGCCGCCGCCAGCGTGATCGCCCGCGAGGAGTTCCTGCTCGCGCTGCGCGAGCTCTCCGAGCGGTTCGGCGTCGATCTCCACAAGGGGGCGGGCGAGCCCGTCGACCGCGCGGCGCGGCGCTTCGTGGGACTGCATGGCCGGGAGAGCCTGGTGCACGTGGCCAAGCTGCACTTCAAGAACACGCAGAGGGTCTAGAGCCGGTGCGCTACACCCTGATGTCCGGGGCGGGAAACCTCTTCGTCATGGTCGACGTCTTCGACGACCCGCGGCCGAGCGAACCCGCGCGCGTCGCGCGCGAGATCTGCGGATCGGCTTCGCGCGGGAGCATTCAGCCCAGGCCCGACGGGTTGATCCTCGTCGGCCCTTCCGAGCGCGGCGCGGACTGCGCGATGGAGGTCTACAACGCCGACGGCAGTCGTCCCGAGACCTGCGGCAACGGGCTGCGCTGCGCGGCCAAACTCGCCGTAGAGCGCGGGCACGTGCGCGGACTGGAGCTGTCGATCGAGACCGACGCCGGCGCGCGCTCCGCTCGAGTCGAGCTCCTGGGCGGCCGCGTCGTCGCCGCGAGCATCGAGATGGGACTTCCGAGGATCCTCGCGACGGAGGAGGTCATCCTGACCGCGAAGTCCTCCGCTGTCGCCACCGTCGTCGACATGGGCAATCCTCACTGCGTCCTGTTCGTCGAGGACGAGAGGACGGCGCCCGTCGAGGCACTCGGATCCGAGCTCGAGCGCCACCGGCGGTTCCCCGCGGGCACCAATGTCGAGTTCCTGTCGCGCCGATCGGAGCGATGGCACTTGCGCGTGTGGGAGCGTGGAGTGGGGGAGACCCGCGCGTGCGGAAGCGGGGCCTGCGCGGCTGCCGTCGCGGCCGTCCAGTGCGGGCTCGCGACCTGGCCCGTTCGTCTGCGCTTGCCCGGCGGGGAGCTCGAGGTGGATCGGCGCGAGGACGGGAACGTCGTGCTCACCGGTCCCGTCGAGGAGCTCGGGTCGGGAGAGTGGCGCTCCGCGCGATCGACGCGGGACTGACCGCGCGCGACGCAGGATCGTCACGGCTCCATGGGCTACCTCCTCCACATCCTCGCGGCCGTCCTCGTGCAGGGGCTCGCGGAGATGGGCTGGACCACGGGCTGGAGCTGGCCGTGGGCCGTCCCGCTCCTCGCCGTCGTGCCTCACGCGCTGATCTGGGGATCGCGCCGCGCATTCCTCGCCGGGAGATTCCGCTCGAGCTCGATGCTCCTGCGGATCTCGGCCGGATCGGCCCCGATCCTCCATCTCGTCGCGCTGTGCGCGTTCGGGTGGATGCAGTCCGTGGAGGGCTGGCTGGGCGTCGAGATCTCCCTCGACGCGTGGCCGCGCGTCGCGATGCTCCTCTCGCTCGCGCCGTTCGTCCTCTACGAGACCGCCGCGATCGACGCGCGGGCGAGGAGCATCGCTTCCTCCGGGCGCGACCGCGCCTCGTGGCGGGTGTTCCAGATCCGGATGCTGTTCTCGGCTCTCGCGCCCTTCGCCGCCTACCTCCTGCTCATGTCCGCGGTCGGCGCGAGCCGCACGCTGCAGGTCGAGATCGAGCAGGTCTCCCTCTTCGGCGCCGCGTTCGCCGGAGCGATGCTCCTGGGCCTCGCGCTGCTCCTGCCGACGCTCCTGCGCAACGTCTGGGACACTTCGCCCATCCCTCCGGGCCTGCAGCGCGACGTCCTCACGAGCGTGGCCGTCCAGGCGGGTTTCCGCGCGCGCGCGCTGCTCTCCTGGAACACGGGGGATCTGATGGCGAACGCCGCGATCGTCGGGATCGGGCCCAGGACCCGCATCGTCCTTTTCTCGGACTCACTCCTTACCCAGCTCGATCTGCGGGAGCTGGCCGCCGTCTTCGCGCACGAGATCGGGCACGCGGTGCGGAGGCACGTCCTCCACTTCGTCGTGTGGGCGGCTGGCTTCCTCCTGCTCGCGGACGTGGTGGCGAATCGTTTCCTCGCCGACAACGGCTGGCTGGCCGGAGGGTTCTTCCTCGCCGCCGTGGCGGCCTGGCTCCTGGTCTTCGGATACGTGTCGCGCCGCTTCGAGCTCGAGGCGGACCTCTATTGCCTCGAGCTGCTCGGCGACACGTCGGCGCTGATCGCGGCACTGGAGAAGGTCGGCGGGCACTTTCGCGACGTCGCGAGCTGGCGGCACTTCAGCACCGCGGATCGCGTCCGCTTCCTCACCCAGGTGACGACCGATCCAGCTCACGGCGCGCGCCTGCGGGCGAGCCTGGGGAGGTGGAAGCGCCTTGGAACGATCCTGCTGGTGCTCGCGCTCTCGCTCCAGGCGTGGACGCTCGCGGCGACGTTCCGTGACGATCGGGTGCGGGCCGATCTGCTCCTCGGCCGCTACGCGTCCGCGGCGGAGCGCGCCGAGAATGCCGACGGTCTGGATCCGGAGCTCGTCCGGCTCGCGAAGCAGGCGGCGTCGCTGGGAGACGGGATCCCCGTCTCCGAGCTCGAGATCCGAGCCAGGAGGAGCCTCGCGAGCGGCGATGCCGAGGCGGGACTCGGCTGGCTCGAGCTGGGGGCGATCCGTGGCGATGCGGAGCTCGAGAGGGTGGCGCTGGCGGTCCAGGCTCTGGCGAGCGGTGGCCCTGAACCGGGAAACCTCCTCGGGACGTCGGAGCTCGAATCCTGGAAAGCCGAGATCGAGGCGATCCGGCGCCGCCTCCCCAAGACCGGGGACCCGGAGGCGCCGAAGCGCCGGTAGGCGATCAGTATCCGAGCCCGTTCTTGCGCACGTGAGTGGTCGGCTCGCCCTCGCGCAGCAGCGCGCCTTCGACGACTTCGCCGAAAACCGTCGTGTGGTCCCCGGTGTCGAACTCGCCGCTGATCCGGCAGTCGACCCACGCGAGAGCGTCGGCCAGGACGGGAGTGCCCGAGGCCGCGTACCGCAGAGCCAGGCCATCGAAGGGCGAGACGTCCGGAGGCAGCTTGCGGATGAAGGCGGCCATGAGGGACCGGCTCGGCGCATCGAGGACCGAAAGGGCGAATCTCCCGGACTGCCTCATGTCGGCGAGGTGGGGGCGGGACTTGCCGACACCGACGCACACGGTCGGCGGCGCGAACCCCATCTGCATCACGAAAGAGCCGAGAAACCCCACCGGACGCCCGTCCCGCACCGTGGAGACGATGAACAGGCCCGAGGGAATACGGCCGAGTGCGCGCGCGAGCGGGGTGTCCTCGGGGCCGGGCATGTCGGACGAGCCATTAAACAATAGAGGTCTGCTGGAATCGACGGTTCCGGGCCCGGATAATGGGCGCGCACCTCAATTCGTGCCCGCTCCCGATGCCGTCCGGACCCCACCCGTTCACCGATCCCCAGGGTTCTTCCCTGCGCTCTCGTCTCGAGGAAGTCGCCCTGGACCGAGCTGCGCCAGCTCGTCAGATCGTCCAGGAAACGGCCGGGATACTGCGAGGATGGCTGCTCGAACTCCCCCCGGAGACTCCACTGGGCGGCTCCGAGCTCGAGGAGGAGCTCGGTCCCTGGATCGAGGACCAGGCTTGGCGCGGACCCTGCGCGCTCTGGTTGGACTCCGCCAGGCGGGCATGGGCGTCCCCCGAAGAGCAACCCGAAGGGGGAGCCCGAGGTTCTGCGCGGGACTCGCTCGTTCGAGAGGCGGGCGCCTGGTGCGAGGAGCGGGATACGGGCCCTGGGGTCGATCGACGCCTGCCGAGTCGAGCCGCGCTCGCCTCCCGCGCGGCCGCCGACCTGGGACGCGGCGAGGTGATCCTCGTCACCGCATGGTCGGAGACGGTCACGCTCGCGCTCGAAGCCGCCTGGCGACTCGGCCGGCGGCCTGAAGCGGTGCTCGTCGAAGGCATGCCCGGCATGGACGGACGCAGGATGGCGCGCAGGCTCTCCCGCGCCGGGATCCCGGTGACGATGACCTACGATGCCGCGCTCCTCGATCTGGTTCCGCGAGCCGACCGCGTGTGGCTCTCCACGGAGGCGATCGGCGCCGGCGCCTTCCTCGCGCGCCGCGGGACGCGCTGCCTCCTGGAGGAGTGCTCGCGCCGAGACGTGCCCACGAGGATCCTCGCGACCAGCGACAAGCTCGTGCCGGGCGGCGAGCTGCGCCTCCCCGCTTGGGGCGATCGCGACCCATGGCTCCTGTGGGAGGACGCGCCGGAGGGCGTGCGCCTCGAGTCCCAGTGCTTCGAACGCGTCCCGCTCGATCTCGCTGGCGGCCTCCTGACCGAGATGGGCTTCGAAAAGCCGTCCGCGCTCCATCTTCGCGCGCTGCGCGTGGATGCCGCGCCTCCGTGCGGAGCCCGCAGGCCGCTGCAATCCGCAAGAACATCCTGAAGCACGAACCTCGACGATGAGCGCCATGGAACCCACGCAGTCACCTGCGCCCGCACCCCGCATCGGCTCGCGCATGATCGAGCGCGAGATGAAGGAGAGCTACCTCACGTACGCGCTCTCCGTCATCCACTCGCGCGCGCTCCCCGACGTCCGAGACGGACTGAAGCCCTCGCAGCGCCGGATCCTGGTCGCGATGAACGACCTCAACCTCGGTCCGCGCGCGAAGTACAGGAAGTGCGCGAAGATCGCGGGCGACACGTCGGGCAACTACCACCCGCACGGCGAGGCCGTGATCTACCCGACGCTCGTGCGCATGGCGCAGGACTTCTCGCTGCGGTACCCCCTGATCGACGGGCAGGGCAACTTCGGCTCGATCGACGGCGATCCGCCGGCGGCCATGCGGTACACCGAGGCGCGCATGAGCGGCGTCGCCGTCGAGATGATGGCTGACCTCGACCGCGACACGGTCGATCTCGAGCCGAACTACGACGAGAGCCGCATGCAGCCCACCGTGCTGCCCGGGCGGTTCCCGAACCTCCTGTGCAACGGTTCGGACGGAATCGCGGTGGGCATGGCGACGAGCCTCCCTCCGCACAACCTGCGCGAGGTCTGCGCCGGATTGAGGGCGGTGCTCGCGAATCCGAAGGTCTCGATCGTCGAGCTGTGCGAGCTCATCCACGGCCCCGACTTCCCGACGGGCGGCATCATCATGGGCCGCAACGGGATCGTGCAGGCCTACGCGACCGGCCGCGGCCTCGTCCGCGTCCGCGCGCGCCACACCGTCGAGGACACGCGCACCAAGCAGCAGATCGTCTTCACGGAGATCCCGTACCAGGTCCGCAAGCTCGCGATCATCGAGAAGATCGTCGAGGTGGTGAAGGAAGGGCGCATCACGGGCATCTCCGATGTCCGCGACGAGTCCGACCGCGACGGCTTGAGGCTCGTGATCGAGCTGAAGAAGGGCGAGGACCCGCAGGTCATCGTCAACCAGCTCTTCCAGTACACGCCGCTCCAGACGAGCTTCAGCATCATCAACCTGGCGATCGACGGGCGCCAGCCGCGCACCCTCGACATCCGGGGGCTGCTCGACAGCTACATCGTCCACCGCAAGGAGATCATCCGCCGCAGGACGCTCTTCCTGCTCGCTCGCGCGGAGGAGCGCAAGCACATCGTCGAGGGCTTGCGGATCGCCGTCGCGAACATCGACGAGATCGTCCGCATCGTCCGGTCGAGCGCCAACCGAGACGAAGCGAAGGACAAGCTGATGGCCGCGTTCGGGCTCTCGCCCAGGCAGGCCCAGGCGATCGTCGACATGCGCCTCGGGAGCCTCACCGGGCTCGAACGCGAGAAGCTCGAAGCCGAGTTCGCGGCGCTGATGGCGGAGATCACCGACCTGCAGGACATCCTGTCGCGCGAATCCCGCGTGATCGAGATCATCCGCGCCGACCTCGACGACATCGAGAAGCGCTACGGCGACGCTCGCCGCACGGAGATCTCGCAGGAGGAGATCGACACGGGCTTCGACATCGAAGCGCTGATCACCGAGGAGATGATGGTCGTGACCGTCTCGCAGGACGGCTACATCAAGCGCGTGCCCCTCGACGTCTACCGCGCGCAGGGTCGCGGCGGACGCGGCATCCGCGGCTCGGAGGCGAAGGAAGGGGACGTCCTCAAGTCCCTCTTCGCCGCGGTGACGCACGACTACCTCCTGTTCTTCTCGAACCGCGGGAAGGTCTATTGGCAGAAGGTCTACAACCTCCCCGAGGCGACGCGCACGTCCAAGGGACGCGCGATGCGGAACCTGATCACGCTCGAGGACGGCGAGGACATCACGAACGTCCTGCGCGTTCCGACCTTCGACGGGGACAAATCCATCTTCTTCGCGACGCGCGGCGGGACCGTGAAGAAGACGGCGCTCGAGGCCTTCTCGCGCCCGAAGAAGGGCGGCATCCGCGCCATCCTCCTCGACGAGGGCGACGCGGTCGTAGGCGTGGCGCTCGCGCAGCCGGGAGACACGCTCGTCCTGTGCACGCGCAAGGGGCAGGCGATCCGTTTCGACGAGAAGGCGGCCCGGCAGATGGGCCGGTCGGCCCAAGGCGTGCGCGGGATCCGGCTCCGCGAGGGCGACCAGGTCGTCGGCGTCGTCGTCGCCGATCCGGCGGCCACCCTGATCACCGGCTGCGAGTTCGGGCACGGCAAGCGCACTCCGATCGAGGACTACCCCGTGCAGGGCCGGGGAGGCCAGGGCGTCATCAACATCCGCAGCGAGGGACGGAACGGCGAAGTCGTCGGCATCGGTCTCGCCCGCGAGGGCGACGACGTGCTGTTCATCACCCAGACGGGAATGCTCGTGCGCACGCCGGTGGCGGAGATCAGCAGGATCGGACGCAACACCCAGGGCGTGCGCCTGGTCAACCTCAAGGAGGGCGATCGGCTCGTCGCGCTCGAGATCGTCTCGGAGCAGGACCTCGAGAAGTACGCCGAGGAGAGCTCGGGACGGAGAGAGGGCGCGAGCACGTCCGCCCGGCCCCCGGAGAAGTCCGAGGCCGTCGAGACCGAAGACGCCGAATCCGACGCGGCCGAAGACTCCGAGGAGTAGCGCGAACCATGGAGCTCCGCGAACGGCTCGAGACCGACCTCAAGCAGGCCATGCGCGACCGCAACGAGGTCGCGCGCGACACGCTGCGCATGCTCCTCTCCGAGATCAAGAACCGCGAGATCGCGTCCGGGCAGGATCTCGGCCCCGACGAGGCGATCGCGGTGCTCCAGAAGGCGGTCAAGACGCGCCAGGAGAGCATCGAGCAGTTCGACAAGGCCGGCCGCGCCGACCTGGTCGCGCGAGAGAAGGCGGAGACGGCCGTGGTGCAGGCCTATCTCCCTCGCTCGATGTCGGAGGAAGAGGTCCGGGGCGCCGTTCGGGCGGTCCTCGCGGAGACAGGAGTCACCGCGAAGAAGGACCTGGGCGTCGCGATGAAGGCCGTGATGGCCAAGCACAAGGGCCGGATCGACGGCAAGCTCGCGCAGAAGATCCTGGGCGAGATCCTCGCCTGACGCCTCCTCCCGCCCGCCCTGCCCTTCGAGCAGGGCGAACGCTACAACCCGGTGGGAGAGGGGCAGCGAAGCGTTGACGACATCGAGCGATCAGCTCCCGCCGGGCGGGGTCGACGTCGTCGCCCGTCACGGGCGCCTCGTGTTCCGCACGGTCCTGATCTCGTCGCTCACGCTCTCGAGCCGCCTGATCGGGTTCGCGCGCGAGGCGCTCGCCGCGGCGATGTTCGGCGATCGATCCTCGATCAACGACGCCTTCGTGACCGCCTGGAGGGTCCCGAACCTGTTCCGCAGCCTCCTCGGCGAGGGCGCGATGTCGACGGCGCTCCAGACCGCCATCACGAAGGCCGATGCCGAGCGCGGCGAGGAAGCCGGACGGGCGCTCTTCCTCGCGATCGCGCGCGTCCTCACCCTGATCCTCGTCGTCCTGTGCGCGAGCGTGATGCTGCTCGTCTTCTACATGCCGGATCGGATGCCGATCACCGGATGGGCCTGGCTGGGTTCGGATCCCGGGCCGGTGCGCGAGCTCACGATCCGGATGATGCCCTTCGTCATCCTGGTGTGCCTCTCGGCGCTCGCGAGCGGCGCGTTGAACGTCCGCGGGCACTTCCTCTCGCCGAGCCTGGCACCCGTCCTGATGAATTTGTTCTGGATCGGAGGACTCGTCGCGGTCGGCATCTACTGGGGCTGGACTCGGCCGGCGGGAACGTCGGATGCGGACGAGTACGGGCGTCAGTTCGGCATGGTGCGTTGGCTGGCTTCCTTCGCGCTCGTCACGGGAGTCGTGCTCCTTCTCGTCCAGGTGCCCGCTCTCGTCTCGAATGGATTCCTGGGGCGACGCTCCGTGCTTGCCGGCGTCGACGCCCTCCGCGTGCCGACCCGGCAGGTCCTCGACGTCCTCAAGGCGAGCGCGCCGCTCGCGCTCGGGGCCGCCGTCTATCAGGTGAACGTGATGGTCGACGGCTTCATGGCGCTCGGCTTGCTCGGGAAGGGCGGCGCGTCGGTCCTCTACTACGCGACGCGGGTCCAGCAGTTCCCCATGTCGCTCGTGTCGATCGCGGCGACGAGCGCGGTCTTCCCGGCGCTGACCGCCCTCGGACACCGCAGGGACCTCCCGAATGTGCGCGTGTTGCACGACCGGACGCAGCTCGCGATCGCGTTCGTCGCGATCCCGGCCACCGTCGGCCTCCTCTTCTTCACCGAGCCGATCGTCTCGGTCATCTTCCACCACGGGCAATTCACGCAAGGGGGAGTGGATCGCGCCTCGGACGCGCTCCGCTTCCTCACCCTGGCGATCCTCCCGGCCGGTGCCGCCGGCCTGGTCGCGAGGACCTACTACGCCCTGGGGGACTTCCGCACTCCCGTCCGGATCTCCGTGCTGGCGCTGTTCGCCAACGTGCTCCTGAACCTCCTCTTCGTCCGGGGCTTCGGGATGGAGGTCGGAGGGATGACCCTGGCGACGGCGACGACGGCCTGGGCGAACCTGATGGTGCTCTCGCCGGGTCTGCGGACGCGACTGGGGCTCCCCGCCGCGCAGTCCGACTTCTTCCCACGGCTCCTGCGGATCCTCGCCGCGGCGCTCGGGAGCTCCTTCGTCGCCTGGGTGCTCTATCGAGCCCTCCATGCAGGCGAGAGGCACTCCGCAGTCCTTCTCTTCGCCGCGATCGGGGTGTCGGTGGGCGTCTACGCCGTCCTGTGCCACCTGCTGCGCATCCCGGAGTGGAGCCACGTGCTCGATCGGGCGCGCGGGAGAGGGCGCACCTAGCAGCCCGTGGTGGAAGTGCCCTTTTCGGCCGCGGCGTTCATGCCGCCACCGCGATCGGGGCCGGTTGAAGGAAGCGTGCCCGTAGGTTCGCCAGAAGCGAAACGAGGGACCGAGCAGCGGTT
>JBJXFB010000048.1:0-132136 GCA_046155895.1 Planctomycetota bacterium | reverse complement strand
CAGTATATATACATGACCACCTCACCGACAGGGAGGCTGGGCCCAGACGCAAGACCCCTCCTGAAGGAGCCTCGCTCCGTCGAAGGTGTCTGCGGGCGCAGTATGTATACAGCGCCCACTGACGCATGCGGATCTCCACCCTCCAGCAGGCGAGGCCTCGGATCATGGCGGAATTCGATCGCCGCGGGAACCAGGTCTACTCGCGCGAAGACCTCGAGAGAATCCTGGCGGAGCGAAGGGATCGCTGGAGGCTCGCGGTACGAATCACCACCAGTGCCTTCTGCGCCTTTCTCACGACTCACGGCGAGCTCCGGCACATCCGCCTGGAGGGTAATAATAAGGAGGAGCCTGTTGATCGCTGGTCGTGGGGAGAGACGTCTCCGCTGGCCATAGCCAGTTCCTTGGGGGGCGAAGGAGCCTACCATTCCCACGCCTCCGCGATGTACGTGCACGGTGTGACGAAGCGGAAGCCGGCTGCCTTCTACATCAACCGCGAGCAGTCGGTGAAACCGCGCGGTAAGGCGGGACTCTCACAAGATCGAATCGACATGGCCTTCTCGCGCCCGCAGCGCATGTCGAACAACGTGCTCAGTTGGGCGGGTTTTCGGTTCGTGTTCCTGAGCGGGAAGCACACGGACAACTACGCGGTAGAAGCCTTCGAGGGGCCGCAAGGCGAGCCCGTCCAGTGCACCGGTCTGGAACGCACCCTGGTCGATATTGCTGTGCGACCAAGCTATGCGGGCGGCCTCGAAGAAGTTCAAGCGGCCTATCGAAGCGCCCTCGAGCGAGTATCAATCAACAAGCTCGTGACGGCGCTCCGAAAGATTGGGCACGTGTACCCGTACCACCAGGCCATAGGGTTCTATCTTGAACGTGCGGGTTGTGCAGCTACACCGCTTGCACCGCTTCGCAGGATGGGGATCAAGCTTAATTTCTACCTAGCGTACGACATGGAGGAGAAAGTTCTGGATCCCACATGGCGTGTCTATCACCCGCCGGGATTCTGAGGCGTTCGCCGGTGTTTTCGTTGACTCGCGTGGTGCGGGCGGTCGGACTCGAACCGACACTCCAATCGGAACAGCGTCCTAAGCGCTGCGCGTCTACCAGTTCCGCCACGTCCGCACTGGGCGAGCTATACACCAACTATGCAGCGACGCTAGTACTTTGATCACGCCGCTCATTGGACGCTGGAGACCCCGCGCGACGCTTTCGGTCTCGGCGCACGTTGACCGATGCCGCGTCGATGGTGTCCTTGAGATGGATCGCGTAATGCTTCTCGATCATTTCCACGCTCGTGCGACAGTTCTTGGCGACCTGGTAGATGTCCGCACCCTCCATGAGTCGGAAGCAAATGTACGTGTGCCGCAGACTGTAGGCCGTTCGGCGGTTACCATCGCGATCGACCTTCAGATTCTCTTTCACCAGGATGTTGTTGAAGAGCTCTCGCTGCCTGCTGGGAAAGAGTCTATCCGTCGGTTGTGGGTGGTTGCGCTTGCGCAAGCGACGGAAGGGTGTCACCGCTCCCGGCATGCTCTTGCAGTGCCCCACGCCCCGCTTGCCGCGAACCTCGATCTCGAGAATCACTTCGCCCGTGGAGTCGTCCTGTACAACATGGACGTCACGGTATTCCAGACGCCAAGCTTCGTCCGGCCGCAGGCCCGTGTTGGCCATGAACAACACGAAGTCGTGCATCTGCTCACATTCATGTTTCCATATGGCCTTGAGCGGCGCGATCGCTCGACGTCGCGTTGCCGTGTAGAGTTGCTTGTATTCGGCATGCGAGAACCAGCCGCGATGTTGAATCTTCCCTGAGGCCTGGTATGGCTGGGAGAGATCAGGGAGTCCCGTCAGCCAGCCATGACGAAGGGCGGTCTTCAAGACTTGCCGAACAACGATAATCTCGTTGTTCAGGGTCTTGAGAGTCGGCGGTTTGGTCGGCCCCGCGTTCTCCCGCGCATTCCAGCGCGGACGGGGGTTTTCTAGTCGGTGTATCCTGTACTCCTGCACCGTACCGCCCGTAATGTCCGCGACGCGACGGTCTCCGAAGAACGGGAGGACATGTACGCGCAAGCAGTCCTTCAGCCCCTGAACGTACGTGGGACTGCGCTGACCGCGCGTGATGATGGTGTACTCACGCTCGAACTGCTTCGCGACTTCCCTAAACGTCTTGCCCTGCGTGAGCAGCCCCGCCTCTTTCTTTCCACGGAGGCCAAAGTACCAGTCCTCGGCCCATTCCTCGGCCCTCGCTAGGACGTCCTGACGCGTGCTCGTCCGACGCTCCTTGCCGGCGAGATACGTGGAACACTGCCACTTGTTGCTGCCAGGCCGCTTGTAGATACGGACACGTCCGTCCAGTAGTTGGTATACCTCCATTGATTCTCTCCTCTGATGTGTGTGAAGCTGTGCGAGTATTGTGCGAGGAGATCTAGGCCAGGAAATTGTCAGACAGTCAAGCTAATATGTTGACTCATAATAAGAATGCAGTGTGTCAATGTGGGACGAATCAGGTTTAGGTCCGCATATGACGTGCTCTTAGCAGCTGAACAATAAAGAGAATAATGGCCAACGCTCTGGCATGTGTGAGAAGCTGTGCGAGAGTCTGTTGCGTTCTGAGTGGGGTGTATACTGATGGGCCACGACATGTGCATGTGCTGATAGCATGTGTGTCACGAGGCGATGAGGCGGTCCTCGATAGATAGGGAAAGGGCCGTGCCGGGAAGAGCTGATGAGAACAACGTCCTTGAGTCAGAAGCTTGGGCCACTGGCTCTTGCAGCGAACGGAGCCATCCCTCGGCGGTCTCGTGCCGCCCGCTTGGCACACGCGCAAGTCACACCCTAGCGTGGCGACCAGCGCACGTGCCAAGCGGGGTGAGCAGTCCTCGAGCCCGGACTTGCCGAAAACATCGGTAGGCATGGTCAGCACGGCTCATTCTCGGCGGGGGCCTGAGTCCTTCCCATAGTCGGCCCGCGACCGGCCCACTTCTTCAAGATTCCGCCTTCCTCAGCATGAACGTCCTCCTCTCGCTATGATTGGCTCTCACGTGGGTGACCGACCCGCGGATCAGCTCTTTCCCCGGGTCAAGCTCGCCCTCTCTGCCTACTCACCCTGACGTTCGCCACAAGGCGGCTCACACACGGTCCCCCTAACCGTCTGATCCAGGGTTGTCTTGCACGCGAACGTTTTCTCGTTCTGTACGTTCGTCGAATCTGCGGCACTATCAGCGCTGACCTATTCGACCTTAGACCCGGAGGATCAAGTGAACACGAAGGACCAGCGGCTAGAGGAGTTTCTCAGGCATAAGGCAGAAAAGCTGGCCACCAAAGGTCCCATGAAACTAGGGGGCCGCGCGGTCGGTGGGAGTCCTCCTCTGCGAGCGGTTGTCGAGACGATGCCCCGGCGGTCGGCCCTGGAAGCGATCATTGCTTGGTACCGGCCGGTTCTCATCATAGCCGACGATAAGTTCGTCCGGGCCGAAGTCAATTCCGAGGGTGACCCTCAAGCTGTGGACCCTGATGAAGACATGACGGCCCAGCTCCTTACTGCGCTGGAAATCAATCGTGCCCGCCTCGACGGTGCTATCCCCTCTGTTGGCCGCATCGAATTGACCAACAATGCCAACTATCCCTGGGTCGGAACCGGTTGGCTCATCGCAAGCGACATCAATGAAGGCATCATCGTCACCAACGCGCATGTCGCTCGGGAGTTCGGCATGAAGTCGGGAGGCCGAATGATCTTCCGTCCGGGTATCCCTGATTTCATCTCCAGCCAGTCGGCCCTGATCGACTTTCGCGAGGAGTTAGGCGGATCAGCGCCTCGCGAATTCCCCATCCCCGGCATCCTGTGGATTTCGGAAGACCCCTCCCTGGATATGGCGCTTCTTAGGGTCTCCAACAAGAATGGGGTGGACCGAATCGGTCCCCCGATTGCCCTGTCTACGACCGAAAGCCTCGACCCGAACCGGATGCTGGCCGTGATCGGATACCCTGGTGTCGGCGGTGGTTACGACCCCGAGCCTTTCCGCAAGGTATTTGGCCCCGTGCTAGGAAAGAAGCGATTCTCACCAGGGTTGTTTGACGGGATGAGAAACGGCTTCATGACCTACGACGCCTCGACCCTTCCCGGAAGTTCGGGCTCGGTCGTGCTTGATGTTGAGTCCGGAACCGCGCTTGGGCTGCATTTCGCCGGAACTGCCTTCGATACCAACTATGCCATCACCGCGGCAATACTCCGCCGTGTGTTGCGAGCTCAGCCATGGCGGAACGAAGCCGCGACAGTCCGGAGACCGCCAATGGCCGACAGCAGTTCTGGGAGTGGCGCCGGTGTCCGCCTTAGTGGAGCCGATGTCCGTATTGTCGTGCCTCTCCAAATAACGCTGCAGCTCGGCCAGCCAGATCGGGCACTTACGCCTTCCATTGTCCGAACCGACAAGGGCGCTGCGGAGCGCGCCGCCGATCGGGTTCGTATGCACCTAGAGCTTGAAGAGGCGGTTCTTTCGGTGAGCGCGGGCTACCTCTTCCGTGATGATGAGATCACAGACGACTTCGGCGTTGTTGTCGGTGTTCGCCCTGGCGCGAGCACCGATCCTTCCACCTACGGCCTAGATACCGCGGTAGATGGCGTGACCATCACCGTGGAAGTCGCCGATCCGGAGACGATAGTCACACAAGAGTTCGGGCTGATCCGGGAGGCCTTCAGCGGCAGGCGGGCTCAGTACGCTCGGGACCTAAACGACGAACGCTTTAGGCTTTCACCGGTCACGGATCAGATGCGAATCGTCCTACACGTAAGCCCGGAGACCGGCTGGCCGGTACTCAAGGAATTTCTCGCGCAAGAAGAATTCAATCAGTTCACCGTCGGAATGTACCACATGACAGCCCCGCACATCGTGCAGGCAATTAAGGATATCGCAGGCCGCCGAGGGAGTCGTATGACTCTCTCGCTTGACCGGCAGAGGGGTGAGGCCGCCAAGCCCGATGACACTGATGGCGCGACCAAGGTGAATGACATTGCCGAGAGAGAGACTCTCCGCGAGCTGGAGAGGATCGGCGGAGCCCGCTTCAAGTGGGCCCCGGCTTCTCTTGGCGCACAGGGTCTGTTTCCCAGCGCGTACCACATCAAGGTCGCCGTTTGGGATGACCGTACGTTCTGGCTCTCAAGCGGTAACTGGCAGTCTTCCAATCAGGCGCCGATCAATGCCCGGGTTGAGGACGTGACGTGGGAAGACGTGGCCGACTATAATCGGGAATGGCACGCAATAGTCGAACACGCCGGGCTTGCCGCCACATTTCGGAACCACCTTGAACAGGACTACAGGGACAACGCGGCCGCTGCAGGGCTAGAAGGCGCCCCTTCACCTTCCTTCGACGTCCTCGTGCCTATCCAGTTTCTCGAACGCCCTCGAAGGCCTCCACAGTTCCAAGCTTTCAAGCCTCTTGAGCTCAATGATCGCCTCAAGGTGCAGCCGCTCCTTACCCCTGACAACTATCCGGAAGTCATTGTGGGGCTGATTTCCGGAGCGAGGAGGCGGGTTCTCATCCAGAACCAATCGTTTGCGATCTGGAAAGATCCCTCGACCATGCCGGAGCACTTTGTCGAGATCCTCAACGCTATCAAGCGCCAGCAGAAGGCCGGCCTCGACGTACGCGTGATATTTCGCAGCATTATGGGCAATCAACGAGAGGTATTGCGCCGCATGAAGGAATTTGGCCTCAAGGCAGACGCGAGGCACGTTCGCCACTTCGACACCTGCCACACCAAGGGCTTTGTGATTGACGATGATGTCGTGGTGCTTGGGTCCCAGAATCTCACGGCTGCAGGAACAGGCCCCAATCGAGACGCGAGCCTTGTCATTTGGGACAAGCGTGCGAACAAGTACTTTGCCGACTTGTTTGAATACGATTGGAAGATCTCTGACAACAAGCCTGGGGCCACCCGGGAAATGGTGGAATCGATTAGGATTGTGCCATCCGTTGCTGAGGCTCCAACCCCTCCGGGATTCGTTCGGCTGTCCCTGTCCGAAGTGCTGGGAGAAGTCTAAGGAGCGGACATGCCCGACTGGAGCGCCGCGACCGGAATGCAGCTTGAGATGGTGCAGGACGCGCTGCTCAGCGCGTTTCCTGTCCCTCAGAATTTCGAGACGTTTTTGCAGTTTCGTCTTAACAAGTTCTACCCTCTCCTCGCTCCTCTGCATGTCACCTATCAAGTCGGGCTGGCACAGGTCCTACTCGAAGCCAGAGCGGCGAACTGGCTGGATGAGCTCATCACCGCCGCGCAGACGAAGGTCCCGGGAAACCCAAAGCTCAAGGCTCTCCGCCATCTTGGCGACCTTACCTCCACTCCTACGCCACCGGGCAAGAGTCTCGAGGACATCGTTCGCAACGACGGAGGATTCGCCGACATCATTCCTTGGATCAAGCGGCTCGACGGGCTTCGAGCGCAGATGTGTCGCATCGAGTGTCCGGTCGGACAAGGGGTCGGAACCGGATGGCTGGTGGCGAGCGACCTCCTGATGACAAACGGCCATGTCATTACAAGGATTCTCTCAAATGCCAGAAAGCCGGCGGACTATGCCTTCCGGTTCGATTACGCAACGGACGCAAACGGAACTAATCCGGGGACTACCTACCGACTAGCGAACGACTGGTGTCTCCGCTCGAGCCCTCCCAGCCCCTTGGAGCTCGGCACTGGTGCGGCCGGACCGACCGGAACGGAGCTGGACTATGCGCTTCTACGCCTTGAGCAGCCGGTTGGTACTACGATGGGTCCCTCGGGGCAGCAGCGTGGTTGGGTCACAATCAAGCAGGGTACTGCAGTGCCAGCAATCGGAAGCATTGTCTTGGTGTTGCAGCACCCGTCGGGGAGTCCGCTGAAACTAGCGATCGGCGCTGTGGCTGGGCCGAACGGCAATGGTACCCGGGTAGCTCATAGCGCAAACACCGAAGGTGGATCTTCAGGCTCGCCTTGTTTCGACGCCAAGCTGGAGCTGTTCGCGCTCCACAACTCCGGTGACCCATTGTACGACGGTGTCCATGGTGCCGCCCATCAGAACCATGCGGTTCCCATCGAAGCAATATTGGCGACCATGTATGGAACACCGGTACCCAAGTTCTGGGCCTAGGAAATGTGATTCATGGACCCCAATAAGAAGCAACCGCTGGTAAATGCGATTGTGAAGGAGTTCAAGGCCCCAGTCACATTGAGAGACTGGGTGGGTCTCCACATTCCCGGTGACAATGTGCACAACATCCTCACCGCTGGAGCGTTTGATGCGCAAGTGCTTGAGCTTGTGAATTGGGCGGAGGCGAATGGTCCTCAGGCCGAACGAGACCTTCTTCAGCTCATGTGTGACCATTCGCCGACTGGCAGCCGACAATTCCACATAGTCATCAATTGGGTATCTGACGGCCAGGTGAAGTTGGCTAGGCTTGCCGGCCCTCCTGTAGAGGCCCACAAGGATTGGTTCGTCACGCAGCGTCCGTTTGCTAACCGCGTGGACCTCCGGGGGCTACTGGCGACATTCGGAACCGCGGCGCCGGGGCCCAACAGCATCTTGATCATCGAAGGTCCAAAGCTGAGCGGAAAGACACTCGGAGTACGATTGGCGGCCCAGTGTGCCCCGCCGCATGAGGTTGTCTCGGTGGATGTCCACGATTGGGGTACGAACCAAATGTACGCCTGGGATCTCGCAGGCGCCATCTATCCCGAAGACGTCATGGAGATCGACCCCAGCAAGTACGACCCAACCAAGGAGGAGGCGGCAGTTCCGCAATTGCTCACGTGGCTCAAGGGGAAGCTCAAGAAGGCGCCACAGATTTGGATTCTCTTCGATCACTGTAGCAAACCCAACCTCACGGCAGCTGCCTGCACTCTGCTCCATCGTCTGGCCGCCACCGTCGAAGGGGGGTTCCTGCCGAATGTTCGTCTGGTCATCGCCGACATCGATGTGTCCAAACTTCCCTCCCTCAGGGGTAGAAGTCGCTGGGACACCGCTACGCTCCCTGACCGCTCGCACGTGAGTGAGTGGTGCACCACGCTAGCTACTCACCTCGACGGCGCAGGTCTTCTCAAGAAACCCTGCAGTGCGGCCGAACTGGAGGAACTGGTCGATTCCGTTTTCGAGGGTCTTAGGGAGCCGACGGAGCTGGCTGTTGATCTCGAGTCGCGACTGACCAAGGTGTTCGAGCAGATAAAGGCTCACTAGAATGGACTCGGACTCCGGGTATTTCCACGCTTACCCTTCCCGCGGATGGGCATATCTAGCGGCCTCGTCGGTGCTTCCAACGTTCGAGCCGCAGAGGCTCTCCGGACTCGGCACGGTGCGACGAGAGCTCGACGGAGTTCTGGAAATGCTGATGGAGTCCGCGGAGCCGGTGATGGGGGGCCCTGCAAAAGGGCAATGGAAGCTCCGGGAGGACGTAAGAAAACGAGTGATTGCTCAGCTCTCAACCCGGGAGAATATTCGGGAGGCAGTGGAGGCGAATATTTCAGATGGCCAAGACAATCCCACTACTCGCGCAGTCCTAGAGTTGGTGTCGACGTCCGGACGCCATTCACTCGCGGGCCGTTCTCTCGAGGATCTGCTTGGCCTAGACAAGGCCGTGGAATGGCTAAGCGTTGCACAAGTAGGATCTCTGCCCTCCCGCGCCGACATTGCCAGCCGCATTCAGCTGGAGAAGCTCCTCGAACCCATGCGGCGACTGGCCGTTGGCTTCCAGGGAAGAGTGAAGGATCTCCAGGCTCTTCGCAGCTACGTCGACGCCCTTCCTGCCAAGAGTAGTAGTGAATTGCTCGCGCGCGGATTCGCGCGCCTTGGATATCTGTTTCGTGACCATCCCCCGTTTGTGATTCACGGTCCGGGAGGGGCAGGCAAGTCCACCCTGGTGGCCAAGTTCATTCTTGATCATGTCGACCGGAACACGCGAAAACCCCTGGCATTTGTGCTGCTGGACTTCGATCGATGCACACTTGATCCGACTCGCCCAGATGCCTTGATGGTCGAGATCGCGAGCCAGCTGAAGGCCCAGTATCCCAAGCACGCGCGCAGTCTCACCGCCATCGCCGAGCTTCTGGACCAGCGCTTGCAGTCCGAGGACTCACTGCAGTTCGAAAAGAGCGCTCACTATGACAAGTCGGAGAAAGCGAGTGAAGGCCTATGCGGGGTGATGAACGCTATAGCTAAGAGCGCCAACCAGAACCTGCTCTTTGTTGTTGATACGTTTGAGATTGTCCAGCGGCGAGGTCCGACTGCCGTCTATTCTCTTCTCGACTTCATCGGACGATTCCTGTCTCGCGTTAGGCGTCTTCGCGTTGTACTCGTGGGCCGCGCAGAACTCCAGCGAAGCCAGTTTCAGTTCTCAGAGGACGTGATCCGCTGGCAGGCTTGGCCGCTTAAGGGGTTTGACATTGTGGCCGGGCGCGCCTACTTGCGAGCGCGACTCAAGCGTTACAAGCTGCCAGCAGCGAGTAACGATATCCTTGATCGGCTCGTATTGCAGGTGCGAGGTAATCCGCTCGGTCTCCGTCTTGTGGCGCAGGTATTTGCGCGCGAAGGCGCTTCGGGCGTGGATGAGGCTATCTGGTTCGACACACTTGATGAGGAAATCGCAGAGGAGCAAATACAAGGAATGCTCCACACCCGGATCATATCTCACCTGGATAATGAAGACCTCCAGAGGATTGCCAGCCCTGGCCTTATCGTCCGACGGCTTACGGTGGAGGTTATTAGGGAGGTTCTCGCCATTCCATGCGGTCTTGATCTGGATAAGTCATCTCCGGAGACGCTGTTCAACCTGCTGCAGAACGAATTTGCCCTCGTCGAGCCCGTGGACAGTCAGACAGTGCGACACAGGCCGGACGTGCGACAGATCATGCTGTCATCGCTTCGGCGCGACCTGGGCAGCAAGGCTGCGGAGATTGACGATCTGGCGGTCAGGTTTTGGGAGTTGGACTCTAGCCCAGCTGGTCGCGCCGAGGAGATCTATCACCGGCTTTGGCGCAACGATGCCGCCGTGGATCTCGACCCGCGCTGGGTCCCCGATGTGGAAGAATACCTTCAAGATGCCTGGGATGAATTCCAGACGGTTGCCATTGGAGATTGGCCACGCATCTGGCTCGCTGAGAAGCTGGGCCGGGAGCTGCCGGATGAAATCCGGATGAGGGCGGGGCAGGTCGTCTGGGAGCGAGACGTCGAGCGCAAGGCGCGAGCTCTCTTGACCGCCGCGAAGCCGGAGGAAGCCATACGGGTTGTCTCGGAGCGGTCCCACGACCAGTGGATGCCGAACAGCCCTCTCTGGATTCTTGAAATGGAGGCTTTGTTTCTGCGGGGTGACGCAGAAGGTGCACTCGCGGTGAATGATGAGGCACTCAAAGTTGTGAGGACGACGGGGAACAGGGCTCAGGAGATCCATGTACTCGCACGTCGGGTCAGCGCCCTGGAGCGGCTCCAGCGCTTGGAGGAAGCCATCCGCACAGCCGAGGAAGCGCTCTCCAATGCGCGAGAGATCTCAAACCGAGCCCTTATCTTCGCTTGCGGCGTCACTCGCTGCCGCTTGGCGACTCGCGATCAGCGCCCGCAAGACCCGGGGATCGTTGCCCTTCGAGCGGAGCTGAGCACCCTCACTGGAGACCCGGCAGTCAAACGTGCCCTGGTGGATAGTCCAGCGCTTCTTCGCGAGGCTGTGGCGGAACTCGGGGCGCAGGCGCCCAACTTGATCGCAGATGCCCTCGAGCGCTTTGGCCTTGGGGACGGGAAGTCAGACAGAACGCTAGACAAGATCCTCGAACAGCTCGCTCCGGCAGTGGTATCCACATTTAGGGAGGACCGCCCGGTAGCGACGACTGTCGCCGCACTCATTCGGCAGGGCCAACTGAGTGCGAGTATGCTCAATCAAATCGCTAATGCCTACGCGCGAATTGCCATGCATCTCGCAACGCAGATCCTGATGAGGTAAGTGTACGGAAGGAACCCGCCACTTCTTCCGACAGACTGCGGTCGGACACCGCCGCGCGGTTAGACCCGAGCGTAGCGCCCAAGATTCGCTACTGCACACACGAGCTGCGTAGGCGCGGCGGGGTTCTCACACAATGCCAACCCTGTTGCATTCAATTCAGCGAGCCGATCACGTACCACTACACTCGCGATGTCGGGCTCAACTGGCAATCCGACGTGTCTAGACATCCCGAATGCTGGGCCCGCCATCCGATCGGAGCCTTCTCGCATGGGAAGCAAGGTGAGCGCCTCACCGATGGGCTTGACGACTGTGGGCATCACCACAATCGCGGTTTCGGCGAAGCGGCGCAGCACTGGCCCGCACTCGGTAGAACTGCTGAAGGCGAATTGGAGCATCCGCAGCATGAGTTCGTACACTTCGTCAAAATACTCTGCCACGGCCTGAGTGTAGGGGTGCTCTATCAGATTGGTCCCGCGCGTCACAATGCCCCCCCGAATTCGAGGAACAGGATTCTCGGCCACATTCCGAACGGGAACAAACCGCTCACCGCGCTCCTTGCTTCGCGACACCTCGGCTTCGAAGTCACGGAGTATCCTGAGGAACATTCCGAAATGACAGTCCTGGTGATCGGAGGTGGTACCTTCACCTTGCGCTGTAATCATAGAGATGGCCGCTGCGGCAGTATCTCGACTAGCCACCTTCACAATGTCTGGAAAATCTACGATGTCCTGGCCGATCTGGCGCTCCGGAGACCCGACAAATAATTGTGCCTCTGGAATGGACTGGAATCCAGTGAGTATCAGTCCATAAAGTTCGCCGACGGTGAGATCAGCGGATGTTGAGGATCGGTCGGGGGCAAGCCCGAGCTCCTGCGCCATGTCCTCCGGAGGTAGGTGAGCTGGCAACTCATACATGATAAATCGTTTGAGAGCAGCTGATCCGAATGGCTCGAGCGCCAGTGGCAGGTGCAGCCGGTAGTACTTTGAAGATTGCGGAAAGCTTGGACGATAGTAGTACGGAGTTCCGCCAATGGCCGCGAGGAGATTCCACGCCTGGGCCAAGTGCAGCATTTCCTCTGATGCCACCGCGTAGATCTGTGCAGCCCAAAGCCGCATCTGCTGCTGCTGCTGCCAGGAAAAACCCCGCTCTGCCAAGTCTTGCTTGATCGAGAAGGCGGAGAACAAGTAGGAGCAAAGCAGGCCATGCTCAAGCTCGCAGGCTTCGCTCAGAAGGCTGAGGAGCTGTGAACGAGACGTGGGCGGGGTAGGGGAGGTATTCATTCCCATGCCCTACGGGCGGAGGCGAGTGCGTAGCGTAGGAAGCGCTCGTAACGTCAGAGCTACAATTGTCAGCGAAGGGTTCGCAGTCCCGCAGGTTGGGAACATACTGCCGCCGATAATGAACAAGTTTGGGTGATCATGTGACTGACCGAAGGTGTCGACCACCGAGGACCTTGGATCGGTTCCCATTCGGCACGTTCCCATGATGTGGTTGGCAGCCGAATAGGAATAGGCGTCTGATGGGAAGATTACTTCGGAAGCGCTCAACCGTTCGAAGAGAGTACCTATCACTCGTCGACCCATTTCGAAGGCGCGGCGGTTGTAATCGCTGAGTCGAAAATCAATTCGCGGTCTCGGGATGCCGAGGCCATCGCGTTCGTTCGATAGAGTGACTCGGTTCACCGACTCGGGAAGTGTCTCGGTGGAATAGCTCAGGCGAAATTGCCTTGTGATCCGCTCGCGCAATCGATCTCGAAGCGCGTGTCCGAAGAGTCGTTCACTCATGATGAGCTTGGACGCAGTGGCGTACGGTCCTTGAACGAGTCCCCACCCGTCATTTCCCAATGACATGCGAAACGCAGCGTTGTTGCGACGGAAGACGCCGTCTCGGAACGCATCAATACCCGAAGTCGTGGGTGGGCCGCGGAAGGGGTACACAGGAACTGGTAACAGGCATGCGGCCTGTCCCTGCAGATGGTCCATCAGGTTCCTGCCGACTTGATCGCTACAGTTGGCCACTCCACTAGGAAGGGATTCGGTCTGCGACATGAGCAGCAACTTCGCCGTTTCGATCGCGTGAGCTGCCACCACCACCACTCGGCCCGACACTGTGTGCTCCACTCCGTCCCACGTGCGGTAGCTGACACGGCGGACGTGCCGATCAGTATCTACGTGCAGACGAGTCACCACCGATTGCTCGCGGAGTTCCGCTCCGGCTTGCTCTGCTTTCACGATATGGGTCGACGCATCGTACTTGGCCTGAATCGGGCAGATCGGGTCGCAGGTCGAATTGCCGGCACATGGGGGGCGGCCATCGAACGGCTGAGAGTTCCTTGCTTGAGGGGTACCCATGACTCGTACAGCGATGCCATCGATCTGCAAACCATCGACCGAGCGCTTTACCACCGTGTCGGAATAGGAAGGCCATATCTTGCTCATCGGGTAGGGCCGGCTTCGATGAGCGCCGAGGTAGTCCTGCCACTCGTCATGATCTCCCGAGACGCCAATTTCCATCTCCGCTTCTGCGTACCATGGTTCCAGGTCTTGGTAGCTCAGCGGCCAATCGACCCCCACTCCGTACATTGAGTGCAGCCGAAAGTCATTAGGCACCAGCCGGGGGACATTGCCGCGCCAATGCCATGTCGACCCGCCCACTCGTCGTTGATACGTCGCTTTGAACTTGTCGGGACCCGGCTGAACGTAGTAATCTTCCGGCTCATCCGGACTGGGGGCAAATCGGTCACCATCTCGGCCCTTGTACGGAGAACCCATCGATTTCTTTGGTGCGGTCACATAAGCGCCCACAAGATCGACCCGGGGCGGCCCTCGCTCGCCCGCGTCAAGCATCAGTACGCGCACCCTCTCCTTGGCGAGCTTGGAGGCGATGATGCCGCCCACCATCCCTGCGCCGATGATCACCAGATCGAAGTCGTCCGCCACGGTTCAGGTCTCCGGTGGATATTTCCAGTAGCCAAAATAGCCCCCTGATAACGCTGGTGGATGAGCGCCGATGATAGGCCACATCAGGGCGCCGAAGTACTGTCGTGGAGTTCCGAAGCGCCACTGACCACCGGCTTCAAACCCAGACGTGTACCAAAGCAGGGTGATCTGCTGGGCCAGGGGCGCCAGTTCGGTCGAGCCCATGATCCGGTTCGCAATCCCGGCACTGACATCGCCTCCAACGGATTCTATTGCACGGAATTCAGCCAGCAATCTAGGGAGCCCAATCCCGGCAGGCTCCTGGATTACCCGATCCATCAGTTCAGCGGCGAGCTCCTCATCCAGTGCATCGACTCCGGCAAGATGTCGAGACAGGCAAAGAAAATCGTGAAGCGGTGCAGTCATGACCCGGCGTCATGCCTTCGGGAGGAGGTCTCTCTCTTCCAGCTTTAGCGCCGTCATCGCTTCGTTCAGCACGTCATACTCGTTGAAAGTGATCGGCGCGAGTCCCTGCACGAGTCCCCAGAAGCGTTCCAGGGCGGCCTTGCCGTTCTCGGTCTTGCCTGCATTCACGAGCGCCGTTTGAACTGATGTGCGCTCGGCGGCATCGGACATCCGCACTACCACGGGATCGCTCGGGATCGGCGCGGAGCGAACCAAAGTCGACATGCGCTGAGTTGCGTCCCCATAGCCGTACTGGTTGCCCAGGTCGACGATGACCCCATCATGACCCACGCCCAAGTCGACCTTACCTTCATAAACTGCCTTTGCGGCGATGTCATGACCCCCCAGGAACTCCACGCGCCTGAACGCTGTAAACGGGTGAAGGCCCAGCTTCATCAATTCGTAGGCCGGCACTAAAAAGTTCGAAGTCGAGTAGGGGACGCCGTAGCCGATCGACTTCCCGCGCATCTTCTTTGGCAATTGAGGATCGTCTTTACGTAGAGCCGTCGTATCGCGAGCGTAGACCTGACCGAAGTACTTGTCTCCAATGTTCCCGTCGATGATGCGAAGCGCGATCGCGATCGAATGAATCGGATTGTCCTTTGTAGTGCTATCAGCTCGGCGCCGGGCAAAGACGTAGCCAAGGGGATTCATCAGCGCGATCTCACAACCGCCTGCTACAAGCATGTCGATCTGCGGGCCGACGTCGAGGGCTGGGAGCACCTTTATTGTGACGTCTGTCAGTTGCTTCGCTACTTCATCGGCGAATCGCTCGATCTCGCGGTGTATCTCGGATAGTGGCACATTTTGGGTGAGCCAAGGGTAGTAGGAAAGGCGATAGGTCTTGGCCATAGGAAAGCAGTCTGGAAGTGGGGTGACGGATCCCGGGCGAGCGCTGAACTCGAGCAGTAAGCTACCCGCGTTCCGCCTACCGAAAGAATGAGAACCGAGGATCGCGAAGCTGGGTGACCGGAGGTACCACTCAACCGCTCCCTCACTGGAAGCGTAAGGGCGGGGACGCCGGTGGTCGAAGCCACACCAAAGAATTCTCTGCTTCGTGGGACTGGCGCATTCCCATCGCAGAGAAAGTCGTGTTGCCCCTGCCTTGAGCTTGGTGCGTAGCAGGCAGCTCACCGAGCACAGGAGTGACCCGATGGGGTCTGCATGGTCGATGCGCTCAGGTTGTGGGAGTCGATCGACCAGGCCCGTACCCGGTCTCGTTGAGCCGCTCCTCGAACGTGACAGCGTTGTCCTCAATGGAGCACACAATCCGCTCCGCATGATCCGCGTCTAGACTGCACACGTGGCAAGCGGGTTCTGCCTGAACCTGCTCGATCCCTCGACGCTGGCGAAACAGCTCGGAGTCGACGCGTCGGATCTTATTGACCGGTTTGCCAGACCCCGTGAGCAGATTCTCCAGCTCAGCTTGAAAACGTTGGATCTCACCGGAACGCTCGCGCGATCTTGCGAATGAGCGGAGCGATGCCCTTTGCCGTTCGTAGGACCTCGGTCTCGTGCTTCATGACGACCGTCCTCCCTGCGAGTGCGACCCCTAGCCGGCTTCAGGACTCGTCCGGACCCCGACTCCTACCCAAGTCCGCGCCCTAGGTAGGCCCAGTGCCGCCGCATAGGGAGTGCCCCACGATCAGGCCGAACTTCAGGTCGATCTCGAGCTCCCGCCCCGCTGGGAGTCAGGTCCACGGAGCGAACGGGTACTGACTCTCTGGTCACCGTTCGCGCTCGATGACACTCATGCAAACCGTTGGGTTGATCGTGCTTGCCCTCTGGCTACTGCAGAGCGTCTTGTTCTTGATGAGCTACAGGAAGAGCTCCCGCTCTGCGCGATGAACGAGCCGCGCCTGGTCGCGTGCGTGATCCTCGTTGCGGTCGGATCCTCGTTGTCTTCCACGCACCAAATCAGGAAGCGCGGGGCGGAGTGAGGATCCGAAAAGGGCCGGTGGCTGCTACACCACCGGCCCGAGTGAGAGAGGAGCCCCATCAGCTTCCCGGGTGTCAAGCCGCTCGCATGGCTCGGCACCGCTTGATGAGGCTCTCGCTGTGGCTACCTAGGCCGTGCTGCCGATCCAACAAGTGGAAATGAGACCAGGCAGAATCTCCTACAGCGATGCTCCGGGCACCACAGCAGCCTGCAACGCAAGTGCGTCGGCGACAGCGCGCGACCTGGTAGGCCGCGTAGAGCGCGAAGGCTTGCGACCGGGCCTCCTCCTGAGGAAGGTGATCCGCTACTTGCTTCGACCTGGCTTCTTGACGGGGGCGGCCTTCTCTTTCTCTCTGGCCTCGAAAGCCAAGCGGATCGCTTCCTCTTCCTTGAAGCGTGAGCTTTGGCCGTGCTCCGTGAGCTTGTCGTAGATGTCCTGCACCCGTTGTGCCTCGTCACGAACGGCGACCAAATACTCTGCCAACAACTCATCGCCTGCCGCGTTCAACGCAGCCTTCCGAGCGGGGCCCAGTGTCTTCTCCTTGCCGGTGAAGGTCTTCTCGATCTTGGCCTCAGATAGCCGAAGTGCGTGAACTTCGGCGGTCTCGTAGATCTTCTCTGCGATCCGCTTGTGACCGTGTTCGTGATCGATCAGGTACTGAGGAGCCTTTTCAGGAAGGTAGATCGTGGTCTTGAGGCACAGCGTAGGGTCTAGGCTGGTGATCACAATCGTTGCTTCAATTTCGCCATCGACCGGCCTCTGCGATTGCAGTTCCTCCAAGGCGACCCATCGGAGGTCGTAGTCGAATGCGGTGTAGGCCAGGTGGCGACCCATGCTCTTCCGAATGGACTCCGGAGTGTCGGGACCCAGTACCCGATTCTCGAACGTCGGTGGAGTTTTCGTGACGACAGGCTTGTCTGCAAACTCGGCATTCAGAGGATGCGGACCGAGGACAGCAAGCACCAAGCAAACCGCGCGTAACGGGACGGTCCTAGCTCGATGTATCGTGCGCATGTCTACGCGGCAGCACTCGTCGAGAGGGGGGTATCCTTCACTTTCGTCGACTTTCGCATCGCACGCTTCTTCGATGTTCTACGAGTCCGCTTCGCCCTCGGACCGGCACCCCCAGCCGGCTTCCGCTTCGTCCCCGCCTTCGACTTCCGCGTACCTGAGCGTCTGCCGCCAGCAAAGTACATGGTCCCGCGCTTCTGGCCCTTGGTGCTCAGCTTCTTCTCCGCGAGCAGGTTGGCCACCGGTCGCTTGAGGATGGAGGTATCGACCTGGAGTGCTTTCCCAATCTGCTCGAGCCGCTGGCCGGCGTTCGATTTCACATAGGCCAGCACACTTGCGCCGATCTTTTCCAAGTCCTCAGCGGAACGGCGAATGCGCTTGCCCGTGCGGACGGCTGCGCGTCGGACGCGGACCGCTGACTTGGGAGGACGGCCTGCGCCCCGCGGACTGCCCGGCCCTCTGCGGGGAGCTATCCCTCCGCCAAGGGCAGCGTGAACTGAACCCAACGCGGCCATTCTCACGAGCTCCGTCATCTCGGCGAGGAAGGAATCGATGCGGTCACGAATCTCTTGGGTGCTGGTCTTAGTGTCCATAGTGCTCGTGATTGGGACAAACGACACTGGCCGAATCAAGAGAGATCCGGCATTGGAATCATGCCTACATCACAATCACTCAGGAACCACGGGTTTCTCTGAAATAACACCCCTCCTCTGTTAGGCGTGTGTCTGGTCACCTTGCCTTGGAAAGGGCCCACTCTCGCCACTGCGCTGAATCGCCGCGCATCGCGATTGTCTCTAGCCATCCGGCGAGCCGCTCGTCCTGCCTCCCCGTCTTCAAGGTGAGGCTCGCAATCCCCTCCAGGGCGGGCAGGTACCCGGGATACACCTCCAGCGCCGCGCCGTAGCTCGCGAGCGCCTCCTCGACCTTTCCGGCCATCTCCAGCGTGAGCGCGAGGTTGACGCGCGGGTCTGGGTGTCCAGGCATAAGCTTCCTCGCCCACTCGAACTCGTTGGCGGCTTCGTAAAGCTTCTCTTGCTTGAGATAGAGAACGCCGAGGTTGTTGTGAGCGGGACCGAAGTAGAGGTCCTTCGTGAGCGCCTCGCGCAGAACCTTCTCCGCTTCGTGCGGATCCTCCCCGACCAGGTCCGCGCCTTTCCTGCTAAGCGCTTCCGCCTGGACCGTGCTGCGCGAGACCTCGCTCGGCGTCTCGTAGGGCGAAGGGGCGGCGGACCTGCAACCGGCGACGGTAGTGGCGAAGAACGCCACAGCCAGAAGCAGGCCAGCCGTCCGAGCGCTCATCGTATCAGCCTCGGCTCGAGCACGGGCCAGCCGTCATCTACCTTCGCGGCTGCAAGGGCGCTCTTCGTTGCGAAGCGCAGATCCTCGAAGGTCGGAGAGCGCATCACGCTCGTGCGCAGGAACACGAAGAAGCGGTCCTTCGACTCGGTCTTGCTCTGGGTCGCGAAGAGCGCCCCAAGGATTGGGATCCGCCCGAGCAGCGGCACCTCCCTGCTGGTCTTCGAGTCGCTCTCGATCCGAAGACCACCGACGACGACGGTGTAGCCGTCAGGCACGCTGACCGTACTCTGGAGCTTGTTCTCCTGCCGGGGCGGGGGAAGCGTCGGATCGGTCGAGGCGCCGACGAACGAAGAGAGTGAGATCGAGTACTCGATAAGGAGCTGATCGCCTTCTGTGATCTGCGGCGTCACCGTGATCTGGGTGCCCGCGTCGAGCGTTCCACCAAACGACGTCGTCGCCACCGTCGTCGAAGCGTTCGTGCTGGCAAATGGGGTCTGCAGCACCGAGTTGAGGCTTGCCTGCTGGTTGTTATTGACGAGGACCTTGGGGATGGTCAACGAACGTCCCTTGTCGATCGTCTCAAGCGCGCGGACGGCGGCCGAGAAGCTGCCTGGGTCGAGGATGACGCCGCTCGCCCCGGTTCCGCTCGGCGCTGGCATGACGCTGCTGCGCGCGTCCGGCGATCCCAGGCCGAAGAGCGAGGCGAGACGCCACTGGAGGTCGTCTTCGATCCCGATCTTTTGCAGCTCGACGCCGAGGGATCGCGTCTGGTCGTCGGTGAGGATGACGACCATGGCCTCGATCAGCACCTGGGGGTGGCGCACGTCGAGCTCCTCGATGAGGAGACCGAGCTGCTCCATGACACGGGCGTTGCCCATAGCGATCAGGCGGTTCGTCGCCTTGTCGGCCGTGAGGATCACCTCGTCGCCAAGACCCTTGGTCGAGAGGCTCGCTGGCTTGTAGAGGGCGGGGATCGGACCGGTTGGTCCTTGGACCTGCTCCGGCTTGGCATCGGCCGGCACGCGGTCAACAACCTCGCCGGTCGGGGCGTCTTGGACGTTGGGCAACCCTTCGAGCGCCCCCTTGTCGAGCATTGCCTGCAGGAGATCCTTCAGCTCCTCGACGCCTCGGTTCTTGATGGGGAAGGATCGGATCGGCCGGCGCGGCCCTTCGGACGTCGATTCCAGGCGTTTGAAGAGGTCCTCGATTGCGGCGTGCTGGGAGGCAGAGGCCGTGACGACCAGAACGCCAGTCAGCTCGTCGGCGACAACGCGCCAGCCCTTCTGGTCCGAGCCCACCGGGACGATCTGATCGACGAGGCTGGCCGTCTCGCGGACGCCGAAGCGGCGGGGGAAGTAGTTGATGGTCTGGCTGGGTTCGACACGGTCGAAGCGGCGGACGAGGTCTCGCCAAGTGTCCATCTCGATCGCGGGGGCGATCACGAGCACGCTTCGCCCTTCAGGATGGGCGAGGACGGTTCCGGCGGGCTTTTCGCCGAAGACGGCCTTCTTCGTGGTCATGATGCGCTCGATCAGGGCCACGAGCTCGAGCGGGCTCGCCTGCTCGATCGCGATCTCGTTCACGTCCATCTCGGCGAAGTCGCCATCCAGCCGCGCGGCGACACGCAGAGCCTGTTCGACGTTGGGGCGCAGGTCTGAGATGAGAATGCTCTTTGATTCCTTGAAGGGAGCGGCCGAGCCGGACTTCGAGAGAACGAGCTTCACGCCTTCGGCTACCCCTTCCGTGCGCTCATGGGCCAGCTCGACCAGCACACGTAGGAAGCCCGCCTTGGCCCCGGCGAGGCTGCGGACTTCAAGGCGAGCCAGGCCCGCTGCATCGACCAGCTTCACGACGGAGATCGAGGGGGAGCCGGGGAGATGGATTGTCGTCAGCCCCCGAGTCGCGAGCGCGCGGTTGGCGAGTTCCCACAGCGATTCGCGCGTGACAGGAGAGGGGAGCCGCAAGCCGATCGAGCCCGAGACCTCGGAACGGTTGAACTCGATCGGCGTTGCGAGCATCGCTGCGCAGGCGTCCAGCAGGTCGGCCAGATCCTCTTCGGGTGAGAAGACCTTGATCACGACCTGCTGGGGTGGGGGATCGGGAGGGCGTTGGGCTTCCCGCTGAGCCGAGGCAAATCCGAGGAGCGACGAGCAGGCAAGGCCGGCCACCAGGAGGTGGCGCGGTAACCACGAGAATCGAAGCTCTCGGCGGCCGTGCACGAACTGGCTCTACTGGGCGCCAGACGCCGTGTTCCAGGCGGTCGTGACGGAGGAGAGGTTTGACTCCACGCTCGTGCGAGCGGCGGCAACGCTCCCGTCGCTCCGCATTGTCGCGAGGCGCTGCTGAGCGACCTCGTTCGCGAGGTCGGGGTACTGCACAGCCAGGCGTTCGTTGGCAAGCGCGTCGCGCAGTGCGACCCACTGGGCCTCCGTCCGGCTGACGACCAGGAAGTCGATCGGGAAGTCCTTCGAGTGATCGACGGCGCGGTTGGCCCGGATCTGCGTCAGCGCCGCCCGCTGGGGGGCGGTCAGGTTCGCGGTCGCCGCGGTGAAGACCGCGTCTAGCGCGGCCTGACGGGCGGTCGTTGCCGAGGCCAGGCTCGAGCTGGCGCTCTGGTAGGCAGAGATCTCCTCCTGGGAGGCCTGGCCGGACTGGATCTTGGCCCGTAGGCGGTCGCTCTCCACTCGGGCCGCGACGAGACTGGCGTCGGCGCTCGCGAGGTCGCCCGGGTGCGCGTTCAATTGGTCGGCCGCTGCCTGGAGCACGCTGATGATGGTGCCGGAGCTGACGCCGGCGGCAGCGAGTGCATCGGCGCCCAGACCCGCGCGAAGCAACTTCACCTGGAAGTCGGCGGGAACGACGAAGGGCTCGTTACCACCTCCGCCACTACCGCTGCCGCCGAGACTGCTGCTACCCCACCAGAGCGGAATAGCCAGGAAAAGCAGGGCAATTCCAAGAACCGAAGTGTGCGTACGGGCGCGGCGGGACATGGAGAACCTCCTTCGAACGAGACCACGTGATCATCAACGGACGACCAGAGTCTAGCTCGCAGCCTTCCGACTGAGCCTTTGTGCAACTCCGATTCTCGCACGAATCAGCCGGCATTCTGCTTATGACGATGCAGTCACATCGTGCCGTGCCGGAGAACATTTGCTCGCTCCTTCGAAATCGAGTTATCCACAATTTGCAAACCCGTTAGCTATAGTGTTCTCGGAGTCTGAGTATCTCACCCATAGCCGAAGAAAATCGCATTACGCGAGGCGGGCATAAACCTTGATTCCGCTAATTCGGCATAGTGGAGGTTGGACATTGTGCATTGTTTCGATCGGCACGCTATTCGCAATTCGATAACGCAATACATAAGTAGTGAGACAATGACACTTTGTGAGCCGTTCTCGCGATCGAGCCTCTTGCCGGTCTTCCCCAGTCGCGCCTAGGCTGCGCGAACCGAGGCGGAAGGACCGCCTCGGCTACGGAGGAGATTCCCAATGCGTTCGTCGGTCCCCTCGATCCGGTCTTTCCTTACCCTCGCCCTCTTTCTCGCTCTGGTCCCAAGCCATGCTGAGGCCCAGGTCTCCCAGATCCTCGAGATCGCGAGCGATTCCCTGACGAGCTACCGCTACACCGGGAATACGCTCGTCCAGGGGGTGCGACCCCAGTACAACCACCGGGGCGTCACGATCGACGGGGCCATGCGGTCGGCACCGGCCTTCCCCATGGTCCTGGCCGGGAACCCCTTCGAGAACGCCTGGACGGGCAGTGAGAACCACGCCGGGCTCCGGGTCGACTTGGGCGCCTACGCGCCGCAGGACATCGACATCGCGCTACCGACCGACGGGATCCCTTGGGTGATCGGTCGGAACTACAACGCCCTGCAGCTCAACTCGAGCGGCAGCAACATCAACTCGAACGGCTACCAGGGGAAGAACTGGTTCCAGACGAGCCAGCCCGAGATCCGGTTCTACGACAACGCCACGAACACCCAGGACCTGATCTACCTCGTGTACGGGGCTGACCGCTACGTGGAGTTCGCGCGGGCGGGGACGAGCTCGAACCAGTTCAAGGGCAAGAACGGTGCGGCCGGCTGTGTCGAGTACATCTCAGCGACAACGCCAGACACCTACGTCTACACAGACCAGCACGGAAATCAGTGGACCTTCTTCGGCTTCGACACGTCTGGAAACGCGACCGACGGGCAGTTCTGGAAGGTGACGACGCCTAATGCCAAGACCAGCTACGTAGGTGATGCCTCGACCGCATCGACTGCGATCACGAACGGCTACTCGGGTGGCAAGATCACGACGGCCTACGATTCGAGCGATCGACGCTTCACCTACACGTACACCACGCTAGACGGCACGTCTCGGCTCACCCGGGTCACGGCGGAGACGAAGACAGGTGGAACCTGGGCGTCACCGACCGGCGATGAGATCGCGGTCCAAGTTGACTACGACTACTACACCGGCGAGAGCCACGGCGATATCGGGGACCTGAAGCAGGTCCAAATCACGACGCGCCTGAACGATTCGACAGGCGAGACGATCGAGCAGATCAAGCGCAAACACTACCGATATTGGGAGGGCTCGGCGGACGACACACCGAGCTACAACTCCTCGACGAACCCAGGCTACCCCCACGCGCTCAAGTACGTCTACGACTTCGAGGGCGTGCGGTTGTTCGATTGGAACTTCACCGGGGACCATGACTTCGATGAGGAGCACCTAAGTGCGACAGACGCGGAGCTAGAAAGCTACGCGTCGGCCTATTTCGAATACGAGAGCGGGCACAAGATTCGCGAGGCGTGGTTCGACGGACAGTGCGGCTGTAGTGGGGGATCGGACGGAACCTTCGCATACACCTACGGAAGCAATGGCAGCTACTCGAACACTTCCGCCTACGACCTGGCTTGGTGCACCCGGACGGTCGTCGAGCGTCCGGATGGCAGCTTCCTGACGCAGTACTTCGATGAGGTCGGCCAGGGACTATCGCAGGTGATCAGCGATGGGGATCCGAGCGGAGCATCCTCGAAGTGGGTTACCTTTGCTGTCAGGGATACTGACGGACGATTGACAAGAATACACACTCCGGAGAATCTCAACACCTATACCCACAGCTCAGGCGCAATCGACCCGAAGACGACAGACAATGGACTAGTTCGTACATTTGTACGTGCGACTAGCGGCAACATGACTGGCTTCGTCATCGATTGGAAGCACCAGCTGGGATGGGATCCGAATCCGCCGACAACAACGAAGACTAAGTACTTCGATGGATCCCAGACCCTCACTAGTCTCACGAAGACAATCTCAGATGTGATAGTAGTGCGCCCCTTGATCGCAACAAGCGTTACGTATTCGCAGGAGATCTCAAGCGGGTCGAGCGGGGCATACACTACGAGTCTTAGTTACACGGCTCACTCTGGACAGGCTCTGGCCATTGAAACGATTACTCGAACAAACCCTACCGTGACGAGCGGGAATAACGGTTCAAATGGCTCGACCATTGTATATGAGTATTACCGGAAGGATGGACGACTCGAATTTCGGAAGAATGAAGACCTTACTATCGACTACTGGGGGTATGGTCCCACCGAGTCAGTCTTCATCCGGGACGCCGATACGACTCATGCCGACTTCAGCGGAGTTACGGTGCACCAGACTCCGATCGATTTTGATTCAATTGGAAGTGCACCACGAAGTCCGCTGCATCGCAAAACGACGGTGTCGTTCACCTCTCAAGGATATCCGCTGCTCGTCTCATCACCCGGAAAAAACGATCTCCAGTACATGACTCGGCTGGCCGATCATCGCCTCGTAGACTTGCGGTACGCTGACTATGTCGCCGGAATTCCGAGCTTCTATGGGCCGGTGCGTTATACCGTCTACAACCAAGCTGGCATGCCGGACTTTGAGGGAGTCATCGGTTACACGGCAAAAGCCACTAGCTTCGGGCAGGACACGCACATTGATGAGACGGAATACGACCCCATTCTTGCGGTGGCCAAGGGTGGCGTAGATCGAATGCGTACGAACATCTACACGAACACGGGACAGGAACTCACCGAGTCCAGGGTGTACTTCTCGATTCCCTCCTCTGGGGCAGGTACAGAGGGGACGCACTACGACGCGACTCGCTTTGCCTATGACGATTCGGGGCACCGCATAAGGACGAAGGAGCCGACGGGAACGATTCGGCGCTCCTCCTACGATATCTTCGGCCGAGTGATCTCTGTCTCGATGGGGACGGACGACACAACTCTTCCAGGGTCGGATATGTCGGGCTCGTCAAACATGGTAATTACCGAGACTAGAGAGTTCGACAATGGGAGTGCGGGGAAGAACGGCTCGCTGACGAAAGTCGCTCACTATAAGGACGGAAGTAATCACGACGACGTGACCTTCAAGTATGACTATCGTGGGCGACGCATTGTCGAGCTTCCCCCCCTTGCGCCGTTCACTGTCTACAAGCCAGACAACATTGGACGGGAGATCGCAACTGGGCAATACAGTTCCTCAAGTGGGCTAGACGAGAGTGACGACCCGACGTCGCTCACGACAAACCGGATGGCGCTTAGCCAAACGTATTTTGACGAGCGGGGCCAAATATGGAAACGTCAGCACCACAAGATTGACGACGCGGACGGCTCGGATGACGATAACCTCCAGACCTTGAGCTGGTATGACGAGGCTGGCCGATTGGTAAAGACGGACGGGTCGGTCCTGAAGAAGGTCAGGTACGACCGACTTGGGCGTATCACTGACGAATTCACTCTCGCCAAGGACGATGACGCCAGTTACGCCGACGTCTACGACGTGAGTGATCACATTACTGACGTGGACGGGGACATCGTCCTGGAGCAATTCCAAACATGCTATGACCCGGCCAACGACACCGTCATCCTGGAAACCAGGATCGACCGATTCCATTCCGACTACGGTGGGAGCGAGACGGAAGGCGCGCTTGATGTCGGGCAGGAAGGGGCAGGGGATGGTGATCCACTTCTCATCACTGCTTCGCAAATCAAGGGCAGGATTCAGATCACAGCGAAGTGGTATGACAGCCTCGAGAATCTAGAGGATCAGGTCGAACTTGGAACGAACGGTGCCTCGAACTTCGATCGCGATCCACTGACCGTGCCGGCCCGATCGGACGCGGCACTGCGCACGTCGTGGACATTCAACAACGATGGGACTATTGACACCATCACGGACCCGAAGGGGATTGTCACGAAGCGGATCTACGACGCTCAAGGCCGAGTCACGAAGGAAATCGGACACTACGACGTCGGAGTGAATAGTGGTAATCCCTCTGGTGCCGACGATAACGTGACAGTCGTATGGGAGTACTCCAAGGGATTGCGCACAAAAATCAAAGCGGACCTCCCGAGCGGTGAGACAGATCAAGAGACGGTTTACATCTATGGCTCCACCCCAGGCGCTCCCTCGCAGATGGAGATCGCAACGGGACACCTCCTGCGTGCGGTAAAATATCCAGGCACGACGAACACGGGAACAACTGTACTGAATATCGATTCTAATGCAGTGGATGTTCTTAGCTACGCCTATGATGCCCAAGGACGCGAAGTTTACAAACAAGATCAAGCTGTGAGCGGAGAGACTGCAAACCTGTTCGAAACGGAGTACGACGCCAATGGGAGGCCCGTTCAGAAGCGAGTGACGACAGCGGGCACTGGATTCGATACAGCGATTCGTCGGATTGCAACCACGTACGACTCGCTTGGGCGAATCACGGAAGTTGTTCAGTACGACGATCCCACGAGTGGTACCGCGAAGGACGGAATCAAATACACCTACGACGATTGGGGTAAGCTCGCTACCTATGCCGAAGATCGCGACTCGGCGGTTACGGGAGGAGGGAATCAATACACGACCTCGTACACGTGGGCAAAGTCCACAACCGGAAGGAACACATTGCGCATCACGGCATCCACTCTCCCCAGTGGTAGAACAATCGATTTCCAATATCGCAATACTGGAGGTCTGTACGATGGGTACGCGAGTCGCGTTACAATGATTGCTGATGGGGCGACAGTCCTCAGCCGCTACTGGTACAACGGTGTCGGCGAAGTTGTCGGCCAGGAATGCGGTGAACCCGCCGTGATGTCGAACTTGTATGGCTCGACTGCCGGCACCTACCCCGACCTCGACGCGTTCAACCGGGTCGTGGCGAGTCGGTGGACGAAGGATCCTACCACCGGCCCAAATGTTGATTTCTATTCGGTAGTTCTGACGTACGATCGCAATTCGAACATCACATCCGCTGACGATGTCGTGCATTCTGGCTTCGATGTCCTCTACTCAATGGACGACATGGACCGTCTGACCGGCGCCCACGAAGGGACGCTTTCCGGAGGGACCATTTCAGCCTTGACCGACACGCGTGACGAGCAATGGACGCTCACCCACACCGGTAATTGGGAGCTGGATAAAGTCGATCTCAATGGAGATGACGATTATGTTGATACCAACGAGCTAAATGACGATCGAGCTCACAACGAGGTAAACGAGCTGACCGCTCGCGACATCGATGATAACGGGAGTGACAATTACGCGCTGACCTACGACGGAAGCGGTAACACGACCGACGACGGGCAATCCTACGAGTATGAGTACGACGCCTTCTACCGGCTGCGCAAAATCAAGAACACGTCCACTCATGCGCTGATTGTAGAGTATCGGTACAACGGGCTCGGACACCGGATTGCCATACACGAAGATACGGAGCCGGATGGGGACGTGGATGGAAGCGATAAGTGGCTGTATGATGTCTTCGACGAGCGCTGGAGACACCTCGCGAGATTCAAGGAGACCGTCTCGACTCCGATAGAGGATTATGTTCCCCACCTGGCCGGCCTGGAGGGCATGGGGGGCTCGAGCTACATCGACCAGGCGATCTGCCGAAATAGAGATAGTGACCTAAATGGGACGCTAGAGGAGCGACTCTACTACTGTCATAACTGGCGTGCGGATGTAGCCGCCATTGTCAGTGCAACTGGCCCTGACGGTGGTTCAATGAAGGAGTGGGTCAAGTACTCCGCGTATGGGATTCCTATTGGTCTTCCCGTTGGCGATGCTGATTCGGATGGTGACGCCGATGCTGGCGATGAATCGCAAGTGCAGACGTGGATCAATGGCCTAGCATATTACGCGAGAGGTGACGTGGACCTTGATGGCGATGTAGATAATAACGATAAGTCAGCCATTCAGGGTAATCATGTAACGCTAGGCCGGACGGTTCTATCAGCGCAGGCTGTTGCTAATCGACGAGGCTCTGCTGGATACGAGCTCGCGTCAACGCGGGGGCATTATCATGTGCGGAATCGAGTGGTCAGCCCTATTCTAGGTCGATGGTTGCAGCGAGATCGGTCGGGCTACAATGATGGACCTAGTCTCTACGAATATACAGCGAGCGGGCCTGTTGGGAATGTCGACCCATGGGGCGCACAGTCTGAAAAGGCACCTCAGAGCCAGATTGACATTCAGGTGGATAAGTTTGTCACTAGGGCGTGGAATCGGATGAACAAGAAAGAGAAAGCTCTTATAGTAACCTATAGCGGAGTAGAGCAAATGTGCGTCGGGGCGGCTGCCGCCGCAGCAGAAGAGATGGGGGGGACGCACAATGGCTTTAGACATTGCTTGCTCGGATGTGGGCTAAGGAAGTGTCTTGGCAAGGATCGTGCAGGGGAGTTTCTAGCAGCGCATGAGACGAAGGACCCAGCGACGGATTGGGATACACGCTGCGACTTGGAAGCGGGTGCTGTAGGTCTGTGGTGCGGAAACCCCTTCCTCTTCTTTAAGCCCTGCGCTGAGTGCTGTGGGGTAGCGATGTTGTGCGGATTTGGTGTTCCGGGCGACCCGGCGCCTACGGGAGCGGGGAGTGTGCCGACGAACGGTCCCGGAGGGGCCGGCAAGGGTCCCGCCACGGGAGGGCCTGGGGGAGGACGGGGATCCGCTACAGGGGGGGCTGGGGGAGGAGGCGGAGGAGGAGGTGGAGGCGGAGGCAATGGAGGCGGAGGTGTGAATGGCGGGCCTGGCTCAAGTGCTCCCGCCCCCGGCGTTCCCACGGGTCCGCCTGGGCCAGGTCCTATGACTGGAGACTGCTGGATTCCTATCGGCGATGGCTGCTACTATTGCCCCAGGCTCGGTCTCTGGTGCCCACCTGTACGTACCGGAAGAAGTGCGGGCGGTAGTGGGGCGACTGGTTCGGCCGCGCATAGCGGGTTCTAGGTGTGTACTGAACACACGTCCACCAAATGATATGATCACTATCCTCATGATTGCCGCAAGCACCGATGGATTGTTCGCTTTCAATATCGACCGCAGGTGGGCAATGTGAAGAAGCCGCGGATACTGGTAGTCCTCCTGGGTTTCGTACTGAGCGCCGGGGTTCTTCTCGCCCTCGGGGCCTTGGCGCTTGCTGTCTTGGATGCGAGGACCACATTACCCACAGAGAGTGATTCCACCTCGCTCGCACTACGGATCGATACGTCCTTGTCCTCCGACGAGGCAATCCCACTCGGTGAGAGTTTCGCGCTGGACCAAGGCTCCCGGTATCCCATCGAGGTTACGAAGAAGCGTCTTGAAGATGGCAGGCTACATCTCTGTGTGCGAGAGTGGCGCGAAGACGGATATGAGGTCGAATTCTGGCTTGCAACTCCTCTAGCGACTGCTGATCGCGTGCGTTCATTGGTCATTTGGTCCGAGTATTCGGGGGGTGAGAGAGGCAAGCTCTCGAACCTGGCGGGAACGGTCAGCGTTAGCCCGGATCCACTGCCGGGAGGAGCCGGCTACAAGGAAGACACCGGTGTCCTATCTTACGAGTTGACTGGAGTACAAAGAGATCGAAGTGTAACTCTCGCACGAAAGGTGAAATTGTAGATCCACCGCCTTCGTCTCTGCAGGCTTCGAGTAGCGGAGACGTTCGTCTGCGGTCTAGCTCATCCCGAAGCTTCGGGCGATTGCTGTCCGCCGAGTGTTGCTCAGGTTCGAGGTGATAGCTGCGAGTTCGTCGGTCGAGGTGTGCCCGAGCCCGAAGTCCTACACAGCATGCGACGCAGGTCCTGCGGCCGGCGCCGAGCACGACCGTCCTGGGTGCGCGCCCATCGCAGGCTACGACGGGCGTCCGGCGCTAGAGCCTCGCTCTCAGAGTCGTCCTACCCTCGCGACTGCTCGGCGGTGCAGCTCAACCCGGTGTGCGTCGAATGAGAGGGACAATTGCGAATCACGACATTGCCGAGTTAGAAACTAGTCCGCACCTTCGAGCGTCAGGTGCGAGATCACACCGCTGCGGTGCCATGCGCTGATCCTCCCTCTGAGCTGCCTTCCGGATCATCCTCGCAGAGTGACTTCTCCACTTCGGCCCCGCCGTGGAAGTCCTCTCGGCTGTTGGCGAGGGGGCAATCTGGCCCTACGAGGTGGCAACCTGTAAGAGGCGACACTTTCGGGAACAGGCAGGGCTCTCGACGATTCGCTGTGGAGAAGCAGAGATGTAGAAAGCGAGAGCTTTCGCCTCCCCTCCCGCGGAAGCAGTCCTAAGCTGTGCTTAGGGGAGACGTCTGCTCTGATTATGCTGGTTAGTCGGTTGACTGAACTATCGCGGGGACAGGGCGTACGCTAACCAGATCTGCTCTCCGACCGTGAGGAGTTCATCCGGGACCTCGTGCCCACGGGACAAGATGCTATGCCCGGGATTAGCAAGAGCAAGGAATGGTGTGAACCGCGCGTCGCCAAGTTCCGCCCTTGCCAGCACGCCGGGCGTGTCACCCTTGACCGTTTCATACGGCCGGAGAGCCCACGAGTATCCGGTGTAGGTGCCAAGGCCGTCTAGAAACGAGCTCAGCCCCAGCGGAGCGTTGTGAGAGGCCCAGTACCCATCTGGATTGGCGCGAAATTCCGGACTCTCCACGATCGACTGAATGAGCTCCAGGGCTGTGAAGTATGGCGTCTTAGGATCCTCTCCGGCAATCTTGATCTTGACCTGTTCATAGATTGTGTCTGACAGTGGCTCTTCGTCTACATACCATAGCGTGGCGGTAGTCCCGGATGGCCACGGGGGACCGGCTCCCAGCGCTGGATTCGTTGCCTTTACGAGCGGACCATAGGCGCTGTTCCCGTATGCCTGACTGCCGATTGTCTCGTAGGTGTCGGCCGGCCTCAAGATGAGCGGTAGTCGCCTCATGGACTTGCCGGGCGCAAGCGTGGCCAGAGCAGGACCGAGTTCGAGGGGGGACATGCGCTCGAGCTCATCGACATGCTGTAGCCAGGTATCGTAGACGCGTGCTGCCGAACCTGTGTCGATGTGAGGCACGTTATTGTCAGGAGTGGCAGCTGGAATGGGCGAGTTGTCACGCGCACCACGCGTGACACTTAATTCTAAGCGCACAAATAAGCTTGCAAGGAGGATGGCCATGCCAAATGCCATCATGACAAGGCCTGGCCTGGTACGAGCGAGAGTGAACGCGCCTTGAGCTACATCGACGTCTATCTTGGCCGACTTCGTTAGCTCAATAAACCGAGCGAGCTTGTCGAACGTGTTGACGAGCCGATATTCGCGCCATACGAAATAGAATCCTGATGCCAACAGAGCAAAACCGAAGAGAACAGCTCCTGCCAATACTCCCGCGCGAATCCATACGACCAGTTCCGACGGTTGCATTAGGTCCTCCACGGGCTCGTGCAATCTTCAGGGGAGCCCTTCGATTACGGGCATGCCATTAGACCATCCGCCGTGGGGATCTGAGCGAGCCAGGGAGCAGGTCTTGCGAGGGTGCTTGCTGAGGCGCATCAGTTGGGTCTTGATTGATCGGCTACTCGGCAGTCCCGAGCGTGGGAAGGATGGCGGGTAGTGACAGTCGCCCCGGCTTCCGGGTCTGCATCTGCTACAGAGTGAAGGCGGCGCACACGATAGCTCCGGTATGTCGGCAAACCCCGAAGTAGAGCCCTTCAAGTGTCCGCGTCTCGAACGACCCTGCTGGATCTCGTACGAGATCGTCGAAGTGTTGAGCAAGCGCTCGGCCAGGTCTGGTCCACCTCACAGGATGAGGGCGGCTGCTACGTGTAACAGCACGCGCGAGTGTGAAGTGGAGGACTCCCACGGCGACTTCCATTGGGCATCGTGCGCGCATGAGGCGCTACGTCGGAGCCCACTCTAGCGCGATCTTGGAGATGCGGACTCGGCGGCGAGGACGACCTTGCTGAGCGGGATGTCCAGGGCCTCGACTACCCGGATGAGAGAACGCAGGGTCGGAGAGCGCGCACCACGCTCGATCCCGCTTAGATAGGTCCGGTCGAGTCCTGATCGCGAGCACAGCTCCTCCTGGGACCATCCCCGGCGCTCTCGTTCGGCGCGAAGGGCATGGCCGACGGCGCGAACGAGCGGCGGGGTAGTCGTTCGACCGGGCACGAAGCGTAACGGTCTGCCGATCCCGGATTTCCGTCCACCGGAAAAGAGTCACATTCCCCGCGGATTGCGATACGCTGGGATCCTGGAAAAAAGTCACAGGGGGTTCCCTGTCCACCGCATTCAACTTCACCGAGAGAATCCCGATGAATGTCCCCCCGCTAGTTTCTTGTAGGGCGATCTCGATTGCCCTCGCTCTTGCCAGCCTGGCTGTTCTCACCCAGTCCGCCCAAGCGATTCCTTTCCAGGGAGGAACCACCATCTGCGAGCCCTCGTGCCCGCAGAATCCCGCTCCGGTCTGCGTGCTCTATCCTCAGGGGGCTCTGAGCTTCGCCGACGCCGTGCTGCGCTACGCCCCCAACGCACAGGGGGGACCGATTCCTGCACCGCAGTACCAGATTCCGACCTCTGCTCTGGGACTGCCTGACTGGTGCGGGGATCCCGGCGATGTGTCCTTGGGTAACGGCGGTCTTATCGAGCTGGCATTCACGGACAATCTGCTCAGCAACGGCGGCACGGCACAAGCGCCGTTCGACCTGTGGATCTACGAGGTCGGGCCGAATGTGGAGACGATGGACATTTGGGTGAGGGCGACGGCTGTCACGCTGCCCCTACTTGATCCGGCCCTCGATCCCGACGGGGACACCTACTTCCACGTGGCCCGGATCGCCGGCCAGCCGAGCGGCGTCGACCTGGACTTGACGTTCCTTGGCTACGCTCCGGGCTCGATCACCTTCGACGCCGTTCGCATCCAGGACGCGATCAACGTCAACCAATCGACGGGGCCCTCCGTTGGAGCCGACATCGATGCGGTCGGCGCGATCAACTCAGTGCCCCCCGTTCCGATTCAGCCCTACTGCTTCGGCGTCGGCTGCCCGTGTGGCAACGATGACGCGACTGCAGGGTGTCTCAACTCGACGGGCGCCGGCGGACTACTCTCGGGCGTCGGGTCGGCATCATTTGTGAGCGATGACCTCGTTTTGACGGTTCAAGGCCTGCGGAGTGGCGCTCGTGGGTTCGTGTTCATGGGCCCACTGTCGACGCAGGCGCCGTTCGGCAACGGGCTGCGGTGTGTCGCGCCAGGGCCCAGGCAACTCCCGCCCGGTACGGGCATGTACAGGTTCCCGATGAGAAGCGCGACGGGCGGATCGTTCAGCGAGGGCCCGGGGATCGTTGCCTATTCACAGAGTCACTTCGCTGCGCCCGGCACGATTCTGCAGGGCACGACGTGGCACTTTCAGACGCACTACCGTGATCCGTTGGGGCCTTGTGGGAACCCCACGAACCTGACCAACGCTGTCTCAGTGACGTTCCAGTAGCGCGTGCCGCTGCGAAGAAAGAAGAATCAACATGCGAGTCGGTGGAATCATCGCATTGGCTGGAGCGCTCGGCATGGTGGCGATTGCTATCGTGCTCGGATTCCTCGCGATGCAAATGCAAGATCAGAAGGATCAGCAGACTCTGCTGCAGAACCTTGCGAACGAACTGAACGGCCAGAGCGAACACAACGCCTCGGTGATCGAGGGACTCCTCGTGGTGGCGGGATTGCTCGTGCTCGGGGCACTCGCGGTCGGGGCAGTCGGAGCCGCCTGCCTGATGGCGTCGTTCATGGGTACTCGAGCGGCGGCTCAGCCGGGTCTAGTCGCCAGCCCCCTCGTGGCGGACAGTAGCCTCGGACCTCCTGGTCGATAGGCAGGCAGGTAGCACGGTAGCGATCGAGAGCCAGAACTTGGCGGCAGTGTCTAGCGACGCTGCCGCCGAGACTGCTGTTATGCGGCGAGTGCGACTAGCACTCGTCGCCAGCCGTGATCGCCGCCACGCTCGCGGCTCCGGCGATGAAAAGGGCTAGGGTCCCGCCTGTGATGCACAGGCCGATGGCGCAGAGCGCGGCATTCGTGGCCATAGCCAATCCGCCTCCGACCGCCGCGCCTTTGACCATCTCCCAGTTCTGGTTTGCTTTCGGGTTCGTCATGTTCATCTCCTAGTTGTCAGCCAAACGGCTAGGCTCCAGGGTGATCCTACAGGCGCTGTGTCAGGGAGAAATGAAGTAGGATCGTCTGAAAGAACAAGGCGATCATCGTGAAGGGGCCTCGTCATTCGAACCGTGACGGGAGTGCCATCTTGTTGGTGGGTTCATCCCGATGTCGCGAGCAGTGAGACGGAGGTTCGAGAGATAGGAGGCGCTCCGCGAGTGAGTGGTTTTGCCGTCGGGGAGTGTCACTTGGAGCTGGAAGCTTCCCTTGTGCGACTGCGAGGAATAGGTAGCGATGGCGGCCGGCATCCCGGTCCTAGGGCATTCAACCGCGAGGTCCAACTCGCGCAATGTCTTGTTCACCCAGCGCGCGAGCGCCTTCTTCTCCTCGTAGGTTTCCTGGGATGTCCGCAGGAGGCGCTCGTTCAGCGCGGGTGCCACGCGATCAGCGAGTTCCTGCAGGAATAGTCGGCGGGCCTGCCCGGATGACGAGAGCTCGGCATCCAGATCAAGTTCGGGCGGCCTATTCAGCCATTCTCGGATGAGACGTTGCCGCTCAGAGCGTAATGGCGGTTCGGCATCGGTCATTCGCGCCTCGTTGGTGGTGTGCGTGTGAGGAACTATGGAGCAGCTGGGAACTCGTGTAAATGAGATTCTGCGCGCGGGCGATCCTCCGGCAGGCGTAGTCGAAGTACACGGGATCGTGGCGCAGGTTGCTTTGCGCCGCCTCATGGCGGCGTAGAACAGGTTTGTCGGGTTGACTCGCATCATGACTTGCTCCTCCGCGCGGCGGCGACCTCGGCGGCGTAGTGGTGGTACGCCGACCTGTCGAGCTTCGCGTAGCTCTCGCCGCGGCGATCGCACCAGTGCCTGGCATCCGCCAGGAAGTCGACCAAGCAGGTCGTGTCGTCATCGTCTGTGTCGTAACGGCGCAGAGCCTTCCCGCAGCGTCGTGCCCGGTAGCGGTTGACGGCTTTCATGTAGTAACTCCTTCAAGTAGGGGCGGGCTTTCGTCAGCCCGCCCGGTTGCGATTAGTCCTTCTTGTCCGAGGGGACGCGAAGCGAGATGCGGCCACTGAGCGGAACGGTTTCAACTTGGACGTTGAAGCCTTTACCGTCGGCGTGCGCCCAGGCCGAACCGATTCGGGTCCAGAAGGCCTTGCTGCCCTCGTTGTCGCGGACGTGATAGACGGCGTGCGATGGTTGCTTGCCGGCTCGTGGTTCGAGAGTGTTGTTGGTCATGATGTTCTCCTTCTTTGGTTTGCCGGCCGCGTGATTGCGGCCTGACGGCACCGAAAGGGGAGACGGATCAGCCGGGAGCGCAAGCGTTCCCGCAAGCGAAGAGCCGAAGGCTTCCGATTCGGAAAACGGCTCTGGCAGCTTGCGAGACCAGGCGACGGCTCCAGCGTGCAAGTCAGCTAGGCCGCGTCACGCCGGGCCGTTCATGAGGGAGAACACCGTCCGACATCGAGACACTGTTGTTCGGTTGCAACAGTCCGCGAAATAAGCAACTGCGGGTTGCAAGTTCCGGATGACGCGATCCGAGGACGCATGTATAGACCGCAGGATGTTGCGCATTATCCAGAACAGCAGTGCTCAAGGTGCGAAGAGCTACTACAGCACCGCGGACTACTACACGGAAGGACAGGAACTCGTCGGCCTATGGCGAGGGCTCGGGGCCGAACGGCTGGGGCTGCAAGGGACCATCGAGCGCCCGGAGTGGGACGCGCTGTGCGACAACCGCAATCCCGCGACTGGCCGCGTTCTCACCGCTCGCCAGAAGCAGAACCGGCGCATTGGTTACGACTTCAACTTCCACGTGCCCAAGAGCGTCTCCCTCGTCTACGGACTGACCCGCGACGAGCGCATCCTCGAGGCCTTCCGGGAATCCGTCGAGGCGACGATGGGGGAGATGGAGGCGGAGATGAAGACCCGCGTCCGCTCCAAAGGCCGCGACGAAGATCGCACAAGCGGCAACATGGTCTGGGGAGAGTTCGTGCACCTGACGGCCAGGCCCGTCGACGGCATTCCGGATCCTCACCTGCACGCGCACTGCTTCGTCTTCAACACCACCTGGGACGGCGAGGAGTCGCGATGGAAGGCGGGGCAGTTCGCCGACTTGAAGCGCGACGCGCCGTACTTCGAGGCGGTCTTCCATTCGCGGCTGGCCAGAAGCTTGGAAGGACTTGGGTTCCCGGTCGAGCGGACGCGAAAGAGTTGGGAGCTCGCCGGCGTGCCGCGAGCGGCGATCAAGGTCTTCTCTCGCCGCACGGCCTTGATCGAGGAGAAGGCGCGCGAGAAGGGGATCATCGATCCTGCGGTCAAGGGTGAGCTCGGGGCAAAGACAAGGGGCCGCAAGCGCAAGGACCTGACCCTCGACGAGCTTCGCGAGGAGTGGCGATCACGTCTGGGCCGGGAAGAGCGCGACGCGATCGAGTCCATCCCAGGCCAAGCGGCCAAGAGCCACGAACCGGAAGACCCGCGAATGGCCGGCGACGCGGTGGACCTTGCCCTGGATCATTGCTTCGAGCGAAGTTCTGTTCTGCCGGAGCGAAGGGTGCTCACCGAAGCGCTGAAGCGCTCCTACGGCCAGGCGGCGCCGGAGACCGTCCGCCGGGCCTTGGCCAAGTTCGGCCTCATTGCCGCCGAGCAGGGAAGCGAGCGCCTAGTGACGACCCCAGCCGTCCTGGACGAGGAGCGGCAGATGGTCGACTTTGCCCGCGAGGGGCGCGGCACCTGCACTCCGCTCGGCCAGACACCCCACGTCTTTTCCCGGGACTGGCTCAACGCCGGGCAGCGCAAGGCGGTGGACCATCTGCTCACCTCGCGCGACCGGGTCACGGTGATTCGAGGGGCAGCCGGGGTGGGCAAGACGGCGATGATGCAGGAGGCCGTCGAGGCGATCGAATCCGCCGGAACTCGGGTGTTCACCTTCGCTCCCTCGGCGGACGCCAGCCGCGGCGTCTTGCGCCAGGAAGGGTTTGCCGACGCGGACACCGTCGCAAGGCTGCTGCTGGACGAGCGTCTGCAGGAGCAGGTGCGAGGCCAGGCGATCTGGATCGACGAGGCCGGCCAGTTGGGTACGCGGACGATGGGTCAAGTGTTCGAGCTCGCGGATCGGCTGGACGCTCGGGTGATCCTTTCGGGTGATCGCCGCCAGCACGGATCGGTCGAGCGCGGGGCTGCCCTTCGCCTTCTCGAGGAGGAAGCCGGGATCGTCCCGGCCGAGATCCGGGATATCCAGCGCCAGAAGGGCGACTACCGCGAAGCGGTGCAGGCCTTGAGCGAGGGAAAAACGGAGACGGGCTTCCGGCAGCTCGACAAGCTCGGCTGGGTAAAGGAGGTGCCATCGATCGAGCGGTACCAGGCTCTCGCGCGCGACTACATCGACACGGTCCGCGCAGGCAGGACTGCACTCGTAGTGTCGCCCACGCATTTAGAAGGCGAGTGGATCACCCACGACATCCGCGCGCAGCTCAAGGCCGCCAGAGAGTTAGGAAGCCATGAACGGACTTTCCAAGTCCTGGAGAACGCGAACCTGACCGAGGCGGAGCGCCGCGACACCGTCAACTACTCTGCTGGCGACGTCGCAGTGTTCCATCAGAACGGCAAGGGGTTCACCAAGAGCGAACGCGTGACCGTTGGGGACCATGCGCCGCCGGTCGACCAGGCGGCAAGGTTCCAAGTGTTCCATGCCAGGAACCTCGCCATTGCGCCAGGCGAAGTACTTCGCATCACGCGTAACGGTACGACCGCCGACGGGAAACATCGGCTCAATAACGGAGCCCTGGTCACAGTCAAGAGTTTCGATCGCTCAGGCAACATCGTGCTCACAAATGGTTGGAAGGTCGCCAAGGAGTTCGGGTTCCTGACCCACGGTTACGTGGTGACCAGCCATGCTGCACAAGGGAAGACCGTCGATCGCGTATTCATCGGTCAGTCGTCTGACTCACTTCCGGCATCCTCCCGCGAGCAGTTTTACGTCTCAGTCTCCCGCGGCCGCGAGCGGGCGACGGTGTACACCGACGACAAGCGAGCGCTGCTCGAAGCGGTGTCCCGATCGGACGACAGGATGGCGGCAATCGACCTAGTCAAGGCACTCGAACGCCGAGGCGCGATCCTTCAGCACATGGAGCGATCGACCCTGAATGAACGCGAACCACGCCGCGAGCGGGAGGAGAGGGCGCATGTCCGATAGCGAGACCCTGAGCAGCTTCGCGGACCGCGTGATCGGACCAGCGGCCCGCTTGGAGCCGGAAGCCGACCCCTTGGACGATCTCGGCTGTTTCGGCTGGCTGCGCGGAATCCGTGACCGCGCGGCGATGCTTGAGCTGCGGAAGAAGACAGGGACGATTCTGGCCATCGGTTACGGCTGGCTGGAGCGAGCCGCGTTCGACCCATCGGATGGGATCACGCTCCATCTTCCGGCGCACAAAATTTTGATCCGAGGCAAGAACCTGAATGCCGAACTTCGACCGATGCTGCGCCTGTTCGAAGGCATCGCCAAGCACCGGGTCGCCTGGGTGAGGGAATCGAGCCGCGCCGACAGGATTGCAGCCACGGACTCGCCGTGCGTGATCGAATCAATCGAGTGGGAACGCCCATGACAAGCGCACCATGTCCATTATGCAACCGGCTTCAAAGAGGACGTTCGCGTGAGAAACACGCCGGCGACGGCTTGTGACCGATGGCAAGCCAATAGAATGGAGCGACCTCGTCCTCATCCAAGAGGCTGCGATACGGGGGGTGATGCGCTGGACACACCTGCCTCGGGGTGAAGCAGAGGATCTAGTAGTGGATGCCATGTTGCGACTGGTGCGGTCACGCGCAGTCCCACACAAGAGCGCAAGGGCGCTGCTAGTCACTACTGCAGTCAATATCCTCAGATCAGCGCGGGAGGTGAAAGCCTATGAACCACTTCGGATCCTTCCTCTCGCGCACCGCGTAGAGGAGGGCTTGGCGATTGCCGAGGAGCAAGACCTGGCCAATTTCGAACCGGACCCGGCCCTCGCGATGGCGGAGGAGGACGAGAAGACCGTTCACCGGCGGAAGTTGCGGACGGCGATCGAAGAGCTGTCGCCAACGGACCGCGGGCTCATTACTGCGCACTACGTGGAAGGTAGGTCACTTGCGGCGATCGACGAGGCGAGTGACGAATCTGCCGGGCCCGCCAAGAATCGTCTCTATCGGGCGCGCGAACGACTGAAGCGGATTGTGATGGAGAGCAACAAGGAGCGAGGGCGTTCACAATAGGATGGGTGTGGCAGGTTGAAAATGCATTGACAATATTCAATCAACATGAGACAGAAAAAGAGAAGCGAGCAATTGCGTGAGGGCGAATGATATCGAGGGATGCAGGTAGAGACCGTGATCCAATAGTCAGATCCGTCAGGTTCAAACTTGGGCAGATATTGGCCACGCCTGGCGCACTCGCCAATGTCCCGCCAAGCGAGATGACGCAAGCGTTGCGAAAACACGCGCGCGCTGATTGGGGCGAACTCTGCGATGAGGATCTCTATGCGAACGACATGGCGCTTCTAGATGGAAGCCGACTCTTGTCCTCCTACAGCACCAAAGGAGGGATCAAGTTCTGGATCATTACCGAGGCCGATCGATCGGCAACAACAGTCCTGCTGCCGGAAGAGTACTAGAGCCGCTGCTGATAGGGTCCACCGAGAGGTCATGGTTCTCGCGCACTGAACTTGACACAGCGGCGCGGATCTGCGCAGGGTCGAGAAAAGGATCGGAGGAGAACGTCACCATGGACTTGCCACCAGATGAAGCGCTAGAGCGCGCCTGGCTCGCGGATGATACGTCCGCCGTCATCGAAGCCTTGCGCCGTGGCGCAAATCCCAATCTACGATTGAACAACGCCCCCGTTCTCTACACAGCCGCAGTGCTCGGTCGAGAGTCACTGGTGCGGGCCTTGTTGGATTCGGGGGCGGATGCAGACGCTCGTCACGAGAACGATGAAAGCACCGCACTGATGGCCGTGGCGACGCTGGGTATTCCTGGCACGCATGATGGGATTCTGCATGCACTCGTCAGTCATGGAGCGGAGGTCAATGCCCGGGACCGCGAGGGGAACACGGCCTTGGACTTCGCCGTGAGCGCCGGCAACCTCCGCAGTGCGACGGTCCTTCTGGCCCATGGTGCTACAGGCAAGAAACAGACACTCGTCGAATGCGAACGATTACGAGACGAGGCGCGTCAGGCTGGAGATCGCGGGATCTAGTTGTCGTCCATTCGAGGCGAGGAAGGACACAGCGCCCCGATAAAGTAGAGCGCGGCCCCGCTGAAGATGTCCGTCGCACCCAAGTGCCCAACGTCGAACTTGCGCTCGAAGAGCCTGAGCTTTGGTCGATGCATCGTGCGTCCCGTCGGCACAAACCCTGTTCTCGTCATCCGTTCTTCGTTCTTCGGCGTCCCGGCGAAGCTTAGCATTCGGATCTCGGTCCGCGTGTTGAACCGATTGCATCGGGAGAGGGCAGCTAGCTGAAAGAGCAAGCACACGATGAGAGACCGAGTCGGGTTGAGCCTAGAGGTACCCAAGGCTTCGGGCTTCTCGGCGACCGCCTCCAGGATGAGGTGCGTTGAAGGAACCTGAATGTCTTCGGGCCGACACTGATAGGGAGTCTGTTCTCCATCCAGGACGGCTCGATAGAAGCTGGCGGTAACGGGAAGAACGATGCTCACTCCAACCGGCGTGCCCTTCTGCCACGCCCGAACTACCGTCCATGGGTTGGCCTCCGCCCAGCGCCTAGCGTTGGCCGCGTAGCGGTCCTTCTCGATCCCCATGAAGATCTGAGCGAAGCCGATGGCCTTGTCTTGGTGGAGCGACCGGCCCTCCGCGGCGGTGGAATGCGCGACGCGAACGTACATCCACCGAATCGCCTCCGGTATCTGCTCGGCCGGACAACCACGTACGTGACTATCCAACCGGCCGAGCAACGGGGCGATGTCCGCGATCCGATGAATGCGTTTCCCGAGGTAGTCGATGTACGAATCAGGTTCCTCGGGCTTCTCGACCGCAGGATCGCAGATATGTCCCAGTACGGCACCCGCCGTGGCTGGGGAGAGTTCCTCGATGCCAAAGCGCGAGACGAAGTCAGTAGTCGCGAGTCGGGCCTGGCGCAGCTCGACATCGTCATCGCCGCGAACGAGAAGCTGAACGAAGCCGTGTGTGTACTTCTCGGGCGCGAGCTCGCCCCGACGCATGGCGGTGTTGGTCCCACCCTTGTAGCCGCAGGTCTCCTTGAACCATTCACTTAGGCGGCTGTCGGGTGGCCAGCCGCCGCGGCGGTCGAGGTAGTCGCGGTACTCCTGCGTGAACGCGCGGTAGAGCCCGTTGTACATGGCTGGATGGTAGCCGGGCCTTAGGCAGGCGTGCGACACCCCGCGCCATTACCTTTCTTACCCAAGCGCCCACTGCTGGGTGCCGGCTAGAAAGGCCTCTGCGAGTTGGCCCTCGCTTCCCCAAGCGCAAGGAGTGTTCGGCATGCATCCGGCAGTGGCAGCACGACAGAACGTGGGACCGTATGGACTCCCCTGGTGGCTCGTAATGATCGCATGCGTTGTCTACGTCCTAAGCCCCATAGACTTCATCCCGGAGTTTCCCCTCGGATGCATTGGGCTGGTTGACGACATCGGCGCCATTGGCTTTGGGCTCTTCTGCCTGATCCGAGTACTCAGCGGAGGCGGGGCAATGCCCCCCCCGGCGACGGTAGCTCCGGAGCCGAGGACGGTGACCGTTGAGGCCAAAGCCCACGTTCCCAGTTTCACGCCGCAGCTGCCTACTCACGTCCTCCTGCCGTCTAGCGCGCCCGCGATTCCTTCGGCAGGAATGTTCGTCGTGCAGGTGATCGACGATGCAGGACGCGAGCAGGGTATCGAGGTCCAGGCGCAGGATGCCGACCATGCGCGGGCGATCGTCCGTGCGACAGGAGCGGATGGAACGATCGGGAAGGTGTGGCTCAAACGTTTCGTCGCGGCCACGGAGCACCGCATGCCCGCGGAAGGAGCCCGCGATGTGGGGTAGCCGCGCGCCGCTCAGCAGAACCGCTTGCCGTGACACAGCGGGGACGCCGTCATGATTCTGCGTCTCCCATTCCTCGGTCGGCGAAAGCGTACTGACTCGCGCGAGCCGTGGGATCTATCGACTGCGCTCTTCCAATGGTCGGAGCACGACGCCTGGACGATCGGCGATGCTGTGACCGGTTCCCTTATCACCGGAGCTACCGGCTCGGGGAAGACAACCGCAAGCGGACAGGCCATGGCTAAGGCCCTTCTTCGTCACGGCTTCGGAGGCCTGGTACTCACGACCAAGCCGGATGAGCGGGAGCACTGGCAGCAGTACTGCAAAGCGACGGGTCGCGAGGGCGACCTCAAGGTGTTCGGTGCCGACAAGTCGCTGCGTTTCAACTTCCTCGACTACGAAGCGACTCGCAAGGGCGAGGGGGCGGGGCTGACTGAGAACCTCGTCAACTTGTTCTCTACCGTCCTAGAGGTTGGAGATCGAGGGGCGGCCGGCGGCACCGGGCGAGAAGACGAAGGCTACTGGCGACGCGCCAGCCGGCAGTTGATACGCAACGCGGTTGACCTGCTCGTGCTGTCGCGCGGCCGAGTCAGCGTACCCGAGCTCTACCGCGTCGTCATCTCGGCTCCCACCTCGGCCGCGCAGAAGCGATCGACGGACTGGCAAACGCAGTCCCTGTGCTTCCAGTGCCTCGCCCAAGCGGACAAGCGACAAAAGACAGCGAGCGAAGAGGCCGACCTAGGTGTCGTGGCTGACTACTTCCTGATCGAATACCCAGAGCTCAGCGAGAAGACGCGCAGCGTGATCGTGTCCACGTTCACTTCGACTGCCGATATCTTGATGAGGGGACTCCTCCGGGATCTGTTCTGCACTGAGACTAACATCACGCCGGAGACCGTGACGGACGGGACCATCCTCGTCATCGACCTCCCGGTGAAGACGTTCGGCGAGGTGGGAACGTTCGCGCAGGTGCTCTGGAAGTACGCCTTTCAGCGGTCGATCGAGCGTCGCGATCTCGCACGCTCGCCGCGCCCCGTGTTCCTTTGGGCGGACGAAGCGCAGCACTTCATCACATCGTACGACATGCAGTTTCAGACGACGTGCCGGTCATCGCGCGTAGCAACTGTGTACCTCACGCAGAACGTGAGCAATGTCTACGCCGCGCTCGGAGGACAAGAGAAGGGGCGCGTCGAGGCGGCGTCGCTCTTCGCCAACCTGAACCTAAAACTGCTACACGCGAACGGCGACCCTGTCACCAATGAGTGGGCCGCGAGTCTCATCGGTAGGTCGCGCCAGTTCCTAGCGAACGGGAATAGCAGCCGATCGATGGACGGAGGATGGCCGTTCGCGCTTGGGATCGAGTCTCTGACTCAGCCTGGAACGACGAGCGCCGGCTTCAGCGAAACCTGGGAGTTCGAGGTGCAGCCGGCGCGCTTCACGCAGCTGAGAACCGGCGGGCCTACCAACGGCTGGGCAGTCGATGGCGTGCTCTTTCAGAACGGGCGGCGCTTCAATGCAAGCGGGAAGACCTGGCTACCGGTCAGCTTCAAGCAGCGATAGCGAGGACGCAGGTATGAGTCATCTCCAACAGCAACAAGGCCCCGATCGGGCAAAGATCGAATCAGGCTTCGTCCTCCTAGTCATGCGAGCGCTCGCATGTTCCGTCGAGGTGTTCCTGCATCGCAGCTCGACCTTCGGCGAACGCTACCTCGGAGCGCAGGCGGCAATTGCGGCGGCAATCATGCTCTTCCTGCCGGCATTTGCTCCTGCACACGACCCCACTTCGACGTGGTGCTTCCTCGGCGTCTACGTCTTGGCGTGCGCATCAATCAGGGCTGGCATCGTCAAGCGCAAGATCCGCGGAGAAATCGCCCCGCACAGTTTCTACACAGGGACACCAGTGCTCCTTGGGCGGGGGAGGGGGGAGACTGCCGTCAAGCGATTCGTCGAGCCTGTCGTCGTCTGGATTGCGAGCGCGGCTCTCGCCGAGTTCGATCCGCTACTTGCAGGCTATCTGGCAGCGGCAGGGCTCGGGTTGCTCCTATCCGTGTCGCTGACCGCGGCCGCGGAACGAAAGCGCATGCTTGACATGCATGACGCTTACGTTGAACAGCGTCGAGCCGCCGAGGATTGGCGCTCGATGTATCGAGAGTAAACCACCTACAACAAGGAGCACGAGATGTCAGAAGACAAGGCCGAACCGAAGATTGGAGCTGGCCATGCCTCTGCGATGTTCCGCCTAGGCTTGGCCGAGCTCAGAGCCGCTGTTGCGTTCTCCGAGTCGAACGTCGTCCAGCCATCGCCGTACGGTATCTACGGAACCAAGACTCCCGGCGAGGTACAGGAAGAGAGGAAAAGTTCATCGAAGGATGCAGGTGATGATCCGTTGTCAGTACTCGACAGCAGGCTTGGACAAGATGGTCGAGGAGGAGAAGACCCCAACCTAGAGCCATCAGCAGCGCGCGAATAGAGTGGGAGGGTAAATCGACGATTCCTTCGATCAGCCTCATCGAACAATCCGAAGCCTCTCAACTCAGCCCCAAACGATGATGGTCCAGGCTGCATGAGAAGGGCGGCAGGCTACTCATGGTGCCTGCGCACCAAGCCGCAGTCCAAGCAAGCAGCTGCTGCTAGCGACGCCAATCAAGGCGAAATGTTCACGTGAGTGAGAAGACGCCAGCCTAAGCGGTTACTGGTTACGTCGTTGCTCATGCATCGGGCGGATCGGTCAGATATAGAACTTGAAATTGTGCCGGTAGGTGTTGCGTGGCAATGCCGGATTCGCGAGCAAGATCTCACCGATAGCATCGGAGAACTTGATGGTAATAGGCAGTCCCTCGCCTGGCTGACATGCGTTGAAGTTGAGTTTGGTCAGCCCGAGGATGTCGCGTGCGACGCAGGACAAGTCCGCGCTACCATGTTGTACGGTTATCTCAAGGGGTACGGGTATCTCGAATCCATCATAGGTACCGATGCGTGGCTTGAAGCCATTTGAGAACAAGAGGCCGTACCGCGGTGTTCGATGCCAGAACGTACCGCGAAGGACTGGACGCGTGCCGTTCCTGAAGAGTCTCGCGCCTCCTCGGTCCTGACGCACACGAACTCCGATGAGTGTGCAGCCGGGAGGACAGGCGCGCTGAAACCCGTCGAACTCCTCCCTATCTATCCCCGAGCGCGAATGAAGGAAGATCTCCTTGAGGGGGCGACCATCTTGCTCTCGGTACGTGGCAATAGTTCCACGAAGGAGTTCCTCAGCCGCCCGTGGCGTGAGGTGATATTCCTTCCGCTCCTCTGAATACCACGGTCCGAAGCCGCCAAGGAAGACAATGCCATCGCCGCTATCCAGAAACATTTGGGCAGCGCAGCAAGCCGTGCGTCCATCGTCGGACCGGCGGTAGGCAAGCCCCACGTAGCAGACACCGTCGCGAGCTGCGGAGAGTTTCCACGGCTTTCGGCCGCTCTTGTAGTACAAGGCTGTCCCGAGGTTCCACAGACGATCGGACAGGGGATTGGTTCCCCTCAGCCCATCCCTGACCTGGGGTGTGATTCGTAGTGTGTCCTCTCGCAGGATCTGCACAGGAATGCCGTGCGTCATCATGCGGGCCTTTAGCTGGCGTCGGAAATCCGGTGACAGATCGAATTGCTCGGGCGCGGTTAGCACAGTGTCAGTAAACCCTTCCTGTCCGAAGAAGGATGATTGGCCCTCACGAATCTGCGCTCGTGCTGCCTTCACGAGTGCTGGTTCGGGAGCCCGGTCACTAGGAGCTGCTACGTACGAAGTCGGGCGGCAATTATCGTAAATGAGATCAGGCACAACGCAGACAACGACGGCCGGCGGCGCATCGAGTTTCTTGATAGCCTCGATCGATGCCAAGTACATCCCCGCGACAGAGTAGGCCCGTTCGAAGCGATTGGTCCGCCGTGCCGCCAAGTCCAAGTCACCTGCATCGAGCGCGTAGGTCCTGTGGGGCTGAGGCCACGAGCCGCCGAACGCCACCTCATAACCGGTGAATGGTGGCCAGGGGCGATGCCGCGCTGGGTCCTTGCATGCCGCCGGGGAATTGAGCGCGTCAGTCCACTGGCGCCAGAGCAGGATGCCTTTCGCCGTGCCTATTACGACGTGCGGCGGGATTGTTGAGTTCTCGGGACCGGAACTTCCGAGTGCTCCAAATAGTGCTAGCCCATCCCGGGGATCTTCTGCTCGCTGCCCGTCCTTGAAGTCCAAGGCAGGTTCGTCGAAGAGCTCGAAAGTGTCAGACATCCCCGCCGCCTGCTTCCCGAAGAGGGATTGCAAGTACGCCCTCGCCCTCAACGCTTTCATCGAACGCATCGACGTGGCGCAGTGCAGCCATTTCTTCTTGGAAGTCCCCGATGCGCTGAACAGCAGATTCATCGATCGAGACGGGGCAGCTCCAGGAGAGCGGTGCGGTGGCAATGGCAATTCGGTTCTCCGGAGGGCCCACGACAATAAGCCCTGGTTCCGAGGCTATGGCCTGCATCACTGCCAACGTTCGGGCAAGCCAGTGTTGATTCCACCAGCTCTTGGCCAAGTGTCGTCGGCGCCGGCCTATTGCTTTGCCCTCGAAGGGTGTGCCGTCTACTTGCGTGACTCTGGCGTAGATTCGTGTCGTTACCCACGCGTGTCCAGCACTGTCAAACCCGACCCTGAACTGCGGGGCAAGCTGGTAGTGGTACGTCTCTGCACGTGTGCCGAATCCCCATTGACGCTTGCCCGTCACACTAACAGTAGTCCGCTTGCCATCAGAAGTCGTGTAGGAAACACGTCGCTGAGGATCGTCCAGGACGGGAAAGTAGAGAAGTTGCCGGTGGGTACACCAGGTGAGGCCGGTCCGATAGCACGCGACGTCGAGTGAGCGGCGGACAAGTTCCCTGATGATGTTGGAGGTCGGACGGCCTTCCAGCTCCTTGTAGTGGCCCCAGAGATACTGATGAGTATTCCCAAGTTGGAAGGCGTTCCGGACGGCCAAAGGAGCCGGACAGAGCGCCGCGTAGGTTCCGGAGCCGACAATGGCAAACGCCCAATGTGCGCGCGCTGCAAGAATGTCTGACTCGGACGACTTGCGTCCCTTGAAGACGAACAGTGTCGAGGGAAGTTCCTCGACCGAAAACACGTTCGAAAAGAGGGTCTCATCCTCCTGCACGGTTACTGGCTCGGGAACAAACGATCGCAGCGCGATTGCCGAGCCTCGGTGTCTGTCAGTGGTCTTCTGGACGCCTTGGGCTTCAAGGGAGTCTAGGAGTGCGGCCAATCCACGCGCCCAACTGGAATCGAACTCAATGGCGCGGATGGCGGACACAGTACTGGCAAGACGACGGTCGTCCCGGGATGTACAGCCACATGGAAGTACGAGCCCCGGATGCTGCGCAGCGAGTGCGCACCTCGCCAAAAAGTCCGGGGAGTCAGTGGACTCCTTCGACAGGATGGGCAGGTAGCGCTGTGCACGATTCTCAATGAGCGCACGAACGGTGCCGTCGACAGACTCTCCTCCCATTGGTGCCGTTCCGAGGCACCATGTGGAATAACCGCAGAGTTGCAGCCTTCGCGCGATCCAAGTGGCGAGTGAGTGATCGGCCGTCACGTGGTCGATCACGAGTGTGTCGCGGCCAAAGGAGATGGAAAGTCCGCCGCGCGTAGGGAACCAAGGGGGAGCGAATATCTGTGGATGTTTCGGTATCAGGTGCCGCAGCGGGCCGGCCAAGGCCACGCGGAGTCGCTCAAGATCGTAGATCGTGAGCTTCCAGCCATGCTCGCGGTGTACGTTCGCCTTGATTCTGTCCTTGTCGGTTGCGCTCAGAGAAGCGGTGCAGACGAAGACAAGCGAATTGCACTGATGTTGGCAGCCCGAGATGCGAGTGCAGTCCTCTTGCAGCTTGCGTTCCCAGTCTTCTCGCACCGTGTACGCGAAGAGCGTGACACTCCCGCCGTGGCGAGATTCGTGCAACGCGTCCCGCCCCTTGTCCGAGCGGCCACCTAGGGGCTCTATCTGCGGATAGCCGCTTCCCGCCATCAGGTCGGAGCAGAGCCGCTCGAACTGGTCGTAGTCGGTGAGGTTCTCTAGGCAGTAGATGATGGGGTCAGCGGCCACGTCGAGCGAGAAGTCTGAGGTACCTGTGGGGTGGCGTCTACCTATCCCAGGCGGCGTACGGGATCGTGAAGTCGTCCGCTGCCCCGGCTTGGGTATGCGGTCCCTGACGCTAGCGCCGACGGATGTACCCTGCGGCGTACCCTACGAGCTGGAAAACATGGGCAGAATCAGTAGAATGGTCACCGTCGCGACGGAACTGTATCTGTCGCTCTCATCGCAAGTTCCGACGAACGCAGAACTTGCGGAAACACCCGGGAAAGCGCTCATACCGGAGGTGGCAAACCAGATCCTGCCCGCGAGTCAGGCAGCCTCCGATCGCCTCGCCGCTTGCGGAAAGAGCTCGCGGTCTCCAATACCGCAGACGCTCTCGCGCCGGAACGAACCATGCGCCCTCGCAACCTACTGGCGCAGGAGGACGGGTCCGGATTCTTCGATTCCTCACGAGAGGCGACGCCATCCCCTTCCAAGTTGTAGGATCGGGCCCGCAAGCAGCTCCTGGCCCGGAGCGCGCGCTGCTTGATACCGCGTGGACCTAAACCGGAGCGTAACAAGGTGAAAACTCCCATCAGGAGCCCAGGACTTCGATGAAGACACTCTTCGACCGCCGTACCTGCCCTGAATGGCTTAGCCGAGATTCAGATTTCTCGGTATTCATCGACACCTTCTGTTTCTACGACGACGTGCACGGACAGATATCTGTCAACCAGCTCGAACGCGACATCATTGATACGCCAGAATTCCAGCGCCTATTTCGAGTGTCCCAACTTGGCTGCGTCGATCTCGTCTTTCAAACAGCCAATCATAGCCGAGCTGTGCATTCTATCGGTGCGTGTGCCGTTGCGAAACAATTAATCGACCTCCTGAATCACAATACCGAGAGAACGGTACGCTCGCGGCGTGCACGCTCACCCCAAACACCCCAAGTTGCCGTACAGGAGAGCGGTGCAAGGGTAGCAGAGACTCAACATCATCCGCAGCGTATTTCCTTCGGCTCCTCCATTCTTGTCTCGGCCGGTGCACTATTGCACGACATTTCTCATGGTCCTTTCTCGCATGATATTGAGCAGAAAGCCCATCGTCTCTTTCCGAAGGAAGGTCCGGAACAGCGAGTTCGATCGGCATTTGGCACCTATCCAAAGCACGACGACCTTGAGAGGAATCCGGCTCTCTACCGAATGTTCTTTCAAGCTGAGACCTCCGTGCTTGCGCGCGTCCTCACGGCGTATTCCCCAGTGTTCTGGAAGCTACTCAAGCACGAAATAGAACAGTCCGGAAATACGATGGAGAGGAGTTTCGTCACATTGGCCGAGAAGCACTGGCCTAACGTCCGCGACTCAATTCTTGCGAACCTGCTCTTTCACTTGCTGGTATATGAGGACGCTGAGGACGCCCGATTCCACTCGATATCCGTCGGTACCCCGAGCGGCAACAACGAGTCCTGGGGTCTCGGTCCATTGTCTGCTCGCGAACAGCTACACCAGGCGTGGTATCAGCCATTCCGCCACGACGTAATCGGTAATACGGTTAGCGCTGACCTTCTCGACTACTTGCTAAGAGATATGCACCGACTCGGAATTGACCGAAAGGTGGACTACTTCTTCTTGAACATGTACGTCCTTGTCCCCTGGGCAGAGGACGGGGAGAACTCGTTGGACGCCGCAACGTTCATGGGTGTGGATGAGAGCAAGTACCGATGCGCTATTGATGTTACGGACTACAAGCGGGGCGGCATCCGTCACGACGCGATAAACGATGTATTCAGGCTTCTGGACCTCCGTCTGGAAATTCACGAGAAAGCGGTCTTCCACAGAGTGTCGCAAGCCGCGACCGCAATGTTGTCCCGAGCAGTGTTCTTGCTTCCGAAGGAGGCAAGGGTCCTTGATGCTCTCTATGGATGGAACGGTCCATCGTTGCCCCTCTGCGGAGGAGAGGACTGGTATCTTGCGACGCTTCTGGGTGACGGGCGGACAACTCCGTCGAATCGACTGGCTGACAAGCTTGCTGAACGGCGAGTGTACAGGCCTCTCATGGTAATCCCAGGAGACAGGGTAGAGCATCTTCTCGTAGGTTTCGACACAAAGGATCCCGAGATGCGGCTGCGGGCCCTGGCCGCGATCATGGACTCGTCGTTCTATGCGCCCTTTGTTACGTTGATGTCGTGGTGTGTGGAAAAGTTGCTTCAGCACGCATTCGACGGACTCGACGGCGCCCGCGTGTACTTGCAGTCCTTTGCGCAACAGTACAACTCAATGGAAGAATGGAAGACCGCATTCCCGCCGGAGCGAATCATCTTTTGGACCCCCCCCTACAAGCAGCTGTACAAGAAACCGGAGATCCTCGTCCGAGTGCGTGGTCGCACAGCGAAGGGGGAGCGGGAGCAAACCGTCACGCTTGAGTCGCTGCGTCACCAACCCGACGGGGGTGGAGTTGGAGGGCTGGCCTCGATTCAGGCAAGCGTAATGGCTGGATTCGCTGATGCTGATAGCAAGTATGACAGGATCTGGAAATTGAGTGTCTTTGGCAGCGATAGTCTCTTCTATTCCGGATTGCTCGATCGAATCGTACGGCAGGGCAAGTATGGATGCGGGAATGATGATGCGAGGCACGTACAGTGCGTAAACGATGCTCAGGGCCTGATCGTAGAGACTCTGCGAACAGTCTGGTGGGACTGGCTCGGGAGGGGTGAGGACCTGAACCTAAATAGTGAGTCAACCACCGAGGTGCTTCAGATACTTGTTGGAAACGTGGCCAATCCGCCGAGAGCGGCCGAGCAATACTCTTCCCACAAGATCGCGGAAGTCGTTTCAGGGCTCGACGTGGCGCGGTTGGTCCACGGGCAAGGACTTGTGGAAGGTGATCTGAGTATTCCCGACGGATGTCGAGACATTCGATTTCGCTTTGATTTGGGAGGTGAGCATGTGTTGGAGAAGGTCTTGGCCCGCCGATGCGATTCGGCGATCCGTTCCGAGGTCTCCAAGTTCCTCAAAGACACTGGGCTGACGCCCCTGATTCAACGGGAGTCTGAAGCCGAGGAAATCGTAGGCAAGCTCGTATCGCTCCGCGTAGGGGGCGTGCCCCTACATAGCCTCATGAGGCGGAACGCGGCGGAGCTCAGGGACAAGACGCAGGCTCTCATGCCAACGCAATGGCGGACTCTTTGGCTGCAATCCCCCGGGTGGCATGACCACATCAAGACAAACTCCGGCCCGGGCCAATGACAAAGTACCGCAAGCTGTACTTCCAACTCATCGAGGCTGCCACGCCCGAAGACAAGGTACGCCGTGTCGCGGACACGCTTCTCGGCCTCATGTCGCAGGCGGGACGACTAGACGCTCCTGTCGATTTGACCTCGATCGTGGAACAACTCGCTATTGCACCAGAACTGGTCTTTGCGGGAATTGATACGGAGGGGCGCCTCGACCATGACCAAGCCCGGGACCGGTTCGTAGTGATCCTCCGCAAAAGACCTTCCAGTAAGCTTGCCGAGCATGAGACACCGAGTCTATTTGAATCCGATGATCGGAGGGTTCGCCTGACGCCAACACAGAGATTCACATACGCCCATGAAGTCGCGCACCGCTTTTTTTTCGTAAGCGATAACAACGTGTGGCGGAGGGCTGCCCATGTCGCTTGCAGGAACGTGCGTAGCGACCTTCGGCCCAGGGCAGAGGCGCGTTTGATCGCGCTAGAGGAACGACTGTGCGATGCTGTCGCTGGTGAGGTACTAATACCGCGCACACTTCTTACTGATGCCTTGCCGCGGCGCTGGACAGAATGGACAGACGAGCCCTTGAGCTACTGCGCGTTCTCTGAGGATCTACGCCGGCTCGCCAGTGCATTCTCTGTTTCAGAAGACTGCCTGTTCGTGAGACTTCAGCGGTTGAGTGCCGAGCGTGCGATTAATATGCCTTCAGGGTTCTGCGCAATGCTCGTAGAGGTGTCCAGGAGGAAAGGTGACCGTGCAATCGGATTGAAGAAGGCGCGATGCATCGCCGCGATCACGCCGACCACCCTCGATGGACAGAAGGTTGTGCCCTGGTATCCTGGAATACCTCTTGGTGTCATTTCTCCAGATGGCCTCGATGCACTTCGTGCCCTCATGGGAACCTGGAAGGGGGATGCAATTCCGAAGTCGCTTCCTCTGGACTTTGCCTTGAAGCCAGAGAAGGACTCTGAGGTGGGCCGCAGCCGTCGCAAGATGCTAGTAGGATGGGGAATCGGCCGAGGCATCTACTGGAATTCCCCCCGTGCCCTTGTGTGGGGGATGTTGCGCGACCCTGAGGCCGGTAGAGCACTAGTGTCCTAGCCGTCCCCATCCCCCCCTGGGCTGCAGCCACGGAACGTCGGGACATCTACTCGGCTGCGATCGAGCCATCGCAGTACCGCCGCCCGCAGCGCCGGCGACAGGCCTGGTGGAGCAGGCGGATCCGCATTGTCGGACTGTTCTCGGGGCACTTCGTACACCTGGCACCAGACCGAGCAAGCCTGGTCCGGGACGGCCGAGGTCCCGTGTACAATGCCGCACAGGAGAGTCTCGATGTTGGAGTGGCACACAGTCCATTGCGAGTCGTGCGGTGCTGAGATCCATGTTCACGAAAGTTGGGACCATGTGACGTAACTCTTGCCGTATTGCCACGTCCTATCGGGGCTAGCGTTCGTGGTGACGTCCCTACGCAAATCGCAGGGAGCTTCCTACTAGCCAGCTACTTGCTGTCGCGATGACCTGTGCAATCCACCCGGGATCAGTTGCAGAGAGTGTTCGGCCGTTGCTCGGGACGGGGGGAACGGCAAGGAGGCGGATTGTGCGTCCGACGAATCCATCGCCTCCAGATCAAAGTCCCAACCATTGGCGTCGACGATCGTTGCCATTGCCGATCGAAGCGCTCTTGCGGCGGAGCCGCGAGGAACGTCAAGCGTGATCTCAAGAACGAAGAGGTGACCGCCGACGTGGGGAGCGGGGTACTGGCAGCCAGCCATCCCCAGGATGTCAATATCGGAGGAAGACACGGCGCGCGTCACTTGTTGCACGACTCCCGGTTGATCGAACGCGTAGATCGTGAGCTTGTGCACATTCTCCTTGGGCGTTGCAGGAGCAGGTTCGCACTCCCGCAGGATGATGTTCCAATCCCGGGGAAGTTCCGTGGTCACGGCTACACGGATGTGTTCGAGATCCACCTCACGGGCTTCGAACTGGAACTGCTCACCGTAGAGACTGCCGAGCTTCGTCGTGTAGCTCTGCACAAGGGTCGCGCCTTCGCGGCGGAGCAGGTCCGTGACGTCGTGCGTGATCCAGTGCTTGTTCTCGGACAGGGTAACCAGGACGGCGGATTTCATGTCGTTCACCTTGCTTCTCATTCGGGTCTCTCGGTACTTCCGGCAGTCGGTATGGCTGCGCAACAGGTACTTGTCGCTGTGGTCCGAAAGCTTGCTCCTCCCTGTTCCGAGTGAGTTCGAGCGGAAGCAAGGAATCGGCCCGTGGCGGGAATGGATCAGTGCCCGGATGACATTCAAGACGAGGTCTAGGCGAACCCGGTGCCCCGATGGATTGCGTTCGGGACCAACTCCCTGGAACTCGTGGTCCATGGTATCCCAGGCATGCATGCGCCCGAACAGCCCAGACCGGAGTGAGGAAGAGCCCAGCCGGGCTCTTCTCTGGGAGGTTCTTGATCATCGGCGGCGCAAGTTGGTGCATCCGAGAGAACCTGAAGTCCTCAAGTTCATCGAGGACATCGTCGGGCCGGCGGTGTCGAGGGTGCTCTCGCCCTCAGGCATGTTCGGGTTCATGCGGAGCGAAGCGAGAGATGTTCAGCAAGCCTGCACGTTGGCGATCCTTCAGGGCCTCGACCCCTTCTATTCGCGCGCGAAGGAGGTCGATGCCTCCGAGTCGGCGGCCGAGGTCATCAGGCGCTACGCAGCGGGTGCTGCTCGCATCATCGCGATCAAACGTTCGAAGGAAGAACAGAGGAAGCGTCAGCCCGAGCCGAAGTCTCCGACTGTGGAGGAAACCTTTGGCTTGCTATTGAAGGGGCTTCCCAAGATCGACAAGCACACCTACCAACGGCTAGCGAAGACATGGCCCTTCGAGGAGGCGCAGTACGCCATGTTCCGTTTTGCGAGATGGGGAGGGTACCTTGCTCCCGGCCACGATCTGCTGAAGGCGCGCGTTCCTCGGCCCCGCAACTACCAGCTTCCGGTCGGATGGCACAAGCGGCAGCGCGTGGCCTCCTGTGTTCCGCGAGATCGATTGGAGGTGGCGATTCTTGAGGAGCTTGGCGCCAATGGCCTCGACGGAAGCGGCAAGATGATGCGAGCCGCCGTACGAGTGCTCATCGGGTATCGCCCCATAGATATCGCAAGGTCAATCGGGATCGAGGATGCCGACGCAGTGTCTGGGTATCTGACGAAGAAGAGAGAAGTCTTGGCGCGACTCTCGCTGAAAAGAATTGTAGATGCAACTCTTCGAGCCTCCGCCTGAGGAGCGCCGGCGTGAGCGTATTGCCGCGAAGAGGCTAGCGCGCGCGCTTGGTGCGCTGCTGCATCGCGCGCGCCGCCCGGCGTAGCTCCTGTGTGGCCTTGTCGTCGGGACAGAGCTCGTCGAGCAGGGAAATCGCCTGGAGCGCGTCGGCCGGCATTTCGTTGTCCATGAACAACTGCGCTGCCTTGTAGAGTTCCTGCTTGGCCTCGGCCGGCCTTCCCCCGCTCTCAAGCATCAGCGCATGCGTCGAGTGTGCACGAGGATTGGTCGGCTCGCGGCGCACGATCTCCGCTGTGTAGGCGCACGCTTCCTCGTGGCGCCTCAGCAAACCGAGGGTTTGAGCCGCAAGGCCGTACGCCGGAACGTTCTCCGGGTCGATGGCTATCATCCGGCGGCACACTGCGAGTGCGGCTTCTCTCGAGGGGGTGCCTTCGGCCACGCAGGAGAGGTCGTGTGCGATGCGGTAGAGGACTGGAAGAGTACCAACTCGGTCGTCCTGAACGCTGGCTTGGCGAAGGTAGCGCCGAAGTGCCTCGCTCGCCGCGGTTCCTGACCCCTTGGAAACGAAGGAGAGGAGCTCGACCGTCGGGGACGTAGCTGCTTGTGCCGTCGTCAACGTGACTTCTTCCTCAGGCACCGCCGCTTCACGGGCGAGGGGCGCAACGTGCGGCAGGCTACGATCGTCGCTGGGAGGCTGCAAGGTTGACTGTTGGACGGGGCGCGTTGGGTCGCGCAACCCGCCGGGCAATCCGTCGGCTTCAGGGGACGATTCACTGGAGTCTGGTGGTGCGCGATCTGGGGGCATGCCAAATTGGCATACCACGAAGGATGTCGCAATTGCAAGGGGCAAGATGGGCCAACCTGAGAATGAGAACGCTGGGCGGAGGAATCCGCGAACGTAGGCGCGCGTCCTGATCCTAGTTGATCCCCGACCCGCCCCCCTTCCCCGGCGCCGTGCCGTCCTCATGTTCGTTGCTGCAACCGGGGCGCCCATCGTGTGGCACCGCGTGAAGGTGAAGAAGTGGATGCCCAGCGTGCACGTAACCGTCTCCCCATCTTCGATGTGCTCCGCCTAGTGCACTGCGAAGTTCCACACGATGAGGCGATTGCGGACGTGATATTCGCCCCCGATGAGGACGACTCAACTGGCCGGCTCGGCCTGTCGATCGTCCCGTGGATCGTCCACACTTTCTGCGCGACACCTCGCCTGTGAGTGCCAAGAGGTGCTTGTGGATGCGACCGCTTGAGACTGACGAAGTGCCTCGCTAGACTGCCGCAAGTTCCCTTCAATTCCTGGGTTTGCATTGCTCAGAGCCGGTGCGTCGAGAGGCCTTCACAGCGTGGAAGTTGCTGGTTCAAATCCAGTGTAGCCCACCACACAACTCGTTATCGGAAGCGGAGTTGTACGGATCCACTCCTTGGAGTCGCCCGCTCTCGAAGCGTGGATTCACGCGTGATTCCAGGCCAGCGGTCGCAGGTATTGCGCGACCCTCGACCTGCTGTGCCAAGCAGTAATGCGTTGAGCGTACGAAGTTTGCGACGAGGACGCGTTCCTCCAGCGAACGAGCGAGTGCCATGCGATCGGCGTGGAACTTCTTCGTTCAAGTGTGATCGCGGTCGGGCGGACCGTCGGGCAGGGTACTGCCCCCGCAGTTGGAGCTTGTGGTGTGCGGGAAGGCAGATTCCGGGTCGAACCGCCCTCTGACCGCCACCGGTACTTTCCGCTGACCTCGCGCGTAATGCACGGCAACGCTGGGAAACTGTGGTTCGGAACCTGGGAAGCGGCCTTCGGCTACGACGGCGAGTCGTTCGACATCATCGGCCGCGATCGGATGGGTCGCGCCGACGAGCCCCGCGATGTCGGGATTCGCGGCTACCACATGGACAGCCGTGGAATCCTCTGGATTGCTGACAATGGCAAGGGCGTCTACGCCTACGACGGGAAGGAAGTCGTTCACTTCACCGCTGTGCACAAGCTCCGATCCGAGGACGTCGACGGCAACTCGCTGGACCGTGCGTTCGCGATCTCGGAAGACGACGACGGCAACCTCTGGCTCGGCACGGCCTACTCCGGCGTCTGGAGGTACGCACCATCGAAGACCGACCCGATCCGCAAGGGGACGTTCACGAACTTCACCAAGGAGCACGGCATGCCGTGCGAGGGGATTCGGAAGATCTACAAGACTCGGAGCGGTGAAATGCTGTTCGTCGGTGATCCCTACGGGGTCTATCGCTTCGACGGGACGTCGTTCAAGCGTGCGTTTTGAGGATCATGCGTGGTCCATCGCCGATGGCGGATCGCGAGGGTCAGATTCTCCCGCGACCTCGCATGCCAGCACTCGTGAGCCTGTTCCCGTCCTCCACGCAAGCGGAGGTGGCAGTCCCCGGGTAGAACATGCACGCTCTGGCACCGGTTCGCAGCTTGCGCAGGTACTGGGGATTCTGCTGGGGACGTCGCCGCCGCGCTCGTAACTTGTTCAACGACAGACGCTTCTGCGTCTGGCTCCCGGTTTCCCAAAGTCGAGGTTGCAGGTTCGATTCCCGCCGGGGGTACCAACTGGCGCGCAAGCCCGACCGAGGGGCTCCATCTGGTCAGGTCGCAAGTCCTGGGGAGTTCGTAGGCGGGAGAGCTCATCACGAGCGGGGGGTCGCCCATCTAGGATCGAATCTCCCCGGCCGTCAAGATCGATGGTTCGGCCGAGTTGCCACTCGCGCCCGAAGCTCCTTGCACGAGCAGTGCATGCAGCGCCCGATCCGCACGAAAGGAACTACTCCGATGTTCGATAGCTCCCAAAGCTTTGGAGGAGGTGAGGGCCCGAGCGACGTCCGACGGCGCTGCTCATGTCGTGGAACTTCCGCGGTCCCGCGCGGATCACGAATCGGCGAACAATTGGTCGCGCGCCGCCTCGCTGATCGCAGCAACCGCGGGGTTCTTGATGCGTCGCTCCACCGAGATCGCCCAAAATCGTTCGCGCAGATCCTCGCTGCGTCCGACGATGCGGACGTCGTACTGGTCCTGGACCTCGCGCTCGACCGCCGACGGCGCCGGGAAGATGCCGAGCCCGTTCTGACCGAAGGCCTTGATCAACGCGCTATCGGCGATTTCGGCCACGATCTGCGGGCGAATGCCTTGGCGCTCGAACCACGGCTCGAGCGCGCGCCGTAACGCCGTGTCCTCGGTCGGCAGGATCATCGGCTCCACGCCCAGTGAGCGCGGAAAGCTGCGCTTGGCGCGCTTCTGAATGCTCTCGACCGCGAACCAGGTCACTCCGCACTCACCCAGGAGGTGCGCGTAGGCCTTGATGCGCGCAGCGGGCGGCAGAGGCGAGTCGCTGAGCACGACGTCGAGCGAGTGTTGCGAGAGACGAGCGAAGAGTTCACGCGCCGGTGCTTCGTGCACGACGAGGCGCACGGGATCCGGCCCGCGCATCGCGGGCTCGAGCAAGCGGCGCACGAGCAACTTGGGCAGCACCCCGTCGACGCCGACCGCGAGCCGCAAGGGTCGACCGGTCGGGCGGCCCTTGACCGTGTCGACGAGTTCACGTCCGAGCGAGAAGATCTCGTCGGCGTATCGATACACGACGCGTCCCATCTCGGTCAGCTCGAGCCCACGACCGACGCGCACGAAGAGCTTCTCGCCCAGTGCGACCTCGAGTTCCCGGACCTGCGCGCTGATGGTCGGGTGGGTCAGCTTCAGCCGCTCGGCTGCACGCGCCACGCTGCCTTCGCGGGCGACGTTCCAGAAATACAGCAGGTGGTGGTAGTTCAGCCATTCCAGCGCGGGAGTCATGTCGAGTTTATCGAACGATACCAAAGAAACTATCAAATTGTCGACGGTTGGCGCCGAGCCGATGATTGCCCGTGTCCACCATCGACCTCAAAGGAGACCTGTGATGAAGCTGCAAGTGTACTGGAGCGGAGTAGCGGCCACACTCGACCTGCGCGAACGCCTCGAACGCCGTTTGGCCTTTGCCTTGGGTCGCTTCGGCGACGAGGTGAGCCATGTCTGGGCTCAGCTCGCGGATGCGAACGGCCCGCGGGGTGGCGTCGACAAGCGCGTCAGCCTGCGGGTGCGTGGTCGGCGGTTGAAAGACGTGAGAGTCACCGACGCCGACTCGAGTCTGTCCACAGCGATCGACCGTGCGTCGGATCGCCTCGGTCGCTCGATCGGTCGCGCGCTGGAGCGCGCGAACGGTCACGCCCACGGGCACCGCGACATGCTGCCCGAGCGTGCGCGCACGCTGCGTCGTCGTTGAAACCCTGACCCCAGAACTCACTCACCATGCTCACTGAATCCATAGGCTCGCCTCTGCTGTGGGGTGGCTTCTTCGTCTTCGTCCTGTCGATGCTCGCGCTGGACCTGGGCGTCTTCCATCGCAAGGCACACTCGATTTCGCTCAAGGAGGCTGCGATCTGGAGTGCGGTGTGGGTGGGACTCGCCGCGTTGTTCGCGCTCGGCGTCCACGTTGGGTACGGACCCGAGCGGGCGCTCGAGTTCACGACGGGCTACGTCATCGAGAAGGTGCTCTCGGTGGACAACATCTTCGTCTTCGTCGTCATCTTCTCGTACTTCGCGGTACCCAACGCGCTGCAGCACCGAGTGCTCTTCTGGGGAATCCTCGGCGCGCTGATCATGCGCGCGATCTTCATCGTGGTCGGTGGTGCGTTCCTGGCGAAGTTCCACTGGGCGATCTACGTCTTTGGCGCGATCTTGGTGCTCACCGGCATCAAGCTGCTCGTGCAGCGCAACGCGAATTACGACCCGGCCTCGAATCCGGTCGTGAAGCTGTTCCGGCGCTTCTTCCCGGTCAGCGAAGAGTTCGACGGCGCGAAGTTCTTCACGCGTCAGGGCGCACGACTCGTCGCGACCCCTCTGTTCCTCGCGTTGCTCGTGGTCGAGGCAACCGATGTCGTCTTCGCGGTGGATTCGATCCCGGCAATCTTCGCGATCACCAAGGATCCGTTCATCGTGTTCACCTCGAACATCTTCGCGATCCTCGGTCTACGCTCCCTGTACTTTCTCTTGGCGGGAGTGGTCGACAAGTTCCGCTACCTCAAGCTCGGCCTGGCGTTCGTCCTGGTGTTCGTAGGTAGCAAGATGATCGCGACGGACATAATCAAGGTGCCGGTCGTCGTCTCGCTCTGCATCATCGCCGGGATCCTTGGCGCCGCCATCGTGGGCTCGCTGATCGCGAACCGTCGCAGCGACGGCGCGCGGGTCATGAAAGGCTCGGTACCGTGATGAAACACGCGGCTAGTGCGCGGGTTGGCGTGATCATGGGCTCGCGCTCGGATTGGGAGACGATGCGGCACGCTTCCGCGACGCTGACGGCTCTTGAGATCGAGCACGAGGTCGAGGTCGTGTCGGCGCATCGCACGCCCGACCGACTCTTCGAATGGGTCGGCGGTGCGGAAGCGCGCGGGCTCGACGTATTGATCGCCGGCGCCGGCGGCGCGGCGCACTTGCCTGGCATGGCCGCAGCAAAGACGATCCTGCCGGTGCTCGGCGTGCCGGTCGAATCGCACGCGCTGCACGGCATGGACTCGTTGATGTCGATCGTCCAGATGCCGGCCGGGATTCCTGTCGGGACACTCGCGATCGGCAAGAGCGGTGCGATCAACGCGGCGCTGCTCGCGGCGGCGATCTTGGCGCGCTCTGATCCGACGGTCCGCTCGGCGCTCGAGCGCTGGCGTGCGTCACAGACGGCGGCCGTGCTCGCGCACGCCGATCCACGGGAGGCGACGGCTTGAAGCTCGGCATCGTCGGCGGTGGACAACTCGCGCGGATGCTCGCGCTCGCAGCACATCCGCTCGGCGTGCGCGTGCAGACTCTGTGCGCGAGCCAGGATGAGCCCGCGGGTCGCGTCGCACGCGCGATCGTCGGAAGCGGCGACTCCTTGAGCGACCTGCGCGGGCTCGCACACGATTCGGACGTGCTCACCTTCGAGACCGAGAGTCTCGACGCCGGCCTGCTGCGTGCCGCGTGCGAAACGAAGCCGATGTACCCTCCCGTGCGCGCGTTGGAAATCGCGCAGGATCGCCTGCTCGAGAAGCTCTTCTTGCGCGAACTGGGGATTCCGCTCGCACCGTTTGTACCGATCGATACGCGCGACGATCTCGAACGCGCAGTGGCGACTCTCGTACTGCCGGCAGTGCTCAAGACTCGACGCGGCGGCTATGACGGCAAGGGACAAGTCGTGCTGCGCGACGACAGGGACGCCATCACGTTATGGACTCGTCTGGCTGGACGGCCATTGGTATTGGAAGCGTTCGTGCAGTTCGAGCGCGAGCTATCACTCGTCGCAGTGCGCAGCCGCGAGGGCGAGATCCGCTTCTACCCCCTGGTCGAGAACTTCCACGCCGGCGGCGTGCTCCGCGCGACCATCGCGCCTGCCTCAGGCATCGACGTCTCCGTCGAACGTCTCGCGCAGGGCTACGCGCGGCGCATCATGGAGTCGCTCGATTACGTCGGAGTTCTCGCGCTCGAACTCTTCGAGCTCGGCGACGAGTTGTGGGCCAACGAAGTCGCACCGCGCGTGCACAACAGCGGCCACTGGACGATCGATGGCGCACAGACGAGCCAGTTCGAGAATCACGTGCGCGCCGTGTGCGGGTTACCTCTCGGGTCGACGAAAGCCCGATGTCATGCCGCGATGCTCAACCTGCTCGGAACCGTGCCGGACATCGAATCGCTGCTCGCGGTCCTCGGCGCGCACGTGCATCTCTACGACAAGCCCGCGGCGCCGGGCCGCAAGCTCGGTCACGTCACGCTGTGTGCGCCGGATCGCGCGACGTTGTTCGAACCTCTGGCCCGCGCTCTCGAGATCGTCGAACGCGACGGATCCGACCTGAATCGCCGACTTGCGATCGACGAATGGACACTTTCGAACTCGCCCGCCTGAACCTGACCTCGCCGATGGTCCTAGGCTTCCTGCTCGGGATCGTGGCGGCGTTGGTGAAGAGCGACCTCAAGCTGCCCGAGGCACTGCACGCGGGACTCTCGGTGTATCTGCTGCTCGCGATCGGCATCAAGGGCGGCGTCGAACTCGGCAAGGCGCCGTTGGCCGAAATCTCCGCACCACTCCTGGTGACACTGGTCATCGGTCTCACGAGCCCGGTCTGGTGTTACGCGGCACTGCGCCGCCTCGGCCGGTTCAGCACTGTAGACGCCGCGGCCATCGCGGCGCACTACGGCTCGGTGTCGGTGGTGACGTTCACGGCCTGCGGTACGTTCCTCGACGCGGCCGGCGTCGCGTACGAAGGCTTCATGAGCGCCTTGGTCGCGTTCCTCGAGGTGCCCGCGATCGTCGTCGCGATCTTCCTGGCGCGACGCAGCACTGCGTCGACGACGCGTTGGAACGAGACGCTGCGCGAAGTCGTGTTCGGCAAGAGCAATCTGCTGCTCCTCGGAGGCGTCGCGATCGGTGCGTTGGCAGGCCCCGCGGCCGAGCAAGTGAAGCCGTTCTTCGTTGACCCTTTCCGCGGCGTACTGACGCTCTTCCTGATCGACATGGGTGTGATCGCGGCGCGCCGACTCGGCGCCCTGCGCACATCCGGCGCGTTCCTCGTCGCGTTCGCAATCGTAGCACCGCTGGTCAACGGCGCGATTGGAGCGTGGGCGGGAGAACTCGCGGGGCTGTCGGTCGGAGGCACCACCGTGTTCGCGACGATGGTCGCGAGCGCCTCGTACATCGCCGCGCCGGTCGCGGTACGGATCGCGCTGCCCGAAGCGAATCCCGCCCTCTACCTCACATCGTCCCTCGCGATCACGTTCCCCTTCAACCTGACCGTAGGCATCCCCATCTACCATGCGATCGCCCGCTGGCTCCACTCCTGATCCCGTGCGCACCGTCGTTCTGAAGCGCGTGACCATCGTCGCAGAGGCCGTGCTGGAGCAGCGGCTGCTCGCTTTGATTCGCGACTCGGGAGCGAAGGGATGGACCATGCTCGATTGTCGCGGTGAGGGATCGCGTGGCGTGCGCGCAAGCGAATGGGAAGGCGCGAACGTCAAGCTCGAGACGCTGGTGGCCTCCACTGTCGCAGACACGATTCTCGCCAGGCTTGCACGCGACTACTTCGAGCACTTCGCCGTGGTCGCCTACGTCCAAGATGTGCGCGTCGTGCGCGGCGACAAGTACGTCTGAGTCCTCCTCGAAGCGATTCAGGGGTGCAATGGGAACGACGGGTGGCAAGTCGAACAAGTCAGTTGCGCCGAGTGCTGGCGAATCCGCTGGCGGTGAAACTCGCGCGTTCTCAAGTCCTTGGAGCACCGGTATCTGCACCGGAGGCCACCGCGTTTCCTAGGTCGCAGGTCCGCACGGCGTGAGGGCGCGCCCTCGAATCACGGCGGGATCGAGGGAGTCCGATCAGCCGTGGATCGTCCACATCTGCTTCGCGACAACGTGCATCTCGGTGCCTGCGCGCGCCTGTGGATGCGACTGTTTGCGACTGCGGAACACGCTCGCTAGAGTGCCGCAAGTTCCTTCCAATCCACGGGTTTGCGCTGCTCAGAGATGGTGATTTGGCAATCATTCACAGCGTGGAAGTTGCTGGTTCGAATCCAGTGTAGCCCACCATCTCAATCCGCTGCATGGAGCGCACTTGCGCTCGCGCGCGTTCTCTGACGGCGGTTGGCTCTCAGCGTGGAGGTTCCGGGTTCAACTCCTAGCGCGTGCGGTCTCCATCCACTTGCAAGCTGCGCCCTTGCGTTGCCGTGCTGCCACGAGTCGCACGACCTTCTGCCGCGTGGATCGTCCACGAATGGCGCGTGGATGTTCCGCACCGCGCCGGATGGTTCGGCCACGGTCCGCACATTCCTTCGGGACGTCACGATGCATCAGAGGTCCATGGATTCCCGTTGCCGAGTGCTGGGGGAACTACTGGTGGCGGCCGAGTCAGCTCGGCAACCTCAGCCTGTTGCCTTCCTCGCGGCGGCTCGACTACCCAAGGGTTCCCGCCCGCGCGGCTCTTCCCGCGCGAGTCGAGCGGCATGAACCGACCTCCATCGCCAGCTTCCGTGTGCGCACCATGCGCAACCTGCTCCGAGTGCTCGGATGCTGCGCCGCCTGCGGTGTCCTGCGACCTGGATTCTCGTGACACAGCAGTAGTCGTTGAAGTCGTAGATGTACGAGAGCCTGAGCGTGTTCAGGAGGATGTGTTGGACAATGCAGGGGCAAACCGGACACTCCTTTCGTGCAGAGAATCCTGGGAGTTGTCCGTCGCGCAGCGACGCTCCTCGTGTGCCTCTCGATGGGCGTTGCTTGTGGTGGAGGTGAAGGTGGAGAAACGACCGTCCCCACGGTGGTTGCCACAGATCCTGTTGATGCCGCCACGATCGTGCCGCTGGTCAGCACCATCTCCGCGACGTTCTCGGAAGCGATGGATCCCGCGACGCTGACTACCTCGACGTTCCTGGTCACCATGGGGCCCGTTCCTCTGGCGGGGGCGGTCTCCTACGCCGGGGTCACGGCGACGTTTACGGGTTCCGCACCGTTGCCGGGAGCGGCGACGTTGGTCGCACGTCTGACGACAGGCGTGACCGATGTCGCTGGCAATGCCCTCGCAGCTGACGTCACGTGGACGTTCTCGACACCCTTCCCGCGGTTTGCGTACGCGGCGAACGGCAATGACGGCACGGTCTCGATCTATCGGGTGGACGTCACCGGCCAACTCCACCATCACGGCTACGTGCTGGCAGGTGATGGCCCTGTTTCGGTAGTCGTGGATCCCTCGGGCCGGTTCGCTTACGTCGCCAACGTCACGTCCGACGACGTGACGACGTTCAGCATCCACCCGACCACGGGAGCGTTGACCGAGGTGGGGACGGAAGTGGCCGCGGGCGCCGCTCCCCGTTCGGTGACCGTGGATCCCTCCGGACGCTTCGCCTTCGTCGCAAACTACCTGTCCGACGGCGTGACGACGTTTCGCATCGACCCGACCACGGGGGTGCTGACCGAGGTGGGGACGGAAACGGCCGCGGGTGATGCTCCCCTCTCGGTGACGGTCCACCCCTCGGGCCGGTTCGCCTACGTCGCCAACTCCAACTCGGACGATGTGACGACGTTCAGCGTCGACCCGACCACGGGAGCATTGACCGAGGTGGGGACGGAAATGGCCGCGGGTGATAGTCCCCGTTCGGTGATCGTGGACGTCTCGGGCCGGTTCGCCTACGTCGCCAACATGGATTCAGGCGATGTGACGACGTTCAGCATCGACCCGTCCACGGGAGCCATGAGCGAGGTCGGAACGGAAGTGGCCGCAGGTGATGGTCCCGTTTCGGTGACCTTGGATCCCTCGGGCCGCTTCGCCTATGTCGCCAACTTCGATTCCGACGATGTGACGACGTTCAGCATCGACCCGTCCACGGGAGCGTTGACCGAGGTGGGGACGGAAGTGGCCGCGGGTGATGGTCCCCGTTCGGTGACGGTGGACCCTTCGGGCCGGTTCGCCTACGTCGCCAATGGCGGGTCCGACAACGTGACGACGTTCGGCATCCATTCGACCACGGGGGAATTGACGGCGATCGGGGTTGTGAGTGCGAGGACCACTCCGACATGCCTGGCGCTCACGCCAGGAGCTGCCACACCGACCACAGTCCGTCCGGAATTCGCCTATGTCACCGACAACAGCTCCGACGCCGTGACGACGTTCAGCATCGACCCGTCGACGGGAGCGCTGACCGAGGTCGGAACGGAAGTGGCCGCGGGTGACAGTCCCCGCTCGGTGAGCGTGGACCCTTCGGCCCGATTCGCCTACGTCGCCAACCTCAATTCCGCCGATGTGACGACGTTCAGCATCGACCCGTCCACGGGAGCGTTGACCGAGGTCGGAACGGAAGTGCTCGCGGGTGTTGGTCCCCTTTCGGCGACCGTGGACCCCTCGGGCCGGTTCGTATGCGTTGCCAACGTCACGTCCGACGACGTGACGACGTTCCGCATCGACCCGACCACGGGAGCGTTGACCGAGGTGGGGACGGAAGTGGCCGCGGGTAACAACCCCACGTCCGTGACCGTGGATCCCTCCGGACGCTTCGCCTACGTCGCGAACTTCCTGTCCGACGACGTGACGACGTTTCGCATCGACCCGACCACGGGGGCGCTGACCGAGGTGGGGACGGAAACGGCCGCGGGTGATGCTCCCCTCTCGGTGACGGTCCACCCCTCAGGCCGGTTCGTCTACGTCGCCAACTCCAACTCGGACGATCTGACGACGTTCCGCATCGACCCGACCACGGGAACATTGACCGAGGTGGGGACGGAAGTGGCCGCGGGTGATGGTCCCCGTTCGGTGAGCGTAGATCCTTCGGGCCGGTTCGCATACGTCGCCAACGTCAATTCAGAGGATGTGACGACGTTCCGCATCGACCCGTCCACGGGAGCCCTGAGTGAGGTCGGAACGGAGATGGCCGCGGGTAACAGTCCCTTTTCGGTGACCGTGGAACCCTCGGGCGGCTTCGTCTACGTCGCGAACTTCCTGTCCGACGACGTGACGACGTTCAGCATCGACCCGACCACGGGAGCTCTGACCGAGGTGGGAACGGAAGTCCACGCAGCCTCCCAACCGGCATCCATCGCCACTGTGGGTGTCATCCAGTAGCTCGTTCGCCGCGCGGCGGGCATGCCCCTCGAATCCAGCCCGCGCTCGAATGGGTCGGATTGCGCTGTCATGGCTTGCGGCGCCCTCGCGTCCATCCGCAGGGGGTGCGGCTCGGGACGGCCTGCGTCCCCACCGTGGGGTCGACCGAAAGTAGATCTCCGCGAACGCTCGTCAACACCAGCTCCACTGCCTTCCGGTCCCCCAGGAACTCCTTGGCCAGCCCTATTCATGAGCTTCGTAGCGAGAACGCCCACCGACGGTGGAGCGATCCGCGCGAGGCGGGTACCATCCTCGCACCCGACGCGGCGCGCGGTGCGCAGCGCACTTTCTCGGTGATCGAACCATGAGCAAGATGAAATTCGGCGAGAGTCTCGAGGAGGATTTTTTCCGCCGCGAGGACCAGCGCCTGCTTGCGCGGCTGCGCGAGTTGCGCGAGGCGGAGAACGCGCGCGAGACGCTGTCGCAGGCCACGGGCATCACCAACGCCACGGTGCTCGACAAGCTGCTGGCCTTGAAGATCCAGCCCGAGATCATCGCGGCCCTGCGCATCGTCCCTCTGGTCGAGGTCGCCTGGGCCGACGGGTCGCTCGACGAGAAGGAGCGCGCGGCCGTGCTCTCCGGCGCCCAGGAGGCCGGCATTTCCGCCGATTCAGCCGCCTACCTGCTCCTCGAAACGTGGCTGGCGCGCAAGCCCGAGCCGCATCTGCTCGCCGCCTGGACCACGCTGGTCCAGGGTCTGACCGAGTCGCTCCCCGAGGCAGAGGCGAAGAAGCTCGAGACATCATTGATGGAACGCGTGCGCCGCGTCGCCGGCGCGAGCGGCGGCGTGCTCGGTCTCGGCTCGAAGGTCTCCAAGCAGGAGGCCGCGGTGCTCGAGAAGCTCTTGAAGGTGTTCGAGCGCTCGGCGACCTGAAATCGAGGTGGCCGCCTTCTCCCCCAGCGGAGAGGATGCCGGCGAAAGCAGGAGTGGATCGAGGAAGTAGGCCGCGCTCCAGACCACGCGCATCGCAAGCATGATCTCGTGACGTGCGGCGTGGTGGCCGTCGCGTCGCGTCCTAACGGTTCGAGCGCGGGCCGGTGCGTACGGGCTAACCGCATTGTCACCACGCGGCCGGTCGCGTCACTCGGTCGAGAAGCTAGGATTGCCGCCCTGCGATCGTCCTCGAGCTCGACAAACGAGTCTCGACATCCAAGCGGCTTCGAGCCGTGGCCGACGGCAGAAGCCCCTGGATTCGAAGGAGTCATTCATGAAAGAGATGCTGGTGAAGTTGTTCGCGGACAAGCGTGCCGACCTGACGAAAGCCCTGGAGCAGAAGGCTGGCTTCAACGCCGCCGACGCCGGCAAGTTCCTGCCCGTGATCCTGGACAAGATGAAGGGTCTGATCGGGGACGGGAAGTTCGACCTCTCGAAGCTGGCCGACTTCTCCGCGCTCAAGAGCAAGATCGATCCCAAGGCGCTCGCCGCGCAGTCCGGCGTGGACGCCGGCAAGGCGGGCAAGGGCCTCGACGTCGTGTTCGACAAGGTCAAGGACTTGCTCGGCGCGGAAACCGGCGGCGTCGCCGGCATGCTCGGGCAGGCCGGGAAGATCTTCGGGCGCTGAGCGCGGCTCTTCCCCCTCGCTCGTCGCGGCCTGGGATCTCGGGGCATCGAGCGGGATCACCGAATCCGGTGTGAACGTCGTACCCTCATGGCGACCCTGTCTCTGCTGGACCGTGGAGTGGACTGCCCAGTGATTTGCACGTCCAACTCATGAGTCGCGCGATCGAACATCGCCCGTGGCGCACTCGTCGTGCCGGGGTCAGCCTGGCGGCCGTTCTTGCGGTCGTAACTGTCCTCGTCGCGGGGCAGCGTGGATGGATTGGCGGCGGTTCCGCCGTCGGACCGACGCGTCCGGAGGCGTTGCAGGGACCGACGGCCGGCACGCAGCCCGGAGTTTCAGGCGGCGCTTCGATCGAAGCGGCGTTTCGTGAACGTCGGTCCGATGAGTGGGTCGAAGCCGCCGGCGTGGTCGTGAAGGTGCTCGCGGACGACCGCGAGGGCGTCCCACACCAGAGGATCCTCGTGCGCGTGGACGAGTCCGGGGACATCACGGTGCTCATCGCTCACAACCTGAACGCTGCGGAGCGCGTACCGGTGCAGAATGGTGATCGGCTTCAATTCCGGGGTGAATACGAATGGACCGAGAAGGGAGGCACGGTTCACTTCACGCACGAGCCGGAGTTCCAGCGCCGTGATCCCGGAGGGTGGATCGAGTTCTCGGGGAAGCGCTACGACTGAAGTGACCCGTCGGCTGATCCGCACACCTTCCCCCATCTGCTCCGGAGCGCACTCGGGCGGCGCCGGTGATCAGGGTTGCGGACTTCAGGCCGGCCAGCGCGAAGGCAGGGCTCGGGTCACCCGGTTCGGTGCGGGAGAGTAGGGCCTTCAGAGCACCGGGGAAAGCTGGCCGGACGCTTCGCGGACGTGCGGTACCCAGGTCAACGCGACGAGCTTCACGCTGATGTTGGTCTTGGTGGGGCGGAGTTCGACGGTCGCGAGAGTCTCGCTGGCGTGATCTCCGCCGGCCTCGATGGCCGCCGCCTCGGCTTGGAACTGCGCATCGAGGTCGGCCAGTTGTTGCCTGATGGCCTCGAGCGTTTCGCCCGCGCGGTCCACATCCCGTGCCTGCTCGACCGAGCGCCCCACTCCCCGGAAGGCCGTGGCGGCCTTGCTGACGTTGGTAGAGGAGAGGACCTTCTTGCCGAGGAAGGCGCCGAGCAACGTGCTCCCGAAGGACAGCGCGGTGGAGGCCTTCGCCGTGCGGGCCTGGCCCGCCTCGCGTTCGACGGCCTGCTCGGCCCGGCGGAGTCGTTCGTTCAGGGCTGCCGTTTTCGGAGCGTACTTGGCACGCAGCTTCGCGACCCCGGCGTCACGCTGCTCGCGCGAAGCCTGGCTCAAGCGCACGCGGAATTCGCCTTCGCCCTCGTCGATGCGCGAGAACTGCTTGTGGGTGGTGGAATGGAGCAGCGTGACCTTGCGTGTGCCGTAGATGGCGTTGACGAAGTCCTTCTGCCAGGTCCCGTAGTTCTTCGCCTGGCTGGCGGCCTGAGGCAGGAGAGCGAATTCCGCGGCCTCGACCGGGTTGCGCTCCAGGTCGTTCGGGTCGATCTGCACCTCGTGCGCTTCGGCCCAATCCACGGGCACGGCATCGTCGTTGATCGGCGTGAGCAGCACGACGTTTTGCGTCACGTCCACCTTCGTCTTCGCCTCGGCGAAGCGCACCGAGGCGGCGCCGAGCAGCATCGGCTGGTAGACCAGGGGCCCGCCGGCGCCGCGCACGGGAACGAAGTGCTGGGGAATGGCCGGCGGCAACGTGGGCCGCGAGGATTCCAAGCCGCCGCTCGAACGCGGAGCCTCGACGGCGCGCGCCAAAGGAGCCACGGTTTCCGGCGCAGCAGCAGGGGAAGCGATCGGACGCGGGGTCGTGCCGACGCGCGCGCCCGCGGGAGACGACGAGATTCGCGCCGAAGCCGGAGCGCCTGAAGGACGCGCGGAGGAAGCCGGCGGGGCGCGGCGCTCCCGCATGACGGTCCTGATCTGGTCGCGCGTCATCGGGCCGCGGAGGTACGACATGGCCCAACGCGATTCGAAGACGGACGCGCCATCCTCGTGGACGTTGTGCAGAAGGAACACGCGGCTGCCCAGGCTGGCCAGCGTCTGCTCCATCGCGGGGCGGTCGAACCCGGCGCCCTGCGAAGCGGCGGCGCCCTCGAGTCCGTCGAGCACCCGCTGCTTGTCGCGGTCCGTTTGCAGACGACCGAGGAACCACGTGCCGATGTTGGCGAGACCCTTGTAGTCGAGGTCCACGGGGTTCTGCGTGGCGAGGATCACGCCCAGCCCGAAGGCGCGTCCTTGCTTCAGCAAGGTGAGCAACGGCAGCTTCGATGGCGGATTCGCCACCGGCGGGAAGTAGCCGAAGATCTCGTCCATGTAGACGAGGGCGCGCAGGCTGGTCGTGCCCGATTGCGCACGCATCCAGCCGAGGACCTGGTTGAGCAGCAGCGTGACGAAGAACATGCGCTCGGCATCGTTGAGGTGCGCGATCGAGAAGATGGCCACACGCGGCTTGCCCGCGGGGGTGTAGCAGATGCGCTGGATGTCGAGCGGCTCGCCCTCCAGCCAGGCCTCGAAGCCTGGCGAGGCGAGCAGGCCATTGATGGACGTGGCCAGGGCGAAGCGATCCTTGGCTGGGTAGAAGGACTCCACCTCCATGACGCCGATGCGCTGGACACTCGGGGTTTGGATCTCCTGGATGAGCGCGCCGAGGTCGAGGTTGCGGCCGTCCCGCCAGGCGCGCTGGATCACATTGGCGAGAAAAACGGCCTCACGACCCTTCGTGGCGTCCGCCTCGACGCCCACCAGGCCGAGCAGGCCGGCGACGGTCGTATTGACGCGCTCGCGCATCAGCTCGCTGTCGTCGAGGATCGCCTGCGGCGGCGCGGCGAAAGAACTCAGGATGGAGACAGGGATGCCGGCGTTGCTTCCCGGCGTGTAGATGTCGAAATCGGCCGACTCTCGCAAGCGGCGGATGCGTTCGCCGTCCTGATCCCAGGCCGCGAGGCCCTTCTTCCACAGCTCGGCCTGTTGCGCAGCGAAGTCGGCGAGCGAAAGTCCCTTCCTGCCCGCCTGCTCCGGATCGACCCACGGCTCGAAGTCGGCCGGGCGGAGGTCGGGGAACGTCAGCAGGAGATTGGCGAGGTCTCCCTTCGGGTCGATCAGGATGGCCGGAATGCCGTCGATGGCCGCTTCTTCGATGATGTCGAAGCAGAGACCGGTCTTGCCGCTGCCGGTCATGCCCACGCAGAGTGCGTGCGTGAGCAGGTCGTTGGAGTTGTAGAGGAGCAGGTCGGGCAGCGTCTTCCGCGCGCCGAGGTCGTGGTAGCGGCCGAGGTAGAACGCGCCGAGCGTTTCGTAGGACTGCATGCGGGGTTGAGGCGAGTTGCGGTTTTTTGGGCGAGGCATGCTATCAGGATCCGAGGCACGCGGCGTCGGCACGATTCCTGAAGCGCATCTCGTCGGCCACCGGCGCTTGGCTCGTCCACGAGGCCATCGCGCACCTCGGCCCGGCTGCCGAGCCGCCGCGGCTGGCAAAGGTGGACTCTCCACAGACAACGTGCACAGCGTGGAATTTCTGGGTCCAAATCCCGGGTAGCCCATCGCCCTTCGAACTCTGGATCCGGGCAGCTCCCTACGTGAATCCGAATCGCCCCGTCCAACCTTGCCGCCTCCTCCCCGAGCGGAGAGGATGCCGACTGCAGCGGGGGTGGAATGAGGTCGTTCGCACTCGAGAAGGCGCTCGCGATTCCGGTGATCGTCGGAGCGATCGCCTTTTTCTCGATCGACGGGCTGCCTGATCTCGGACCCTTCCACGTGCGACTTCGGGCGGCGATCCGCCCGCTGCTGTACCGCACCTGCACCTGGACGGGGAGCTGGGGCCTCTACGCCCCGGACGTCGACAAGACGAACACGCGCGTCAGCGCGGAGATCCTCTTCGACGACGGAACCTCCGTGAGCTGGGAACAGCCCGACTGGCCGTCGTTCAACGGCTGGCAGCGCTTCGTCCGCTTCAAGCAGATGGAGTACTTCGACAACGTCCGTCTGGACGCGAACCACGGTGCCTGGCCCGGATTCGCCCGCGCTCTCGCCGCGGAGGCCGAAGCACGGAGCACGTCATCCGGCGGCAGCGCGCGGGTCGTGCGCGTCGATCTGATCCGCGCCTGGGCCGACATCCCGCCGCCCGGGCCCTCCGGCGCGCCACCCGGCGCGTACGTGAACTTCGCGAACCGCTACAGGTTCCACGTTTGGACGCCCCATTGAGCACATCACGACTCCCGTCCTGGCGCGGCGTTGCGAGGGCGTTCGATGGGTTCTTCTTCTCGCCCCTCGACACGCGCGCCTGCGCCGTGCTGCGGATCGGCGTCGCGGTCTGCGTGATCGTCGAACTCCTCGTGCTGAGTGGCGACCTCGAGCGGTGGTTCGGCGAAGGCGGTGTCCTCCCTCTCGCCGCGTCGCGCGGGCTCGTCGATCCCCATGCGCTCTCGCCGTTCGAGTGGCTGCCGGCGTCCTCGTCGGCGCTGCGGATCGCCTTCGGACTCGCCCTGGGCCAGGCGGTGCTCCTGCTGCTCGGCATCTGGCCGCGATTCCAGGCGCTCGGCTTGCTCATCTGGCTGCAGGCCTTCCAGGTGCGCAACATGCTGATCCTGGACGGCAGCGGGATCGTCCTGCGGACCTTCGCCTTCTACCTCGTCTTCATGCCCTCGGCGAACGCGTTCAGCGTTCCGGCTTGGCTGGCTCGGCGGCGGGGCGCGCCACTCGCCTGCGTGCGCCCGGCGTGGGGCCTCGTCCTCCTCCGGTTCCAGATGGGGCTCATCTACGTCGGCTCGGCGTGGGAGAAGCTGAACGGATCGGACTGGATCGACGGCAGCGCCCTGTACTACGTCTCGCGGCTCGACGACAACTTCTCGCACGGGCCGATCCTCGACTCGGTGTTCAGCTCGCTCGCGGTGTGCCGCTTCCTCACGTGGGGGACACTCGCGATCGAGATCCTCCTGCCGATCCTGCTGTGGTTCGCGGGGACGCGGCGCCTCGGCATCCTCCTCGGCGTGCTCTTCCACCTCGCCCTCGGGATGACGATGAACCTCTTCCTCTTCCCTTGGGTCATGATCATCGGGCTGCTGGCCTTCCTGGAGACCGACGACTTCGAGCGGTTCGCCCGCTGGAGACGGAACTCCTCGTCGACGAGGTGACGAGAATAGGTCGATTCCCAGGCTCGAACTCGTCTTCGTGGAGCGTCGAGCGGCGCGGCAAGAGAAGCGGCGCCGCAGGGCGGCGCTCGACACCATCTTCCCGCCCCGAGAACCCTCGGGGCGGGGACGGCTCAGTCACGTGAACCGGCGGGAAGGCAGGCGCGCGGCCCGCTGTTCACTTCAGCATGGCCTGGAGCTTGTCGAGCAGTGGCTTCAGCGCGCCCATGATCTTCGTGTCGGAGCCAAACTTGCTCGTCAGACCGGAGATCGAACTCTGGATCGACGACAGATCGAGGCCTCCGGCCCCGAGCTTGTCCTTGAGCATGCCCAGATTGCCGATCAACGGATCCAGTTGCTTCACGGCGTTCTCCGCGCTGGCGAGGTCCTTGATCTCGCCGAGCTTCGAGGTCACTTGCGAGACGAGCTTGCTGCCCTCGGTCTTCATGGCCTCGGGGGTGAGCTTGCTGAGGTCCACGCTGCCGCTGGCCCCCTTGATGGTTGCGGCGGCGTCGGCGGACTTCTCACAACTGGAGGCGATGAACAGAACCAGCAGAATCGGGGCGAATTGTTTCATGAGGGCTCCGGGGGTCTTGGGGTGGGGAGCGATCCGAGGCGCGGGCCGGGCGGGCCCGTCGCGCTCTCGCGCCTCTTCAGAGTAGCTGCTGCCGGCTTGGGAGTCGCTGTCCGGCCGAGTTCGCGGGCCGAGGGGGTGTTCGGTTGATGCGGCAGCGAGAAACATCCGTCTTCGCTCTGGAGGCGCGCGCCGAGGAGCCGTGCTGGACCGCTCGACCTCGCTGGGACACCCTCCGAGCGGGTTCTTCCTTCGAACAGCCTCCAAGAAACGCGCCGAGCCGGGCGCCAGAAGTGCGATCCCGCTCGGAGTGTCCATACTTCCCACAAGACCTCCCGGACGTGTCGTGACGAAGGGCCTGCCGTTCCGGCTAGCGCTCCTCACTCCGAGCGGAATCCGTGCGCGATCGGGATCCTGCGGCCTACGCCGAAGGCCTTGCCGGTCACCTTGATGCCCGGTGGCGCCTGACGGCGCTTGTATTCGGCGCGCGCGATGCGTGCCAGGCAGTCGTCCACGACCTCCGCTGCGTACCCGCGCGCCATGAGCTCCGCGCGCGAGCTCCTGCGCTCGATGATCTCGTCGACCAACGGGCTGACGACGGAATAGTCGAAGGGCTCGACTTGGTCCGCTCGCAGCTCGGGGGAGGGTGGCACGCGGAAAATCGACTCGGGGATGAGCTCGCGACCGGCTCGGCGATTCACGCGGCGGCCGAGCTCGTAGACCTGGAGCTTGCTGACGTCGCTGAGCGGCGCCAGACCGCCGTTCATGTCCCCGTAGAGCGTGCAGTAGCCCAGCGCCTGCTCGGTCTTGTTGCTCGTGGTCAGCAGGAGGCGCCCTTCGCGATTGCTGACAGCCATCAGCACCAGCCCGCGCAGTCGCGCCTGGACGTTTTCGTGCGCCACCTCGCCCGCGGGGCCCGCGAGAGTGCTCTCGAGACTCCCCTCCACGGCACGCAGCATGGGTTCGATCGGGATGTACCGCAGTGGACAGCCCAGGCTCTCGGCGACGCGTTGCGTGTCGTGTCGGCCGCGTTCGGACGAGAAGCGCGAGGGCATGGAGAGCGCGAGCACGCGCTCGGGCCCGAGCGCCTCCACGGCCAGGGCCGCGACGACGGCCGAGTCGATGCCGCCCGAGAGTCCGAGCACGGCCGAGGTGAAGCCGTTGCGGCGCGCGTACTCGCGCGTTCCGAGCACGATGGCGCGCGCGATCTCCTCGGCCGCCGCCTCGACGGCCGGCTCGGCCGCCGCCGGACCCTCGAGGTCGGCGACCACCAGATCGGTCTCGAAGCGCCTCGCCGCGGCCAAGAGCTGCCCGTTCGCTCCGAGCGCGAACGAGCCTCCGTCGAACACGAGCTGGCCCTCGTAGCCGTCCTCGCTGCCGACCTGATTGACGTACGCGACCGGCAAGCCGGTGTCGCGCACGCGCCGGCGCGCGACGTCGATCCGGAGGCCGCTCTTGCCGGTCCAGAACGGCGAAGCCGAGAGCGACAGGAGCACCCGCGCGCCTCCGCGCGCGAGCTCGCTGGCGACCTTGCAGTCGTAAGCGTCGTCCCACAGGTCCTCGCAGATGACGATGCCGATCGGCCCGACCCGCGTGCGGTGGACCGTCCGGTTACGGCCTGGAGTGAAGTAGCGGCGCTCGAAGAACACGTCGTACTCTGGCAGGAGCGTCTTGTGCGTCACCCCGACGATGCGCCCGTCCTCGACTACGGCGGCGGCGTTGTGCAGCAGCGGCAGACCCTCGGGCGAGATGCGCTCCGGATCGCGGTCGACGAATCCGACCACCGCGACGATGTCGCGTGCCGCCGGTGCAATCTCCTCGCGCAGGACGCGCAGGTTCTCCTCGACAAAGCCGCGCTCGAGCAGGAGATCGAGAGGGGGATAGCCCGTGATGGCGAGCTCCGGCAGCAGGGCGACCTCGGCGCCGGCTGCGCGCGCCGCGGCGATCCCCGCGCGGATCGCGAGGGCATTGCCGGAGAGGTTTCCGACCTCCGTGGCGAGCTGCACGAGCCCGACGCGCATCGCCCGAGCGTACTCCATCCAGCAACGGCTCTCCACCCGCGGTTCCGCGTCGCTAAGATGAGCGACCGCCGTGCGCGACGTCCGCATCTTCCCCACGCAGCGCGCCTATCACGACTACGTGCGTGACGAGGTATTCGCCGAGCCGCTCCTGACCGGGCACCCCTTCTATTCGCGTCTGATCCGCTTCGTGCTCGACGCCAAGGCGCCGCTCTTCTACGCCCAGAGCGATCCGTCCGAGCACAAGAGTTTCACCGTCTACTACCACTTCGTGCTTCTGCGCGAGACGTACACGAACCCCACGATGCGGGCCATGTATTGCCTGCACGAGTTCGCGCACGCACTGTTCTACTGTCCGCACGACCTGGCCACCGTGACGCAGGGCGAGTTCGACGAGGCCGTGATCAACGGAGAGTACGCGGCTTCGAACGAGACCGAGATCCTAGCCCATTGGCGCGTGCCCGGCCTGCGGGAACGCGTGCTGCAGGACAGGCGCATCCTCTGGGATCTGTTCTCGGAGCGCCGGGTCTCGCAGCCCACGCCCCGCGCGCTGCGCGCGCTGCGCCGGGCGCTGGTCGAGACCGACGATCTGGACCCCTTCTTCTTCGTGCAGCCGGAGGACGAACCGGTACGCGCGCTGCTGAAGACCTACAGCGGCAACGGCGCCTGGTGCAAGCGCCGATTCCGCGAGATCCGCGCGCTGCCGACGCCGGCGGAGTTCTTCTACCCGTTCCTGACGCCCGCCAACTACGAGCGCGCCGTCTCGACCTACGAGAGCCAGGTCGGCCAGGCCGACTACGAGCGCACCACGCTGCGCAACATGCGGCTGGCGTTCGCTCTGCTCGGGATCACGCCAGCCCCTCGCTCCTTCGGAGAGTGCCTGGAACGCGTGCGCGAGCTGGACGGCCGCGTGATCTTTCCCCAGCAGGGCGAACCGTGACTCTCCCCGCGCTCGCGACCGTCTACAGCTACTACATGCCCGAGGTGCGGGCTGTGGTCGATGATCTCTCGGCGGAGTATCCGCACGAGGTCTTCCTGCGTTCGGTGGGGGCAGGCCTGGACGACTTCCACATCCCCGTGATCGCGCGGCTCGTCGAGCGCCACCGCCACGACGTGCCCGCGCTGGGAGGGTTCGAGCACGCCTATCCCACGGCTGGTTCGGAGGAAGGCATCCGCGAGCTCATGACCACGATCGCGGCCGGCGGCGAACGTGCGATCTGCATGTTCGCCGGCGACTACGAAGGCTATCGCGAGGTCGCGCGCTTGCGGGGGCTGGAGTGTCGGGAGCTACCCTTCGATACGGCCTCACCCGCGCAGGTGGCGCCGAGCTGGTGGTTCCTTTCGAATCCGTCGGCTCGCAACGGCAATCTCCTGCCGCGCGAGATCATCGACGCCGTGCTCGCTGCGGGCCACAAGGTCTTCTACGACCTCAGCTACCTCGACTCGACGCCGCCGGCCGTCTTCGATCTCTCCCATCCCAACGTCGCCGCGGCCGCAATCTCCCTCAGCAAGCCCTACGGGTTGTTCTACTACCGCATCGGTTTCACGTTTGCGCGCCAGCCCATCCCCTCGCTCTACGCCAACAAATGGTTCAAGAACGTGTTCGGCCTCCTGCTCGCCGACCGGCTGATGAAGTCGATCGACGCGCGCGCGCACGCCGCACGCTACAAGGCCGCACAAGCCGAGGTCGTGAGCACGATCGAGGGCGAACACAAGCTCGGGCTCGTCCCCAGCGACGCTTTTCTGCTCGCTCATGTGTCGCCGGAGCGCGCTGCACGCCTCGGCGCGGCTCAGCGGGCGCTGCTGGCCCCGTTCTCGCGCGCCGGCGGATACAGATTGTGCTTGACGCCGGCATTCCTCGAACGCGAGGGTCATCCGAGTGAGTAGCGACAGCCTCCAAGACCGCTTCGCGCCGAACAACAAGTGCTTCGGCTGCGGGCCCGCGAACCCGAAGGGGCTGCGCATCAAGAGCCGCGTCGAAGGCGACACGGTCGTCGCGGAATGGACGCCCGAGGCGCACCACGAAGCGTTTCCCGGGATGCTGAACGGCGGGATCATCGGCGCGCTGCTCGACTGCCACAGCAACTGGACCGCGGCGTGGCACCTGATGAACGCCCAGCATCTCGACGCTCCGCCGAGCACCGTCACGGCCGAGTTCCACGTGAAGCTGAAGCGGCCGACGCCCTCGAAGGGGCCCGTGAAGCTGCGCGCACGCGTCGTCGAATCCGAAGGGGATCGCGCGGTCATCGAGGCGGAGCTCGAGGCCGACGGCAAGGTGACGTCGACCTGCCGCGGCGTGTTCGTCGCGGTGCGCGAAGGGCACCCGGCCTTCCACCGCTGGAACTAGGGGAAGAGCGTTCCTTGTCGCGCCTCGGGCTGCGGCGCGAGGTCCGGGCGGGCAGGTACGCCTTCGTTCAGCCCGTTCCGGCGGCAGTGGATCTCGAACAGGCGCTCGACCGCGTCCCAACGAGGTCCGCTCCCGTGCATCCGCGATCCGAAGCGGGCGTCGTTCATTTGCCCGCTGCGCACGTCGAGGATCGCGGACTCGATGTGCTTCGCCCGTTCGGGCATGAGCTCGGCGATCCGTTCCTCGAACACGGGGAGCACTTCCTTCGGCAGCCGGAGAAGCGTCAGGAACGCGCTCGAGGCGCCTGATCCCTTCGCGCGGGCCAGCAGCTCGGGCACGTTGCTCTCGTTCAGCCCGGGCACCAGCGGCGCGATCCCGATGCCGACGCGGATCCCGGCGTCGGCGAGGATCCGCATCGTCTCGAAGCGTTTCGCGGGCGTCGGAGCACCCGGCTCGATCTTCCGCGCCACCGTCTCGTCGAGGAAGGGGATCGTGAGCGACACGTGGACCTCGGCTCGGCCCGCGAGCTTCGTCAGGAGGTCGACGTCGCGCCGGACGAGCGTTCCCTTCGTGATGAGCGCGACCGGATTCCTCCGCTCGAGGCACGCCTGCAGGCAGCGTCTCGTCAGGCCGTAGCTCGCTTCGAGCGGCTGATAGCAGTCCGTGTTCCCCGAGAAGGCGATGATCTCCCGCCTCCACGACGGCCGCGCGAGCTCCCGCGCGAGCACCTCCGGCGCGTTCACCTTGACGACGATCTTCCGGTCGAAGTCGGTCCCCGCGCCGAAGCCGAGGTACTGGTGGCTCGGCCTGGCGTAGCAGTACGCGCAAGCGTGGAAGCAGCCTCGGTAGGGGTTCACGCTGTAGCGGAAGCCCACGTCCGGGCTGTCGTTCTCGGTGAGGACGCTGCCCGCTTCCTCCTCGTACACCTCGAGCTCCGCGACCGGCGGTTCCTCGAGCCACTCGACGTGGGTGGACGACCAGGGGTTGGGCGGATTGGAAACGCGGCGGGGAGGCACGCGCCCTCCTAGCTCCTGCGGCGGACAGGCCGAACCGCCAAGTACTGCTTCGGCCACGCCAGGTCCGCGTAGCCGTACGTCGCCGCCGCGTCGAGCGTGATGTAGGGGCTGGAGAGGTGCGGCCGCGCCATCACGCACAGATCCGCGCGCCCCGCCGCCAGGATCGTGTTGCAGTGGTCCGCTCCCTGGATTCCGCCGACGGCCATGACGGGGATCGCGGCCTCGTGCCGGATCTTCTCCGCGAGCGGAACCTGGTACATGCGCCCGTACTCGGGCCGCGACTCCGGCGTGTTGCCCGCGGAAGAGACGTCGATCGCGTCGCAGCCGTGCGCTTTCAGCGCCCGCGCGACGACCACCGACTCCGCGGCGGTGAATCCTCCGCGATCGTCGAGCCAATCCGTGGCCGAGATGCGCGTCGTGATGGGCTTCTCCTTCGGCCACGCGGCTCGGACCGCGTCGAAGACCTCGAGCGGGAAGCGCATCCGGTTCTCCAGGCTGCCGCCGTACGCGTCGCGGCGCAGGTTCGATTTCGGCGAAAGGAAGCTCGAGAGGAGGTACCCGTGCGCCATGTGCAGCTCGAGCAGGTCGAAGCCGGCGCGCAGCGCTCTCCCGGTCGCGGCGACGTACTCGGCGGCGACGCGATCCATGTCTCTGCGATCCATCTCCTTCGGCGCGGGCCATCCTTCGTCGAACGGCAACGGCGATGGGCCGATCGTCCCCCACGCGCGGCCGTCCCGGAGCGGGTCGTCGCCTTCCCAGGGGAGATTGCACGAGCCCTTCCGGCCCGCGTGGCCGAGCTGGAGGCCGACTTTCGACCGCGAATGCGCGTGCACGAAGTCGACGATGCGCTTCCAGGCCGGGACTTGCGCCTCGTCGTAGATGCCCGTGCAGCCGTGGCTGATCCTTCCCTCCGCCGACACGTTCGTCATCTCCGCGATCACGAGGCCCGCCCCGCCGACCGCGCGACTGCCGAGGTGGACGAGGTGCCACTCCGTAGGAGCGCCGTCGACGGCGGAGTACTGGCACATCGGCGAGACGACCACGCGATTGGAGAGCTCCAGGCCGCGCAGTCGGAAGGGAGCGAACATCGGCGGCGGCGCGCTGCCGTCGGAGGCTCGCGGAAGGCTCTGCTCGTCCCACCACCAGTCCCTCACGCGCCCCACGAGCTCGGGATCGCGCTTCGCGAGGTTGTCGTAGGTGATGCGCTTGCTGCGCGTCATCAGGTTGAACGTGAACTGCAGCGGATGCTGCCCGAGGTAGCGGCGCGAGTTCTCGAACCACTCCAGGCTCGTCTGGGCCGCGCGCTGGGTCTTCAGGACGTCGAGGCGCCGCGAATCCTCGTAGGACTCGAGCGCTCGCGGCACGTCACCCGTCCCGACGAGGCGGAAGGCCTCGGCGAGCGCGATCGAGTCCTCCATCGCGAGCTTCGTCCCCGAACCGATCGAGAAGTGGGCCGTGTGCGCCGCGTCGCCGACCAGGACGATGTTCCCGTGCCTCCAGCGCTCGCAACGGATCGTCGGAAACGCACGCCACACCGACTTGTTGACGAGCAGTCGATGCCCCTCGAGATGGTCCGCGAAGAGCTTCTCGCAGTACGCGACCGTCTGCGCTTCGCTCGCGCGATCGAGCCCCGCGCGCTTCCACGTGTCCTCGTGGCACTCCACGATGAAGGTCGAGAGGTTCTTCTCGAACGGATACGCGTGGATCTGGAAGAGCCCGTGCTCGCTCTCGCGGAATATGAACGTGAACGCGGTGAGGGGCTTGGTCGTCCCGAGCCAGCAGAATCGGTTCGTGCGCCAGTCGATCGAGGGCCGGAAGTGATCGGCGTGCTTCTCCCTGACGACGCTCTGGATGCCGTCCGCGGCGACGACGAGGTCGGCCTCCCGCAGGACCGACAAGTCGCGCAGCTCCCTCTGGAACTCGATCTCGACGCCGAGCTCGCGGCAGCGCGCGTGGAAGATCTGGAGCAGGCGCTTGCGGGACAGCCCGCAGAACCCGTGGCCCGTCGAGCGGACGCAGGTGTCGGCGAAGTGCGTCTCGATGTCCGTCCAGGTCGCGAAGCTCTTCTGGATCTCCGCGAAGCTCTCGGGATCGGCCTGGGAGAAGTTGGACAGCGTCTCGTCCGAGAAGACGACGCCCCAGCCGAAGGTGTCGTCGGGCCGGTTGCGCTCCAGAACGCGGATCGCGGCCTCGCGGAACGCCTTCTTCGCGAGGATCGCGAAGTAGAGTCCCGCCGGCCCTCCCCCAAGGATTTCGATGCGCATGCTGGCGACCCATTATCCTGGGAAGCCCCCTCGAGTACGACCATGGACCGCCCGCAGGAATGGATCGAGAAGCTATCCGAGCTCCACGCTCGGCGCCGGCCTTGCGCGCTCGTCGTGGTGACCGAGGTGAAGGGCAGCGGCCCGCGCGAGAGCGGGGCCCGGATGATCGTCGAGTTGGAACCCGGCGGCCGCCCCGAGCTCGTGTTCGGGACGATCGGGGGAGGGAACCTCGAACATCTCGCGATCGAGCGTTGCGGGGAGCTGCTGGCCAACGGCCGCCCCGTGTCCGAGAGCACGTCCTACCCGCTCTCGGAGAAGGCCGGGCAGTGCTGCGGAGGCGAGGTGACGCTCTTCTTCGAGACCTTCCCCTGGTCGAGGCCTCGGATCGCGGTCTTCGGCGCCGGGCACGTCGCGCAGGCGATCGGAGGGCTGGCCGGGTACCTCTCGGCCGACCTGACGCTGATCGACGGCCGCGCGGAGGAGGAGATCCGGCCTTCGCCGCCGAGAGCGCGACCCTACGAGATCCTGTGCGTCGACAACCCCGAGGAAGAGGTCGGCGTGCTCTCCGACGACACCCTCGTCCTCGTGATGACGCACAGCCACGCGCTCGATCTCGAGATCGTGGCGCGCGCGATCCGGCGCGACTTCGCCTACGTCGGCCTGATCGGCTCCGAGCGCAAGTGGGACCGCTTCCGGAAGCGGCTCGCCCAGCGCGGGTTCACGGAGGCGGAGATCGGCAAGGTCCGCTGCCCGATCGGAGTCTCGAAGCACTCGAAGGAGCCGGCCGCGATCGCGATCTCGGTCGCGGCGGAGCTGCTCGAGGTGATGCAGCGGAGCGCGAACGCGCGCTAGGGGCTGGGTGCGGGCTCCAGCGCGGCCAGGTCCTTCCCCGCGCGGCCCTTCAGCGAGCTCCGGTAGATCGTGTACGTCGAGAGGCACATCAGCGGCACGATCAGGGCGCCGAGGATCGGGATCGGCTGCAGCGCGATGATCCCGAAGTTGATCACGCGGATCATCACGCGCGCCAGGCAGCCGCGCAGGGGCGGGACGTACCCGCGGAGCCCGGACACGAGCGCCAGCCTGTAGTAGACGACGCCGGGAATCACGCCGACGACCGGGATCGCGCTGAAGGCCAGGCAGATGAGCAGAGCCTTCGGCAGCCTCCGCTGCAGCGCGTCGAGGTAGTCCTGGAATTCCGCCTGGCTGGCGAAGGTCACGGTCTGGCACGTCGGGCAGGGCTGTCGGACCGCGCGCTGCTTCAGGCGCGTCGCGCAGAGGGGACAGCGTTTGCGGGCGATCAGGTCGAACCGGTGGCGCGCGAGATCGGGCGCGGGATCGGCCTTGGGCGTGCCGAAGGCGCTGACTCCCCGCGGCGCGGCCAGCGGCGTCCCGCACGAGTGACACTTGGTCGCGTGCGGAAGCACGGGGGTCGCGCACTTCGCGCACGGGATCCTCGAGCGCTTCTCCCGATGCTCCGCGCGCCGGCGGACGAGCCAGAGTCCGAGCGCCGTCAGCGCGGACAGGACCAGCGCGACGACGGGGAAGATCACCAGGAAGAGCAGTCCGAGGATCGTCCAGGAGTTCTCGGCCCAGTTCAGGACCGACTGCAGCCCGATGTCGTCGTCGTCGTCGACCTCGGCGACGTAGCCGAGCACCGCGCGCCGCAGGCCCGACATGGCGTAGACGAGGCCGGCGACGAGGACCGAGAACACGCTCTCGAACCCGAAACCGGCGCGCTGGATGGACTTGATGGTCTCGGCCGTGTCCTTGTCGACGATCGCGAAACTCACGAGGAGGGCGACGGCGCTCTTCAAGTAGCCGTCGAACTCCTCCATGAAGGCGCGGACCTCGGCGTGCTTGACGGCGAAGGCCTCGGTGACGGCGAGCGCGACCAGCGCGAGCAGCACCGTCCAGCTCCGGAACCACTCGGGCGACTGGGAGAGCGCGACGACGACTTCGCTGTCGTGGATGAAGGGGATGTGGATCCCGAACTTCGCGATGAGCGCGGTGATCGCGGCGGCCAGGAACGGCCGCGAGGCGAACATCGGCACGCTGGCGAGCGAGTAGAGGAAGCCGGGGAGAGTCATCGCGAGGCGGCCGCCCTACGGAGGCGCTCCCGGGTCATTCTAGCCCTCGAGCTTCTCGCCGAGCTTCCAGGCGAGGTTGTCGAGCTGCCGGCGGAGGCGCGAGACGTTGAATTCGAGCTCCTCGACGCGCTTGGCGAGGGGGTGGCCCTGCTCCCCGACGACCGGCGCCGGAGCGGGCGCTTCGACGGGCCGGGGGATCTCCACGAGCGGCGCGGGACGCGCGGGGGCCCGTGCGGCCGCAACGGCGCCCGTCAGGGTCTGCGCGTAACGTTCGGCGCGAGATCCAGGCGTCGGATCGAGGCGGACGACGAGCTTCGCCTCGATCAGCGGCCCGAGGATCTCCGCCAGCGTTCCCAGAGACTCGATGGGTGCCATCCTGGAGGCGCGGCCGCGGAGTTCCCCAGGCTGCTGCGGCCCGCGCAGGAGGAGCTCGGCCAGTACGGCGAGCTGTGGTTTCTCCACGGCGAGCACGGTCCCCGCATTGTGGCGGAACTTCTCGACGCGGCTGCCGACCGGGTGGACCGACCCTACGAAACCCTTCACGGTCATCTTGCGGAGCGAGGCCTCGACCTCGTGCTCCGTGAGCTCGAGGACCGGATCGCGGTTGTTCTTCTGATTCGAGCCGTTCGTCGCCGCGTTCAGCGTGAGGGGATACTGCTCGGGTGTCGTCAGCTCCTTCTCGATGAGGACGCCGAGGACGCGCGCTTCCGTCGGGTCGAGCTGGAGTTCGGGCGTCATGCGCGGATTCTAGCCGCCCGGCCCCGGACCCGTCGCGTCACGACCCCGCGAGCGCGTCGATCGCCGCCGCGAGGTCGAAATCGCGCTGCGAGATCCCGCCGACGTCGTGGCTGACGAGGTCGATCGAGACCTTGTTCCAGGCGTTCGACCAGTCGGGATGGTGGTTCATCGCCTCGGCCCGGAGCGCCACGCTCGACATGAAGCCGAAGGCCTCGACGAAGTCCGGGAACGTGAAATCGCGGTGGAGACGGCCGTCGCGGAGGACCCACGCGGGAATCGAGGCAAGACGCTGTCGAACCTCGGCCTCGGTGAGCTTCGGCGAGCGCGGCATCTACTTGTGCGCCTTGATCTCCTTCACCGCCGCCGTGAGCGCCGGGAGGATCTCGAAGGCGTCCCCGACGACTCCGTAGTCCGCGATCTTGAAGATCGGCGCCTCGGGATCCTTGTTGATCGCGACGATCACCTTGGACGTGCGCATGCCGGCGAGGTGCTGGATCGCGCCCGAGATGCCGACCGCGACGTAGAGCTTCGGCGCGACCGTCTTGCCGGTCTGGCCGACCTGCTCGGCGTGCGGCCGCCAGCCAGCGTCGACGACGGCGCGCGAAGCGCCCGTCGCGGCGTTCCCGAACGCGGCGGCGAGCTCCTCGATCAAGTGGAAGTGTTCCGAGGCCTTCAGGCCGCGGCCGCCCGAGACGATGACCGAGGCCTCCTTGACGTCGAGCTTCCCGCCGGCCTTGGCCGCGATCGAGACCACGACGGCCTTGCCCCCGGAGCTCGCGGGGACCTCGAGCACTTCGGCGTTGCCCTGGCCTTCGACGATCGCGAAGGCATTCGGCCGCGTGGTCGCGCACAGGACCGGCGCGGAGCTCGAGAGGGTCGCGAGGGCCTTGCCCGCCAGCCACGGGCGCGTCGCCTGGAGCCGGCCGTCCTTCGCTTCGAGTCCGGTGCAGTCGCTCAAGAGCGTCGAATCGAGGCCCGCGGCGACGCGCGGCGCGAGATCCTTGCCCGTGGCCGTCGCGGCAGCGAGGAAGGCGCCAGCCTTCTGCTCGCGGACGATCTTCACGAGGTCGGCGGCCGTCGCATCGGGGCTGTACGTGCTCGCGCCGGTCAGGCATACGGCCTTCGAGGCGCCGAACCGGCCGAGCGTCGCCGCGGCGGCCTTCGCTCCGTCGCGCGCGACGACTGCGACGACCTCGCGCCCGCTGGATTTGGCCGCGCCGAGGCATTCGAGGCTCGCGCGGACGGGTTTGCCGTTCTCCTGCTCGACGTAGACGACGATCGCGGCCATGGCCTAGAGCACCTGCGCTTCTTCGCGGAGAGCCTTGATCAGCGCCGGAACGGCCGCGGCGCCCTCGCCGACGATCCGTCCCGCCTTGCGAGCGGGCGGGAGCTCGACCCTGACGACGACGGCCTGCGCGTCGACCGCTTCGGGCGCCTCCTCCGAGATCGGCTTGCTCTTGGCCGCCATGATGCCCTTGAGGTTCGGCCGCCGCGGCTCGTTCAGGCCCTTGTTGCACGTGATCACGGCCGGGAGCGAGAACTCGACGGTCTCGATCCCGTGCTCGGTCTCGCGCTTGGCCGTTCCCTTGCCCGGCCCGATCTCGATCGCCATCACTTCGGTGACGCAGGCCCACCCGAGGTAGGTGGCGAGCATCGGCCCGACGGCCGAGTTGTCGCGGTCGGTCGCGACGCGGCCGGCGAAGACGAGCTCCGCGCCGAGGGCGCCGACCTTCTTCGCGAGCGCCTTGGCCGTCGCGCGGGCATCGCGCGAGTGCCACGCGTCGTCGACGAGGATCGCTCCGGTGTCGGCGCCGCGCGCGATGAATTCGCGCAGCTCCTTCGACACGTCCTTCGGCCCGAGGGAGAGCACCGTGACGTCGCCGCCGAGCTTCTCCTTCGTCTTGATGGCCTCCTCGACGGCGATCTCGTCGTAGAAGGACGCCATGTACTGGAAACCGGCCGGATCCAGGCTCTTCCCGTCCGCGCCGACCTTGGCCTGGGCCTCGGTGGTCGGGACGCGCTTGATGCAGGCGACGATCCTCATGCGCTCCTCGGGCGGATTTCGGGGCGGGGAAGGTACCGGCGGCCCGGTTTCCGGGCAAGGGTGCCGGTCCGCTCGCGGCGTGCTAGCCTCGGTCCGAGGCGTCCCATGAGCTCCACTCGAGCCGACTTCGCGCTGCTGCTCGGGTCCCCGGATCCCGTCGAGGCAGCTCTCGCGAAGGACCTGCTTTCTGCCGAGGGCATTCCTTCGATGCTGCACGGGCAGGATCGGGACCTCGCCGAGCTGGGCGCGGGGCATGCCTTCATCGCCCGTCCCGATCTCCTCGTGCCGAAGTCGGCGCTCGTGCGAGCGCGAGAGGTGCTGATCGAGGCGTGGGGAGATCAGGAGTTCCCCTAGCGATCTTCGGGTTCGTCTTCCTCTTCGCCCTTCCGGTGCTCCTTGGGGTCCTCGCGGGGAGTTTCCTCGAACAGCTCCCGCTCCTCCGCCGCGCTGATCCCCGCGACCGGCGCGTCGAAGCTGTGACCCAGGTAGATCCGCCGCACCTGCTCGTCGTGGATCAGCTCCATCGCGCTGCCCACGCGCAGGATCTTCCCCTCGTGGATGATCGATGCCCGATCCGTCAGGCGGAGCGTCTCGCGCACGTTGTGGTCCGTGATCAGGATCCCGAGCCCTTTCTCGCGCATCCGGCGCACGAGGTCCTGGATCTCCTGCACGTTGATCGGGTCGACGCCCGCGAAGGGCTCGTCGAGAAGCAGGATCGTCGGCCGCGTCGCGAGCGCGCGCGAGAGCTCGAGGCGCCGCCTCTCGCCGCCTGACAGCGTTTCGGCGATGTGATTGGCGAGGTGCGAGAGCTCGAGCTCCTCGAGCAGCCTGCGCGCTTCCGACTGCCGCTCGCTGCGCGAGAGCGGCATCGTTTCCAGGACGGCGATCAGGTTGTCGATCACGCTCATCCGCCGGAACACGCTCGCCTCCTGCGGGAGGTAGCCCATCCCCAGGCGCGCGCGCTTGTACATCGGGAGCTTCGCGCAGTCCTTGCCCGAGAGGCGCACCTCGCCCGCGTCCGGCCGCACCAGGCCGACGGTCATCCGGAAGCTCGTCGTCTTCCCCGCGCCGTTGGGTCCGAGCAGCCCGACGATCTCGCCGGCGCTCACGTGGAAATGCACGCCGTCGACGACGCGGCGTCCGCCGTAGGCCTTGACGAGCCCCTTGGCCTCGAGGAGTCGCTCACCCGGTCGCGGAGTGGCCCGCTGGCTCATCCCCGGAGTCTAGGTTCAGGGGGAAGATGAAGCTCCCTTGACTGCGGCCCGGCTCATCGAGCCTCCACGGGGCAGGACGCGGCTGTGGACAAGTTGTTGGGAAGCGCGGTCTCCGAGATGTGCGAAGGCCGTGCCTCCACGGGCGCGCAGACACTCACGTACGCGGGCCCATCGCACTTGAAAGTTCATTCATGTGGGGGAATCGCCCGCAAGTCGCTGATCTCGAACGACTTGTGTTCTAGGCGCCCACGGAATCCAGGTTCACGCTGGACAGCTCGCCCTCGCCGCGTTCCCGGAATGCGCCTCGGAAGCGGGTACCTAGATCCTGACGCCGCCGAGCCCGCGCGTTGTGGAGAACGGAAGGTCTTGGCTCTCCCGGCCTTAAGTCGATGGCAGGGATCGATGGCCGTGCGGCTCAGTGGATCCACTGGAGGCGGACGACTTTGAGTTGCGGCCACCAGGGCCACCAGCCCCAGCGCTCGAGCGTGAAGGAGGTCGGCCAGAAGACCGCCACCGCTCGACCGAGGATCATCTCGCGGGGCACGAAAGGCGCGAGCTCGTAGCTCGGCGACGCACCCGACCTGGCGACGAAGTCGTGCAGGTCGCCCCACTCGTCCCTGAGGAAGATCCGCGTGCCCTCGGGATCCCCCGGAACCACGAAGGGGTTCTGGGGCCGGAAGTCGTTCCCGCGAATCGTCTGCCCGTCTCCCCGGGGGTCGTAGGTCACGAAAGTCCAGAACCGGCTGTCGCTCGAGTCCTGGGTGTTGTCCCCCAGCATCACGTAGGACCCGGCGGGGATCTCGAACTCCGACTTCTTGCCATCTTCCGTGTAGAAGATGTCCCGGTACACTTCGACGTCCGAAAAGTCGGCCCCCTCGCCCTCGACGCGGATCTGGAAGCAGGAGGCCTGATCCGCCGCTTCGGGAATCTCCATCTCGACGACCGGTTCGCCGTCGACCTCCAGGGTCAGAAGGTCGTCCATGTTCTGGGCGGCCAACGAGACGACCTCCAGGGCGGGCAGGCGGAAGGCGCTCTTGCCCTGCGCCACGACGCCTTCGCCGCGGGCGGCCGAGGGGAGGCCTTCGGCGACGATCCGCGGACGCTCCTCGGCAGGGGCCGCCGGCCCCGGAACGAGGAAGCGGTACCGGCGCGCGCCCTCGCGCAGATGCACCTCGACCCACTCGCATCCGGGCAGGGCGCGGACCTCCCCCTCGAAGCGCAGGTCACCGACCGGGTTGGATCCGAGCCCGCCTCGCGCCCTGGAGAGGACGTCTCCCACGCCGCGCGGGTAGCCGTCGCGGTAGCTGTCCATCACCGACCCGCCGTCGCTCGGCAGCCGCACACTTCCGGTGCCGCGGGCCGAGACGGCCCCCCGCCCTCCGACCGTCCAGCCGGAGGTTCCCGGGTCGGGCTTCCAGCTCGAGAAGCGCGTATCGCTCGGGTGGATCCGCTTCCACACTTCCTGCTGCACGGGGAGGGGGCGCCGGAGGACGCGGTAGGGTTCCGACGCGTCGCGCCGGGTCCACAGGTCGCCGAGGGAGATCTTCAGGTGCTCCGAGGGCATCCCGCAGATGCGCTTGATGAAGTTCTTGGAGCGGTCGAGCGGGTACCGGAAGACGACCACCTCGAAGCGCTCGGGGTCGCGGTAATGGAAGGAGAGCTTGTCGACGATGATCCGGTCCTTGATGCCGGCCTCGTCGTTCCCCATCAGCGTCGGCTGCATCGATCCGGTCGGGATCTGGTAGGCCTCGACGATGAAGTACTTGAGCATCACCGCCATGATGATCGCCATCACGACGGCCTCGATGTTGTCCCGCCAAGGACGCCGGGCGTGCTCTTCCTTCCGGACGGGCTTGTCGAGTCCGCTCAATCCTCTTCCCCTCCGCCGAGTACGGCCATGAAGGCCTTCTGCGGGATGTCGACGTTGCCGATCTGCCGCATGCGCCGCTTGCCTTCCTTCTGCTTCTCGAGGAGCTTGCGCTTGCGGGTGATGTCGCCGCCGTAGCACTTGGCCGTGACGTCCTTGCGCAGCGCGGAGATCGTCTCGCGCGCGACGATCCGGCCGCCGATCGCGGCCTGGAGCGCGATCTCGAACAGGTGGCGGGAGATCTCCTTGCGCATCTTCTTGATCGCGGAACGTCCGCGGAACTCGGCCTGATCGACGTGCGTGATCGACGAGAGCGCGTCGACCTCCTTGCCGTTGACGAGGATCCGGAGCTTCACGAGGTCGCTCTCCTTGTAGCCGGAGATCTCGTAGTTGAGCGTCCCGTAGCCCCGCGTGCTGGACTTCAGCTTGTCGAAGAAGTCGTAGATCAGCTCGGCCAGCGGGATGTCGTACACGAGCTGCACGCGCGTCGGGGAGAGGTGCTCCTGGCGCTGGTAGGTCCCGCGGTGATCGGACGCGATCTGCATGACGTTCCCGATGTATTCGGTGGGCGTCATGATGTTCACGCGCGCGTAGGGCTCGAGAATCTTCTCGTACTGATCGGCATTGGGGAGCTGTCCCGGCGAGTGGATCTCTTCCACGGCCCCGTTCGCGCGCTCGATCTTGTAGGTGACCGTGGGCGCGGTCTGGATCATGTCGATGTCGTGCTCGCGCTCGAGGCGCTCCTGCACGATCTCCATGTGGAGCAGCCCGAGGAAGCCGCAGCGGAACCCGAAACCCAGCGCGTCCGAGGTCACCGGCTCGAACGAGAACGAGGAATCCGAGAGCGAGAGCGTCGCGAGCCCCTCGCGCAGGCTCTCGAAGTCGCCCGCGTTCGTCGGGAAGAAGTCCGCGTACACCATGTGCATCGGCGGGCGGTAGCCGGGGAGCATCTCGACCTTCGGCCCCTTGTGGCGCGTGATCGTGTCGCCGATGCGCACGTCGCCGAGCTGCTTGATGTTCGAGATGAAGTAGCCGACCTCGCCGGGCCCGAGCTCGCGCGCGCGCTTCATCTCGGGCGTGAAACGTCCGATCTCGATCGCCTCGTACACCGTGTCGGTGCCGAGCATGTGGATCATGTCCTTCTCGCGGATCGTCCCGTCCACGACCCGCAGGTAGACGATGATGCCCCGGTACTCGTTGTAGACCGCGTCGAAGATGAGGCAACGCAGGGACGAGTCCGGGACCCCCTGGGGGTGCGGGATGCGGTCGACGATGCGGTCGAGGAGCTCCGTGACGCCGGCGCCGCTCTTCGCCGAGACGCGCAGCGCGTCGACGGCATCGATCCCGATCGAGTTCTCGATCTCCTCGCACACGACCTCGGGCCGGGCGTGCGCGAGGTCGATCTTGTTGAGGACCGGCAGGACCGTGAGATTGGCCTCGATGGCGAGGTAGGCGTTCGCGACGGTCTGGGCCTCGACGCCCTGGGACGCGTCGACGAGCAGCAGCGCGCCCTCGCAGGCCTGGAGCGCCTTCTGCACCTCGTAGTTGAAGTCGACGTGCCCGGGCGTGTCGATCAGGTTGAGCTCGTACTTCTCGCCGTTCCGCTCGTGCCAGATGGTGACGGCGGAGGCCTTGATCGTGATCCCGCGCTCCCGCTCGAGATCCATCGAGTCGAGGAGCTGCGCCCGCATGTCGCGCTTGTCGACCGCGCCCGTGATCTCGAGCATCCGGTCCGCGAGCGTCGACTTGCCGTGGTCGATGTGCGCGATGATCGAGAAGTTGCGGATGTGGCGGGCGTCCAAGGGCGTTCCCGAGCGTGGATCGGGGCGCAGATGCTACCGGAAACGACTAGGCCTCGCGCAGCACGCCGGCGATCCGTCGCGCGAGATCGCGGAGCGCGCGTCCCCGGTGGCTCACCTGGAGCTTCTCCTCCGGCGTGAGCTCCGCGAAACCGCGACCGGTCTGGGCGAACCCGTCCTCCGTGAACAGGAAGTAGGGATCGTACCCGAAGTCGCGGTCGCCCCGGGGCGTGTTCAGGATCCGCCCTCGCGCGGAGCCGGAGACCTCCAGCGCGATCGATCCGTCCGGCCTCGCCAGGGCGAGCGCGCAAACGAACCGGGCGCCGCGACGGTGCAGCGGGACGCCCGTCATCCTCTTCGCGAGCAGCCGGTTGTTCGCCGCGTCGTCGCCGTGAGTGCCCGCCCAGCGCGCGGAGAGGACTCCCGGCTGACCGTGGAGCGCCTCCACCTCGAGCCCGGAGTCGTCGGCGAGCGCCCAGAGACTCGTCGCGAGGGCGGCGGAGGCCGCTTTCTTGGCCGCGTTCTCGCGGAAGGTCGGACGGTCCTCGGCCACGTCGGGGATCCCGCCGACGTCCGCGGGCAGGACGAGCTCGAGATCCAGCTCCCGGAGGGCGAGGCGGAGCTCCTCGACCTTCTTGAGGTTCTGGCTGGCGACGAGCAGCTTCACGGGGACACCGGATCGTAGCGCCGGGCGCCCGTGAAGCCTCCCGGTGCTTGCGGCGCAGCGGCGCTTCCGGCAGAGGTGGTGCCGAGAATGAAGCTCACGCCCCTCCCCGTCCCGCGAACGGCGCCGGCCAGGACGCGCTTCGGCCGTTGGCTCCGCGCCGAGGGCGGTCCTGGCCAGGAAGCGCAGGCGCGCGAGCAGCCCCAGCGGTGGACGCGCGTCCTCTGGTTGACCGGGGTCGACTACTTCTCGACGCTCGGATACCAGCCGGGGATCGCCTTGCTGGCGGCCGGCGCCCTTTCGCCGATCGCCACCACGTTGCTCGTCGCGCTGACGCTCCTCGGAGCGGTTCCCGTGTACGCGCAGGTCGCGCGGCGATCCTGGGCCGGGCAGGGGTCGATCGCGATGCTCGAGTCGCTGCTCCCAGGCTGGTGGGGGAAGCTGGTCGTGCTCGGTCTGCTGGGCTTCGCAGCCACCGATTTCGTCATCACGATGACATTGTCGGCGGCCGATGCGGCCGAGCACGCCGTCCACAACCCGCTGCTCCATGGAATGCTCGGCGATGCGCAGATGAGCGTGACGCTCGTCCTGCTCGCGCTGCTCGCCGTGGTGTTCCTGCTCGGCTTCCGGGAGGCGATTCGGCTCGCGACCATGATCGCGATTCCGTATCTCCTCGTGAACGTGGTCGTGATCGGCGCGGGGATCGTCGAGATCCTCCGCCGCCCGGAGCTGATCGAGGCCTGGACGGGCGATCTGCGGGTGCGCGGGGACTGGACGATGATCCTGCTCGCCTCCGTATTCGTGTTTCCCAAGCTCGCGCTCGGCTTGAGCGGCTTCGAGACGGGCGTCGCGGTGATGCCGCACGTGGCGGGGGATCCGGAGGACTCCCAGCGCCCCGCGCCGAGCGGCCGGATACGCGCTACGCGGAAGCTGCTTCTCGCGGCCGCCGTGATCATGAGCCTGATGCTGCTCGCCTCGAGCCTCGTCACGACGCTCCTGATCCCCGAGAGCGCCTACGCTCCCGACGGCAGCGCCTCGGGCCGTGCGCTCGCCTACCTGGGGCACGACCTGCTCGGTCACGGCTTCGGAACCCTCTACGACCTCCTGACGATCGCGATCCTCTGGTTCGCCGGCGCCTCGGCGATGGCGGGCCTGCTGACGCTGATCCCCCGCTACCTGCCGCGCCTCGGGATGGCCCCGGAGTGGACCACGCACCGGCGTCCGCTCGTCCTCGTCCTGTTCCTCGCCGACGTGATCGTCACCTGGGCGTTCCAGGCCGACGTCGAGGCGCAAGGGGGCGCCTACGCGACCGGGGTGCTCGTCCTGATGCTCTCGGCGGCGTTTGCCGTCTCGATCGCGCTGTGGAGGGACATGCGGGCCGCTCCGGGGATCTTGCAAAAGGTCCCGTTGCTCTCGAAGAGCTTCTACTTCTGGATCGTGACGGCGGTCTTCGCGTTCACCCTAGTCGACAACGTGATCGGGCGTCCCGACGGCGTGATCATCGCGAGCGCATTCGTCGGCGCGATCCTCCTGCTGGGCGCGCTGAGCCGCTTGCGGCGCTCGACCGAGTTGCGCGTGTCCGAGATCCGTCTCGAGGACGAGGAGTCCGTGCGCATCTGGAAGGAGATCGTGGGGAAGAAGGTGAACCTGGTTCCCTACCGCGGCACCGAGGCCGCATCGCGCGAGAAGAAGGCCTCGGAGCTCCGTCGTCACTACTCGATCCGGGGCCCGCTCGCGTTCCTGCACGTCCACCAGATGGACAATCGCAGCGAATTCCTCGCCCCGCTCACGCTCCGCGTCCGGCGCTCGAACGGCGACTTCGTTCTGGAGGTTTCCGGGGCGATCGCGATCGCGAACACGATCGCCTACGTCAGCGAGCTCCTCGATCCGGTCAGCATCTTCCTCGGCCTCACGCGCCAGAATCTCATGGGTCAGGCGGCTCGGTACCTGATCTTCGGCGAAGGGGAAGTCGGGCTGATGGTTTACAAGATCCTGCTGCGCTACTGGGAGTGGACGACGGGCGAGGAAGACGTCCGTCCGTTGATCTTCCTCATGAGCGACTAGACGCGAGGGCCGCCTTCTGGACCTCGAAGATGCGCCGGATCGCCGCGCCTCCCATCTCGAGCATCGCGTCGAGCTCGCCCCGGTCGAAGGGCGCTCCCTCCGCGGAGCCCTGAACCTCGATGAACTTGCCCTCGCCGGTCATCACGAGGTTCATGTCGGTCTCCGCGGTGCTGTCCTCGGCGTAGGAGAGGTCGCAGACGGCGGCCTTCGCGACGACGCCGACGGAGACGGCGGCCAGCTGGCTCTCGAGCGGCCAGGCCCGGAGCACGCGGCGGCCGTCCATGTGTGTCAGGAGATCGTGGAGCGCGACCCAGGCGCCGCTGATCGCCGCCGTCCGCGTGCCGCCGTCGGCCTGCAGGACGTCGCAGTCGATCCAGATCGTGCGCTCGGTCATCTTCGAGAGATTCATCACCCCGCGGAGCGAGCGGGAGATGAGGCGCTGGATCTCGACCGAGCGACCGTCCGGCGAGCCGAAGCGGTCCCTCGACTTCCGCTGCTCGGTCGACGAGGGGAGCATCGAGTACTCGGCCGTCAGCCAGCCCCGTCCCTTGCCCTGCAGGAACGGCGGCACTCCGTCCGTCGCCATCGCCGTGCACAGGACCTTCGTGTTGCCGAAGGCGGCCAGCACGGAGCCCGGGGCGCGATTCGTGAATCCACGCTGAAAACTGATCGGGCGAATCTCGCCCGGCTCGCGGCCGTCGGGTCGGGGCATCGGGGATCTCCGGGGGGCGGGGATTATAGGCACGGAACGAGCTCGCGCACGATCTCGAGCGGGAAGGAGCGCGCTTTTCCGTCGATCTCGCTCAAGGCGACGCCGCCCGCGACCGTGAGGTCGTCGAGCTTGCCGAGACACTCCTGATCGCCGAAACGCACGCGCACGCGTCGGTCGCGGAGTCCCGTTCCGAGGAGGTAGTCCGCGGCCAGTGCGTCGACGTTCCCCTCCATCTGCTCGAGCCGCGAGGCGAGGGACAGGAGCACGGCCTCGCGCGCCTCTTCGACGGAGACGAGGAGGCCGAGCGATCGGAGGCTCGCGACCGCGCGCTCGCGGCGGAGCTCGGCCGGGAACTCGCGCTGCCCGACGTTCAGCCCGAGACCGACGACGTAGTGCGGCGTCTCGGGGACGAATCCTTTCGTCTCGACCAGGACGCCGGCGAGCTTCGAATCGCCCGCCACGAGATCGTTCGGCCAGTCGAGCCGCGCTCCGAGCAGCCCGCAGGCTCGAGCGGCGTCGAGGACGGCGAGCCCGCCCGCCATCGTGAGCCCCACGGGGTTCCACGGCGGAGGCGGAGGGAGGAGCACGAGGCTCGCGTAGAGACCCTCACCTGGAGGACTCCACCAGCTCCGGCCGCGGCGGCCTCGTCCCGCGGACTGGGATGTGGCGAAGTGCACGTCGCCGTGCCGCGCCGTTCCATCCGTGAGCGCCGCGAACGCGCGCTCGGAGGTCGAATCGACGGCGCCGTGCTCGATGCAGCGGAAGCGCACGCTCGTACTGTAGCGTAGGGGGCGTGCCCTTCGTCCTCGGACTCGCTCTGGCGTTCGCGACGGGATCGCAGACGCCGCAGCCTCCGCCCACTCCCGCGCAACTCGAGATCGAAGTGCTGGAGAACGTCAGGAACCAGCCGCTCGGGGAGGGCACCGTCGCGGATCTCCACCTTCCCGAGGAGTTCCTGCGCCGCGTGGCGGACCGGATCGTGCGCAGCTCCTTCGAGGAGCGCTACCGGCTCGTCGTGAAGGACGCGGACGAGCCGGCGCTCGAGCCTGACGGCATCCGGGCGCAACCGGCGTGGATCGCCCTCATCGCCGCGGCCGTGGCCTTGATGGCCGTCGCTTGGGCTTGGATCGCCCGGCGGAAGGGGCTCGGTGCGGCTTGAGGTGGGCGATCAGGATCCTCGCCATGGCCGCGATTCCAGCGACGCTCGGCGGTTCGCAGGAGATCGAGGTCGTTCGTCCTGCGGAACTGCCGCCCGAGGTGAGGGCCTGGCGAGCGTCGCTGCCCGAAGGCCGTCCCCCGCTGCGCGGCTTCCGCGCGCCCGTCCTGGAGCATCGCCACGAGACCACGCCGATCGATCTTCCTCGCGACGCGGCCCCGCGAGGTGCCGCGGGGATCGTTGCGCGCGACCTGGCGCGCCGGGGACTCATCCCGACGACCGTCGCGGCGATCGGCGCTCTACGGGGCGATCGTGCGGAGGTCGAGCTCGGCGAGTTGCGCGCGATCGGCTTGCCTGTCGACTGGCTCGAGCACTTCCAGGGTTCGGGAGGGGACTCGGTCGTGCGTCACGTCGCGGCCGGGCTCGCGAGCGGAAGGAGCGCCGCGGATCTCGAGAGCGAGCTCGCGAGCTGGTCATTCGCCTTCAGGCCCACGCTCGTCGGCTTCCGGGTGGCCACCGAGAGCGGCGAGCACGAGATCGGCACCGTCCGTTTGCAGCTCACGAGCGGGACTTACTGGGAAGGGATCGAGGATGGCGGCTCCCTCGACTTGTTGCGGCAGCTCCTCGATGCGCTTCCCCGGGCGAGGTTCGTCGCGAGCGTCGAGGAAATCCACCTCGAGGAGCTGCTCCAGACCTCGCGCGGATGGTCTCGCGGCCTGACCGTGATTCCCGAGGCGCTGCCCGTCTCTCAATGGGCTCAGGACAGCGGCAAGGCCGGACTCGCGCCCGTCTCGTCCGGCGAAGGTTACGAGGCCGTCACTCTGGTCCCGCGCTACGCGAGCCGCGGGGAGGATGGTGCCACCCTCGTCCCGGGTGAGACCTTCCTCGTCGACGGGATCACGTCCGCCGGGTTGCGAGCCGTTCAGTCGCCCCTCCTTTTCCAGGGTGGAGACCTGCTCGCGGCGCGCGATCCCAGGAACGGCACGAGGCTCCTCTTCCTCGGCGAGGCGAACGTCTGGAGGAATACGGCGCTGGGTCTCACCCGGGAGCAGGTCGTCGAGGCCTTCCGGATCGAGTTCGGCGTCGATCGCTGCGTCGTGCTCGCCGCCGTGTCCTTCCACATCGATCAGGAGCTGACCCTGCGGAGCGCCGGCGGACGTCTGATCGCATTCGTCGCCGATACCCACGCAGCCGTGAGGATCGTTCTCTCATGTGGGCTGGATGCTCTGGCGAAAGGTGGAGCGCTGGACCCGGCTTCCGTCGCGAGCGCCCGCGCGGATCTCGAGGCCGGACGCGTCCGTCCGTTCCTCGAGACCGTGTATCCGGTGGTCCGGGGACGCGAGCTCGCTTTCGGGCACTATCCGGAGTCCTTTTCCGAGGCTTTTTCTCGCGGAAAACCGGACTCGGGGATCGGCAATCTGCAGCGCTTCCTCCTCGCCCTCGACCTCCTCGTGAGCTGGACGCTGCCCGTCGACGAACTGCCGCTCGATCCCCACTCGGCCGCCTACCTGCGTTCGTTCAAGCGCCGCGACGAGGATCGGCTGAGGATGATCGAAGGGATCCGGGCGCTGGGTCTCGAGATCGCGCCGATCCCGAGCCTGCCCGAGGGGAACCGCGGCATCGACTACTTGAACGGCGTCCACGAGCCGCAGGGCTACCTCATGCCGGCGTGGGGGGGGCTGTTCGAGCCGCTCGATCGCGCTGCCGAGGATGCGTTCCGAACGGTCCTCGGACCCGGAATCGACGTCCGGCCGATCCTGACCAGCGAGAGCCAGCGAAGGGGCGGAGGCGTCCACTGCTCGGTTTCCGCGCTCCCCAGCCGCTAGGAGGCCGGGACCCGGGTCCGCAGTGGGGTACATTTCAGGGCTTGGAGAGCCCAATCCACGCCCTTGGGAACCCAGGGCGGTCCCACTGCGTCGGTACACGTTGGATCGTCCTGCGCGATTGACCGTTTTCCAGCGCAGGCGATACGATCGTGATCGGTGAGTTTCGGAGGCCTGCAGCGCATTCGGTGCTGCCAGGTGAGACGGGATCCTCGGGGCGACCCCCGCCAAGCTGAGAAGGAATTGAAGCGATGATGAGCCTGACATCGAAACGTGCGTTCGGCCTCGCGGCGATCGCTGCCTGCGTCCTCGCGATCCCGCGCAACGCGACGGCCCAGACCCCATGTCAGAATCCCGGCGGTCCCGACGTGATCGTCGGCGACATCACCGGTCCGGCGAACTACAACTCCTCGGGCGGTCTCGAAGCGCTCGCGCTGGGGACGTACTCCTGCAACGTCGGCAACGTCTGGCTGAACTGGTTCGCCAGCACCAACCAGCACCCGGTGATCGGCAGCGAGCTGTACCGATACAAGATCGTGGACGGAGCAGGCCGATTCGAGCAAGTCGGCCTGTCCTGGCTCAAGCACGGCTTCTTCGCCTTGAGCAACAACCTGTGCTGCTCGGGCTGCCAGGGCACGGACGGTACCCACCTCGGCGTGAGGTGCGCGGACCCCTATACGGCGAGCCGGAACGGCGAGCCGAGCGGGTTGGGCCCTCGGTTCCAGGTGAACGCGTCAACCGGCTTCTTCAACTACCCGCCGCACCACACTCCGTCGGGTACGAACGTCGGACGCATCCAGGTCGACGTGAACGATCTCCAGGCGACGGCGTCCTCGACGACGCGGTACTTCGGCAACTCGCAGTACGTCGCACCGGATGACTCCGCGTCCGCCAAGCAGAACAACAACTGCTCCTACCGCGAGATCAGCGTGTCGGGCTCCGGCACCGCCTGGAATTTCGGCTTCATCGGAACGACGCAACGCGAGAAGCCCGCCCTCATGGCGTGGCAGGTCTGCGATCCGGGGGTCACCCTGAACAACGTGACCATCCCCAGCGACGGCCTGGTCATGCTCGGCTACAAGGCCACCCTCCTGACGAGCGGTCTGACGCGCTACGAGTACGCCGTCTACAACATGAACTCCGACCGGAGCGTCCGGTCGTTCTCGATCCCGATTCCCGCCGGCCTCTCGGTGTCCAACGTCGAATTCCACGACGTGACCTACCGGGGCAACGACGGCATGAACGGGAACCAGAACTTCAGCGGAACGGACTGGAACTTCGTGAACACGGGGTCTGCGCTCGAGTGGTCGACCTCGACCTTCGCCCAGGACACCAACGCCAACGCGATCCGCTGGGGAACGACCTACAACTTCCGCTTCGACGCGAACGCGGTCCCGACGCCCGGCACGATCAGCCTGGGCACGTTCAAGGTCGCTGGCACGGTCACGACCACGGGAGACGTTCCCGGCGGTCCGGGTGCGCCCGGAATCGCCTTCTGCGCCGGCGACGGGTCGCTGGTCACCTGGTGCCCCTGCAACAACTTCGGCGCCCTCGGCAACGGCTGCGAGAACTCGCAGAACATCAGCGGTGCCAACCTGAGCAGCGCGGGCTCGGTCAGCCCCGACACCGTCGTCCTGACGGCCACGGGCGAGTTGCCAACCTCGCTCACGATCTTCCTGCAGGGCACCGCGATGAACGCAGCGGGCATCGTCTACGGCGACGGCCTGCGCTGCGCCACGGGCGTTCTCAAGCGCCTCTACACGAAGACCGCGAGCGGCGGCAACGTCTCGGCGCCCACCGGCGGCGACCCGTCGATCACGGCCCGTTCGGCCGCGCTCGGCTATCCCAATCCCCCGGGAACGACTCGGTACTACATGACCTTCTACCGCGACGGCAATCCGACGTTCTGCCCGGAAGGTGCGGGCGGAAGCTCGTTCAACAGCACGAACGGCCAGATCATCACCTGGTAGCCGCGCACCGCGGAAGCGGAAGCAACACGAGGCGTCCCGGCCCGAGCGGCTGGGACGCCTCGACTGCTTGGTCGGCGCTCAGGTGAGCAGCGTCCCCGACTTCTGCCCGAGCTGCTCCTTGAGCCGGCCCATCACGTTGCTGTGGATCTGGCACACGCGGCTCTCCGTCAGGGAGAGCATCTCGCCGATCTCCCGCATGGTGTGGCCGACGTGGTAGTACTGCTCGATGATGAAGCGTTCCTTGTGCGTCAAGGACCGCGTCAGGAAGTGGAGCATGTCTCGCCGGTGCAGCTCCGTGATCGGATCGATCGACTTCCGGTCCTCGAGGACGTCGACCTTCTCGATGCCGCTGTCCTCGTCCCGGTCCTCCCACTTGTCCGAGAGGGAGAACATGGTCTTGGCGCTGGCGCTCTGCATTTCGAGGGAGAGCTCCTCGTGGTCCAGATCGAGGTCGGAAGCGAGCTCCGCGTGCGTCGGCTCTCGTCCGTATTCCCCGGTCAGCCGCGCGAGAGCCTTCTCGATGCGCCCGGCCTTCAACCGCACGAGGCGCGGCACCCAGTCCTGGGAGCGGAGCTGGTCGAGGATGGAGCCGCGGATGCGCGTCGTGCAATACGTCTTGAACTTGATGTTCCGCGAGTGGTCGAAGCCGCGGATCGCGTCCATCAGCCCGAAGAGGCCGGCGCTGACGAGGTCGTCGAGCTCGATCGACTTGGGGAGCGTCTGGAGCAGCCGCTCCGCGATGTAGCGCACGAGCGGGTAGTGCCGCTCCATGAGCGCGTTCCGCAAGGTCTCGAGCTTCTCGGTCTCCTTCGGTCCTCCCTTCCGGGCTCGCCGGTAGAGTTCCCAGATCTTCTCGGTCGCAAGAGACTCCAGCGCGGGATCGATCGGCTTGCGGGGACGAGGAGCAGGCTTCTTCGCCGGCTCGCGCCGGGCCTGGCCCTTTCGAGGTTCCTCGCCGCCACGGCTCTTGTTCGACATCGATGTTTTCTCGCTGGTCATGGAGCTCGTGGTCGGGAGAGGGGGGGCGTGGGGGGATGGAAGGCGGTGATCAGACCCGCATCAACGCGTGGGCCGGCATGTCGCCCAGGCGCTTGCGACCGTTCAGGAAGGAGAGCTCGATGACGAAGGAGCAGGCGACGGGTCGTCCCCCGATCCTGGACACTAGCCGAAGCGCGGCCTCCATCGTGCCGCCCGTGGCCAGGAGGTCGTCCACCATGAGGACTCTCTGTCCCTTTGTCACGGCGTCGACGTGGATCTCGATACGATCGGAGCCGTACTCGAGCTGGTAACTCTCCGAGGCGGTCTTCCACGGGAGCTTGCCTGGCTTGCGGATCGGGATGAAGCCCTTCCCCAGGTGGTGGGCGAGCGCCGTCCCGAAAATGAATCCCCGCGACTCGATCCCGCAGACGACGTCGAATCCATTCGGATCGACTGCCTTCTCCATGCCTGCGATGGTGGCCCTCAATCCTTGGGGGCTCTGCAGCAGGGGAGTGATGTCCTTGAAGACCACCCCCTTCTTGGGGAAATCCGGGACGTCGCGGATGTACGGCTCGATCAAACACTCCTCCGGGGACGGCTCGAACTCTCGGTGGGGGGAGAGCCAGGGCCGTCGATAAGGATCGGAAGAGTGCTGGCCCGCCTGAAGGACGGGCTCACATTTCCTCTGGCGCTGCGACGCCCAGCAGCCGCAACCCGTTGGCGATCACGGATTTGGAGGCGCGCACGAGGCCGAGCCGGGCGGAGGTGAGCGCGGGGTCCTGACCCAGCACCCGGTGGCCGGCGTACCAGTTGTTCAGCTCACGGCAGGTCGCGAGGAGCCAGGTCGCGATCTCGGAGGGCTCGGCGTGCTCGGCGGCTGCCCGCAGGTGCTCGGGATAACGCCCGAGCGCCAGGAGCACCGCGCCGGCGTCCTCGAGGAGATCCGGATCGGGCGGCGCGGCGCCCTCGCCGGCCTCCGCGGCCTTGCGCAGGATCGAGGCGAGGCGCGCGTGCGTGTACTGCACGTACGGACCCGTCTCGCCCTCGAAGGAAAGCACTTCCTCCCAGACGAACTCGACGTCCCGGACCCGCTCGCGCTTCAGGTCGTTGAAGATGACCGCACCGACTCCGACCTGCTCGGCGATCTCGCGCGCGCCGGCGAGGCCCGGGTTCTTCTCGGCGATGATGCGCCCGGCTTCCTCGACGGCCCGGTCGAGGACGTCCTCGAGGAAGACGACGCGGCCCTTCCGCGTGCTCATCTTCCCCTCCGGGAGGCGCATCATGCCGAAGTCGATGTGCTGGATGCGTTCCTCCCAGGGCAGGTTCATCCGGCGGAGGACACCCTTGAGCTGGCGGAAGTGCAGTTTCTGGTCGGCGCCGACGACGTAGAAGCAGCGCTCGAAGTCGTACATCTCGTGGCGGTGGAAGGCCGCGGCCAGGTCTCGCGTCGCGTACAGCGTGGTGCCGTCGGATTTGCGCAGGAGACAGGGAGGGATGTTCTTGTCGATCGAGGAGAGATCGACGATCAGTGCCCCTTGCGAGATCTCCGTCACGCCCGCCGCGACGATCCGCTCGATCGTGGGGACCAGGTAGGGCTCGTAGAACGCCTCGCCGCGGACCTCGTCGAAGCGGACCCCGAGCCGGCGATAGATCTTGTCGAACTCGCGCAGGGAGAGCTCGGTCAGCCGGCGCCAGATCGCGCGGACCTTGCCCTCGACGCCGCTTTCGAGCTCCTGGAAGGCCTTTTTCGCCGCTTCCGCGAGCGTCGGGTCGCTGGCCTCCTCGTCGTGGTAGCGGACGTACAGGGCGAGGAGCGACTGGATCGGATCACGGTCGAGATCGACCGAGTCGCCCCAACGGTCGACCGCGGCGACCAGCTTCCCGAACTGCGCCCCCCAATCGCCGATGTGGTTGATGCCGACGGTCCTGTACCCCAGCGCGTCGTGGAGCCGCTGGATCGCCGCTCCGATGACGGTCGAACGCAGGTGCCCGACGGACATCGGCTTGGCGATGTTCGGTGAGGAGAGGTCGATGACGATCGTCTTGCCCGCGCCGATCGTCGAGTGGCCGTAGGCAGGACCCCGGGCTTCGATCTCCGCGAGGACGACGCGGGCGAGAGCCCCGCGCGAGATCTTGAAATTCAGGTAGGGCCCGGCGGCTGACACCGAGACGTCCTGAAGCGAACCGGCGAGCTTCGCCGCGAGCTCGGCCGCGACCGCGGGAGGCGGCTTCTTGAGAGCCTTGGCGATCTGGAAGCAGGGGAAGGAGAGGTCGCCGAGCGAGGGATCGCGCGGCTGCTCGAGCCGCACGTCGTCGCGCGGCACGCCGGAAACCTGCGCCAGGGCGGACCGGATCTCCTGGCTGAAGGCGAGCATCGGGGGAGGATAACCGGGGCCGAGTTCCCGGGCCTACTGCCAGTTCTCCCACTCGTGGTTGGCTTCGACGAGGTCGCGCTCGATCTCGGCCATCCGAGTTTGCATCTCCCGGAGCTTGGCCGTGTCCCGGTACACCTCCTCGGTCGCGGTCGCGTCCTGGAGCCCCTTCAACTCCTCCTCGAGCGTCATGATCCGTTTCTCGAGCTTCTCGAAGAGCCAGGGATTGCGGAGCTTCCCCGGCGCCGGCTTCTTGGCGCCCTCCGAGGCTTTCTCGACCGGCTTCGGCGCGGGAGGGGAGGGCTTGCGCTCCGCTTTCTCCGCGGCGTTCGCCGCGCGCCAATCGCTGTAGTTCCCTTCGAACGAGGTCACCCGGCCGTCGGCGACCTCCAGGATGCGCGTGCAGAGCTCGTCCAGGAACGCGCGGTCGTGGCTGACGAACACCATCGCGCCCTCGAACTCGCCGAGCATCTCCTCGAGCGCGGTTCGCGCCGCGAGGTCGAGGTGGTTCGTCGGCTCGTCCATCGCGAGCCACGAGGGCTTCGTCAAGACGAGCTTCGCGAGGGAGAGGCGAGCCCGCTCGCCGCCGGAGAGCGTCGACACGACGGCGTCGATCTCCGTCCCGCGGAAGAGGAATCTCGCCAGGTGATCGCGGATCTCCTGGTCGGTCGCCTGCGGCAGGCGGCGGCGGATCTCCGTGTAGGGCGTGCCGTCCTCCGCGAGATCGGACGTGTCCTGATCGAAGTAGCCGCACACCGCCCTGTGGCCGAGCTCGAGCGCGCCCTTCAGCGGCGCCAGCCTTCCCGCGAGGATGCGCAGCAGCGTCGTCTTGCCCGTTCCGTTGCGGCCGACGATCCCGATCCGGTCGCCTCGGGCGATTCGCAGCTCGACGCCGGCGATCACCGGCTTCGCGCCCGGGTAGCCGCCGGCGAGATCGTGCGTCTGGAGCACCGTCTCGCCCCCGCGCTCGGCCTTCGGCGCGCGGATCACGGGCCGGCGGACGTCGTGGTAGGGGCGTTGGATGCGCGCGAGATTCTCGAGCTTCTTCTGCCGGCCCTTCGCTTCCGCGGTCCGCTGCGAGCCCATGTGCTTGCGGATGAAGGCTTCTTCCTTGCGCAGGAAGTCCTGCTGGATCTCGTACTCGCGCGACGCGGCCAGGAAGCGCTCCTCGCGGATGCGCAGGTAGGCGGAGAAGCTCCCCGGGTAGCGCGTCAGCTCGCCCCCTTCGAGATCGAAGATGACGTCGACCGCGTTCTCCAAGAGCCGACGGTCGTGGCTGACGATCAGCACCGCGCCCCGGAGCTCGCGCAGCCAGGCCTCCATCCACTCGATCCCGGGCAGGTCGAGGTGATTCGTAGGCTCGTCGAGCAGCAGGAGGTCGTGCCCGCAGACGAGCTCGCGCGCCAGCGCGATGCGGCTGCGCTCGCCCCCCGAGAGCGTGCGCGCCTCGCGCTCCCACATCGCGGCGCCGATCCCGATGCCCGACAGCACGGTCTCGACGTTTCGCGTCGTCTCCCAGCCGCCGAGGACGCGCACGCGCTCCGCCAGCCGGTCGTGCTCCCCGAGGAGCCTCGCGAGATCGTCTCCAGCGGCCCCCGCCATCGCATGATTGACGTGCTCGAGCTCCGCGAGCGCGCTGCGGGCTTCCTCGAGGCCGCCTTCGACGTGCTCTCGCACCGTGCGGCCGGCGGGGAATTCGGGGCGTTGGGGAACGTGGCCCAGGCTCGCACCCTTGCGCAGCGTTACGCTGCCCCAGTCGGGCGACTCGAGTCCCTCGATCAGGCGCAGGATGGTGGTCTTGCCCCCTCCGTTGCGGCCGACGAGGCCGACCTTGTCGCCCGGATCGACGCGCAGGCTCGCTCCGCGCAGGACTTCCCGCGAGCCGAAGTGCTTCTGGACGCCGTCGAGGATGAGCAGGGACAAGAGAAGCGTACGTTACCAGGAGAGCGAGTCGGCTCGGGGGTTGAGGAACAGGTCGAACGCCGTACGATTTGGCGGATGCCCGCTCCTCCCTCCGACGCCCGTTCGATGACGGGGGAAGCGCTGGCCGTCGAGCGTTGCGGGGACGACGGCGTGATCCTGCGAGTCGTCACGGAGACGCCGCTGCCGCCCTTGCGCGCGGCGCGGTTCTTCATGCTGCGTCGCGAGGACGCGCTGTCCCCCGCGATTCCGCGGCCTTTCTCGATCTATCGGCAAGAGGGCCGCGAGCTGTGGTTCCTGCTCAAGGTCATGGGCCGAGGCACCGCGGCGCTCGCCGCCTGCGTGCCGGGCACGAAGCTGCGCGTCATCGGGCCGCTCGGCAACGGCTGGCCGGCTCTCGACGGCGCCGGGCCGCCCTGGGTGATGCTCGCCGGCGGAATCGGTTCGGCCCCCTTCAACATGGCGATCGAGCAGGCGCTGTCCGGAATGGACGGCATGAAGCCGGCGAGGAAGGACCAGCTCTTCTACCTGTACGGCGCGGGGCGGCGCGGGCTCCTGTACGACCTCGAGGCGTTCCAGGCGCTCGGCGTGCGCGTCGCTGCGTGCACGGACGACGGCTCGTTCGGCATGAGAGGCAACGTCCTCCAGCTCCTTTCGCACCTGCAGCGTCAGGGCGAGATCCCCGCCGAAGTCCGGCTGCTCGCCTGCGGCCCCGAACGGATGCTCGAAGCCGTCGAGGCGCACGCGCGCTCGCACGGGCTCCCCTGCTGGCTCTCGCTCGAGACCGTGATGGGCTGCGGCGTCGGGATCTGCAACGGCTGTCCCGTGCCGACACTTCCGACGGGACCGCGCGGGAGCTGGCCGAACGCGAAGTGCTGCGTCGAGGGTCCGGTGTTCTCCGTGGCCGAGATCACGCTCGCCGGAGCGCACTGAGACGCGTCGCGTAGGATCAGCGAGCCGCTTCTCGGACGCGGACGATCGCCTCGCGCAGCAGATCGAGTCCGGCCGCGGCATCCGGATTCGTTCCTTGGGACGATTCGGCGAGTTCGAGGGCCTTCTCGAGGAAGGGGAGCGCTTCCTTCGGGCGCCCTTCGTCCGCGAGGAGCATCCCGAGCTCCTGGTGAGCGTCGAAGCTCCCGGGCATCGCGTCGCAGGCCTTCCGCAGCCAGGTCTCGGCCTCGTCCCTGTCGCCCGACTTCAGGACGAGCACCCCCTTGAGGTAGAGCGAAGGCCCGTGCGCGGGCTGCTTCGCCAAGGCCTTGTCGAGCCACCGGATCGCGGTCTCGGGATCTCCGCGATCGGCGTCGATCGCCGCGAATCGCGCCAGGCGGTCGGTGTCGTCGATCGGGAGCTGGAGCAGCTGGTCCCGCAGGACCCGGCCCTCGGCGCTGTCCGGCCGCAGCACGTAGGCGCGGAAGAGATAGGGCATCGCCGCGGAGACGCCCTCCTTTTGGATCTTGAGCGCGGCCGTGTTGTAGTGGGCCTCGAAGCTCGTCGGCAGGATCTCCGTGGCGCGCACGAGCGCGGTCATCGCTCCCGCCATCTCCCCGCGCGCGAGCAGCACCTTGCTCTTCAGGAGCAGCGCTTCTCCGTCGTCGGGATTCCGCTCGAGCGCCAGGGAGACGAGCCGGTACGCGTCCTCGACCTTGCCTTCCTGCGCGGCGATCGTCGCTTCGAGGACGAGCGGGCCCGCCGACCGCGGATGGCGGTCCTTCGCGCGCGCGAGCGCGGCGAGCGCTGACTGGCGTTCGCCTGCCTGAAGCCGCGCGCGGGCGAGCCACAGGAGGTCGTCGAGGACGTCGGGGCGATTCTCCAGCGCGGCCTCGAACGATTCCGCCGCCCCGCGCGGATCCTCGCGGCGCAGCCGGAGGATTCCGAGGTTGTGGTGGGCTTCGGGGTACTTCGGGTTGAGCTCGAGGGCGCGCTTCAGCGCCGCTTCGCTCTCCTTCAGGCGTCCGAGCTGCATCGCGGCGACTCCGACTCCGGTCTGGGCGTAGGCGTTCTCGGGGTAGCGCTCCGCGATCGTCGAGAAGACGCGCAGCGCGGTCGAGTAGTCGTGGTAGGGATCGATTTCCGCTTCGTAGAGCAGGCACCACGCCAGGCACAGATTGCTCTGCACGTGATCGTCGCGCGTCGCGAAGATCGAACCGTCGCCCTTCTGCGCCTGCGCGAGGAGATCGAGGGCCTCCTGGGCCTGCGCATGGGCCTCCCTCAGGACCTCCACGCGCTTGCTCTCGCGGTAGTTCTGGAGCAGCACGCGCGAGTATCCCCAGTGGACGTAGGGACTCCTCGGGCTCTGGACCACCGCGGTCGAGAAGAGGGACTCCTCGTCGCGCCAGAAATCCATCCTCGCCATGATCCTGCCGCCGTAGGCGATGGCGACGAGCGACAGGGCCGCGATCGCGACGCGTCGCGGGAGCCACGTGAACGCGGACCAGGCCGCGAGCAGGGCCAGGCCCAGCGTGGCGAGGTACAGGAACCGGTCGGAGAGAGGAAATGTCCCGAGCGACTGCATCCGCACGAGCGCCGGCGCGGCGGCCGCGGGGATCAGGAGCAGCGCGACGAGCGCCGGTCCGAGGCGGCGCTTCCACGAGAACCAGATTCCCGCGGCGAGGACCAGGATGCAGGCCAAGGCGCGCAGGAACTGCGGGTCCGCGAACGGAAGTTCGGGGCGGAACGGCCTGAAGAGGTTCAGATCCGCCGGCCAGACGAGGAGCCAGAGGAAGCCGCCGAGGAGCTCGAACCTGGCCTGGAAGAGCCGCAGCGCTGGAACACCGTAGTTGGTCGTCACGCGGTCGAAGCCGGCCAGGAGATCTCCGAACACCGCCACCCGCGCGAGGTAGTAGAGGACGACGGCGATCGCCATCGGGCCGTACGCCCTCCAGAACGGACGGACGCCCTCGACGCGTCGTCGGCCGAGATCCACGGCGAGAGCCATCGGTGCGACCGCGGCCGCCATCTCCTTCGAGAGGAGCGCGGGGACCAGCCAGAGCGCCGCTCTCCACGCCGAGCTGCGCGAGCCTCCGTCCCTCCACGCGACAAAAGCGTCGATGGAAAGGAGGGAGAACAGGCCGAACAACGGATCGTTGATCGCGCTGATCCAGCTCACTCCCTCGACGTGCGTGGGATGGATCCCGAAGAGGAGCGCGACGAAGAAGGCGGTCGAATCGCTGCGGAAGAGCCGCCGCGCGAGCCGGAAGGTCACCGCGGTCGCGAGCAGGTGCAGGGCGAGCGAAACGATGTGGAAGCCGAGCGGGCTCCCTCCGCCGAGGGTGTGGCCGAGGGTCAGGGCGAGGCCGGCGACCGGCCTCCAGTATCCGACCTGCCTCGCCGTCTCCGGATCGAGGAAGTCGAGCATCGGCCGCGTCAGGATCTCGGGGAGATGCGAGAAGCTCGTGATCCGCGGGTTGCGGACGACCATCGCGAGGTCGTCGTACACGAACCCGCCAGCGAGACCTCCGAGGAAGGGGATCGCGACGAGGAGGAGGCAGAGCGCCAACGACCCGGCGGGAGAGCGGACGCGTTCGAGGGAGGGAAGCGCGGGGTCCGGGACGGTTCCGGTGGGGTGCACGGGGCCTCTCTTTACTCGGTTCCCTTCCCGCCGGATACCGGCGAGGCTCTCGCACTCCGCTCGATCGGGTCCAAGGCCCCTGAATGCGCGAGGGGGAAGGCCCTCGCCTTCCCCCTCGCTTCGATCACAGGAGCGGCCGGATCAACCGGGCGCGACCTTGGATCCGATCACGGACACCAGACCGTGCTCAACGCGTCCGAGCCGTTGTAGCCGGCCCCGCCGTTCGGCGGATCGCGGTACCAGGCCATGAAGCCCCAGGTCTGACCGGCGCTGATCTGTCCCGCGGCGGGCAGTGCGTTCAGGTCGATCGGCATGTCGACCGAGCCGAAGAAGTCCGCGTTCTGGGCCGGGTAGATCCGGTAGAAGGGGTTGCCGACGCAGCGCCATCCGTCTCCAAAGGTGACCGGGGCGATCTGAGCCTGTGAATAGAGGTGCAGGGTCAGCTTGCCCGGCGGAATGTCTGAGGTAACGAGGTGCAGGTCGTTCGCGGCGACGCTCGTCGATCCGTAGTAGCCGATCGAGGCTCCCAACGGGGAGTAGGAATTGGATCCCGCGAAGCAGAAGACCGACGGAGGCGGGCAGGACGTCGAGGTCACGTCGACCGGCCAGGTGTTCGACATCGAGCTGCCCCCCGTACCGCTGGTCTTGACGGCGACATCGCCCGAACCCGCGTTGCTGGGCGGCGTGACCGTGATCGAGGTCCCGTTCGAGTTGACGTTGCTCACGATGACCAGGGGGTTGGAGGCCGGAGTCGTCGCCACGTTGCTCGTGAACCAGACTTGGTTTCCGGTCGCGCCGAAGTTCTGGCCCGTGATCGTCACGGAGCCCAGCGAGACGTTGACGGCGGTGATGATGGGCTTCGAGGCCGAGGCGACCCCGTAGATGGCACGCACGCCGTTCTGGTCGTCCGTGGCGATCGACCGCGCGTTGACCCCGCTGCCGCTGATCGAGGGGAACATCGTCGCAGCCCCGTCGGTGGAGTGGCCGAGACCCAGAGCGTGCCCGTACTCGTGGGCCATGACGCCTTGGATGTCCGTCCCGGAGATCGCCGTACCCGGACCGTCGTCCCAGGTCCACTGGTTGCAGAATTTGATGGTCCAGCCGTCGCTGATCGGCGTTTCGGTGAACGCCAGAACGCCGCTGCCGCAGCTGGTGTTCCCGGAGACCACGTTGTCGTTCGTGCCTCCCCCCGAGGTCGCGTTCCCGGACCAGAAAGCATCGAAGTTCGCTCCGCCGGAGCCGAGCCCGGCCGGCTGGTGGGGATCGCCGTTGCCGGTGCCGTGGAGCCTGCTGTTCCACTCGGCAGCGCCCTTCCAGACCGCCATTTCGGCGCCGTCGTAGCCCGGGAAGTTGGCGTCGGGCGTCGTGTTGTTGTTGGCGGTCGCGCCTGTCCAGTTGTTGAAGACGCGCACGTCCCTGAACGATGTCGAGAGACTGCCTCCGAGCAGGGTGTAGGCGCCGGACATGCTGGGGAGCAGCAGCGCCGCGACTCCGCCGAGCGCAGCGGAAGGAAGGATGATGTGCTTGAGATTCATGACTCGTTCTCCTTCTTCTCGCAGCTACTTCGGGGCCTTGACGATGGAAGCGACTTCACTCTGGAGCGCCGAGTGCTCGACGTTCCTCTCGATCGCGTAGCCTTCGCCACGACCCAGGACGACCGTGCGCCCGCGGGTTTCGATGGTGCGGTACAAGCCGCCGTGCGAGGCGTACAGGCCGTTGCCAGCCAGCTGCCCGCCCAGGTTCTCGCTCCACTTGTAGAAGGCGACCACCCGGTTGCCGATGCGCGTGTCGTCCGCCGACGGCGCCTCGGAGTTGTTCACCCCATTCTCCTCGTCGATGAATCCACCCGCGAAGACCACGTCGACCGTGAGCTCCTTGTCATCGCGAAGGGAACGACCCTCGATGGTCAGCGTGGTGAAGTAGAGCTCCGGACCATCCACGGGATGATCGATCCGAATCACATGCTTGTTGACGATCGTTCCGAAGACGGCGTTGTCAGCCTTCTCGACCATCTGCTTGAGGTCGAGGCGCTCGATCTGCGCCGTGCCCAGGGTCGCTGCGACGAGCAGCGCAGCCGCTGTCAGCGGCAGGGCCAGGATGGGGGTTCTCATGACGAAGGGGTTCCTTTCAGGACAAACTGCCAGGGGTTGCGCGTGACCTGGGTAGGTTGATCGTACCACCGGCCGGAGGCCACCGCCCCTGTGCCCGCTGCGCTAGGTTGCCGCAAAAACGGGCCTTGCATGCAGGGAATCGTCCTCGACCGGCCGGGATCATGTGGCTAGGACGCGCACCCCTGGAAGAGGGTTCCCAGGATCTCCCTACCTTCAGGGACCAGATGGACGGACCGTCAGGTGGCGCCTTCTCCACAAAAATGGGGTATGGGTCAGTTCGAGCAGGGGTCCGGCCCTGGGCCCGCGGCCGGCGGGTGCTCGAGCAGCTCGCGGAGATCCATGTCCTCGGGCATCTCGAGGATGAGAGCCTGTGCGGCCGCGATGCCCGCCGGATCTCCTGATCCGGCGACCGCCAGGACCACCCTCTTCCTCGCGACCGGATCGTCGCTGGGGAGGCCGATCGCTCCTCTCCAGGCCTCCAGAGCCTCGTTCGGTTCACCCAGCGCGCAGTGAGCGCGCCCGAGCAGGTCGAAGATCTCGAAGGTTTTCGGCTCGATCGATGCCAAGGACCGCAGGCGCCGCACGGCGTCCGCTGGCGCCAGGGACTCGAGATCGGCCTGGGCGAGCACGATCTCGAGTGCCGGCCAGGGTGGATGCTTTTCTGCGACGGGCTGGACGTAGGTGTAGATCTCCTCGATCCAGCGCTTGCGAGCGAGGATCCGAGCCAGGCTCTCCCAAGTCCGCCGGAGGAAGGGGCGCGGGGGCCCGGCGAGCACGGCCGACTTCAGGCGGGACAGGCAGGTCTCGGGCAACTCGGTGCGTTCCTCGAGGGTCTCGAACTGGGAGCTCCTCTCCTGGGAGCCGTAGAAGATCGAGAGCCCGGCTACGAGATCTTCCTCGAGGCTCCCCTGGGCGGCCCCCGCCAGCCGCTTCATCACCGCAGCCCGGGACGCGTCGGCCCGCGCGTCTCCGCGTTCGGATTTCCTCCGCAGGAGCCAGGCGGTGGGGGTTGGCGCCGAGGTCGGCTCGCCGGCCGGAAGGAGGAGCGGAGCCCACCTTCCATCGGACTCCACGGGAGAAGCATTCGTCAGTACGCCCAGCGCGGGATGCTCGAACCCGTCCGCGGTCAGCGCGACCGTGTCGCCGAGATCCCGCGCGACGGCGGGTTCCTCGATCCCGATCCACCGCACGACCGTGGTCGTTGCCGGCACGTCGATCCCGCGGCAGTAGGGGGCGTCCCCGGTCACGGGGAGCACGATCACGAGGTCGTACTCGGCCCCCGCGAGCCGATCCCGGGCCGCTCCGAGCGTGAGGATCGCACCTTCCGGCACCGGGACCTGGACGGGGAGCTGGCTCCACATGGCGTGCTCGATCCGCTCCATCGCCGCATGCCAGGCGGCCGTGCGGTCGACTCGCAGCGCTCCGCTGGCGACAAGCGTCCGGGCGCGCTCGGGCGTCAGCTGCCCCACGAGGAGCACGCGGATCCCGCCGCGCGACTTTCGTTCAGCGGGGATGAGCTCGAAGGCCCCGCGCAGGCGCAGCGCGTCGGCCGCGATCTGCTCGGCGGGCGGACTGATCAGCCGTCGGTCGAGCGTGGCGAAAGGCCAGCTGCCGCCGAGGAGTCCGAAAGACTCGACGGTGACGAGGCCCTCGGGGATGTCCGAGACGATCAGCGGATACGTGAGGCGGGTAGCCCACGGCGAGAGGACATGGATCGGCTTCGACTTCACGAGCAGGGCGGGCGCCGCGAGGGCCAGGGCGACCGCCATCGCGCTCCAGCGCGCGAAGGCCCGCCGCTCCTGGAGCGCGAGGATGGCGACGACGGATCCCCCGCAAGCGATCAGGGCGCCGAAGGGGATGAGCTCGGCGCTCGAGGGCTGCGCGTCGGCCGGCGTCGATCCGGGCGCGAGCCCGAGCGCGCCGGGCAGCACGGAGAGCCCGAGGGCGCCCCCTACCAGGACTGCGAAGATCCTCTTGCAGCCTCGCGCGCAGAGGAGCGCAGCACCCAGGAGCAATCCAGGGACGACGAAGCAGGCGGCGCCGACCAGCGCATCGTAGGCGAGCATCCCCCGCAGGGACGTGTCGAGTCCGAACGACCTCAGGTAGTTCGCGAACAGCCGGGCGACCGCAAGGCGCTCGATCACGACGAGGGAGACGAACGCGCCCGCGGCGCACGAGGCGAGTCCCAAGGGGAGCGAGATCCCGCGCAGGATTCGCGCGGAGCCGAGCCAGCCGAAGGCCACGCCGCCGGCGAGGAGGAGGAGCAGGAAGACGCACGCGAACACCGAATCGTCCTGGCTCAAGGCTCCTCCGAGCAGCCGCACGTGGCGCGCCACCCCTTCGCAGGCGATCGCGGCGCCCACGCCCGCGCCGGCGAGGCCGATCAGCTCGAGGAAACCCGGCGGTTCGCCCTCCTCCTCGCCGGCCGAGGCCTGGCCCAGCGGCGCCGCCAGGATCCCCAGGCCGAGGATCAGCGCAGCCCCGAGCGCGAACGGGCTCGACGGCGACCAGGCGTTCGCGAGGAAGAGCGCGTGGGCTCCGAAGCCGAGCGCGCAGCCGAGGAGGAGCCGGACCGGTAGTGTCGCCTGGCGCGCGAGGAGCCACCCGATCGCCAAGGCGAGGAGAGCGCCCGATCGCCAGCCGTACGAAACGCGTGCGTCGACGGCGGGTCCTTGGAGCAGGTCGATCCCGAGCGGCGCTCTCGCGCAGGAGAGCAGGAAACCAGCGACGAATCCGCGCAGGATCGCGAGCATGCCCGGCTGACGTTAGCTCACCGCGCCGGGGCTGAACAAGGAGAGGAGCCGGGCCGCTACACTCCCGCGCCGTGAAGCGACGAACGGATCCGCTCTCCGCCGCCGTCCGCAGGTCCTTGCGCAGGGACCTTCTCCGCTGGTACGGGCGCGAGAAGCGCGATCTGCCCTGGCGCGCGAGCCGTGATCCCTACCGCGTCTGGATCAGCGAAGCCATGCTCCAGCAGACGCGCGTCGAGACGGTGATCGGCTACTACCGCCGTTTCCTCGAGCGCTTCCCGACCGTCGAAGCCCTCGCTCGCGCGCGGACCGACTCCGTTCTCGCCGCCTGGAGCGGCCTGGGCTACTACCGCCGCGCTCGGTCGCTCCACGAGGCGGCTCGCGCGGTCCGCGACCGGCACGGCGGGCGGTTCCCGCGGGATCGCGAGGCGCTCATCGGCCTCCCGGGGGTCGGTGCGTACAGCGCCGGCGCGATCGCGAGCATCGCGTTCGACCAGCCCGAGCCCCTCGTCGACGGCAACGTGGCCCGGGTCTTCTCGCGCCTCTTCGCCCTCGAAGGAGCGCCGGGTTCCGCGGGGCTCCGGAAGAGGCTGTGGGAGATCGCCGCGACCCTCGTACCCAGGCGCGGGGCCGGGGAATGGAACCAGGCCTTGATGGAGCTCGGGGCCCTCGTGTGCGTCCCGCGGGTTCCCGACTGCGGCCGGTGCCCGCTCGCCTCGCGGTGTCGAGCGCTTGCGGAGGATCGAGTCGACGAATTCCCGAGCCGCGGAAAGCGCGCGACCCCGATCCCGGTCGACGTCGTCGTGTTCGCGGTGCGCCGCGGCGACCGTTGGCTCCTCGAGCGGCGCCCCGCGGGCGGGCGGATGGCCGGACTCTGGCAGCTGCCTACGGTCGAGCTCCCTGCGAGCGGCGGGGTGCTCTTCCCCTTGCGTCCGCCCGCATCGATTCGGATCGGAAGGCCACTGTGCGAGGTGCGGCATACGATCACGCGCCACAGGATCCGCGCCCTCGTGAAGAGCGGGACGGTCGATTCGGGGCGACCCGCGGCGTCTCTCGCCTGGGTCAACCGGCAGGCCATGACCTCGCTGCCGCTGACCGGCATGACGCGGAAGTGCGTGAGCGCTATCCTCGCCGCGCATCCCGGGCCGGCTCCTGCGGCCTTCCTCCGGAGCTAGTCATCGATACGGAATCGTCAAGACGCTTGACCGCGCGCGGAGTCACGCTGGTCGTGCCCGCCTACGACGAGGAAGACGGCATCGAAGGCGTCGTTGCGCGACTCTCGGGCCTCGTGATCGAAGCGCCAGTCGAGATCCTGGTCGTGGACGACGGCTCCAGCGACGGAACCTCGACCGTCCTCGAACGGCTGGCCGCGAAGAATCCCCGCCTGCGGGTGATCCGGCACGACCAGAATCGTGGGTACGGTGCCGCTCTCAAGACCGGCTTCGCGAGCGCCCAACACGAGGTCGTCGTCATCACCGACGCCGACGGAACCTACCCCGAGGACCGGATCGGGCATCTGCTCGAGAGGATCGACGCGGGTGCCGAGATGGCCGTCGGCGCGCGGACGGGCGCCGAGGTCGAGGTCCCGCTTCTCCGGCGCCCGGCGAAGGCCTTCCTTCGGCTGCTCGCGTCCTACCTGGCGGGTTCGAGGATCCCCGACCTGAACTCCGGCCTGCGTGCGATTCGGCGCGACCTCGTGCTGACCTACCGGCCGATCCTCCCCAACGGATTCAGCTTCACGACGACCATCACGCTGGCCGCGCTCACGAACGGCCACCGGGTCGACTTCGTCAGCATCGACTACCGGAAGCGCTCGGGGAGCTCGAAGATCCGGCCGATCCGCGACACGCTGGGCTTCCTGAGCCTGATCGTGCGCACCGTCCTCTACTTCAACCCGCTTAAGGTGTTCTTCCCGGTGGCGGTCCTGATCGGCCTCGCGCTCCTCGGCTCGATCTACTACGACATCGCGATCGTTCAGCCGTCGAACCTCTCGGACAAGACGGTGCTGCTCTTCGTCGCGCTCGTGCAGGTGCTGTCGGTCGGTCTCCTCGCCGACCTCGTCGACAAGCGCTCGCGCCTTTGATCAGGCCGCCCGGAAGAGCGCGCGCACGATCCGCCGCAGGAAGTGCTCGAGCTCGCGCGCTTCGCAAGTCTCGGGCGAGACCCGGGCCGCCAGAGCACGCGAGCAAGCCCGTCCGGAACGATCGCAGGTCACTTCCGCGTGCAGCTGGCGGGGAGTCGTCTTGGTGGTGAGTTCGATATCCAGCCCCGTGGCGCTTCCGCGGATCTCCAGCAGGCCCTCCGACCCGTCGTCGAGACGGACGCGGTAGCGAACGCCGCCCTCCGCGGGAGCGTCGGTCGAGAGGCAGCCCGCCAGGGCGATTCGCGCCCGTCGGCTCACGGCGATCGGGCCGGCGGAGAGGTTCAGGTCGCGAAGCTTGCGGAGGAGCGTCCGAACCTTGTCTTGGGAGAGCGCCCGGTGTGCGACATCGAGCATGGAGATCCTCGGGGCGTCTCCTATCGACTCCCCGGGCCCCGGAGTTGACAGTCCATCTCCTGCGCCTTGTGATCTTCCCTGGTGAGAAAACGAGAACGCCTGGGAAACGGACGAGCCGCCCTCGTCGGCCTGATCCTGCTCCTTCCCCAATTCGGAGCCGGGTCCCCGGCCCAGGAATCCGGTGAAGGCGGCGGCACGGTCGAGGAGCTCGTCGGCGAGCTGAAGAGATCGACCGACCGGGCCGAGCCCGCGGTCGTCCAGAAGCTCTCGGGATTGCGCACGCGCGCGGCGCTCGACGGGCTGCTGGAAGCCTACGGCCTCATGAGCACGACCTGGATGCGACGCGAGATCGTGCGCGCGCTCCCGCAGTTCGACGGCGTCCCGGACGCGGAGCTCCCGGCGCTCCAGAAGCTGATGGACGTCGCGACGCAAGCGGACGAGCCCGAGCTTCGTGTCGCGGCGATCGACGGATTGGGCCAGTGCCGATCGCAGGGCAAGAACTTCCTGGCCCTGATCGTCGACTCCCCGGCCGACGACTCCGTGCGCGAGCGCGCGATGGTGAACCACGTGTCGCTCGCCACGGACGAAGACCGTCCCTGGTACATCGAGCTCTACGAGCGGAAGGAATCCGAGAAGGACCCGAAAGAGAAGAAGACCCGCAAGGACCGCAAGAAGGGCGACGCCGAGCCGGAGAAGAAGAAGGTCCACAGCCTGAACACGATCCGGTTCATGGCGTTCGAGGCGGTCAAGCGCGGGATGAGCGCCGACGACCTCGAGAAGGCGCTCGGGGACAAGTACCCGAAGATCCGCGCGGCGGCGCTCGAGCAGCTCGAGGTGCTCGGCAGCAAGAACCTCCTCACTCTCGCAACCGACGTCTTCAAGGGGGACGGGCTCGCGGAGAACCGGGTGCTCGCGGCCCAGGTGATCGCCCGGCTCGAGGGCGCCAAGGCCGCCCCCGAGTTCATGAAGCGCGCGATGAACGTGGACACGCCCATGTCCCTCCGCCGCGGCTTGGCCGAGATCCTGGCCGGGTTCCGCGACCCCATGGTGAACCGCCAGCTCGTGAACGAGATCGGCAAGGGGCGCACGCACGAGAAGCTGTTCGTCCTGTGGGCCGTCCGCGGGATCGTCGACGAGAAGATCGACAAGGCGGTCCAGAAGCTCCTCCAGGACAAGGACCCCGAGGTCGTGGTCGCGGCCTGCAGGACGCTGGCGGAACGCAAGGACGCGACCGCCGTGCCGGCCCTCAAGAAGCTGGTCGAGAAGGGCAAGGACCGCCAGATCATCCGCGCGGCGCTCGAGGCGCAGGCCGTGCTCCGGACCGGCGAGCTCGAATGGCTGGACGAGCTCATCCTCATGTCGAAGGACAAGGACCCCGAGTTCCGCAACCTGGCGCTCGAGGCGCTCGGGGGGACCTCGGACCCGAAGTTCCTCGAACCGCTCGTCGCGGCTCTCGAGGATCCGGACTGGTCGACGCGTCTCGCCGCGCTCGAAGCCCTCGAGGGGATGAAGTCGGTGAACGCGATCACCGCGATCATCGCGCGGATGCCCAAGGAAGAGGGGAGGATGCTCCAGGAATTCGCCTCGACCCTGTGGAGGCTGACCGGGCAGCCCTACCAGGACAACGCGGAGGGCTGGGCGAACTGGTGGAAGGAGAACGGCGACAAGTTCGTGATCCTCACCGACGCCCAGCTGCAGCGCATCAAGACCGGCGAGGACGAGTGGCGCCTGAAGCAGGGCACGCGGATCGAGACGAAGTTCTTCGGGATCCGCATCGTCTCGCACAAGGTGATCTTCATCATCGACATCTCCGGCTCGATGGCCGAGTCGAGCCAGGGTGAGTACAAGGGCAGGACCGACGTCCCGCGCATCGACATCGCCAAGGAGGAGCTGGCGAAGTGCATCAGCGGTCTCGATCCCGCCGCCTTCTTCAACGTGATCATCTTCTCCGGCGACTCAGCGCGCATGGTGGAGGGCAGCCTGCTCGCCGCTACGGAGAAGAACCGCAACGAGGCGGTGGAGTACGTCGAGAAACTCGGCGCGTTCGGGGGAACGAATCTCTACGGCGCGCTGCGCGAGGCCTTCGCCGATCCCGACGTCGATACGATCTACGTGATGTCGGACGGGGAGCCCTCCGTCGGCGACGTGGTGGACCCCCTCATGATCCGCGAGGAGGTCGCGGCCTGGAACGAGCACCGCGGCATCGTGCTCAACACGATCGCGATCGGGGGCCAGTTCCAGATCCTCGAGTGGCTGGCCGAGGACTCGGGCGGCACTCACGTGAAGTTCGAGTGAGGCCGGCGCGGCGGACTTGAAGACCGCTCTCCGGCTGGTCCTCTCCCTCGCCGTCGCGGCCGGGCTGCTCGCGGTCCTGATGTTCCTCGGGGGCATCGGCCTGGGCGAACTCCTGGCAGGCTTGCGGCGGCTCTCGCTCGAGGCCTATCTCACGGCGCTCGCGCTCCACGTCGCGCTCTACGCCCTGCGCGCCTTGCGCTTCCACTTCCTGCTGCCCGCCGAGCGGCGGCCCGGACCCCTGCGCCTGCTCTCGATCACCGCCTCCTACACGATGGCGTCGATCATCCTCCCGGCGAAGATCGGCGAGGCGACGTTCGTGGTGTACGCAGGCCGCGTCGCGAAGCTGCCGGCGAGCGAGGCCACGGCCTGCCTCCTCGTGTCGCGACTCCTCGATCTGGCGACGCTCGCGCTGTCCATGTCGCTCGCCTGCCTCGGATTGTGGGCCGCGGGCGCGTACCCGGACCTCGTGTGGCTCGGGCCTCTCGGGGCGATCCTGCTGCCCTTCTCCATCGCCGTGTTCATCGCGAGCGCGCGCGGGGATCTCGTGGTGCGCTGGATCGACCGTCTGTCGCGCCTCCTCCGGCTCGACCGCACGCGGACGGGCAACCAACTCCTCGGCTTCGGCGATCGGCTCTCGGTCGCCTTGAGGGCCGCGGGCTCGAGGCGGCGCCTCTACGCCGCGGCCCTCGTCTCCCTGCCGGCCTGGCTGTGCGTCTTCCTCTTCTGCGCGGTGCTGGCCGAGGCGCTCGGGCTTCCGCCCGAGGTCACGTTCACCGAGGCGACGCTCGGCGCGGGGCTCGCGATGGCGACGAGCCTCCTGCCGTTCAGCGCGTTCGCGAACTTCGGGACGCTCGAGGCGGGCTGGGTCCTCGGCTTCCACGCGATGGGGGTCGAACCCTCCGTCGCCTACGCGACGGGGCTCGGTCTCCACGTCGTCCAGGTCGCGAACGCCGTGCTGCTCGGGCTGCTAGGCCACGTCGGCATGGCGGTCGGAGGCGACCGGGCGAAGCGCTGAGCCGAATCGTCCCTTGCGCTCGCGCAGCACGGCCTGCGCGACGGCCTCGCCGACGATCCTGCAACCGGCCGGCGCGAGGTGCGTCTCGTCGTAGAAGTGGGCGAATCCCGGATCGAGCAGGGGTTTGGGGTCGAGCTCGGGAACGCCCATCTCGCGCGCGACGGACGCGATCCGCCGGTCGATCTGGTCGAGCAGCCGATCGGCGACACCGTGGGAGTACCAGGCGCGGACCTCCTCGCTGCGCAGGTCGCCGGCGGCGAACATCCAGCCGAGCTCGCGGTGCTCGTCGCTCGGTGCCTCGCGGACCCAACAGGGCCGCACGACGATCACCGTGCGCGCGGAGCGCTGCGCTCGAGCGAGGAGCCGCCGCAGGCTCTCCTCGAATCGTTCGAGCATCCCGAGCGCGTCCGGCGCCGAATCGATGATCTCCTGGGCGCTCGCCCGCATCGCGCGCGCGCGGCCGATCCCGAGGCCGGCGCTCAGGTGGACGTCGGGCTTCCGCCGCAAGCGCCGCAGTGCGGCGGACGTCAGCCGGCGCAGGGCGAAATCCTTCCGCCTCCAGGCGAAGGGCTTCTCGGGATGCTCGTCGAAGATCGCGTCGAGATCGGCCGGCTCGTCCTGCGCCACGGCGGGAGCCTTCTGCGACAGCCAGCGGACGATGTCCCCGGCTCCCGTCATCACGACGATCGCGTCGAGGCGGGAGTAGTTCGGCAGGACCTTCTCGAGGATGAGATCGAGATGGCCGCAGTTCGCGAGCGAACGCCCGAGGTTGCCGACGTGCGCGCCCTCCGCGTGCAAGAGCTCGAGGTTGCGCGGTTCGTTCAGGAATGCCTCCGCGAATGCGGGCCAGGTGCTGTCCTGGTCGAGGTACTGGCACTCCGTCGAGCTCGCGCCGAGCGCGATGAGCCGGTAGCAATCGGCGGCTCCTTCCGGAACCGGACCGCCGCGCTCGCCGTCGCCGTTCACCTCGAAGCGCGCGAGCGCGGGCAGCCGCGGCAGGGACTGCGCGTCGAGCCGCTGGTACGTCCGCCTGCGCGGAGCCCAGACGTAGTACTTCCCGCGACGGCGGACCCAGTGCCTGGTCACGAGCTCGCCCAGGAGCACGGCCAGCGCCGAGAGAACGCCAGCGGCGGGGATCGACAGCCAGGAAGGCATGGGGGACCCATCTGGATCGGCAGATCGCCGAGACTTCCCGTAGCGGGACTCAATCGCCCGCGATCTTCCGCGCGATCGCCTTCCCGATCCGCTCGCACCCCTGGGCGTTGTGGTGCATTTCGTCGTACCAGAGCTCGAAGGTGGGCGGGACGACGGGCATGAGATCGACCTCCTCGACGCCCAGCTCCGCCGCGACCTTCACGACCCTCGCGTCGAGCATCCGCATGAGCCTCCAGACGACCGCGTGGGCGTAGTAGGCGGTCACGACCTCCTCGCGGATCCTCCCGGCGCCGAACATCCACAGCCGCCCCTCCTCCTCGGGCGTGAACTCCTTCTCGAGCCACGGCTGGCGCGCGAGGATCACTCGTCCGGCCTTCGACTTCGCGCGCTGGACGAGGCGGCGGAGGTCGCTCTCGAAGCGGTCGAGCATCGGCGCGGGATCGGACACCGTGTGGAGGAGCTTCTGCGCGTTCGCGCGCGCGACGCGGGCCTTCACGATGCTGCGTCCGGCGTTCCGGCGCCGGACGATCCTGCGCTGCACTCGCCGTCGCACGCTCGAGGCGATCCGGCGCAAGGCCAGGGTCTTCGATTTCCATCCGAACGGAGGCTCGGGGTGCTGCCCGAACACGGCCGACACCGGCACGTCGCGCCGGTCGATGACGCTCGGAGTGCCCTTCTCGAGCCAATCGACGAGGTCGCTGGCGCCGACGAGGAGCACGATCGCGTCGAGGCGCTGGTAGCGGGGGAGGATCAGCTCGAGCATCCGGTCGATGTGCTCGCAGGCCACGAGCGACTTCCCGATGTTCCCGACGTGCGCGCGCGAGACGCCCAGCTTGGCCAGCGATTCGGGCTCGTTCAGGCTGCGCTCGATGACCTGCGGCCACGCGCTCGGCTGGTCGAGGAACCAGCACTCCACGACGCTCCCGCCGGCGACGAGCACGCGGTAGGTGTCGCGCCAGTCGTCGGGCACGGGACCGCCGCGCTCCCCGTCGCGGTTGATCTCCACGCGAATCAAGGGCTCCAGCTCGGGCACGGCCTCGCGGTCGGTCGTCATGTGAACGCGCGCGTAGGGCGGCCAAACGTAGTAGCGGCCGACGCGCGGGAGCACCGCGCGCGCCACCAGCTCGGCCGCCACGAAGAACAGGGCGAGCCCGAGGACGCCCCCTGCGAGTTCGAAGAAGGTCACGGGCTGAAGACTCTCGCGACACCCGCGCGCAGGTCGAGGTGCGGATCCCCCCGGTAGACGAAGTAGATCCAGACGATCGCGAAGACGACGACGCTCGCGAGGCCCGCCAGCAGGAGCGGCGCGAAACCCACGGGGTGGAACCCGTGCTTGATCGCCAGGAGGAGCGCGAGCGGAACGAGGGCTCCCGCGCAGCACCGCACGGCCACGTACCCGACGTACTTCGAGAGCGAGACGCCGAGCTCCCGGCACGCGATGCACAGCATCGCGACGGCGAAGAGCACGTTGGGGATCGCTGTACCGTACGCGACGCCGAGGATGCCGTGCGGCCCGACGAGCGCAAGGCTCAATCCGACGTTCAGGATGCCCATCCCCAGGAGGGCCAAGGCCGGCAGCGCGGGCTTCCCGAGCCCGAGGAGGACCGGGAGCGCCACGCCGCGCACGGGCAGGTAGACGAGGAAGGAGACCATGAGGACCTGGAGCACGCGGCCCGAGGGCCGGACGAAGTCCGGACCGACCCACCAGCCGAGGAACTCCGGCCCGAGCACGAGCAGGTAGCTCCCGATCAGGAGGACGATCGAAAGCGAGATCTTCGACCACTTGAGGAACACCCGCGCGAGCTCGTCGCGCTCGCCCGTCGCGTGGAGCCTCGTCGCCATCGGCATGATCACGGCGCCGACGGCGATCAGGAGACCCGTCATGGGATCGAAGAACTTGTTTCCCATGTCGAAGAACGTCACCTGGTCGGGCTCGAGGCGCGCGCCGATCACGAGCGCGTCGATGCGGAACGCCAGGAGGGTGCCGACGTTCAGGAGCATCGCGAAGACGCTGAAGCCGAGGATCGTCCGCACGAGCGTCCGGTCGAAGCCCGCGAGGCCGAAGCGGATCCCGGGATAGCGCCGGCGGATCACGATCCAGCACACCGCGAACTCGAAGAGCATGCACGCGACCTGGACGGCGGCGAGGAGGGGCAGAGAGGCCTTCCACGAGAGCAGGCCGATCGTGAGGCCGAGGCGCAGGAGGAGCTCGCCTCCCATCACGAGGTTGCGCACGACGAAGTCGTGGTGGGCGTCGAAGATGCCGTAGGGGAGCCGCAGGACGAACGCCGACGCGACCTGGACGGCGACGATAGCGAAGGCGATGCGGGCTTGCTGCGCCGCTTCAGGCCCGAGCGCGTCGCCCTGGGGCCCGCGCAGGTAGGTCGTCTCGAAGAAGAAGTAGAGCGCCGCTCCGACGAGCAGCGCCGCCAGCGCGAGCCCGAAGCAGATCCCGAGGCACGTCGAGATGGCCGCGTTCGCGCGCGGGAGGTCCTTGCGTGCGACGTGCTCGGCGACGAAGCGCACGGAAGCGAGCGGCACGCCCAGGATCAGGAGGCCGAGCACCCCCGTCATCGAGACGATCGTGACCCAGACGCCGTTCTGGTCGCGGCCGAGCGTGTCGACGACGAAGGGCGCGAGTTTCAGGAGGACCAGGATCTGCAGCGCGTTGAAGGCCCAGTTCGCGCCGACGTTCTTGAACAAGCTCGGGGTCCTCGTGCGCCGCTCGGAGGGCGGCAGTGGAGTAGATGAGGGGATGGCGCTCCCGCGATCAAGGCGCGAGGAGTGCCCCGACGCGGCCGCCCTCCTCGGCGATCCAACCGGCGAGATGGCGGTAGCCCTCCGTGTTCAGGTGGAAGAGGTCGGTCGAGGCGTCCTCGGACAACGCGCCTGAAGGATCGGCGATCGGAGGCCGCGCGGGGTCGAGGAAGGCCATCGATCGCTCCGAGGCGAGCGCGGCGAGGCGCTCGTTCGCCCGGCGGAGCGCCGCGACGGCGTCCGGAGGCGTCCCGCGCTCCGGGAGGAGGCCGAGGAGGAGGAGCGGGACTCCGGGGAGCTCGCGCGCCGTCGCGTCGACCACGGCGGCGACACGATCGAGCAGGACCGCATCGTCGCGGCCCGATGCGCGCCAGTCGACGGAACCCGCGTAGAGGACGACGCCCGCGGGAGGAGCGGGCGGGATGCAGGCGGCGAGATTCGCCGCGAGGACCCCCGCCGGCAGGTTCGCGATGCCGCGGTTCAGGCAGGGCTTGCCCGGGAAGGCCTCCTCGAGCGGGAAGCGCTCGATCGTGGAGGATCCGAGGAAGAGGATCGAACCGGGAGCGATCGTCGGGTTCTCCCGTTCGAACTGCTCGAGCCGCTCGGCGAGGTGCGCGGCGTCCCGAAGGCCCTGCCGCCGCGCGTCGGGACCGAAGCAAAACCGCAGGCGCCATCCGCCCGGGAGGACGTCGTGCCACACGAGCGCGAGCAGGAGGACGGTCGCGAGTCCGGCGAAGGGAAGGACGGCGACGGCGCGATCCACGAACGAGATCGAGCGTGCAGGAGTCGAGCCGTCGAGTGTGGGGTCGTTCACGGGGGATTCCGCGCGCCGCCGCGACTATCGGGACCTTCGGCAGACAGTCAAGCGGGGACGCGCGGGGTCCGGGTAGACTTCCGCCCCCCAGCGCCGCCTTGAGCCAGTCGAGCCCGTCGAATGCCGAGATCCAGATCGAGCTGCACCGGGCTCTCGCGCCGCGGTACGCCTACCGTTACAGCTTCGAGTTTTCGCGGCTCTTCCAGTCCGATTGGCACGCCGAGCTGATGTCGCACGCGCCCCCGGGCACGAGGCGGGTCCTCGATCTGGGCTGCGGGACGGGCTTCTTCCTGGCGGATCTGGACGCGCGTCATCCTGGCGCGGTGGGGCTCGACATCAGCCACGAGATGCTGAAGGTCTCCGAGCGGTACGTGCCGCGCGCGCGGGTGGTCACGGGCGACGCGGAGAAGCTGCCGTTCCGTCCCGGCGCGTTCGACGCGGTGTTCTGCAAGGGGAGCCTGCACCACACGCGGGACCACGTCGGGTTCCTGGAGAACTGCAGGAGGACGCTCGGAGGACAGGGCGTGCTCGTGATGAGCGAGCCCTGCAACGACAACCCGCTGATCCGCTTCGCGCGCTGGTTGCTGTACCGGGTGAGCCCGCACTTCCACGCGGACGACCGCGGGTTCACGCGCGGAGAGATCGTGGGGGTGTGCGAGAAGGCGGGGTTCGAGGTGGTGACGGTGAAGCGCTACGGAGTGTTTGCCTACGCGCTCGCGGGGTTTCCCGACCACCTGCCGCTGATGCGGTGGATCCCGGGCAGCGCCGCGATCACGCGGATGATGATCAAGATCGATCGGATGATGTGCGCGACGCCGGGGCTGTCGCTGTTCGGGTTCCACGTCATCGTCGTGGGGCGGCCACGCGGCCGGCCGATCTGAGGGATCAGCCCTCGCGTTCGAACGCGCTCGCCGGGATCTCCGGGTCGATCTCGACCACGGTGAAGGGCCCGGAACGACCCTCGGCCACCTTCCCGTCGAACCTCGTCTCGCGCGCGTGCCAGAGGCTCAAGCCGCCGACATCCCGGAAGTCCGAGTGATCCACGACGATGTCGCCGCAGATGCCGTCGTCGAGACGACCCTTCCACGCGGTGCGCAGGATCTGGCCGCTCTTCGGATCGAGGTAGAGGTCGGTGATCGAGCCGCGCAGGCGCACGCGGAGGATCTGCGCCTCGACGTCGCCGATCTTCTCCTTGCCCGCGGCGGCCAGCTCGAAGTCCTTCGCGTTCCGCTGGCGCAGGATCCAGAGCGGCTCGCGGCCCATCTGCCGGTGGAACTCCTCCAAACCGGTGGGGGAGATCGAATCCTGCGCGGAGCTCCCCTGGAATGCGTCGGACTCCGTCGCGACGCGCGTGTACACCCAGTCATCCCACGCTGACTCGGTCCGGAAGCCGTCCGGGAAGCGCCACAGCGAAGTCTCCCGAACGGCGTACGTCTTCCCGCCGCTCTCCTGCGGCCCGCTCTTCTCCCGCTTCAACACTTGGACGGCATCGACCTTCGCCGCGCCGCCCATCCCGCGCAGGGCCAGCTCGAGGAGCTCGCGTCCTTGCTTCACCGCGGCTTCCTCCGCCTTCAACGGGGGCTCGACGAAGTCGAGATGACGTTCGGGATCCGCGAGGAAGCCCTTGCGGCAGCCTTCGGACGCGAAGACGTAGATGCGGCCGTCGTGCACCGTGAAGAGATCCATCTTGCACACGCCGGACATCGGTCCCATGCGCGCGCAGGAGCCGCCGAACTGGATCTCGAAGCGCTTGGGATCGGCTTCGAAGCGGGCGCGGCTCTCGTCGCTCGCGAAAAGATAGCGGAAGCCCTCGCGATCGATCGCCCTGTCGGGATCTCCGGCGACTTCCTGGCCCTTGGTGAGCTCGACGGGGTCGAGACCCTTGAGCACGAGCCGGCCGTCGGGGGCGGAGAAAATCGTGAGAGCGAGCAGGAGGGGAGAGAGAAGGAACATAGGGGTCTCCGTGAGCCTTGTGCGCAGGTCGCAGAGGATATCAGGCCACGCTGGAGCCGTGGCCAGGGCGCGCACCCAGCTCGAGTGCGCGACAATCGCTTCGAGGTCGTAGATCGGGCGCGGCTGCAGGATCCTCGACCCCGACTGTCCGCCTGACCTCCTTCCGATCTCGGGAAGCGGGATTCAAAGCCCCCTCCTGCGCGTGGTGTACCCGAGCTTCCTTCGCAGTAGATCGAGGTTGGGCTGATCCTGCGGCAGCTCCAGCCGATCGAGCAAGGATCGAGCCGCCGCAATCTCGATCTGGCCGTAGACGTCGAACGCGCTCCGGACGAGGCTCTCGAAGATCGACGCGTGCCAGGCCGGGTCAGGGAGCAGTCGATCGTAGAGGCACTGCTTGAGCCCGAAGGGCACCGGCCCGGAGTTCGCAAGGACCACTCGCAAGAGCGCGCGCGGCGCGTCGTTTGCCGTCAGCTCGGCCCAGGACTCTTCGACGGCCCGATCGTCCTCGAAAAAGTTGCACCACAGCGAGTAGGCGATCGGCTGTCTCAGCGCCAAGTCCGGACCAACGAGGCGCTCCCGGATTTCGCTCCACCACTGCGCGCGAGCGTCAGCGTCGAACTCGCCGTACTTCATCTTCGCGTAAATCAGATGACCGTAGGACGGCATGACGTCGTAGATGCTGAAGAACAGCGTCACGCGATCGACCCAGGGGCTCTCGGTGTCCCAGATCAACCTTTCGATCTCGTGAGGGATGTCTACATCGTTGCCGGAGCCGCGCCCATAGTCCGCGCGAGAAGCATCGCTCCGAGCAATTGCGGCTTCCGTGTAGAAGCGTTCGGCACCGATCCGAGCGACGATCTCGTCCGGCGTCATCTACACCCTGCGCCCTTCGACGGGCCAGTAGTACGCCGCCTCGTTCATGACTTCGGAGGCCCGGGCCTCTTCGGCGCTGGCAGCTTCTTCACCTCGTCCTCGAGCTGCTTCAGCATGTCGGCCTCGACAGCGTCTTCGAGGCGCGCGCGCCGGAGAGAGGCGAAGCGCGCATACTCCTCTTCCGCGATGGCGTCGGCTTTCTCCCGGCTGACTTTTCCGGAGTCGGGGAGGATAGAACGCTCGTTCAGTCGCAGGAAGTCGTCGAGCCGCGTCTGCCAATCGCTCAGGAAGATCTGCTTGCGGCGCAAAGCCTGATCCTCGGCGAAGTCGAGGAACATGACGACGATGCGATTGAGCTCGGCGATCTCCTTCTCGTACAGGTAGTTCTTGGCCACGGTCACGTCGCCTTTGCGGACGACGTCGCTCTTCCATGCGGTCAGGCCCATGTTGGGCCGTGCGGCATCCGCGCGTTCGGCAATGAGCTCGGGCGCGGTCTTCCCGGTGACGGCAAAGTGCAGCTTGTTCTGGACGGCTTGGAAGAACGTCTGCGTGTCAGGTTCGGTCGGCGAGTAGTCGGCTGCGAGCGCGAGGATCTCGCGCACGCGCAGGTACACGCGCCGCTCACTCGCGCGGATGTCGCGGATGCGCTCGAGCAGCTCGTCGAAATAATCGGTGTGTCCCTTGCCCAGCGGGTTCTTCAGGCGCTCGTCGTCGAGCGTGAAGCCCTTGACCAGGTACTCGTTCAAGCGCGCGGTCGCCCACTGGCGGAACTGCGTCCCGCGCGCACTGCGCACGCGGTAGCCGACGGCGAGGATCGCGGGCAGGCTGTAGTGCTCGATTTCGCGGGCGACCTGCCGGGCACCCTCGGTTCGAACCATTCGGAAACTCCGAACAGTTGCCTCCCGGGTCAGCTCGCCTTCGGCGAAAATGCCCTTCAGGTGCTCATTGACGGTCGGAACCGTGATCTGGAAAAGGTCCGCGATGAGCGCCTGCGTCAGCCAGAGTGTCTCGTGCTCGAAGCGACACTCTACGCGCGTGCGGCCGTCCTCTGTCTGGTAGAGGACGATGCTCGACTGCGGCGGCGTGGGATCGGACATGGGACCTTGTGCAGCAGCCTACTCCCTGCGCCCTTCGACGGGCCGGACCTCGATCCCGTTCCTCCAGAGGAGCTCGGTCGTGACGCCGGGACCGCTAGCGAGCGTCCTCCCCACGTGCGTGTTGCACGATCCGCACGAGGGCGAGCGTTCCTTGAGGAACGCGAGACGGATCCCATGCTCCCGGCACGCCGCGAGCGCGCCCTTCGCGCCCTCCACGAATTGCGCCGTCACGTCGACGCCGACGTCCGTGACGACGCGAGCACCTCCGTCGAGCACCGCAGCGGCGCTCTCCTTCTCGATCCAGGCCGGCGGTCGCGGTGTCCCGAGCCCACCGTGCTCCTCCGGGCAGAACGGCACCGCGCGCATGCCGCCGGCCTCCAGTTCCCTCTCGAGCGCGCGATCGTGGTTCTGGCTGCCGTCGTAGCGGCACTCGCGTCCGAGAAGGCAGGCGCTGACGAGGACGGGGATCTCCTTCAATTGATCCCCAGCGGAAGCTAGGTCTGCCATTTCCTCCACTCCGTGAGGTAGCCCGCGATCTCCTCGGGGATTTCCGACATTCCCGAAACGATGCGTTCGAGCCGCGATCGCCAGTCCGCGTTCCGTCGCCAGAACTCGGGGTCGGCGCGGAGCACGCTCCCCAGGAGATCCCCGGGATAGAAGTCTCCTTCGGCCATTGGATTCTCCTCGAGAACGTCGAGCGCGAGAGGAACGAGGAACATGAGGCCGTCCTGCTGACCGATCATGATGCGGAGGTCCTCCGTAGTGAACTCTCCGACAGGCTTCGTGCGCAGCTTGTGGTAGGTCTGAACCAGATACGAGCCGTACGTGGGCGGTCCGGTGGTGACGCCCTCTAACTCGTCGAGTGTCCTCGTGCGCGGGCGAGAGACCATCAGACGTCATCCTCCTTGGCCCAATTGGTCCTACCTCTTTTCCGCCTCGCGCCGCCCGAGCACGACCTCGATCATCGCGTTCGCAGCCTCGTCGCACGCCTCTTTGGCGTCGTCGCCGCCCTGGTTGGTCGCCAAGAGCACCGCGAAGTCCTTCTTGGGCGCCATCTTCACCGTGCAGTACCACATCGTGTTGCTGCCGCTGTGCGTCAGGACGCGGCCGCCGCCCCAGTCGCGTTCGGCGACGCCCCAGCCCATCGCGTACTCCTTGCCCTCGCCCTGCGCGGGCTCGTGCAGCTTCGCGAACGTCTCGGGCTTCAGGAGCTTTGCGTCACGTGTGAGATGCGCCGCGACGTACTTCGCCCAGTTCTCGAGCGTCGCGTGCACCGTCCCCGCCGGCCCGATCGCGGGCGGGTTGTCGTCGCTCGGACCCAGCTCGCGCGGCGTGCCGTCCTTCTTGTGCCCGAGCGGCTCGTCGAGCTTGCCCGCCTTCCCAGGTGCCCCGAATCCGGCCGACTTCATCCCGAGCGGCGTGAAGAGGCGCTCGCGCATCAAGTCCTCCCACGCCTTCCCAGTCACCTTCTCCGCCATGGCGCCGGCGATCGCGTAGCCGGTGTTCGAGTAGATGAACTTCGTCCCGGGCACCTCTTCCGGCTCGTTCGCGAGCGTGCCGCGCACGAGCTCTATCCGCTGGGCGGTAGGGGTTCCCTCGCGCTTCCACAACTGTGACCAGAGCTCCGGCGGGACGTCCCCCGGGGCACCCGAACGGTGCGTGAGGAGCTGCTCCAGCGTCACAGGCTTCCACTCGGGCCGCATCTTCTTCCCGAGGTCGCCGAACACGTCGCCGATCGTCGTGTCCCACGAGAGCTTCCTCTCCTCGACGAGCGTGGCGATCATCGTGGCGGTCATCGACTTCGTGCACGAGCCGAGGTGGAACCGGTCGTCGATCGTGACCTTCGCTTCGGCCCCTCGCTTGCGGACGCCGTCCGTGCCGGCCGCGGTGACGCGTCCGCCCTCGATCGTCACCGCCGCGAGGGCGGGGACGTCGTGCTTCTTGCGAATCGCGGCCAAGACCTCGGAGACGTCCAGGACGGGGGATTCCGACTTTCCCTTGGCCCCTTGGGCGGCGAGCGCCGGAAGCGCGGGCGAAACGAGGACGGCACCGGCGAGGAACGCGAGAACGAGTCGCGGAAGCAGCCGCCTCATGGCCGACAGCCTACACTGCCTCGATCGCCACGGAGGAACCCAGGATGAAGGCCGTCACGTCGAAAGAGCGCATTCTCGTTCCGCTGGCCGAGGGCTTCGAGGAGATCGAAGCCGTGACGATCATCGACGTCCTGCGGCGCGCCGGTCTCGACGTCACGGTCGCGGGGCTCGAGCCGGGCCACGTGATGGGATCCCATGGAATCGCCCTGACCCCCGACGCGGATCTCGGCGACCTCGACTTGTCCTCGTTCACCATGGTCGTGCTCCCCGGCGGCATGCCAGGGACGCGCAATCTGGTGCAGGACGAGCGCGTGCTGGCGCTCGTCCGCCGCCTCCACCACCAGGGACTGCGCACCGCGGCGATTTGCGGGGCACCGCTCGTCCTGCACGCGGCCGGCGTGCTCGCCGGCGCCCCCGTCACCTCGCATCCGTCGGTCCGTGGGATGTTGACGGGTGCCGACGTCCGCAGCGAGCCGCGCGTTCTCCGTTCGGGGCCCATCACCACGAGCCAGGGCGCCGGCACGGCGATGGAATTCGCCCTCGCGCTCGTGGGCGACCTCTGCGGCGAGGAGAAGTCCGCCGAGCTCGCCCGGGCCATGATCGTGAAGTCCACCGGGTAGGCGCCTTCGGGCGTGGGGGAGCTCGTTCGGGGAGGCCAGAGCCACCCCTCCGCCGCGGCGCCCTTCTCATCCCCGATTCGAGCCTCGGCCAGACCCGGATACCGCTCGCGCGCCCGTCGTGCATTCGCCCCGACCTCGCTCCGCCGAGGTCTCCTCCCGCGCCGCCGCACCCCCCTCCACCTCGCGGAACGTCCGCGATCGGAGCTCCGCGGCGCGGAGGAGCACATGGATGTCATCAGCGCTACCGGTTCCTGGTCGGGTCTCGTCGAGCTTCGTCCTGCCCTGCGGCGCTTCGTCGCGCGCCGCTGTCGAGACGAAGGCGAAGCGGAGGACATCGTCCAGGAGGCCTTGATCCGCGCGTGGCGCTACCGCGGGAGCCTCCTCGACGCTTCGCGGTTGCGCCCCTGGCTCTTGCGGATCGCGCTGAACGTCTTTCGCGATCACGTCCGCCGCGAGAAGCGCCTCCCGCGGGTCGACGTCGAGCCCGAGCTCTTCGATCGTCTCGAAGGGCGGGAGGACGTCCCCGGCGAGCCGCGCGTCGAGCTCGAGGGCGCGTTCGTCGGTCGGCCCCGCGTCATCGACCATCTCGTCGATGCGCGCGACGCCATGCGCGTTCCCGATCGCGCCCTCCTCCACTCGTACTACGACGCAGGCCGGTCCTGCTCCGAGACGGCGCAGGTGTGCGAGATCCCCGTCCATCTCGTCAAGGTGCGCCTCTACCGCGCCCGTCACCGCTTGAGGCGCGTCGTGCGCACGCGGCTGCGCGTCGAGAGGGACCCGATTCTCGAGCGGGAGCAGACCAGCGCGACTTGCGCGGCAGGAGGATGAAGATGAAAGTTCTTCGAAGTGGCCCGGGGCTCTCCGGGCTGGTGTTGATCTCGTTCCTGGCGGCGTCGTCGAGCCCCGCGTCCGCGGGACTCGCGCCGCCGGCGATCTCGAGCCCCGGAGGCGTGCCTCGACTCGAGAGCCCGGCGGCCCAGCTCGCGCACGCGGCTTCCTGCAAGACACGGATGCGGGGGAAGGTCGGGGAAGAGCTCGAAACGGCCCGAAAGAGCGCGGTGGAGGCCTACCGCGCCGTGCGCGAGCACTTCGCGGTCGACGACCGGGCTTGCGCCGAAGCCTCCTTCCGGGCCGGCGAGCTCCTCCGCGCGACCTCGGATGCCGCGGGGGCGATCGCCGAGTTCCAGATCGCGCGCGAGCGCGGCGCCGAGACCCCGTTCCGCGCTCGCGCGGGCTTGGAGATCGGGCACATCCACCGGCGGGGCCGGAAGCACGCGGAGACGCTCACGGCGTACGAGAGCGTGCTCGCCGATCCAGGAGCAAGGCCGTCCCAACGCGACGACGCGAGCTACTGGATCGGCCAGGTGCACCTCGCGGAGGGCCGGATCGAGGACGCCCGGCGCGCTTGGAAGCGCGTCGCGGAGGACGGCGAGGATCCCCTCGACCGCATCCGGAGCTTCGACTGCATCGCAGTCACCTTCGTCTCGTCGGGCGACCTCGAAGGTGCTGCGGGAGTCGTGGAGCGATGTCGCGAGGCGCTGTCGGAGGTCTCGGCCGAGGAAACGAGGCTCGGCGAGCGCGTCCGCGACGCGCTGTCGACGATGCGCGTGCTCGACGACCTGCAGCGCGCCGTCCAGGAGCGCGAGGCGATGAAAGAGAGGAGGGAAGCGGAGCGGACGGACGGGTCGCGCGACGTCGGCGAGAAAAAAAAATGAAGGAGGGGCTTCCTTCGAGCCACGCCGTTGAGGTAGGAATTCAGTCGTCGAGGTGGTTTCGGTCAGCCCGTTCGGGTGTTGTCGCAGTCATGCGGCAGGGACGGGCGAGCCGGACTCGCGTCGACGACCACGACATCATCGAGCAGCTCGGCTCCTTCGGGGGACGAGCTGCTCTGTCATCCGGAGTACGGTACCAGGGCAATTCTTGCGGCCGCCGAGTGGCG